>CAYZIY010000003.1:0-73712 GCA_964478715.1 uncultured Planctomycetales bacterium
AGGAGGTTAATTATGGGAACCAGAGGACGAGAAATTCTTAAAGAGCTGGGACTCGATGTCAATGAGCTCATTAAGCTGCTCAATAAGGCTTTTGCTGATGAATGGTTGGCTTATTATCAATATTGGATTGGCGCTAAGGTAGCTGTTGGTGTTCCGCGTGAGGCAGTTGTGGCTGAACTCAATCAGCATGCGACTGATGAATTGCGTCATGCCGGCATGGTTGCTGATCGTATTACTCAGCTAGGCGGCACACCGATTCTTATTCCCCAAGAATGGTATGACCATACCAATTGCGGATATGATGCTCCCACCAAGCCGGATGTGCGCAGTTTACTGGATCAGAACATCAAAGGCGAGCAATGTGCCATTTCAGTTTATAAACAAATTATGGATTTTACCCGCGATAAAGATGCCGTCACTTATGAGATGGCGCTTCAAATCATGACCGATGAGATCGAACATGAAGAGGATCTTGAGAATATCAAAGACGACATCAAGGCTATGTTCGGGAAATAATAACAGCTTATGACGCAAATTAAACCCGAAGTTACCTGGTGCGGTTATATTGATTGGAACTTAAGGGTGTTCCATGGCTACGGAACACCCTTTGGATCCACGTATAATGCCTATCTCTTGCGGGATGATAAACCGACATTAATCGATACAGTCAAACACTACGGCTTTGAGGAAATGCTCTCAAGAATTCAGGAGGTGATTGACCCCAAGGAGATCCGCTATATTGTTTCCAATCATACGGAAATGGATCATTCGGGAACTATTGGCAAGCTTTTGCCATATTGTCCCAAGGCTGAAGTGGTCTGCTCTTCCAAAGGAGCTGAACAACTGCCAAAGCATTTTGCGGGACAGTGGAAATTTAAAGTCGTTCAAAACGGCGAGACCCTCAATATTGGAAAACGTACATTACAGTTTTTTTTGATGCCGATGGTGCATTGGCCGGATTCTATGGCAACCTACTGTGAGCATGATCAGATTTTATTTCCCAACGACGCGTTTGGTCAGCATTATGCATCAAACGAACGCTTTGTCGATGAGCTAGGCTGCGATATTGTTTTCAAAGAAGCCGCCAAATATTATGCCAACATTGTTTTACCTTATGGGCAACAGGTGCTCAAAGTCTTGGAGGTCTTAAAGAGTATTTCTTACGATATGATTTGTCCGTCGCACGGTTTGATTTGGAGATCAAAGGATCAAATTAAGACCATTGAGGATCTTTACAGGCGCTGGGCGCTTCACGAGACCGAAAAGAAGGCCGTTATTATTTATGATACAATGTGGCAGTCGACCGAAAAAATGGCTCACAGGATTTTTGAGTTCATCGAGAAACAAAATATTCCTGTAAAGATAACCAGTCTTCAAAAATCGGATACATCGGATATCGTGACCGATATTTTAAGCTCACGTTATGTTTTATTTGGGACACCGATTTTAAACAATCGCATGCTGCCGACGATGGCCGGTTTGCTGATGTATCTCAAAGGGCTTAAGCCCAAAGGCCGCAAGGCTTGGACCTTTGGATCCTATGGATGGTCGACAGTTGGTTTTAAGGAATTTGAGCAGTCTGTTAAAGAGGCTGGTTTTGATTTGTCCGAAAAAGGCCACTATATTAAATTTGTTCCTAATCAAAATGAATTGGATGAGCTAAAAAGCATTGTGGATGAACTGTTAAATTTTTCGGAAGAGAGTCAAGCATGAAAAAGTTGACCGAGGAGATCATTTATTTGTTGGAGCGACAGGGTTTTGTGATTGTGTCCACTCTTGATAAATCAAATTGTATTCATTGTTCAGCCAAGGGTGTTGTCAAGATTGAGCCCGAAGGGAAAGTTTTTGTCTTTGATCTTTATCATCGACAAACTTATCAAAATTTACAGAAAAATCCCATTGTGAGTATTACGGCGGTGGATGCAAAACACTTTCGCGGTTACACACTCAAAGGGAAAGGAAAAATTGTTCCCCGCGGTGAGGTGGAAGCGCATTTCTTGGAAAAATGGGAAAAGAAAATACTTCAAAGAATGACGCAGAGAGTCATTGAGGGAGTGCAGTCTCAATCTAAATCTCAAGGTCATTTTGAGGCTCAATTGCCGGAGATCCCCAAATATTTGATCGAAATCGATGTGGATGATATTGTCGATCTGGCACCGCCCGCCATGCAACCCAAAGACGGCTAGAGAGAGATATGGAGCAATTAAGTGAAATTTTAAGAGAGCATCATATCAAAGTTACACCGCAGAGGCTCTGTGTTTTTGAGGTATTAAGAGATATCCCTCAGCATTTGAGCGTTGAGGAGGTTCACCATAAAGTACGCAAAAAGATTCCGTCGGTGTCTCTGGCGACAATTTATTCAGCGCTCGAATATCTGAAAGAGCGGGGATTGCTCAAAGAAATCAAGATTGATTTTGAGCGTTCACTTTATGAAGCCCGCGAAGATGAGCATCACCATTTTTATTGCCGTCGTTGTAAAAAAACACTTGATATTGATTTACCTCCCTGTTCGGCACTGAAAAAGAAAGAAATCCAGGGTCACGTCGTCGATGAATTTCAGGGATATTTTTACGGGATATGCCGCAAATGCCGCAGCAAGAACAAAAAATAAAGGATTACGAAAGCAAATTGATTAGCCGCATCAAGCGTTCGGCATCGGTTGAAAGTTTCCGTTTCGAGGAGAAAGAGCGCATTGATTTTCGGCCCGGACAGTTTTTGCAGCTCGTTTTTGATCCTCAAGAGAGGTCCAACAAGAACCTCAATAAATATTTGTCTTTTTCTTGCTCTCCGACAAAAGATTATATTGAGGTGACAAAAAAGATTTCACAAAGTGAATTTTCTGAAAGATTGAGACAGTTAAAGCCCGGTGATTCCGTGATTGTTAAAGCCTCCATGGGCCGTTGTGTTCTCGATGAAAATGCGCAAAAGGTTGGGTTTATTATCGGCGGCATAGGCATCACGCCGGTGATTTCGATGCTAGAATATATTGTCGAGAAAAATCTGACCGTGGATGTGAAGCTGCTTTATTCCAATTGGAGAAAAGAAGAGATCGCATTTTTTGAAGAACTTGAAGACTGGAAAAATAAACAAAGTAATATTGAGGTCGTTCATACCTTGGTGGAATGTCCGGATGAAGACGGTATTTGTTTCTCGGGAAAAATTGATAAAGTATTTATCAAGAATCAGATGAGCGACTTTTGCGATCGGGTTATATATCTTTTTGGCCCGCCGGCTATGGTGAAGGCGATGCAGGACAATTGCCAGGCGATCGGATGTAAGGATCAACAAATCAAAACAGAAAGCTTTCTCGGCTATTAACAAAAGGGAAAGGAGCCAGGACACATGCACGAAATGACGAAACAAAATCTTCAAAATGCTTTTGCGGGTGAATCGCAGGCCCACATGAAGTATTTGATTTTTGCCGAAAGGGCTGAAAAGGAAGGAAAACCCAATATCGCCCGGTTGTTTAGGGCTATTTCTTTTGCGGAAAAGGTTCATGCGACCGGACATTTTAAGGTTTTAAGCAAAGTAGGTGATACAGTCAAGAATCTCGAAGCGGCGATTGTCGGTGAGACATTTGAGGTCAATGAGATGTATCCGGCTTATTATGAAGAGGCGAAAAAACAGGGCGAGAAAGACGCTGAGCGCACCACGCATTATGCGCTGGAAGCGGAAAAAATCCACGCGCAGATGTATGAAAATGCAAAAAAGGCTGCCGAAAAGGGCAAAGATCTTCAGCTAAAGGAAGTTTATATCTGTCCTGTGTGCGGTTATACCAAAGAGGGAGAGCCGGAAGAATTTTGTCCGGTTTGCGGGGTTAAAAAAGAAAAATTTATCAAGTTTGAATAATGGAGGAATGTATGGAAGAGAAAATTAAGAAAACATTGGAAGAAGTTCGTCCTTATTTGCAGGCCGAAGGGGGCGATGTGGAATTCATAAGCTATGCCGACGGTATTGTTAAGGTTAAACTGCGGGGTGCTTGCGGAACATGCCCGATGGCCACTCAAACCTTAAAGATGGGAATAGAAAAAAAACTCAAAGAGCAGATTCCCGAAATCAAAGAAGTTGTTCAAGCCTAAACCGCAGAAGAAAGGACTAATAAATGGATAAGAAAATTGTCAAAGCTATCAATGATCAAATCCGTAAAGAAATTTATTCGGGCTATATGTATCTGGCCATGGCCGCTTATCTCGAAACGCAGTCTTTGGGAGGATGTGCCGTCTGGATGAAATATCAGGCCAAAGAAGAGATGGAGCATGCCATGAAGTTTTTTGACTTTCTCAATGATCGAGGAGAGGCTGTCATCTTGCAGGCCATTGATAAACCGCCGGCTCAATACACTTCTCTCAAAGATGTTTTTGAAAAGACCCTCAAGCATGAGCAGAAGGTAACAGCCAGCATTAATAGTTTGTATGCCCTTGCCAAGAAAGTTAATGACAATGCCACAGTGGTTTTTCTCAACTGGTTTATTGACGAGCAGGTGGAAGAAGAAAAGAATGCTTCTGAAATTTTGGGTAAGTTGCAGTATGTGGGGAAAGGTTCAGGAGGTCTTCTGATGCTTGATAAAGCTCTGGGCATGCGCGGAGCCAAAGACTAGGGATCTTTTTGAACATAGAGATATTTGAAAGCATTGATGAAATAGCGGATTTTGTTTTCGTTGAGTGGATCAAGAGTGCAGAAAAAGCCATTGATCAGAGAGGACAATTCTGCGCAGTTCTCTCTGGTGGGCGGACACCTGTCCCGATCTATCACAAATTGACAACCTTAAACGAGCGCTTAGTTTGGGAGAGAACCCATCTCTTTCTGGCAGATGAGCGCAATGTTTCGCAAGAGCATCAAGATCATAACGGGAGAATGATCCAAGAGGCACTCATTCTCCCGTTGAAATTACCGAGAAGCCAGATACATTTTCCGCAGTACCATGAAGATGTTACGCAAACAGCTTATCAATATGAGCAAAATATCCTTTCTTTCTTTTATCTTCCATCTAATCAAAAGCCGGTTTTTGACTTCATTATTCTTGGATTAGGAAAAGACGGGCACACGGCATCACTTTTCCCGGGTGATGATGCTTGTTTAGAAAAAGAGCGAGCCGTTGTCTCTGTTGATAGTCGCCAGGTGAATCATCAGAGAATTACGATGACATTTCCCGTAATCAATCAAGCGCATGAAGTTATTTGTGTGGCGTGTGGGTCTGAAAAATCTGATGTCATTAAAAAAATGCGCAAGGGAAATAAAGAATTTCCGGCGGCCCGGATTCAGCAAGCTGAAAGAGATGCGCTTTTTGTTTTTGATCGGGCTGCCATTGGAGAATGAAAAGGAATTTTTTTTATGGATCAAGTCTTACTCATTTTTGTTAAATACCCGCAGCCCAAAGCTGTCAAAACAAGATTAGCCGCCGCGATCGGAGATAATTTAGCAGCGGATTTTTATCAAACACTGACTGAACTGATTATTCAAATGACAGCTAGTGAAAATTATAAGCGTATTGTTTATTACACTCCGGCAGATAAAAAAAAGAACATAGAAAAATGGCTTGGCCAGGAAATACTAAGCTGTCCGCAACAGGGAAGGAGCTTGGGCGAGCGTCTGCAAAACGCTTTTGCGCAGATTTTTGAACAAGGTGCCAAGAAAATTATCGCGATAGGCTCTGACGCGCCTTTGGTTACTTGTGCAGATATTAATAAAGCATTTTATATGTTAGGCAAGAACCCATGCGTGATGGGTCCCTCTGAGGATGGTGGATATTATCTCATCGGATTGAAGGCCAATGATCCGATAATTTTTCAAGGTATTGAATGGGGATCTTCGCGCGTTTTCGATCAGACCGTTTCCAGATTAAATGACCGAAAAATAACTTTTGAGTGTTTGCCCGATTCATTTGATATTGATACGCTGGATGATGTCCGAAAACTGAAAAATTGCTTGGGCCATAAGCTCTATCAAGGACAGCATGCTTTTGATCCTCTCCGAAGATTGATAGGACAGATTCTTTGAGAGAGGGAAAAGAGAATGGGCCCCGCCTTAAAAAGGCGGGGCCCGTCAAAAGGTTCTGACTGCCTTATTCCGTTTCAATCGCTTCGGTCGGGCAGACAGAAACGCACGCGCCGCAGTCAATGCATTTCTCAGGATCGATTTTATAAATCGGATCTCCTTCTATGATAGCTTCCACCGGACATTCCGGCTTGCAGTTTCCACAGGCGGTGCATTTGTCAGTGATTTTATGTGCCATAACAGCTCCTTTGGTTGAAAACAAAAATATTTTAACACAATTTTCTCGAATCTCAAGCAGGAAACTTTCCGAAAAATGAGATTGAGCTTGCAAAGCCAGTCCAAGTATGAAAAAATGAAGTCGAATGAAAGTAAGGTTGTTTCTACTTTTTGTGTTTTCTCTGGCAATCGGAGTTCTTTTGCCTTTTAAATCGATCCAAGACAGCTCCAATGATTCCATGAGTGACAATCAAATTATATCCATTTATGATTACCAGAAAGACAAAGCGCATAATGTTGAGATTATCCACAAAAGCGAAGAAAAGTGGCGCGAACTTCTCACCGATGAGCAATTTAGAATAACACGAAAAAAAGGGACCGAATCGGCATTCTCTGGAGAATATGTCAAAAATGAACGTGTAGGAATTTACCGATGTATTTGTTGCGATACGGATCTTTTTCATTCAAAGACGAAATTCAAATCAGGAACCGGTTGGCCAAGTTTTTGGGCCCCGGTATCCGATTTGAATATTGAACTATACAAAGATACCGGCTTTTTCATGAATCGCATTGAAGTGATTTGCGCGCGTTGCCAGGCGCATTTAGGGCATATTTTTAATGATGGCCCTCCGCCGACGGGGAAAAGATATTGTATCAATTCGAATGCGTTAAATTTTGTGGAAATGGATCAATAAAATCAGGATGGGAAAAGGAGAAATCAATGGATCGTAGGTTATTTAAAGTCATTGCTGTTTTTGGTGTTATTGTTTTTTCTGGGTGCGGTACCATTCAAAAAGTTAAAGACCATGATGAGCTGGAGACGATGGTCAGCCAGTGTCAGCGGCAATTGAAAGAAGCGCAAGAGCAGCACGGTGAGACGATCAGTGAGCTGCAGCGAGCCAAAAACAATTTAGAAGAGAAATTGAAGAGCCAGATTGGAGATCAGACTGCCCGCTTAGAGATGAGCGATCGTGGTCTTGTGATCACCTTTTTAGCCGAAATCTTTTTTGATTCGGGTAAGGCGATCATCCAGGAAAAAGGCATGAAGACGCTTCAAGATGTCGCCGAGGTCCTTAATGAAGATGTCGTTGATTTGAATATTGTGATTGAAGGGCATACGGATAATATCCCGATTAAATATTCCGGGTGGAAGTCGAATTGGGAGCTTTCAACCGCCCGGGCTCTGGCTGTTCTTCATTATTTTATCAGCATGTGCGATGTAAAACCGCAACGGCTGGCCATTGCCGGTTACAGTCAATATCGACCGATGGAGTCTAATGAAACTCCCAAAGGTCGGCAAAGAAACAGGAGGGTCGAGATCGTTGTTTTGCCAGTTCAGGAGAAGGTCCCGGCTCCGTAAGATCTGTTCTGTGACGATTTTTGTTTAGGGCAAGCCCTAAATAGGGCTTGCCCTTTTTGTTTATACAAGATAAAATATTTATTCAAAATCGGTCCTGTATCAACGATCTAAAAAGGAACAAAATGATTTTTAATGATTTCAACTATCAAGGAGCAGGTCTATGCGTGCCGGTGTTATCGATATCGGATCGAATTCTATTAAATGTTTGATAGCAGAAAAGGATGAGAGCAATTTAAGAATTTTGGAATCGTTAAAAAATTTCTCGCCTATTGGACGGAGCACTTTTCTTCGCGGTCGCATCTCACAGCAAAATATAAATCAAACCATTGTTATTCTTGAGAAATATAAAGAAGTACTCAACCAATATGAAGTAACCAATATCCGGATAATTGCAACTACAGCCGTACGTGAAGCCCGAAATCGCGAAATATTTCTTGATACAGTTTTTCGAAAAACCGATTTTCAGATCGAAGTTCTCAATGTGGGGGATGTTGTTTATTTTATTGATAGCTATCTCTCTCATAAGTTGAAGAACAAATTTCCGATCCATACCCGTAATCTGATCATCGGTGAGCTTGGATCGGGAAGTCTCGATATCTCAATTATGAAAAAAGGTTTTACCCTTATGAATGTCGGGCTTCCGATCGGGGCCTTGCGTATCAAGCAGCTTCTCGCCCGCCTGGACGGTAGCCAAGAGGAGACTACGGAAGCTATCGGACAGTACATCGAGAATGAGTTTGTCAGCTTGAAACGAAACTTGCCCCGGATTCGCATCGATGACATTATCCTTATCGACGAAAATTACTTCCATTTGCAAAATATTTTGCCTCACAAATTTGAGGAATCCGATTTTTTCTATTTGACTCATGCAGATGCCAAAAAAGTTTTGTCTTTGGTGGTTGATAAAAGGAATGAAGAAATAGCCAGGCAATACAATTTACCGCTAGAAATCAGCGATACAATTGTGGCCTATATGATGATTCTTGAGATGTTTTTTAAAATGACTGATACGAAGAAAATTTACGTTTTGGAAACATCATTGGCGGAAGCCATTTTGGCCAATATGTTGTTTGATCTAGAGCTCAACGATAAATATAATAAGATGAATCAATTAATTTCGGTCGCGAATTCTTTGTGCTATAAATATAACCAGGATTTAAATCATGTCCGTGCGGTTGCCAATATGGCCAAAGTTATTTTTGATAATCTGGCACCAGCGATGGGCCTAAAAGAAGAAGACGCTTTATTGCTTCTTTTGGCCGCCTATTTGCACGATATCGGACAATTTATTCATAACCGGGCGCATCACAAGCACTCCGAGTATGTTATTAATTCTTTGAATCTTTTTAGGATGACAGACCAGGAGATTAAAGTTTGCGCCTGTATTGCTCGTTATCATCGTAAGGCTTTCCCGTCCTCCAATCATATGTATTTCAATTCTCTGCCAACCGATAAGAAAATCGTAGTTCAAAAATTGGCTTCGATTTTAAGAATGGCCGATTCACTGGATCGTTCTCATAAGCAAAAAGTCAATGATCTGGATATCGAGATCAGCGGCGAAGGAGATATCGCGATCACAGTTGATGCCAGCGGTAATTTCGTTCTGGAAAAAGCAGAATTTGCGCAAAAGAAAACATTATTCGAGGAAATTACAGGCAGTAAAGCGAACCTGATCGTCAATAACTGATGAATCATCAAAAGACAGAATTAAGTCCGCGAGAGAAATTTATTCACCGGGAAATCAGCTGGTTGAATTTTAATGAACGAGTGATGGACGAAGCCTCCGACTTGTCGAATCCTCTGCTAGAAAGACTGAAATTTCTGGCGATCTTTATCAATAATCTAGACGAATTCATTATGGTCCGGGTTGCGGGGTTAAGGCGACTGCTGGATTCCGGTTTTAACCAGAAGGATATTTTTGGATACTATCCTTTTGAGCTTTTCCAGGAAATTCGCTTGCGGGTTGAAGTTTTATTCCGGAAGCTTTATGACATTTTTGAATTGCTAAATAATGAGCTGAAGAAGAATAAGATTTTCATCAAGACATATGAGGGATTAACGGGGGAACAGAAGAAATACATCAATAGATTATTCGAACAAACTATCTTTCCAACTATTACCCCCATGGCGGTGGATCAGGGGAGGCCGTTTCCTCTTCTTTCCTCGAAAACAATTGCATTTGCCGTTTCTCTTAAGCAAAACGGTAAGATTCATTTAGCTATTATTCCGGTTCCCCAATCTGCCCAACGGGTGATTCGGCTTCCCTCCGAGAGGCATCAGCTAGATTTTATTCTGCTGGATGAGGTTATCAGGGAGTTCCTTCCGAAATTTTTTCGGGGATTTGAAATTTTACACACCACCGCTTTTCGCTTGATGAGAGACAGCGAACTGTCTGTAGACGAGGAGTTTGCTGAGCATTTGCTCAAAGCCATCGAGGAAGAATTACGCAAAAGACCTCGCGGAAAGGTTGTTTGCCTGGAACTGGAGCGTGCGTGTGATAAGCAATTAAAGCAAATGATTTGCGAAGGGCTGGATTTTTCCGAAGAAGATGTTATTACCATAAAGGGAGACCTAGATTTGAGCTTTCTATTTGAATTAATCCATGAGGTGGGGGATCCGCAGCTGTCTTATCCCGACTTCAAAAGAGGCCAGATAGATTATGAAGATATTTTTGAGAGAATCAAGGAATCGGATTTTCTTCTGCATCTGCCGTTTCAATCTTTTCAACCTACGGTGGATCTGATTCAATCTGCCGCTTGTGATGAGAATGTTTTAGCAATCAAAATGACATTGTATCGAACTAATGAAGATTCGGCAATTATCGCTGCTCTTAAAAAGGCCGCGGAAAACAAAAAACAGGTGACCGTCCTGGTGGAGATCAAAGCGCGGTTTGAAGAGAAGAAGAACATCAATTGGTCCCGCGAACTCGAGGAGGCTGGATGTCATGTGATTTACGGGATCGCCAATATGAAGATCCATTCCAAGATTACGCTCATTGTTCGCAAGGAAGAGGGCCGCATTCGTCGTTATGTTCATTTGTCGACCGGAAATTATAATGAAAAGACAGCCAAAATCTATAGCGATATGGGTTATTTTACCGTTAATGACGATTTTGCACGCGACATTTCGGATGTTTTCAATGTTATTACCGGGTATTCTCTGCCGTCACGCTGGAAAAGAATTATTTCCTCCCCCAATGATTTACGGCAATATTTTTTTGAGTTGATCAATCAGGAAATCGAATATCAGCAGAAATACAAAAATGGTCAGATTTTTGCTAAGTTTAATTCTCTTGAAGATCCGAAAATTATCGAGAAGCTTTATGAGGCTTCGCAGGCGGGCGTAAAAATCCGCTTGGTTGTCCGCGGTATCTGCTGCTTGATTCCGGGAGTCAAAGGCTTCAGCGATAATATCGAAGTCAGAAGTATCGTGGGCCGGTTTTTGGAGCATACAAGGATTTTTATTTTTCACAACAATACCGATCAGAGGATATTTCTCTCGAGTGCTGATTGGATGCGGCGCAATCTGGATCGGCGCATTGAGCTGCTTTTTGAAATCACAAAGACTGACCTGAAAGATCATATTCGTTTTGTCATGAAAAGCTATTGGAAGGATAATGTGAAATCAAGAATATTAAAGAACGACAAAAACTACATTCCTCTAAAAGATAAGAATGAGTCATTCAACGTACAGGACAAACTCATCGAACATTACTCCTGATGCTTTATTGTCAGTATGCCCAAGAAATATTTTGTCAACATCTGACTCAGATTGAGAAACAAAAGCGAGGAGCGCTTGCCGTCCGTGATATCGAATATCTGCATCAGTTGAGAGTCGGCATTCGCCGCCTTACCAATACACTATGGGTTTTTCAGGATCTTTTCCCCAAAAAGACATACCAGAAGCACAAAGCCTCTCTTAAGAAATTAACCAAAGTTTTAGGTAGGGCTCGCGACCAGGATGTCAAGATTGCGCTTATTGAAAGCTATGGTGCAAAAAGTCGGGATGCTCAAATCAAAAAACACGTACAAATTTTGATCCGTACCTTAGCCGAAGAAAGACGAGAATCGCAAGAGAAGGTATCAGCCGCCATTAAAGAATTTGAGAAAGAGAAGACGACACTTGAAATTTCCAAGAGTTTAGAGAAGCCTCTGGATACTACTTCCAGACAACAGAAGATAAAAAGAATCGCCATTCAAAGGATTTCGAGTCGTATTGCGCAGATGAATCAACGCAGCCATTGCGTTCATAAGCCACAGAAGGTCAAAGAACTCCATCGATTGAGAATCGCCGTCAGACATTTACGCTATTCTCTGGAGTCTTTTGTGTTGTTTTATGGAAAGGATATTAAGCCTTACCTTAAATACGCTAAAGGGATCCAAGGCGCTCTTGGAAAAACACATGATCTGGATGTCTGGATTCAGCAACTTCCCGGATATGCCTCCATCGAATCCAGAAATATTGCATTCCCGGTAACATTGAGTATTCTTATTGGTGATTGCCGTGTTTTAAGAAATAAATCCTATAGAAAATTTTTTCGCTTATGGAGTAACGCTCAAAAAGATAAAACGTGGAATAAGTGCCGTCGTTTCTTGTCCTACCACAAGCGAACATGAGAGTGGCTGTCTTTTCAGATATTCATGCCAATTTTCCTGCCTGTCAGCGAGTTATAGGGGATGCCAAAAGCCGCAAAACTGGATTGATGATTCAATTGGGAGACGTTCTCGGCTTTGCGCCTTATCCGGAGGAGGTCATCGCCCTTTTACAAAAAGAGAAAATCAAAAGCATTATCGGCAATTATGATCTCAAAGTTCTCCAGTTTAGGAAAAAGATTTCTAAGTGGCTGAAGAAAAAAGATGCCGTCAAGGTGTTTTCTTTCTGGTGGAGCCATGATAATATTAGTTCTAAAGCGAGAAAATATTTAAAGCGTCTGCCTAAGACTATGAAACTGAGTCTTGGCAAAAAAAAGGTATTTTGTGTCCATGGAAGTCCTGATGATATGGAAGAGCCCCTGGGGCCCGACACGCCACTCAAAAGGTTGGAAAAAATCGTAGAGACCAATAAAGTCGATCTCATTCTTTGCGGGCACAGTCATGAATTTTTTGCCAAGAAAGTCCGTGGTGTATGGCTTGTAAATCCCGGGAGTGTAGGGCGTTCCTTTGATGGCAGTGTCAAGAGTTCTTATGCGATTGTGGATATTTCCCGGAAAAAGATATCTGTTGAACATTTTCGGATTCCTTATCCGGTGGAACAGGTGATTAAGAGGATGCAGCAGGAGAAATTTCCGCAAGAATTGTGCGTAGCTTTATCGCAAGGTAGAAGTATCGACGATATGGAAATAGATGAAGGTGATGAATGATTGAAAAAGTTCAGCAATTAGCTGATAACTACGATTACGAAAAAGAGCATGCCCAACAGGTAACTCGTTTGGCTCTCAAAATATTTAACGAAACAAGGTCCTTGCATAATTTTGGAGATATTGAACGCTGGTGGCTGCAGGCCGCAAGTTTTCTACATGATATCGGCTGGAAATCAGGCCGTAAAGGGCATCATAAAGCCTCTCGCGATGCTATTTTGCATTCCATGGATTTGCCTTTTAACGAGAAAGAGAAAATGATTGTAGCACTCATTGCCCGTTATCATCGACGGGCTTTTCCGCAGGAAAAGCACAGGTATTATGCCAGTTTGGATCCGCAGTCGAAACATATTGTGGCCGTTTTGTCTTCCTTTTTGCGTATCGCTGATGGTTTGGATCGGACCCGCAGCAATGATGTGAAGGATATTAAATGCGATATTGCACCCACCAAGGTAACGATGAAAATCATTACCGAACACTTGCCGGAAGTCGATAAGCAGGCGGGAAAAAAGAAGGGGGATCTTTTTGAGCATCTTTTTGGCCGCGAGCTGGAAATCTGCGCCCAAGATTCTTCAAAAGAGGAATACTCATTAAATTAATTGGGGACTCCACCTTTCGATATCTGCGTTTTTTTTCCTTTGAAGAAGGTCGGTAAAGGACAACAAAGAACGGCGGGCCTCACCGATGGGAAAATCCATGATATCCCAGTGATCACTGTCTTCTCCGTCGTGATTAACGATGACGGCTTTAAAAAGATACGCTTCTTTTAATTCCTTGAATGCGCTTCGGGCTCGTCTGGCAATGTCTTTTTGGGCTGCTTGGCCGATCGTTTTTTTTTGTTTGAGTGTCCGGCGTCTCAGTTTATTTCTCATCAGAAGAGTCAGTTGTCTGGAAAATTCTTTAGGGCCCAGATCTTTTTGAGCTTTCTGGATTTCTACTTTGCTTAATGGGGAAAGGAAGGCGCTGATTTTTGGAATTGATTTTAAGAAAGGATCGCTTAAAAGAACTTTTCCAACAAAGGGATTACCTTCAAAGAAGACATTGGTCTTCTCTAACTGATTTTTTAATTCTAAGAATCCCAGAGCCTGAAGGTCACCGCGAACATTAAAAATCCGGTAATAGTCTTTCTTTTTCAAATTTTTAATAAATAATAAGGAGCGAAAGAAATAATCAATACCGTCTTTTTCTTCGGGGCGTGGTTTTCGCGAATTATAAAGGACGAGGGGGCGGGTTTCTGTCATTAGCTGAGGAAAAAATTTTTGAAGAGCTTTGGCAAGAGGACTTTTCCCTGCGCAAGAGGGCCCGCTAAGAATAATGAGTTTATGACGGCGGTTTCTCATGATTTCACCAGATAGACAGCCCCGAGGATCACAGCATCGTCTTTCAGACGCGAAGCGACCAGGGGGCATTTAGGCAGACGTTTAAAAAACGGATCTTTATTAAATATTTTTCTGATTTCAGGAAGCATAAAGTCACCGCAAGCTTCAATGAGACCGCCGCCAAAAAGAATTTTTTCAGGATCAAAAATATGCCTGAGGCTGATGCAAGCCAGACCCAAATTTTTACAGACTTCACGCATGATTTGAAGAGTTAGAGTGTCGTGGCGCTTAAAGGCCTTACGGAATACTTTGCTTTTGATTTGATGAATAGATTTCCCGTTCAGCTTGGTGATAATGGATTTTCTTCCGTGTTTAATATATCTGCGGATATCTCTCTCCATGGCCCAACGGCTGGAAATGGCCTCCAGGCAACCGCTGTTTCCGCAGGTGCATTTGGGACCATTGGGGATCACAATGATATGCCCGATTTCTCCGGCAGCTCCGTGGGTACCCGTTAAGAGTTCTTTGTTGATCATGACCCCGCCGCCAATACCGGTGCCCGGAAAGATTCCAACGATATTATCGGCCTTTTGCCCCGCGCCCAGCCAGTTTTCTCCCAGAAGACCCAAATTTACGTCGTTGCCGATTTCAACCGGACAATAAAATTTTTCTTTGATCTTTTCTCTTAAGGGAAAGTGGGAGAGATTGATATTGGGAGCTTCCAAAATGCGACCCGTTTTTGTATCCACAATGCCAGGTACGCCCACGCCGATGCCCTTGATGCTCTTTTTGGGGATGCGGACTTCTTTGCAAAGGCGTTCAGCGGTTTCAATGGTGGTTTTAGAAATTGTGTGTGCTTTTGCCCGATGAGGGGTCGGTGTCTTTACCCGGGAAAGTATCTTTCCCCGTGAGGTGGTTAGGCCGGTAAGGATTTTTGTTCCGCCAATATCGATGCCAATATAATAATTTGCTGACATAACTTCATTTTATTAGTTCTGAAGACGAAAGTAAAATAGTATTCTATTAATTGTTAAAGTTATTGATCACGCAAGGAGGAGCGTTCATTAATTTGCTGTTTGGATTTCATCACTAGAGGCATGAGAATTTTCTAAATAGTAAATGACGGAGCTTGAGGAAATTATTGACACTATCTAGCCCGTAAGATAAAGTATTACAAGTATTTTATGAAAAACTCTTCTTACATTAATATTTCTGTATGTTGACGAAAGAATTCATTTTTCAACTGATTGGCGGTTTAGGTCTCTTTTTCTTTGGTATGCGAGCGCTCTCCGAGGGATTAAAAAGAATTGCAGGAGAGCGTCTCAGGAAGATGTTGGAGGCAGTTACCAAGGTTCCCATTGTCGGTATAATGATAGGAGCCGCCGTTACGTGTCTTATTCAGTCCTCAAGCGCCACTACCGTCATGGTTGTTGGTTTTGTCAATGCTGGTTTGCTGGCTCTCAAGCAAGCTATCAGCGTTATTATCGGCGCAAACATTGGAACAACTTTTACAGCTTGGCTTGTTTCATCCATGTCTGTTTTTAAAGTGACCCAGTATGCCCTTCCGGCCATTGGTATTGGATTTTTCATGATGGCGCTGGCTAGAAATAAAAAAAGAAAATCCTGGGGAGAGGTGATTTTTGGATTTGGTATTCTTTTCCTTGGCTTGAGCTTCATGAAGGACGCCTTTGATCCATTCAGAAGCAGTGAACAGCTCAAAGATATTTTTGTTCTCTTTAGCGATAATCCCCTCTTGGGTGTTTTAGTCGGGACGATTATCACCATCTTGCTGCAAAGTTCTAGTGCTACGATTGCCATTGTTCAGGTTCTTGCCTTTAATGGTCTGATCAGTTTTGAATCGGCAGTTCCCTTAATTCTAGGAGATAATATCGGAACGACCATTACGGCTCAAATGGCCGCTATCGGCGCGAATCTGAATGCCAGGCGGGCAGCCATGTCGCATTCTCTTTTTAACGTCATTGGCGTTGCTTATATGTTATTCTTCGTCTATTCGGGAATATATGTTCGATTTATTAATTATATTATTCCCGGTGAGTTGACTCTTAAAAATATTATGTTTTATATCGCTGTTTCACACAGTTTTTTCAATGTAATGAATGCTCTTGTTTTCTTACCGCTTATCGGGAGTTTAGCAAAAATAAGCACTTGGATGATTCCTAAGCGCAAAGGAACCATTGAGCCCGGAACTCAGTATTTAGAAAAACATTTATTGGAGACCCCGCCAGTTGCCATGCAGCAGGCGCGCAGGGAAATCATTTATATGCTGAGCGTAGCTTCCAAGGCAATTAGAACAGCCGTCGATGCCTTCATCAAGGTCGATAATAGAAAAATTCACGATAAAGTCATTGATTATGAGCGTATCACGGATAATCTTCAATCGGAGATCACTCAGTATTTAATCGAACTCTCGCAACGAGAATTGAGTGAAGAAGAATCCAGGGAGATTCCCGTTCTAATCCATAACGTAAACGATATCGAAAGAATTGGAGACCACTCCGAGAATATTGCCGCTTTGGCACAAACGCGACTAGAGGAAAAACTCAATTTTACAGCCGATACAATGGAAGAATTAAAGATCATTTGGTCAGAAGTCGATAGCATGCTTGAGGAAACAGAAAAAGCTTTACGGGACAGCAGCACGGAAATAGCTCAGAAAATCCTTGAACGAGAAGGAAGAGTGAATGGATTGGAGAATAAATTTAAGCAAACGCACATTGAGCGTCTCAATAGACGTATTTGCCATCTGAATTCTAATTTCATTTTTCTTGATTTTATTGATAATTTGGAAAAAATCGCTGATCATTTAACCAATATCGCCCAGGGTATTATTGGAAAAATGCAGTGGAGCACCTATAAGCAGGGGGAATCTAATGTTTAGTTGGTATTGATATAAAAAGTTGAGCCTGCTATTTCTTCGTAAGAAAATTATATTCTTTGATTTTCTAGCAATATTCATAATTTTATTTATTGACAAAACACAGTGGAAACTGTTGTGAACAATCTGCTTATTCAGATATTTGATACAAAATTTTGGAGGAAAAAACATGATTAAAGGACGGATACTGATTGTTGAGGATGACCGGAACATTTCTCAATTGGTGAAGTATAATCTAGAAAAGGCAGATTATCCATGCGTTGTTACTATTACCGGAGAGCAGGCTCTCGAAGTTCTTGATCAGCAGGCTATTGATTTGATTATTCTAGATATCATGTTACCTAAAATGGATGGTTTTCAAACATGTAAGCAAATTAAGAAGAACCAGCGTCTGGCATCGATTCCTATTGTTATGTTGACAGCCAGGGGGGAAGAGGTCGATCGCATTGTGGGTCTGGAGCTGGGCGCAGATGACTACATTGTTAAACCCTTTTCGCCTCGCGAACTTGTTTTAAGAATTGACGCTATTTTACGCCGCGGAAAACCGCAAGAAGAAAGAAAAGATATTCTGACCATAGGTCGCTTAAAGGTAGATCTTCCTCGACATAAGGTTACTTTAGCCCAGAAGGAGGTGACTTTAACGGCCATGGAATTCAAACTGCTAGTCCTTTTGGTTCATCGCAAAGGACGTGTTCAAACTCGTGATCAACTTCTGACTGATGTCTGGAATTTGGATGCGGATGTGACCACCCGGACGATCGATACTCATATTAAACGATTAAGGCAAAAACTGGGCAAATGCGGAAAAATAATTCAGACCGTCAGAGGCTATGGATATAAAATTAAGGATGATCAGTAGCTTTGCAATTAAAAATTCATTATAAAATTACTCTCATTTTTGTCTTCATACTGGCTCTTATCTTTATTGGTCTGTTTATTAATCTTAACAAGAATCTAAAGCAAATAACTTTCCAACGTATCAGAGACCGGCTTGCCAAAGAGGCTGCTTTTTCTCAAACCATCCTTGAAGAATCTCATTTTAGAAATTTTGATTACAAAAAGATTGATGCTCTAGCCGATAAAATCAGCAATGATTTAGAAGTGCGCGTAACGATTATTGACAGGGAAGGTGTCGTCTGGGGTGATTCAGATCTGGACAATTCACAACTGAAGCAAGTTGAAAATCATCTTTATCGACCCGAAGTCCAAGACGCCATCAGCGATGGTTTTGGAGAAAGCCGAAGATTTAGCACAACTATTCAGGAAGACATGCTTTATATGGCTTATCCGTTTTCCGTTGATGATCAGGCTGGGGGGATTGTGAGGTTATCGATACCGTTGATCGAAATTCATATGCTTTCCAATAGCCTCAAGAGACTATTAGCTGTCTCTTTCGTGTGGACCTTTGCTTTGTTTATTCTCGTCAGTTTTTTTGCTTCTTTGTTTATTTCAAAACCAATCAATAGTATTTCAAGAATTGCGATGAATATTGCCCATGGCGATTTCTCGCAAAAGGCGTTAGTAAATAGCAAGGATGAAATAGGCGATTTGGCCAAGGCTGTCAATGAGATGTCGGAGCAAATCCGATTACGGATTGAAGAAATAACGGCGAGTCGAACCCGCCTTGAAGCGGTTTTTTTGAGCATGTTTGAAGGCGTTATGATTGTTGATGCTAAAGGCTTAATCATACTCGTTAATCAATCTCTCAAAGATTTTTTGGGTATCAACGAGGATCCTTTAGGTAAAAGACCTTTGGAAGTTGTGAGAAACTTGGAGATTCAGGAAGTAGCAGATAATGTGTTGTATCTAAAAGAAGGGATTGAATCAAGAGAATTGACGGTTCTTATTTCAGATCAGGAAAAAACACTTCTCATTCACGGCGCTCCCATCCAAAGAAAAGGTCATAATGAGGGTGCAGTTTTAGTCTTTCACGACATAACAGAAATCCGCTGTCTTGAAAAAATTCGTCAGGATTTTGTAGCCAATGTATCACATGAACTTAGAACGCCGGTCACTAATATTAAAGGCTACGCTGAAACATTAATTGAGGGTGCTTTAAGAGATAAAAAGAATGCTGAATCTTTTTTGAAAATTATTTATCGAGAATCCAGTAGGCTGGCAAATTTGATTAGCGATTTGCTGGATTTGACGCAGATCGAAACAGGAAAACTTAAATTATCGCTTAGCGAATGCTCCCTTTATCCAATTGTTGAGCGTGTTCTTGCTGGGCTGAGCATAAAAATGAAAGAAAAAAATTTGACTGTAAAAAATGAAATAACTCAGGATTTACCCAAAGTTAAAGTGGATGTTGTAAGTGTTACGCAGGTTTTTTTAAATCTTATTGAGAATGCTATAAAATATAATCAAGAGAATGGGGAAATTATTATCACAGCCAAAGAATCCAATGGACAGGTGAAAATTTTTATAAAAGATACTGGTATTGGGATACCGGAAAAAGATATTCCGAGGATTTTTGAGCGTTTTTACCGCGTGGATAAGGCTCGTTCCAGAGAGATGGGAGGGACTGGTCTTGGCTTATCCATTGTCAAGCATATTATCCAGGCTCATCATGGGGAAATATTCGTAAATAGTGAATTAACTAAGGGTTCCGAGTTTTCATTTACTCTTTACAAAGCTTAAAACTGCTTGATTCTCTAAGTTTACATTTCTTTTTCTACATTTCACAGAAAGTTCACACAAATTACTTATATTCCTCATATTTTCCTACTATAAAGAATTTAGCTTGAATTAAAAGAAGGGAGGTGAAGAAAGATATCCTTCAAGTTATGACATCTTTAGATAGACATTATATTATTTCACGGTTGCAAAATGAGATTCAACATTTAGAGAATCTACTTATAGATATTCAGAATATTAAAGATAAAAACCGTGGTGAGTGTCATTATATTTCCAGATCCTTAGAGGGGGCGGAAGTAAATTTAAGGATTCTCAGGAAGTTTATTAACAGTTAATTGGGAGGTTTATATGAAAAGAGTTTTGTTTTTATCAAGTCTCATAATAAGCATTATTGTCGGAAGTGCGTCTTTGTCTTTGGCCGGAGGCGAAATAGATGTGCTGGTTAATAAGTTGGTTGAAAAAGGTATCCTGACCCCGCTTGAGGCTCAAGTCATTCTTGATGAAACGAAGGTCGAAGTTTCTAAATCCATATCGGAACAAGACCACTCAACATTGCCCTCTTGGATTCAAAAAATAAAACTAAGCGGTGACTTTCGCTTAAGACATCAATATGAGCGAAAAGCCAATGAACTTCAATCGAGAAACAGGGGGCGGATTCGTTATCGCCTGGGCATCGATGCGAAGATTTTTAATAATTTGAAAGTAGGCGCTGGATTAGCTTCGGGAGGTGATGACCCTCGATCTACAAATCAAACATTCGATGATAGCTTTGATACGGGTGATATCCGGCTTGATTATGCTTATGCGGAATATATGCCTACACGATGGTCTTCGGTTATCGGAGGAAAGTTCAAAAGGAAGGACTATCTCTGGGCCCCAACCGATCTTTTATGGGATGGGGACATTAATCCCGAAGGTGGCTCTTTAGCGCTTTTCAATACTTTTGACTTTGAACCCGAATTGGATTGGTTTATTAATAGTGGAATCTGGGTGGTGGAAGAACTCAATAGCGATAATGATTCCGTTATTCAAGAAAGCGGGTTGGAAGACGATGTCGATCCATTTATGACTTATGTGCAGGGTGGTTTAAAATGGGCCGATGAAAACCTGGATGTCAAAGCAGCCGCCATCTATTACGGCTTCAATGGATTTCAGGGAGTTGATTTTCCATGGAGCAAAGACACCAACACAAAATTTGGCGGTTCACCCGGATTTTTAGTTTATGATTATGATTCCTACGGATTTTCTGCTGAATTCGGGATGAAAGAACCTCTGAATATTACTTTTTTTGAGCGAGTAGCTGTGTTTGGAGACTATATTAATAATGTCGATCCGGAGGCGGATCATGCTGGGTGGGCAGCTGGACTCAAATTCGGCAATAAAAAAATCAAAGAACCAGGACAATGGCAGTGCAAGTATACTTATTCCTGGCTACAAAAAGATGCCTGGCCGGATATATTTCCGGATTCCGATCGCTATGGGGGCTCGACCGATGTCAAAGGTCACGAAGCTGCCTTTAGCTATGGTTTAATGAACAACGTGACACTGGGATTCGATTATTATAATACAGACAAAATTGTAGGTACTTCTCAAAAAGAACATCTGGCACAGACGGATATCCTTATCAAGTTCTAGAAGAGTACTAGAAGGGGATATTTTTGTTTTTTTAAATAAGAGATATGATAAGAAAGGAGCTATAAACATGAAGAAAATTACCAGAATTGTACTAGCGACAGGAATGGCCTTATTCTTTGCGGTAGCGGTTTGCCGGGCGGATATGATTCAGATTAAGGGATCTGACACCCTGATCAATCTTGTTCAAAGATTATCAGAAGTTTATATGTATCAAAATCCAGGCAAAGTTATTGCCATTACCGGTGGAGGATCCGGAACGGGGATCGCGGCTCTTATTAATGGAAAATGCGATATCGCCAATGCCTCTCGTTTGATGAAAGCCAAAGAAGTTGACCAGGCCAATAGTGCCGGAGTTAATCCCCAAAGAGTGGTTATTGCTATGGACGGCCTGAGTGTTATTGTTAATTCCAATAATTCTGTCAGTCAGTTGACTATTGATCAGCTCGGAAAGATTTTTCGTGGTGAAGTTACCAATTGGTCTGAAATTGGTGGAAATGATATGCCTATTACGCTTTATGGCAGACAATCCAATTCCGGTACTTTCGTTTTTTTCCGTGAACAAGTCGTTAAGGGAGATTATTCCCAGAAAATGAATAGAATGAACGGAAATGCTCAAATCGTGGAAGCTGTCAAGCAGGATGCTTCCGGCATCGGGTATGTCGGGGTTGGCTATGTTAAAGAAGCCACCGGTATTTCGGTCTTAAAGGTTGCTGCTCGTGCCGGAGCTCCTTACGCCTCTCCGTTAAATTCGGATGAAGTTAAAAGCGGTGTCTATCCCATTGCCAGACCTTTAAATCAGTATGTGAACGGAATGCCTTCTGGAGCTGTACGGGATTTTATTGCTTTTGAGCTGTCTTCGGAAGGGCAGAAGATTGTTGAGGAAGAAGGCTTTTTTCCGCTTCCTCCGGAGTATCGGGAATATAATCAAAGATTAGAATTTTAAGAAAATCAATAATAAAATTGTTTGGCTAAACTATAATTGATGATCCTTAAAAAGAAAAAGAGGCCATGTATTGATGAATACAAGAGTAAAAGATAATATTATCCATGGCCTCTTTTTCTTTAATGGGATTATTGTTGTCTTTGTTCTTTTAGGGATTTTTTCTCTGCTGGTTTATACGTCTGTACCGGCGTTCAAGGAAATCAATCTTCTGGAATTTCTGACCGGAACTGTATGGAATCCGACCTCTTTTACAAAAGAGGTTTACGGGATTGTTCCTATGCTAGTCAGTACGTTTATGATTACTCTGGGGGCTTTAGTCATTGCGATTCCTCTGGGCATCGGTACAGCGGCATATCTGTCCGATGTGGCCAGTCCGCGAGTCAGGGAAATCACAAAACCTATTGTTGAGATATTGGCTTCAATCCCATCGGTTGTTATCGGTTTTTTGGGTATTGTCCTTGTCGGACCTTTGATTTCCAAAATATTTAATACAAATAATGGATTGAATGCTGTTAATGGATCGATTTTGCTTGCCGTTATGGCGCTGCCAACAATTATTAGTATTTCTGAAGATGCCTTACGCAGCGTGCCGGCCTCCTATGAGCAGGCTTCGTTCGCATTGGGCGCGACAAAATGGCAGACTGTTATTAAAGTTAAAGTGCCGGCGGCTTTATCCGGCATTATCGCTGCCTCTATGTTGGGAATGGGTCGGGCCATCGGAGAGACTATGACCGTATTAATGGCTACCGGTTGCGCACCGGCTATGCCGGAAAGTTTTCTGGATTCTGTTCGCACCATGACGGCGACGATTGCTATTGAATTAGGTGAAGTTCCTTACAATACGACACATTATTATGCTCTATTCGGAGTTGGTCTCGTTCTTTTTATCATTACTTTTTTTATTAATCTAATTTCAGACATCATTTTACATAAACACGAAAAAGTTAATCGATGAAACCTAAGAAAGTCGAACAATTTGTTGGGTTTTTATTTTTAAGATCTTGCATGTTTTTTGTCCTCTTGGCTCTTTTTGTCATTTTATATGATATTTTCACTAAAGGATCGGGGATTATCAACTGGGAATTCTTAAGCCAGATGCCGCGTAAGGGAATGACCGAGGGTGGCATTTTTCCGGCGGTTGTAGGAACTTTTTATGTTACCATTATAACAGCAATCCTAGCTATTCCTTTAGGCATGGGATGCGCAATTTATCTCAATGAGTATGCTATAGAAAATAAGATTACCAGACTTATCAGAATGTCGATCCGTAATTTATCAGGTGTTCCTTCAATTGTTTACGGGTTATTTGGCGTTGTGCTTTTCGTGCAAATGTTGAATTTGGACACCTCGATTCTCTCAGCTGGATTGACTTTGGGCTTGATGACTCTACCTTGGACAATCACGGCTTCCGAAGAAGCCTTAAAGGCAGTTCCTGATTCCTACCGGGAAGGATCTCTAGCGCTTGGGGCTTCCAAATGGCAGACGATCTGGACCAATGTTTTACCTTACGCTATTCCGGGTATGCTCACAGGGACCATTTTGGGGCTGGCTAGAGCTGCTGGAGAAACAGCCCCGATTCTTTTTACTGGAGCGGCCTTCTTTCTGCCGTTTTTGCCAAAATCCTGGTCAGACCAATTTATGGCTCTACCGTATCATTTGTATATTATGGCCACTCAGCATCATGCTATTGCCAGGGTGAGGCCGATTGCCTATGGGACAGCACTGGTTTTGATTGTTTTGGTTTTTGGGATGAATTTATTTGCTATAATACTGCGTTATCGGTTAAGAAAGGTTAGAAAGGAATGACAACGTTGGAAAAGAGAGAGAAACGTATAAATAATATCCAGATACGGATTGAAAAGAATGAAAACCAATCCGATGAATCCATCGATCAAGGCATTTTGAAAATTCAAACCAAAGATTTTAATTTCTATTATGGAGATGTGCAGGCTCTCAAAAATATAAACATCGATGTATATCGCAATACAGTTGCGGGTATTATTGGTCCTTCGGGTTGCGGCAAATCAACATTTCTGCGTTGTATCAATCGCATGAACGATATTATTCCGAATATCAAATGCGAAGGGAAAATCAATATTGATAATAAGAATATTTATGATGACGATATTGATGTGGTTGATTTAAGAAGAAAAGTTGGCATGGTTTTTCAGAAATCCAATCCTTTTCCCAAGTCTATTTTTGATAATGTGGCCTATGGGTTGCGGATTAACGGAATTCGAGATGCGAATTTTATCAGACAGAGAGTTGAAAAGAGCTTGCGGGATGCGGCTATATGGGATGAAATTAAAGATCGTTTTAATAAAAGTGCATTTGAACTCTCCGGAGGACAACAGCAGCGGTTATGTATCGCTAGGGCTCTTGCTGTTCAGCCAGAGATTTTGCTCTTAGACGAGCCGGCTTCCGCACTGGATCCTATCGCTACGTCTAAAATCGAGGAACTCATTCATGAACTGAAGAAGAAATACACGATCGTTATTGTGACCCACAACATGCAGCAAGCGGCCCGTGTTTCAGATTACACGGCTTTCTTTATGCTGGGAGAATTAATTGAGTATGATACATCGACCAGAATATTTACTAATCCATCGAATAAGATCACCGAAGATTATGTGACGGGGAGATTTGGTTAAACTATGAAGAGCATACTTTTTGTGTGTATTGAAAATTCTTGCCGAAGCCAAATGGCGGAAGGATTCGCCCGTCATTTAGGGAAAGGCATTGTTGTCGTAGACAGCGCCGGATCCAATCCCGCATCAAGCGTTGATTCTCTGGCTGTTGAAGCAATGAGGGAGGTAGGGATTGATATTTCAAAAAGACATTCTAAAGGATTTCATCAACTGACTTCTAAGAATTATAACTATGTGATAACATTAGGATGTAAAGATAAATGTCCTTTTTTGCCAGCAGACAAAAATTTTGACTGGAATATTTGTGACCCCAAAGGTGAAGATTTAGAAATCTACAGAATTGTTCGCAATGAGATTCAAGAACATGTCCGCGCCTTAATCAGTGAGATCACTATGGAAAATACAAAATTGGAAAGAGCAAGGAATGAAAGACATATTGATGAAGAGCTGGATAAGCTGAATACAAACTTGCTGAAAATGGCTACGCTAACCGAAGAAGCGATTCATAAGTCCATCGAATCTCTAAAGGAACGCAATAGAGAGCTAGCTGAGCTGACAATCGAAAATGATAAAAAGATTGACGAGCTTGAAAATATAATTGAAGAAGGCTGTATTGAGCTTTTAGCTTTATTTCAGCCGGTAGCCAAAGACCTTCGTTTTATCACAACGGGAATGCGAATCAATATGGAATTAGAGCGCATAGGCGATCTTACGGTTAATATTTGTCAGCGGGTAATCGAAATAGCAGATTATCCTCTTGTTAAACCACTGGTTGATATTCCAAAATTAGCTGAAAATTCTAAACATATGGTTAAATTAGCTATCGATTCATTCGTTCGCCATGATCAGCAACTTGCTAAGCAAGTTATTTTTAGCGATGGGGAGTCGAATCGACTCAGAACGTCTATTATTGAAGAACTCGTTCATGAATATATGGTGAAAGACGGATCTATTTGTCCCCGTGCCGTTCCCTTGCTTCTTATCGCCCGAGACTTAGAGCGCATTTCCGATCACGCTTCCTCGATCGCCGAAGATGTGATCTACATGATTCAGGCAAAAATTGTTAAGCATCACCCCGAACGTCTTGCCTGATTCTTCTTTTCGAATTTTTTCCAAACGTATACGATGTTGATTTTGCCATTAGTTATCTACTAGACATTATCATGAAAGATAGGCAACAGAAGGTTTGTTGTATTGATGAGCCTATTTTGAGTCTGGATTTTGCTTGCTTTTAAGCAAAGAGGGCATTATATTAAAATTTAGAAAATTCTGGACAAAGACATGGAGCTCAAAGAGAAATTTATTGAATCGATTGTTGAAGCGACTGAGGAATCATTCATGATGATTTTGGCCTTAACGCCTCAGCGTATTGATGGAATAGCTTCTTTAAGTCAACCCGGCCGTCTCATATGTAGCATAGAATTCTCCGGGAGCATCAAAGGCGCTATCGCTGTCAGCCTCTCCAACGAAGCGGCTTGTCAGCTGGCTTCCAAAATGCTCGAAGTCGAGATCAATGTAATCAACAAAGATGTGACGTATGCGATTGGGGAGTTTCTCAATACGATTGTTTCAGGGGTGAGCGTGCGCTTGGCTTCTATTCCGCATATCTTTGATGCTTATTCTCCGGAGATTGTGAAAGGCAGTGAATTTGAGCAAACGATGAAAATACATGTTCATTATATTCATATGGGATTTCGTACAGAAATATTCAATTTTGATATGGTCGGTTATTATCGATTCCCTGACGAGGAAATGAAGCCGCCTCCGGCTGATGAAGAAAAGAGTTTCGACAGTGTGCTTGGTAATTCTTTAACGGTAAGCGATCAAACTGAAGATTTTTTGGATCAATCGACTCCCGAACAAAATCATCCCCAGCATTCACCGGAAGCGGTCCAGGAAAAAATTCCGGAAGGTGAGAGCGAGAAATCAAAAGTTCATTCTATTCTCAAGGCCATTCTGAAGGCCGAAGATGAAGCCGTGGAAGAGGAAACGAAAGATAAATGCGATAAATCACCATCGGTGAATGAAATGATTTACACTGCTGGTAAAGCAGGGGAGCCTTCCGATAAAAATCTATTGCCTCGGCAAATATTAAAAAAAGAAGAAATAGAACAAAAACAGCAGAAAGAACAAGAGGGGTCTTCGGGACCAGAGAAAGAAAGTAAGGAAATAGAACCAAATCCGGAACAATCGGAGAGAAAAAAACAGGAGCAAAATGTTGATCAAGAGGAGCCGGATCTTTCAGAACCCCTACGGGAATCGCATCAGATATCTGCTAAATCTAAAGAGACGCGGACAATAGATAAACAAGAAATCGCAAAAGCCCTAGAGAAATTGCTGGAAAAACCCGGTGACAAGTTTGATCCTGCTGAAATTAAAGAACTTTTGGCTCCTTTGCTGAAATTGGATCACGTGGACTTAAGTCTCCCCGCTTCGACACAAGTAGATATGTCTAAAGATGTTCAGCTAGAATCGGAATCCGTCCGCAAGCTGGATGAATTGATCAAAAAAAACCGCAGTCTTCATCGTTAAATTTTAGAAATTATATTATTCCATCCTGTTTGGAAAAATTTTTCTGCTTGAGATCGAATGCCAAAATCGCTATAATAATTCATCTTAATAGAATTACAATTTAAAAGGAGGATGCTTTATGGCTGCAGTAAAAGTGACTCAGGATTCGTTTGAGCAGGAAGTTTTAAATTCCGATAAACCTGTTTTAGTCGATTTTTGGGCAGAATGGTGCGGACCCTGCAAGATGATTGCTCCTATTATTGATGAGCTGGCAGTAGAATTTGAAGGAAAAGTTAAATTTTGTAAAGCTAATGTCGATGAAGTCCAGCAGTTGGCAACCCAATATAGCGTTATGTCAATTCCCACCCTTGTCTTTTTTAAGGACGGGAAACCGGTGGATCAGGTGATCGGTGCTCAGGGCAAAGATCAGTTGATGAATAAAATTAACCAGCATGTTTCCGCTTAAGCGGAAGAAATTGACGAGTTTATCGAATAGGGACAAAAAAATGTATTTAACATTTTGCCGTGCAAAGATTGCTCGGGCCAAGGTCACTGAAGCCGAGCTCTATTATGAAGGTAGCATCACCATTGATGAAGCCATTCTTGAAGCCGCCAATATTTATCCAGGTGAAAAGGTAGAGATCCTTAATCTCAATAATGGTAATCGAACCGAAACTTATGTGATTGTTGGGGAAAGGGACTCGGGCCAAATTTGTCTTAATGGCCCGGCGGCTCGATTAGGATATGTCGGAGATGAACTGATTATATTGAGTTATGCGTTGGTTGAGAAAAAGGATATCGAAAAAGAAAAAACAAAAGTGGTTTATTTAGATGATCGCAACAAAGTTAAAAATTCGCGTTGAAGGCGACCCCTGTCTTCGCAAAAAATCCAAGAAAGTCGCTGAAATGAATTCCAGCGAACGTCTGCTGGTGGCCTCGATGATCAAAACCATGCACGAGAACAACGGTATTGGTTTGGCCGCTCCTCAGGTTGGCCTTAATAAACAAATCTTTGTCGTTGATATCGGTGAAAGCCCCATGGCTTTTGTGAATCCTCAAATCCTTTCTAAGAAAGGTATGGATGTGATGGAGGAGGGATGCCTGAGTCTTCCGGGCGTAACGGTTAAAGTCAAGCGGCCACAAACGATTAAGGTGAGGTATTGCGACGAACAAAACAGAGAATACACCAAAGAATTCAGCGATTTGATGGCCAAGGTTATTTTGCATGAAAATGATCATTTGCAGGGTAAATTAATTATTGATTATGCTGGTTTTCGTCAACGAATTCGTTATCACCGGCAATTGAGGGAACTTCTTAAACAAGCAACAGAAGAGCAGTCGTCTTTACAAACGCCAGGTACTGATGAAAAAGCTCCCCCCTTGGTTTAGACAAGACATACCTGATTCTCATATTATCCGAAAGCTTAAAGTCCAATTAAGTGAAACCGGACTTTCTACTGTATGCCAGAGCGCGCGATGCCCTAATCTGGGTATTTGCTGGAAAGAGAATTCTGCGACGTTTATGATTTTGGGGGATCACTGTACCCGAGAATGTCGGTTTTGTGCTGTGACAAATGCTGCCCCCAGAGAGATAGATCCCCGGGAACCAGAGAAAATTATGGAGGTGGTTTCTCGTTTGGGTTTGCAATATGTCGTTATTACATCTGTAACCCGTGATGATTTGCCGGATGGGGGCGCTCATCATTTTGCTCAAACGATTAAGGCTCTCAAGCGGATACCGGGACTTATCGGCGTGGAGGCTTTGATTCCTGATTTCCAGGGTAATGAAGATAGTTTGGAAATTATCGTTAAAGAGGCCTTGAGTGTTTGCAATCATAACTGCGAAACGGTTGAGCGATTGACTCCTCAGATTCGTAAAGGAGCAGATTACCAAAGATCTTTGCGGGTGCTAGAAAGAGCCAAGCAGTTTCGGCCGTCTCTTATTACCAAATCAGGATTTATGGTCGGCCTGGGGGAAACGGAGAAGGAGATCATTTCCCTGATGAGAGATATTGCCCTAACCGGATGTGATATTCTCACCATTGGTCAATATTTATCACCCTCCCAGGGTGAACGGCATCTGCCGGTTGATCGATTTGCCTCTCCTCAGCAATTTGATAATTATCGATCCTGGGCTTTTGAGATGGGTTTTAAAGTTGTCGAGAGCGGCCCATTGGTGCGCAGTTCCTATAGAGCCAAAGAATCCTTTTTAACCTGTCGCGAGACTTGTCAACTCAAGGAGGCGATAGCATAGAGTTATGAAGAAAATCGCTAGGAACATTATTTCTTTTTTGGTCAAATTGAGTTTCAGCGGTGCTCTCCTTGCCTATCTGTTCCATAAGATGGATTTTGAAAAGACGCTGGAAACTCTCAAGAAAGCGGATTTGAATTATATTTTATTGGCGGCATTCTTCTTTCTGATTGTTAATGTCATTCTTTTAATCCGCTGGTCCTTTTTCTTAAAGGCTTTAAATCTGCAGGTATCTTTTTTGACCGCGGCCCGATGTTTGTTTATCGGGTTGTTTTTCAATCTGTTTTTTCCTACTTCTACCGGCGGAGATGTGATGAAGATTTGGTTTCTTTTTAAAAACACGGAAGAAAAAGGAAAGGCCGTGGCCTCTGTCGTGGCTGACCGGCTTTGGGGATTTCTGTCGATTGTTCTAATCGGTACCGTAGCCTATTTAGCGGGTCATCATTTATTTCAGGATCAAATTTTGCTTTTAGCTATTCTGATTCTGGCCACCGTGAGTTTTTCGGCGGCTTTTGTCCTTTTTCATGAAAAATCTTACACGTTTTGTTGCCGCATTTTTAGCCCTTTTCCTAAATTGAAAGAAAACTTGATTCGCTTTCATCACACTATTGCACTGCTTAAAAATAAAAAATGGGATCTTTTGATTCCTGTGGCCTACTCTTGTTTAGGGCAGATTTTTTTTGCTTTTACATTTTATTTTATCGCCAAAGCTCTGCATCAGGATATTAATATTGTCTACTTTCTGATTTTTGTGCCTTTAATATGCGTGGTTTCCTCGCTGCCATCTATTGCCGGTTTGGGATTTCGTGATTTCGGAGCCGCTTATCTGTTTGCGAAAGTCGGCATGGCCACCGGAACAGCCGTAAGCATGACTTTAATCAATTTTGTTTTTATGCTGGCCATTGGATTGGTCGGGGGAGTCATTTATGTCTTTGCATTATCTCCTAGACGGATACAACATCACCAAGCAGATTCCGCAGCTCTCCCGGAAGAAACATAAGGGAGAACGCGAAAGTCTGATTCACTTGATCGAAACCGTTCGGCCGCAAGGAAGCATCAAAAACAAGGTCACTGTCGTCTGGGATGGTCGGGCAGGGATGGATGCCTTGACGGATCGTTCTCACAAAATCGTGAGCAGCATTTTCAGTAAAGAGATTTCTGCCGATGACCGGATTCGGGAATTTGTTCGATCGTTTAAGCATAAAAAACAACTGATTGTCGTTACCGATGATAAGGAGCTGAAATTTTCGATCAGGGCTTTGGGGGCCCGTGTCAGTTGTGTAAAAGATTTTCTCGACAAATGCTCAGTATCGACAGAAAAGAAAAATAAACGAAAGAAAAGAGATCCTTCCGATCGCAAATATATATCTAAATCGGCAGAGCATGAAATTAATGAGGAACTAAAAAAGATCTGGATTGATTCGAGAGACTGATTATTCATGAGGCATTTAGTGGAGTATCTAATCGGTTTTATCGCGGGCATTGGTCAGGCTGTTTTATTTCTGCTCTCTGTGATCCGTTATATTCTAAAGGGCCGAATCAGATTCAAAGAGGTTCTCAAGCAGATTTACGAACAGGGCATGCAGTCGGTGGTTGTGGTGGCCTTGGCGTCTTTGGCTTCGGGCGTTGTTTTAGCCCTTCAGGGTCATGTTATGTTGAATCGCTTCGGAGCCAAAGAATATATTGCTCATCTGGTGGCGCTTTCTTTAGTGAGGGAATTGAGCCCGGTTTTTTCATCTTTTATTTTTTCAGGAAAGGCTGGAGCGCGCGTGACCGCGGAACTGGGATCAATGAATGTCAACGATCAGATTATGGCGGTTCGAACTATGGGGGTTGATCCAATCGAATTTCTGATTGTTCCTCGAATGGTAGCGTCTTTCCTGGTATTGCCTATTCTGGTTGTGATTTCTGAAGTTATCGGGATTGCCGGTGGCTATTTTGTGGGAATCTTTGAAGCGAACATTCCGGGGACTTTTTATATTAATCAAACGCTGCGGGCTATTGATTTTACCGATTTCTTCAGTGGATTTATTAAGTCGTTTTTCTTTGCAGGAATTATCGGCTGGGTTTGCTGCTATCAGGGGTTTACGACCAAGGGAGGATCCTTGGGAGTTGGAAAATATACGACCAAAGCAGTGGCTTTATCATATATCCTGGTTGTTTTAGCCGATGTTTTTTTGACAAAAATTATTTTAACATTTTGGCATTAATCCAGGGAGGGAGGATCCGTGAATAGACATTTTTTAGTAATGACCTTGACTCTTGCGTTAGCATTCTTTTTAAGTTCTTGCGAAACAACTCAAAAACAGAGGATAGATGAAATTGATTTTATTGTCCCCGAGGTTGAGGCCAGATGGATACGGGAAGGTGAGTCTATTGAATTTGAAGGGGAGAAATGGTACCCTCAGGATTCCCTTGATTATCTTAGAGATGACGAAGTTTATTATTTGGGCGATTATAGGAATGTCCAGTTTTTCGTTGAAAAAATAGATGTTCGACCCTATGATCGACTCTATACAAAATTTGGACAATATCAATTTCGGGTTTTTCAAAAAGAGGACTATCGCGAGAATTGATCAGGGCGGAGAATATATCCATAGCGTTGGGGGGGCATGTCATTTTTGATCGGCTGAGTTTCGATATTGCTGATGGCCAGCTTTTTGTCATTTTAGGTCAAAGCGGTGCAGGGAAAAGCGTTCTTTTAAGACACCTTATCGGATTGATGAAACCGGATCAAGGAAGTATTATTATCGACGGACTGTGTATTTCTGATCTTTCGGAAAGACGACTTTTGGACGTCCGGAAGAATATTGGCTATTTGTTTCAGGACGGGGCCTTGTTTGATTTTATGAATATCTATGAGAATCTGGCTTTTCCTCTTGAAGAACATACGCTACTGAAGAGAAAAAATATCACCCAAAAAGTAAAAAATATCCTGCATCAAGTGGGATTAGAAGGTGTTGAAAATATGTTTCCGATAGAGTTAAGCGGAGGAATGCGTAAACGTGCTGCTTTAGCTCGGTCCGTGATTTTGGACTGTCAATATCTTTTTTGTGATGAACCGACATCGGGATTGGATCCCAAGCGGAGCTATGAAATTGCTAATTTAATTCGGGAAATGACGAGAAATAGTAACCGAACTACGGTGATGACATCCCACGATATTCCTAATTCATTGCGCATTGCGGATCGGTTGGCTATTTTGCAAAACGGGACATTTGCAGCAGTCGGCAGCAAAGACGATTTGGTCTCTTCAAAAGATCCCTTTGTGTGTGACTTTCTGAATAAATATCGTTAAATAGGGGAGGATCCATGGATAAAAGAGAATTTGTCAAAAGGCTTTATGCCGGGATATTCCTCATCATCGGCATAGCCTTAATTGTGGTTGTGATCTTGGCTATTGGGATGGAAAAAGGATTAACCCAACCCAAATTTCAGATAAGCGTTGTCTTTCGGGAAGTCGGGGGATTATCTATCGGCGCTCCCGTGCGCCTTTCCGGTGTAAATGTGGGAACGGTTGGTTCCATCGATTTTTTGGAAAACAAGTTTCAGGGGCGGGGTGTTATTGTCAATTTGCTAGTTTTTACCCGATATCGGAAACAGCTGGAGAAGGCGAAAAGATTTATGATAAAAACAGAAGGCGTGCTGGGGGAGAAGATTGTCAAGATCAGTTCTTCGCAGTATGGAGAACAGATAGACTTCACCCAACCCATTATCGGGGAAGATCCTCTGGATGTGCAGGATTTGGCGGAGAAATTCGGCGATACCGCCAAATCGCTGACGGCGACCAGCGAAGGGATTCGCAAAATAGTCTTTGAGCTAAGAGAAATAGGGCGCACTTCTAAGAGATTGCTCGATCGCATTGAGCGCAGATTGATCGAGGGTAATCTGTTTCGAGTTTTCTAAAATCAAATAATCAAAAACAAAGAGAGGAAAAAGTGGACAGTATCAAATTATTTGGAATGACAATTTCTCCCTGGATATTCTATCCTATGCTTTATCTTTTGTGGGTCACGGTCCTCCTGATTGTTAAAAAAATTGTGTTTTCGGCTGTGCAAAAAATTGCGCAAAAGACGAAAACAAAAGTCGATGACATCTTTTTGGAATCGGCAGATTTCCCGCTTCTTCTGATTATCTTTACCAGCGGTGGAGCTATCATCGAGCGGTTGCTTCCCTTGGCGACAGAGGCGGAATTAACCCGTTATTTCTTTATTGGTTTTAAAGCGGTCACAATTTTTGCGGTCATATTATTCTTTGATAAATTTATCAGCAAGCTGCTAAAAAATTATTCGGCAAAAGTAGAAATTCTCAAAACGTCCGGCGGAGTCGCTCAGGGTATGGCCCGTATTGTGGTCATCGGTTTGGGCCTGTTGATTTTGTTGGATAGCTTTGGCGTGTCGATTACACCCATTATCGCCTCTTTAGGAATTGGGTCTTTGGCGGTAGCCCTGGCTCTTCAGCCCACCCTTGAAAATTTTTTCTCAGGGATACAGTTGGTCGCTGACAAACCGATTGTAGTCGGCCAATTTATCAAGCTGGAAAGCGGCGAGGAAGGTTATGTGCATAAAATCGGCTGGCGCTCCAGCTGGATCCGGATGCTGCCCAATAATATGGTGGTCATACCTAACAAGGTCTTGGTTAATTCCAAGATCATAAATTATTATTATCCTTCGACCGATATGGCCGTGTTAGTTCAGGTGGGAGTTCATTATCAATCCGATTTGGAGAAAGTGGAAAGAGTGACGATTGATGTAGGCAAGCAAACTATGAGGGAAGTTCAAGGCGGGGTGGCCGACTTTGAGCCTTTTATCCGCTATCATACTTTTGATTCCTCCAGTATTAATTTTACGGTGATTCTACGGGCCCAAGAGTTTGTGGATAATTATCTGGTCAAGCACGAATTCATCAAGCGGTTGCAGAAAAGGTATGCCCAGGAAGATATCACGATTCCCTATCCGATTCGGGCTATCAATTATGAACAGGAAAAATCTTTTGAAAAACCCCCGAAAAAGTAAAAGGACGGTTGTCTTATGTTTATGCTCGGGAATCTTTTTAGCGCTTTAGCCCACCTGGTGGATATAGCTTTAACGATTCTCTATTGGCTTATTCTCATCAGGGCTCTGATTAGCTGGGTGAATCCGGATCCGTTTAATCCGATTGTGCAATTTCTTTATCGCATGACGGAGCCGATTCTAAGCCCGATCAGACACTTTTTGCCAATGTCATCGATTGATCTGTCTCCTTTGATTGCTTTTTTTGCAATTATGTTTTTACGATATTTTCTTGTGCAAACATTGTGGGATTTAGGAAGGACGCTGCGATAAATTGATTTAAAAAAGGAGTGATGATGCTTGATAAAATGAAACAAATGATGGATATGAAAAGGAAAGCCGATGAAATCAAGCGTGAGCTGGAATCATCGGAAATGGAAATCAATAATACGGGGGCTATTAGGATCGTGATCAACGGAGCCCAAAATATTAAATCCATAAAGATTGATCATAATTTCTATCAAGAGCAACCGGGAAAACTGGAGAAGGATCTGGTGTTGTGCACCAATGCGGCTGTTAAGAAGTCGCAGGAATTAGCTGCTCAAAAAATGAAACAGGCGGTGGGGATGCCGTTTTAAATTAAAGAGAACCATCAATAAATAAAGGAGGGACTATGCCTTACGACAAGTCGCTGGATCAGGAGATATTTAAAGAAACAAAAGATCTAGGGGAGACCAAGATCACGGTTGGAGTTTTTTCCTATAACAATGGAGAAAAAAAGATGCAGATCTCCCGAGAAAACAAAAATAGAAATGATGAATGGCAGTTTGTCAAGCTGGGACGCCTGACTAAAGATGAGGCCCAGGAAATCATTCCTCTTATGCAGCAAGCCGTGGAAAGTATGTAAATAAAGAAACTTTTAAGCCCCGTTCTCAATATAAGAACGGGGCTTAATTTTTAATGATGAAAAATTCCAATAATCAGAAACAGAAGTTATCTTTGATTAATTCTTTCGGTTTTCTTTGCCAGGATCGCATGGTGGTTTTTCTCTCGATTAGTTTTCTCGGGCTTCTTGTTTACTTAAGGAGCTTTTTCGTCGATTTTACTTTTGATGATTATGGCGTTATTGTTAATAATCCTTTAATCAAAAATTTTGATTTAGAAATATTTTGGCAACATTATAAAACACGATTCTTAACCAATTTGAGTTTTGTTCTGAATTATCAAATTCACGGTCTCGATATTTTTGGATGGCATCTTTTGAATCTCATCATTCATATGGGGAATTCCTTTTGGGCCTATCTTTTGACCAATCAATTGTTAACAGTATCGGGCAAGGGGCAAAAAGGGTGTGATTGCCGGCCAAGCATCATTGCTTTCTTTGTGAGCCTGATTTTTCTACTGCATCCGATTCAAACCCAGGCGGTGACCTATATTGTTCAGCGGGCAACACTTTTGGCCACGTTTTTTTATCTCTCAGCTGTTTATTGTTTTGTGCGTTCTTTTACGGAGAATAAATATTTATATCTTTTTATTGCTCTTTTTTGCGCACTTTTGGGTATGTTCACAAAACCTATTATCATCACACTTCCCGTTATTTTGGTTCTTTTAACGTTTCTTTTTCCGAAAATGATCAAAGCACAAATTGCCGGAAAACGAATGATTATTTTAATCGGTTGCTTTCTACCCGTTCTTATCATTCCTCTGGGTCTTTATGGCCTTGAACGTTTAAGACATGAGATTGCCCAAGGAATGCAGGTGAGCTCTCCTTTAACCTATGCTTTAACGCAGCTTAATGTCTTATTGACTTATCTGAGGCTTTTAATATTTCCCGTTGAACAGAATCTCGACTATGACTATCCTTTGGCGCGAAACCTTTTTGAATTTCCAACGCTTATTTCATTTGTGATATTTTTGACCATTATTGTTTGCACGCTATTTCTGCTCAAAAGAAAAAAGCTGTTTTCTTTTGGCATTCTATGGTTTTTGATTACATTGGCTCCTCAGTCGAGTTTTTTTCCCTTAAGGGACGCTATTTTCGAGCATAGATTATACTTAAGCTCTTTTGGATTTGCTCTTTCTGCGGTCTTGATATTATTAAATTTTTTGGGTTGGAGAAAAATGACAGTTGTTATGATTGCCGTCAGTTGCCTTTTAGCTGTTCTCACTTTTCAGCGCAATGCTGTCTGGAGTGATCCGCTCTTTTTTTTAAAGGATGTCGTTAGAAAATCACCTCAGAAAGCTCGGCCTCATCATAATTTGGGATTCTTTTACGCCCAGAGAGGCAATCTTCAGGAGGCGCAAAGAGAATTTCAAAGAGCTCTTGAGCTTGATCCGGGCAATGTCCGCTTGGCTTATAATCTGGGGATGATTTATCTAAGAGAAAATCAACTAGAAAAAGCAGAAAATTTATTTCGCCGTTTGATTCAAGATGTTCCTGAATATCCGGATCCTTATACCGGTTTAGCGCTGACATTGAAAAGACAAGATCAATTAAAAGAAGCCATCAAATATTTTCAGGAAGCGATTATGCGTGATCCGTTTCAAACGGCCGCTTTGATGGGTATGGGAAATATTTCTCAAGAGAATCGTGATTTTGAAAAAGCGGAAGAATATTTTAAAGAAGTTATTCAGCTGAAACCAGAAGACGCCCTGAGTTATTATAATCTGGGGAATCTTTACTATCAGAAAAAGCAGTGGTCTGAAGCCGAGGAGTTATATCTTCAAGCCCTCAAGCGTGATCCAGGTCTGGCCAGAGCATTGAATAATTTAGGACTCATTTATTTTTCTCAACATAAAAATATTAACAAGGCTAGCTATTATTTCCGACAGGCTGTCTATGCTAATCCCCTTTTAGCTGATGCTTATTTCAATTTCGCTAATTCATTGTATGCTTTAGGGCGTCCAGAAGAAGCTCATCGAATGGCCGCAACGGCAGTTAGGCTTTATCGTCAGCAAAACAAAATAAAAAGGGCAGAGACTATTGAGAAAATCTTGTCGCGGGATGGATAATTTCTTATGTGGGTTGATGAGAAATCAGGATTTTGTTAGAATGAAACAAAAATGAAAAAAAGGAGTCGATATGTCCGGAGATATTTATCTTTCCAAACAAGGTTTCCAGAAGCTGAACGAAGATCTTCAAAGATTGAAGACCAAAGAGCGGCAGAAGATCGCCAGAGCGCTTGAAGAAGCGCGTTTGCAGGGCGATCTGTCTGAAAACGCCGAATACGATGCCGCTAAAGAGGCCCAGGCTCATAATGAAGCCAGGATCGCAGGTCTCGAATCAAAAATCAGCAGGGCCAAGATTATTGATAATGAAAACATCCCAAGGGATGCCGCTTATATTGGGGCTTTGGTTACTTTACTTGATCTTGAAACGGATGAAGAAATTCGTTACAGTTTGGTCTCCCAGGAGGAAGCCGATTTTGATCAGGGAAAAATTTCGATCACATCTCCTGTCGGCAAAGCGCTTTTGGGAAAGAAGCTTAATGAAGAAGTCTCCATCCAGGTTCCGGCCGGAGAGCTGAAATATAAAATCATCAAGATTGAGAGGTAGCTGGGCTCTGCTCTTAGATTTTTTTTGCCAAAAAAGAGCTACTTATCCACCAGAGGACCAAGGGCAGGGCAGCGACCATGATGCGTTTCAGGGATGTTGCAAGCCACCAAAGAATATTCCAATGGGTATTAATAAAGTAAAATAGAAAAATACTCAATCCATAAAATACAAGAAAACCTGGAATTAAAAGAAGATAGTTTTTCAAGCTTCGCTTTGCGGAGATCAAAAAACCCACCGCGCAAAGAATCCAGATTCCCATCCAATTGTCATTGGTCAATTCGAAACCCACAAATGACAAAATTACTTTCAGCCGATAGAGACTGATAGGGCGGGTCTCTGAGAGCAGGCCATTTACAAACAATTGATCACCGGGGGAATACAATAAATAAAAAATGATTGTCGGTAAGGAAGCTAGTAGAAAAGTTCCTGCAAAAATTAAGATGTTATCTATTCTCTCTTTGCGCAAGAGTTGGACAGCGAGAAAGGAAACGATAATAAAAGCAGCAATGGTTCCTTCGGATTTTGTAAAACTTAAAAGACCCAAAAAGAAAGAAGATAAAATGAGGGATTTTTGTTGTTCGGTCACAAAGAAATGCCGGACGCAAAAGAGACTGGCCAGTAAGAAGTAGGCGATGAGAATATCCGCGTATTGAATGGTTGCCCAGGTTAAGAAAACCGGCAGAGTGGCCAGGAAAAGGGCAGGCAAGACACTGATCAAACGCCGGCAGGATCGACGGATGCAAATCCATAAAAGAGAGCAGGTCAGAAAACTGTAAGCAACGGACGTCCACATCGGGCCGCGGAAAAGCGGTTCTCTTTGGAATATCCACGCCCACACATTTATCAAAGGTAAAAGAAGCGGATAATGAGGACGGGAATCAAGAAGGTGCGGACCGAACAGGTTGGTCCAGTAAGGGCCGGCGCGCAGGAGAAATCTCGCCTTGAAATTCCAAACGACCCACGCATCCCAACCGCCGTAAAGATAAACACGCGCTGAAATATAAATCGGTATAAGACAAACCCCTAGCAAGGATATCGAAATGAGATCATTACGGGAGATCTGTTTTTCAGTTTTCTCAGTGATGTTTTCTGCTTTTGCCTGAATCCATCTGATGATAGAAAAGGTTATAAGCAAAATTACGTGAAGAGAAACCAGAGCTACAAAATTTATTTGATTAAAGAAAACCAGGTGAAGAAAATTGAGCCATCCGCTAATGCCAAGCCCTAGACCCATTCCTAAAAAGAGGCGTTCAAGAAAATCAAAGGGTTGCTCTTTTTCATTCAAGCAGCTGAGTACTAAAAAACCGAGCGCAAAAGAGATCACATAGGGGATTGCCAGCATCATCATTATTTTTTTGCCAGAATAATTCCAAAGTTATTTATTTTGATGGCCCGAGCGTCGATTTCCTCAAGTTTTTCTTGAGCTTTCTGGTTAGATGAGAAATCCAAAAACATATATTCGTATTCGGTGGCTTCTTTAACCAGAACCGCCGGAGCCAGGGCGAATTGAGCCCGCAGAAAACGCTTCAGATATTTGGGCTTATTTAAATCATAATCGGAAAGATATCCTATGTATTGTTGATCTTTGAGCTCTGTATCGAGCCCCGCGAAGCGAAGGCCCGGGAAATAAACCAGGTGCGGTTTATAGAGTTTGTGCCAGTCATTCTGTATGCGGGAGATAAAGTCAAGGAGATTAAGGAGGATTAAGACAATAAAGAGGGCAGTAAAGATTTTCCTTTGGTTTCCGATTTGTTTAAGCCAATTTAAAAAGGTGAAGAATTGCGACGTTATCTGCTTTCTGTTCATTCTTATTATTTTAGCACAAAGTGCGCTGAAAATGTAATTGTGAAATATCTCTTTAAAGCAGAGTCCATCATGGTTATAATACTGCCAGATTAAACAATGAAAAGATCGAAAGATGTGCCACATGATTAAGATAGGAATTATCGGTTGCGGTTACTGGGGCCCGAATCATGTCCGGATATTCTCGCAACTGACTCAATCTGAAGTTGTTATGTGCGCTGATTCCAGTGTTGAAAGATTACAGTGGCTAAAAGGGCTCTATTCTCAGGTTCAAACAACGGAATATTATCAGGATATACTCAGCAATCCAGAAATCGAAGCGGTTGTTATCGCCACGCCTACCGAAACCCATTATCAGATTTCGAAAGAAGCCCTTGAAGCCAATAAACATGTTCTTTGTGAAAAGCCTTTAAGTCTTCGCAGTCAGGAATGCCTTGATCTCGAGAAACTCGCCAAAAAAAATGAAAAAATTCTAATGGTCGGGCATATCTTTATTTTTCACCAGGGGATTCTTAAACTGAAGGAATATATCTCCCAAGGGGTGATTGGTCGCGTTCTTTATGCTCATTCCCAAAGAACCAATCTGGGACCGTTTCGCTACGATGTCAATGCTTTGTGGGATTTAGCCCCTCATGATGTGTCGATCTTCAATTATTTGTTGGATGCGGCGCCTGTGCGCGCGTCGGCTTGCGGTCAAGAATATTTAGGCACGTCCCATGAAGATCTGGCTTTTGCCACTTTAGAGTATCCCGATAATGTGTTAGTTAATATACACGTGAGCTGGTTGGATCCCCGGAAAGTTAGACGTCTGACTATTGTTGGAGATCAAAAAATGATGACCTGGGATGATCTTGATAATCTGGGTCCTATTAAGCTTTATGATAAGCATGTGCAGCGCACTAAAACATTTTATCAGACTTACGGAGAATTTCAGCTGCTCTCCAAAGAGGGCAGTATTACGATCCCTAATGTCAAAAATACCGAACCTTTAAAGACCCAGGCGATTTATTTTCTTGATTGCATTAATAATGGGCGGCAACCGGTACTTACCGATGCGCAAAAAGCGCTGAGAGTCGTTAAGGCATTATCTGCCATTCAAAAATCGATACAACAAAAAGGGCAATCTGTAGATGTTTAAATGGAGAAATCGATGTCTGAGAAAGATTTTTGGCACCCTGTAGCGGTGATCGAACAAAATGCAAAAATCGGTTTCGGAACCAGGATATGGGCTTTTTCCAATATCAAAAGCGGTGCTTTTATTGGTAGCCATTGCAATATCTGTGATCATTGCTATGTCGAGGGGGGTGCTGTGATCGGTGATCGGGTAACGATCAAAAACGGAGTCAGCGTTTTTAAAGGCATCACCATAGAAGATGATGTTTTTTGCGGGACAAACGTTGTCTTTATCAACGATCGTAATCCTAGGAGCCGTAAAAAAGACTGGGTGCTGGAAAAGACAGTGGTGAAGAAGGGTGCCGCTATCGGAAGTAATGCGACGGTCCTTTGCGGTGTTACAATAGGTGAATATGCTCTCATTGGAGCCGGAAGCGTGGTGACAAGGGATGTCGCGGCGTATTCCGTTGTCGCAGGAAATCCGGCGCGTTTTAAAGGATTTGCCTGTGTCTGCGGTAAAACACTAAATGATACATTGATCTGTTCCTGCGGCAGGATCTATAAGAAAAATGGACGAAATCTTACGCTTCAGAAGTAAAATTCTTATCTCACCCGTTGCTTTTAATGAATATATCAAATTAAAAAATGTTATTAGCAGATTTTTACAATCTCCTTTTTATGGGCAAGTAGATTATCTGGTCGTCGATGACGGTTCTACAGATGAAACGCCGCAGATGATTTGTTCTTTTGCCGATAGAGGCGTCAAGACTTTACGTCACGAAAAGCAGAGGGGCGTGGGAGCGGCCATTCGCAGCGTCATTGATTATGCTCGCGCTCATAGTTATGACATTTTGGTAATTATGGCTGGGAATGATAAAGATAATCCCGATGAAATTGGCGATTTGATTGATCCTATCGAACAAGAGGGATTTGATCTGGTGCAGGGATCACGATATATCAAAGGAAACCGGGGAATCGGTGGTGATATGCCTTTTTATCGCAAGATAGCTACCCGCTTGCATCCGTTATTATTCTCTCTTTTTGTAGGCAAGAAAGTGACAGATTCGACTAATGGATTTCGGGCCATGCGCTTATCGCTTTTTGATGATGAGAGGATCAATATCAATCAGTCGTGGCTGGATCATTATGAACTGGAACCTTATATTCTTTTTAAAGCCATTTGTTTGGGATACCGGTATACCGAAGTTCCTGTTACTAAGATTTATCCGCCCAAGAAGCTCGGCGTGACCAAGATGCGACCGATTACCGGATGGTGGAGTATTCTCAAGCCTATTTTTTATCTGGGATTGGGAATTCGGAAATAAAGTATGAAAAAATGTGTCCGTTGCCAAATTGATTACGAAGATGACAGCCGTGTTCGTTGCCTGTATTGTGATTCAAAATTGATGGACGGCCGGCTGGATCGGCTCTTTCGCAGTGCAACTGAAACACAGGTGATCAATAAGCTGATCGCTGAAGATCATAGGATCAATCATGAACGCGTGGAGCATCTGATCGGAAGTTATTTTCGCAGTAAATCTTTTTCCTTTCTCTATGCGTTTAATCGTCAACAGTATAAAATGGGGAAGAGATTTAAGCGAATCTTTGTGCAACCATTAGATTTTTCTACAATTATCAGGCTACCATGGTTTGCCATCAATCTTTTGGATTCGATAGTTCTCCGATTATTTTTCAGAACCTATTGCCCTCAATGTGATTTCAAGTGCAAGAAATTTCTTGGGCAAACTTTTCACACTAAAGAAGAGTGTTCCTATAATCAGGAATATTCAAGGATACTTAATGAAATTATGACCGGAAGTATTATTCTCAATGAATCCCGATATAAAAGACAGATGTTCAAAAAATTGCAAGCAGGAGAACGTAGTGCCTATTTCGATCTATGTTCGAAAAAGAGGGATTTTGAAATCTTTATCGATATGGTCGTGATTTTGATTTCTATCGCACTTATTATCTATGTGTTTATTCAGTTGATCATGCCGACGCTGGCTGTCGCTTTTGATTTTTATTGGTAAAACATCAAGTAAGGAGGAAAGAAAATGAGGAAAATATTGATGATCGGACTGTTGCTCGCAGTCGTCGGGTGCGCCTATACCCAGGAAGAGGTGAAAGAATTTGTGAGAGACCCGCACTATATGCAGTATCAGCAGAAATTGAATGATGTTGAACGTCTTTATCTTGATGATAAGATTTCTTATCCCGAGTACTTAAAACGCAAAGAGCAGATAGATAATCAATACACCAAAGAGGTTCAAAACAGAGAAGGGATCATTCATGGATCTACGGAATGATTTCTCTCGGCGATTAAAACAATGAAATTATTCGGTAAAAATCCAGTTGCGCAGCGTTTAAAAAGCAACCCACAAAGCATTAAAAAAATCTATGTTCAGGAAGGTTTTAATGAATATGCTTATGTGGCCAAGAAGGCGCGTAAGTGGTCTTTGCCGCTTTATACGGTGACTCGCTCCAAAATGGCGAAAATCGCTCGCAGTCTCAATACTCAGGGAATTCTAGCCGAAGTGGAAAGTTTCTCTTATGTTCCTTATGAAGATTTGTTCCCAGGGGTTGTAAAGAAGAAAGAGACTCTAGTGTTTTTAGATAATCTGAATGATCCTCAGAATTTCGGAGCGATTATTCGCAGCCTGGCCTGTTTGGGCGGATTTGTTCTTGTCATTCCCCGTCATCATTCGGTTGAAGTGACCGAAGCCGTTTTGCGGATTGCATCCGGCGGTGAGAGTTTTGTTCCCGTTACAAAAGTTTCTAATTTAAACCAGGCTGTTGGCTTGGCGAGAGAAGCCGGCTATTGGATTGCCGGAACTGTTGTTGAGGGCGGAGAGGATTTGACCGAGAAGGAGCTTGTTTTTCCTCTTGCGCTGGTTATTGGGTCCGAACACAAAGGAATTCGGCCAGTTTTAAAAAAGTCGTGCGATGTACTTTTATCTTTGCCCATTAAAGAGCCGCGTTTGTCTTTGAATGTCGCTTCGGCTACAACGATCTTTTGCTATGAAATTAGTAAACAAAAGAAAAAAAATATCTAAAAAAAAGGCGGTTGCCTCAGCGGCAGCAATCAATTTTTTCGCTGAATCCGGTTTACTTAAAAGGGTCAAAAGAAGCGGCTGGTGGGTGGCCGGTATCAAAGATCCGGAATCCGTGGCTGAGCATTCATTTCGAACAGCGGTGATCGGTTATTATCTGGCCCATCTGGAAAAAGCGGATCCCTATCCTGTTATCGTCATGGCCCTCTTTAATGATATCCATGAAGCCCGCATCAATGATCTGCATAAAATGGGACATTCTTATATTGATTTCAAGCAAGCCGAAAAAAAAGTCTTTCGGGAGCAGATTCACAATCTTAAAGATTCGGTTAAAGAAGAACTTTTCGCACTAAGAAGTTGCTACGATGAACAATGCACGAAGGAAGCTCTGATTGCGCGTGATGCGGATATTCTGGAATGCCTGTTTCAGGCCAGGGAATATCTTGACAGCGGATATCTTGAAGCCAGGAGTTTCTTTAAGCGAGCACCTTCTTATCTAAAAACAAAAAGCGCAAAAAAATTCTGGAAACAGATCAAAAACTGGAATAGTCATGATTGGTGGAAAGATATTGTTAAATTCGAGCGCTGAAAGAACCATTTTCTTCCCGAGATTATTGGGGCTGTTTTGTTGTCTATCGTTGATTTATTTTATTAGCGGATGCGCCAGATTGGGAGCGTATAATCCAGCTACGGGCCGGCGGGAATTTATTGCCATTTCGACGCAGACTGAAATTGCCTTAGGAGAAGATCTTCACCTAAAAATTATCGATAAAGAACAGCTCTCTAAAAATCCGGTTAAACAAAATCGTTTAGAGCGTGTCGGCCAGCGGCTGGCGGCTGTTTCTGATCGTCAGGATTATGATTACCATTTCTATGTGATCAATCAGGAAGAAATGAATGCCTATACGATTCCGGGTGGACATATTTATGTGTATTCCGGCCTGATGAACCAGTTGGAAAAGGATGAGGAGCTTGCGGCTGTAGTCGCTCATGAAATCGGTCATTGTGCGGCCAAGCATACGGCCAAGCGTTTCCAGGCTGCTTTGGGATACAGTCTGATCAGCGCGATTGTTTTCAGTCAGGTGGATGTGGATGATCGCACCCGAGCGACCGTTTCGATTGCATCCAATACGGCCGTTCAGCTGGCTACCCTTGCTTACTCCCGCCAGGATGAATATGAGGCCGATCGTTTGGCCGTTAAATATATGTACTTGGCAGGCTATGATTTAGATGGTATGATAAAAACATTGGAGTTTCTCAAGCAGGAATCCAGGGGGCCGCGTGTTCCTTTAATTTTAAGAACACATCCGTATATTGAAGATCGTTTGAAGGCGGTCTATCAGGAGGTAAATTTGGCTCCTGAGAAATACAGTCTGTGAGAGGTTTCTTTATGGAACGGATCGGCATTGTTGCCAGTAAAATCGCTAGGGGAAACTTATTTTTATACAATCTCTTTGTTGTCTTGCTGATTCTTCTTTTTTCTGTTCTGGTATTTCTCATTTGTGCCGCTGCTTTGCTTTTAATTTTTATCATTGTTGACTACCTTCAAAGAGTGCAAATTAGCCCCGAGCTTTATCAGGGATGGATTCCGTTTATTATTGGATGGTTTTCGAGCTTAGGCCTGATTATTGCCGTTTTTGCTTTATTCGCTCTGCTTAAAAATATCAAATTCAAGAAGAAATAGAATTTCGATGACACCTGCAGCTATATCTGACCAACGAGAGATTCTTGAGAATCTACCCGTTGGAGTTTTTCGTCAAACGCCTACTACTAAGGGGCGTTTTCTTTTTATCAATGACACATTAGCGCAAATGCTTGAAGGCCATCAATCTGAAATTGCAAAATATAAACCCGCTCAATTATTTTTGCAGAAACAAAAATATCAGCGACTGATCACCGCCGTTAAAAGCAAAGGTCTTATTAAAAATAAAGAAATGACACTCAAGACCTGCCAGGATAAAGAGATGGATTGCCGGATAACGGGACAGGCGATCAAAGGCGTCCGGGGTAAAATCGAGGCGATTGATTTTGTGATCGAAAATATAACCGTTGTTAAGCGCGTCCAGAGAGATTTACTCGAATCAAGAGAACTCTTTAGAGTAGTTTTCGACAATTCAGCGATCGCCATAACGGTCGTCGATAAGAGCGAAAAGATTATCGCCTGGAATCCTTTTGCCGAAAAGCTGCTCAAAATGAACAAAGAGGATCTTTTTAATAAGAATGTTAAAGATTTTTACCCTCTTTCGGAATGGCGCCGTATTCGGTCTCAAAGAGTGCGGCAGAAAGGCGTCCTTGAAGATTTAGAAACAAAAGTGATTCTTAAAAACGGCAAGTTGATCGATGTGGCTCTTTCTATATCGGTCTTAAAAGATGCAGAAGGCAAAGTAATTGGGGCGATCGGCATTATGAGCGATATTACCAAAAGAAAGATCGCCGAGAAGAAGCTCAAAGACAGCGAGAACAAAATTCGAGTTATTCTCAATAATTCAGCGGCGGCCATGACGCTTCTGGATGACAAAGAACGGTTGATTTCCTGGAATAAATACACAGAGCAGCTTTTGGGGATGACTCAGAAGGAATTGTATTTAAAGCCGGTGAGCAGAATTTATCCTAAAGATGAGTGGGAGAAGATTCGCTCCTTCAATATAAGGGAATCAGGTTCCAAGCATCATATTGAGACGAGAATCATCAGGAAAGACAACGCGATTATCGATGTCGATCTCTCCGTGAATGTGCTTAAAGACAGTGAAAGCAGGATTATTGGTTCTGTGGGTATCATGCAGGATATTTCGGAAAGAAAAAAAGTTGAGCAAGAATTGATTCAGGCTAAAATTGTAGCCGAAGAAGCTAATCAAGCCAAGAGCCTTTTTTTGGCCAATGTTTCTCATGAGGTTCGCACACCCATGAATGCTATTTTGGGTATGGTTGACATGACATTAGATACGCAATTAACAAGCGAACAGAAAGAGAATTTGCAGACGGTTAAGGATGCGGCGGATAATCTTTTGGGATTAATCAATGATATCTTGGATTTATCCCGAATTGAGGCTGGTAAGACCAGGTTGGAGATTATTCCTTTCGAGATCGAAGAGGTCGTTAAAAGTGTATGTCGGGGTCTGCATGTTTTAGCCCGCAATAAAAATCTGGAGCTTGTTTGGGAGATTGATCCCGAAATTCCTCACACTATTTTGGGAGATCCAACCCGAATCCGTCAGATCATCATTAATTTGGTCAATAATGCGATCAAGTTTACCAGTAAGGGCCAGATTCAGGTTCGTGTGGAATGGGAAAGAAATATAGAGAAACAATGCTGCCTGAATTTTTCAGTAAAAGATCAGGGTATCGGGATCCCTGCGGATAAATGTGCCGAAATATTTGACGCTTTTGTACAGGCCGATGATTCGATCACCAGGCGTTATGGCGGGACCGGTTTGGGTTTGGCCATCTCAAAAAGACTGGTAGAAATGATGGGAGGAACTATTTGGGTCGAGAGCCGGGAATCTCAAGGTAGCACATTTTCTTTTACCGCCTATTTCGATATTGTCGATAAGCCCGATCAGGCTTTGCCAAAAAGGAAGACGACCTTGATTATTCCTGAGGCCGATGATGATCTTACGGCTCTTAAAGTCCTTTTGGCTGAAGATAATCTTGTGAATCAAAAAATCATATCCAAGATGTTGGGCAAGCGTGGTTGGGATGTGATCCAGGTAGAAAACGGCCAAGAGGTTTTGGGGATTATTTCCAAAGAGGACGTGGATCTGATTCTTATGGATGTCCAGATGCCGGTCATGGACGGGCTGGAGGCGACACGCTTGATCAGGCAAGGCGAAAAGCAAACTGGGAAACATATCGCGATTGTGGCTCTGACCGCCCGGGCGATGGATGAAGATAAAAAGAAATGTCTTGATATCGGAATGGATGGCTATGTCTCTAAGCCGGTGGATCGAATGAAACTATTTGAAACCATTAAACAGGTGTTAAAGAAAGGATGAACAGATGCCGGATATTATTGATCTGAATGAGGTCATGGATCGGGTGGAAGGAGATAAGGACTTATTGATCGAGCTGATCGAGATATTTTTAAGCGATTATCCGATTCGGATGGACAACCTGAGGAAGGCTGAGCAAGAGAATAATATTGACGAAATCAAAAATGTCGCCCACTCTCTGAAAGGGGCTTCGGCCAATATTTCCGCCAAGCCTATTTCGCAAATATTTTTGGAAATCGAGACCAAGGCCAAAGAGGGCCAGTCGATAGACATGATGTCCTGTGATCAGAGGCTGGAATCATTGATGAATGAGCTTAAGGCCTATTTGGAAAATTTGAAAAACCAGAGCTAATCCTTCAAGCTTAAATTAGACGGTTTATTTGAAGCATCTCCTCATCGATTAACTTTCCATGAATATTTCCAGAATAAAAATGATTCGTTTTCTTCTTCTGTTGGGTATTTTGGGGCTGCTCCTTTACAGTATGAGCATGCAGGCGGGATTCCAGTATGACGATTACAAGATGCTTGTCAACAATCCCTTTCTCAGGCAGACGAAAGATATCTTTTTAATTTGGAAATTTGATCCCACCCGTTTTCTGGCACATTACTCTTTTGCTTTCAACAGTACTTTAGCAAAAGATGATCTTTTCAGTTATCATTTGATCAATGTTCTATTACATATAGCTACAACATGGGCGTCGTTTTTTTTCTTAAGACAACTCTTTTCATTTTGCCAAGAAGATCAACATAAAGGAAATAAAAGCCTCTGGATCATATTTTTCTCTTGCTGTCTTTTTTTATGTCACCCTTTGCAAACGGAGGCAGTGACTTACATTGTCCAAAGATCGACGGTGCTGGTGGCCCTGTTCGTTTTCCTTTCACTGACAAACTATCTTCTTTATCGACAGCTTCGTAGAAAATTCCATTATGTTTTAAGTCTTTTTTTTGCATTCTTGGGGACGATGGCTAAGCCGAACATTATTATTCTTCCGATTTTGATCCTCCTTATTGAAAGCATGGCTTCCTCTCAAAAAAGGCGAGACGTTAAAGAAACACTGCGCGAGGTTTTACCATATTTTTTGGTTATTATTTTGGTTGCGGGTTATATTCTCATTTGGCGCTATGGGTCTTTGCAGATCCAAGGGATCTTTGATGTGACCCGCGAAACGGATAAAATCGGCCGATTTGAATATTTTCTTACACAGCTGACCGTTGTCGTCCGCTATATTGGCCTTATGTTTTTGCCCATCAGTCAAAATCTCGATTACGATATTGCCATCATGAGAAATCCTTTCGCTGTTGAAGTTTTCTTTAGTTTTATCATTTTGTCAGCGATTTTGATCTGGGCTTTACGGATGAAGAAGAACCAGCCGCTTATTTATTTTTCCTGCTTATGGTTTTTTATTACCTTGATTCCCGAATCAAGTATTTTTCCGTTATCGGATGTCATGTTTGAACATCGTCTGTATTTGCCGCTCTTTGGTTTTACGCTGCTTATTTCTTATGCGATAATTCAATGCATTGACAAAAAGCGATTATTTATCATTGTCCTTAGTGTGATTGTTGCTTTTTTCTCTTTTTTGACGGTTAAGCGAAATTTTCTTTGGGCTGATCAGAGGGCCTTGCTTGAAGATACACTTGAAAAATCTCCGCAGAAGGCCAGGCCCTACAATAATCTTGGTGATTATTATTTTCAGCGGGGACATTTTGAGATTGCCGAACAATTTATCAGAGACGGCATTTTAAAAGAGCCGGATGAGGCCGGTTTCTATTATAATTTGGGTGTTGTTTTACAGAATCAGGGTCGTTGGCAAGAGGCCAAAGAATATTACCGCAAGGCCATTGATATGGACCCGTTTCGCATTACGCCTTATTGTTATTTAAATATGGGAAATTTGTTCTTGATTGAGAATAATCTCGACAAAGCCCAGCAATATTGGCAAAGTGCCGCTAATTTGTATCCGCGCTTCTTTGAGGCCTATATCAATCTGGGTAATCTCTATGTTAAGAAGGAGAATTATGAGCAGGCCCTACAGATGTATCAAAAGGCTCTGGAAATATTTCCTGTCGAACTTGATGCGCTCAATGGACTGGCTTCGAGCTTGGTCTTGATGGAGGATTATAGGCAGGCGCATCTATGGTATGAAAAAATACTAGAAATGTATCCGGATAATATTATGGTCTATAATAACTTAGGGAATTTATATGTTCGCATGGGAGAACTAGAAAAAGCAGAGGAAGTTTTACTAAAAGCCATCAATCTAAAAGAAGACCACATTCCAAGTTATGAAAATTTGGCTAATGTTTATCGGGGTCTTAAAAAACCGGAAAAAGCCCGGCGGGCTTTAAAGCAGGCTGCGAGGATTTGCGAAGAAAACAATCGCCCAAAAGAGGTAGAGAGAATACGGAAAAGGCTGTAGTTGTTTGCCAATGGTTAAGAAAATACTTATCGGCTTATTTATTATTATCATCGCACTCTATATAGGAATCTCTTCGATTCTTAATGGCAAGGATGCGACCGCGTTTTTGGTCAAGACACTTATCGAAAGGGCGAATCACAATATTGACATCAAGGACATTTCTATCGGAGAACAATCCTTTAATGGTTTTGCGGACGTCTCGGGTAAAGATTTCCAAATGTCATTTTCTTATCTGGATCAAAGAGTTCGCATTGGGATCAAGAAATTTGATGTTAATAATATCTTTAATTTTGTGTTTGCTCAGGATTCTTTGAATGTGCTTTTGCGGGAAGCCGTTGTGCAGCATCCTTACGGAACGATGCAAAAAATCAATATCGATTTGTTTTTTAGTCAAGGATCTCAGAATTTTCTTCAGGGTTTGCTTGGGGTCAAAAGAATGGAATTTTTTGGGCTTAAAGGGGAAAACCTTCAGGCAACATTTCAGATCAATCGACAGGGTTTAGCCAGCAGTCGTTTTTCGATTGATACTTATCGGGGATGGCTATCCGGTGACGCGTCGGCTCAATTGAGAGATCCGTTTGTTTATCAAGTCGATATGGATATAGGCCATGTCAATCTGAGGCTACTGGAAGATATCGATAGCTCTCTCAATAATTATATCAAAGGAGCTATCACGGGCTCTGTTTTTCTCAAGGCAGAAAATAATACCATTGACAATCTAATGCTCGACTTGCATACTGTTTCTGATGCTTCGATAAAAGCCGGATTGCTTGCTTTGTTGCTAGCGCAGATTCCCGATCAGTTAAAAAGTGAAGAATTAAAGATCTTGATTAGAAATAATGGAGATCTCCCTTTGGATCGGGCTAGCCTGGAACTTGAGAATTTCAGCGTAGATCAAGCTACATTGAGATTGGATTTATTGAGCAAAAAATATTATTTGAATTCCCAATTGACTATCGATTTACGCTTGGGGGATGAGTTTACTAATGCATTTCAATCACTGAGAGGGATTCTGCAGTAAAAGGAGGTTTGGCGATGTGTTCGAGTAGGCTATTAAAAAGAAGTTTTTGCACGATATTTTTGTGCGTTATGTCAAGCGGATGCACAGTAAAGGCTGTTGGTGATCCGGAAAGACCCATTACGATTCGGGCGCATATCACTGTCGATATAAAAGAGCTAAAAAGTACGGCTACAGACATAGAAGATTTTGTCAGCGGAAAGAAAGATGAAAAGGCACTTCCCCTAGAAGAGAAAAAAGGAGGTCAAAATGAATAAAAAAGGATTTGTTTTGATGATAATTGTTTTGATAAGCTGTGTGTCTTTGAGTATGCAGGCTTGGGGAAAGACCGACTATACGATCAAAGAAATGACTCCGGAGATTGAGCAGGCCCTGGAAAACAGAAGAGAGCGCTATGATAGCGTTCGCTCTTTGAAAAACCGTGGATTGATTGGAGAGAATAACCGCGGGTATCTGGAGACTCTCTCCAATATCCAAGAAGGTCAGGCTGTTGTTGAGGATGAAAATCAAGATCGACGGACGATCTATCTAGCTATTGCCCGGCAAAATGCATTGGAAGGTTCTTTGAATATCATCGAAAATACTTTTGCTGAAGTCAAAAGAGATCAGGCCCAAGAAGGAGACTGGATTCAGGCCCCGGACGGTCAATGGATTAAAAAATAGTTTGATTGATGCCAGATATTCTTATTTTGAGTGAAAGGATTTTTTAGTGACTCATGTTAAAAAAATAAGCAATAATTAAATATCATTTTCAATGCCTTATGCCTACTTTTAATCTTGTAGCTTCGATGTTTTCTTTTTTGATTGTCGGGATTATTGTTTTCTTGTTGTTTTGGCCCGAGGAATCGAGAAAAAAAATAAAGAATACAGTTCAAAGAAAGAAAACGATTCAGCCTTTTGGCAAAGACTGGAAGAAGGTGGCCTTAAGACTGGAGCGTTATACCTATTCATTGAAGAAACAGATTGAAATGGTTGAGAACGAAAACAAAAAGGTTTTGCGTGAGATAGCCGTCGAAAAATTAAGAAATCAGAAACTCAAGGACCGCCTCAAGCAGGAAAAACAATGGTTGACCAAGGATAAGGAGACATTGAACCGCCTTGGTCAGGAGATGCACCAGATGAAAGCAGATCTCCATAAGGCTCAGCAGGAGAGGGAGAATGAGTTTGGTTACCGCTTAAAGCTGGAACGCCAGAACAAGGAAGGTCGGGATCAGTTGAAAAAGCTACAACTTGAAAACCGTCGTCTTGTGGTAAAAATGATGAAAGAGGAAGCCCAGAACAAGGAGCGGGAACAGGAAGCGGTTGAGCTGAGACGGGTCAATCGAGAACTTGAAAAAGAAAGCGAGGAGGCGACCTTCGTAGCCAAAAGCGAATATGAAAATATGAAGAAACAATTAGAAGCCAAAGAGAAGGAGCTTGAGCGCATTCTTAGAGAGAAGAGATAGTAGTTGGCATTACCAAAATTCAAGTCCGATTTGCATGTTTTCCAACCGAACAAACTGGCCGCATAGTTCCAATCAACTGATCAGTCTTTTTGAGGATTACCAAAAGCAGGGCATGGATATCGTCAATCTGACGGAATCCAATCCTTTGTGTTGCGAGTTTCGCCTGCCTTTTCAAGAGCTGTTGCGGTTTTTTGATAATCATAACAATTTTTCCTATTCTCCTGCTGCTCATGGTCAACTGAATGCCTGTCAGGCTGTTTGCAGGTATTATCAGAAAAAAGGAATCAAGATTAATCCGGAAAACATTTTTTTGACGGCCAGCACATCCGAATCCTACGGAGCTCTTTTTCGCCTGTTGTGTAATCCCGGTGACCGAGCTTTGATCGCAAAACCGGGTTATCCACTTTTTGAATGCTTAAGTCGAATTCATGATGTTGGGCTGGATTATTACGGTCTTGAATTTAAAAATGCATGGCGGATTGATTTTTCAGAACTTGAGAATTCCATTGACGATCGTTTAAAGATGCTGATTGTTGTTAATCCCAATAATCCAACGGGTTCTTTCTTAACGGCCTCAGAAGTTGTTCGGCTTTCAGAGATTGCCCGTTATAATAATGTGGCCTTAATTTGCGATGAGGTTTTTCTAGACTATGCTTATGATGATAGTTTTCAAACTCTCAGCCTGGCTTCCAATGTCGAATGTCTCACATTTACCTTAAGTGGTATATCGAAATGTTTAGCCATGCCGCAAATGAAATGTGGATGGATGATTCTCTCGGGTCCCAAAGAACGTGCTGCCGAGGCGAAGCGCCGGCTGGAGATCATTCTTGACAGTACCCTTTCGATAGGAACGCCGGTTCAAAATGCTTTGGACGGTTGGTTTGGATTCATGCAAGATATCCAAAAAGAAATCAGGACAAGGCTCAAAGATAATCTTGAATTTCTGAAGCAGTCTTTAGAGGGTTCCGGATGCCGGTCTTTAAACGGAAAAGGAGGTTGGTATGCGGTCATTCGTCTGCCGGATACGGTTGACGAAGATAAACTTTGCCTTAAATTGCTTACAGCAGACGGCGTGTTTATGTATCCCGGTTATTTCTTTGACTGCGAAGGGTTTCAAGCAGTTATTGTTAGTTTGTTGTGTCCTATCGCTAATTTTCAGCGGGGAATCAGGGCTTTGATTCACCAGGTCAATGGCCATCTTTAGGGCTTTAAAAAGATGACGGATTTTGGTATGATGAGTTCACTAAAAATAAAGGAGTTTGCGTTATGGGACAGAGACCCAGTTGGGATGAATATTTTCTAAAATTAGCCATGCTGGTCTCGGAGAGATCGACCTGCCCGCGGATGCATTGCGGATGTGTTTTAGTTAAGGGAAAGCATTTGATCGCTACCGGATATAACGGTTCCATACCCGGAGATGCCCATTGTAATGATACCGGGTGCATGATTGTGGATAATCACTGCGTGAGGACTGTTCATGCGGAGATGAATGCCTTGGTCCAGGCCGCAAAATACGGAAACAGCGTCGATGGGGCAACGGCTTATGTGACCAATATGCCTTGTACGGCTTGTGCCAAGGCTATTATTTCCGCCGGTATTACGCGTGTTGTCATTTTCTCTGATTTCCATGATACATTAGCGACTGATTTTTTTAAAAAGGCCGGTATTCAGATAGATAAAGTGGCGATGCCAAAGACAGAGATCGATTATCATCTGGACCAATACTCGTCTGCTCGCCAGTAGAACTTAGGTTGTACTTCAAAGGATTTGATGGATATTCAAACAAAAGCCGTTCACGGTTTTCAAAAGAAAGATGCGGATTATCGACCGGTTGTCTCCCCGATTTATTCTAGCGCTTCTTTTTGTTTCGAAAGTATTCAAAAGAAACCGCTTTATGATTATTCCCGCTTAAATAATCCGACGCGACAGGATCTGGAAGAAAATATAGCTGCCTTGGAAAGCGGTCACTGCGCTATTGCAACGGGCAGCGGTATGGCCGCTATTACAACTGTTCTTTTTCTCTGTCGGCCAAAAGATCATGTGATCGCCAATAGGGATCTTTACAGCGGAACGCGCTTTCTTTTTCAGGATGTTTTTACCAAGATGGGAATCGAATATTCTTTTGTTGATTGTCGGGAAAGCGAGCAAGTCAAGCAGGCGATAAGACCGAATACAAAGATGATCTGGATGGAAACACCCTCCAATCCGCTTCTTCATGTCCTCGATATTCCTGAGACGGTTGCACTGGCCAAAGAAAATAACATCTTGACGGTTGTCGATAATACGTTTCTTTCTCCTTATTTTCAAAGGCCCTTTGAATTCGGAGCTGATCTGGTAGTTCATTCCAGCACCAAGTATTTAAATGGACACCAAGATATTATCGGTGGAGTTATTGTCTTGCGCGAAAAGCAATGGGAAAAATCCTTGAAATCATTAGCCGTTAATTTGGGGGTGACCCAGTCTCCTTATGAAGCCTGGCTGACGCATCGAGGACTAAAAACCTTGGGGCCGCGTATGGAGATGCACCAGCGAAACGGTTTGCATATTTCTAACTTTCTTAAAAACCAACCTTTAGTAAAAAATATCCGTTATCCGGGATTGAATACGCATCCTCAGTTCGAATTGATTAAAAAGCAAATGAAAGGCTTCGGCGGAGTGATCACCTTTGATCTGGAGACGGAAAAACTTCCGCTGGAGAAGTTTTTCTCACGGTTAAAAATATTTAAACTGGCCGAATCTTTGGGGGGAGTCCAGTCTTTGATTGAAGCGCCTTATTATATGAGCCATTCCTGTCTCGGAGAAGAGCACTTGAAAAAGACGGAAATCAAGCCGCAAACAGTTAGAATTGCCGCTGGCATTGAGACACCCAAAGATTTGATAGAAGATTTAAAGAACGCCTTGGAAGTATAGAGTTAGCTTAATATTCATGAAGAGACAGGCGGGCCATTGGTGGTTTATAGCAAGATGAAATATCTTAGTGCATTCTTTCTTTACTTCGCTTTCTTTTGGTTGATGGGTGCGGGGTCCATAGAGCTTTCCGATATTGAAACGGCTTTGATTCAGGAAAGATATCAGGAAGCCGAGAATATGGTCCAGAGTTTTATTGATAGCTATCCGCTTCAAGACGAATATCAGCAGGCTCTTTATTATTTGGGATTGATTCGCTTGCGCCAGGGGCAATATCCGAAGGCTCGCGAGACGTTTCGAATTTGCCTGCAAGACACATTTCGAAGGCCTATTTATGATAAAGCATATATTGGTCTGATTGATTCGTATTATCTCGAAGGGAATTTCAAAGAAGGCCTGAAATTGGCTGAGGAGCTCTATGAACATAAACCCGATAGCGAGATTTTAAGTCTTGTTTATCTGAAGATAGCTCGTGGGAACCTTAAACTCTCTCGATGGAAAAAGGCCCGGCAATATTTGCGCAAGATTATTAATAAATATCCGGAAAGTCTTGAGGCGCATTTGGCCGAACAGCTAATGGATGAAGAGAAGTACTTTGCCGTCCAAGTCGGATCTTTTTTGGATCGCGAAAGGGCGGAAAGATTGCTTGCGGAGCTTAGATCCAAAGGGCAATATGCCTATATTGTCGAGACAACGGATCCTGAAGAAAAAACTTTTTATCGCGTCAGAGTCGGCGAGATGACGGATTTACAGCAAGCTAATCGACTTAAAGAAAGATTAAACAGTTTCGGTTATCCTACCCGTATCTATCCCTGATGAATTCCAAAACAATCATTTTTATCGTTGGCCCGACGGCCGTGGGCAAGTCCGATGTGGCTTATCTCTTGGCCAAAAAAATTGATGCAGAGATTATTTCCTGCGATTCAATGCAGGTATATAAGAATATTCACATCGCTAGCAATAAGCCGTCTCCAGTTGTGCTCAAAAAGATTCCGCATCACTGTCTGGATCTTATCGATATTTCCAAAGAATTCAATGTCGCAGACTTTTATAAAAGAGCTAATCGCGCTGTGAGGGGTATTCATCGAAAGGGAAAATCGGTTATTGTTTGCGGTGGTAGCGGGCTATATATGGCCATTCTTCTCGATGGGATTTTTAGCGCAGGCGCTTTTAGCAAGCGCGTTCGACAAAAACTCCTCAAACAGGTCAAAGAGAAATCAGGGCGGTCTCTGTTTGATCAATTGAAGAAGAGGGATCCGCAAGCGGCCCAGAATATTCATCCGAATGATGCAAAAAAGATTGTTCGCGCCCTGGAAGTCTGCCTGGTTGCGGATCAGCCCTTTTCAAGGATAAAGAAAAAAAGGGAAGGGCTTTGGGGAAAATATTCGGTTCGGATATTTTGCCTTTCGAAAAATCGGCCAGAGCTTTATCAATGCATTAATCAAAGAGTTGATCATATGTTTAAAAAGCAGTTGGTGAAAGAAATCAAAAATCTACATGAAGAAAAATGGAGCCAAACCGCACAGGCATTGATCGGAGTCAAGGAGATCAGAGATTATCTTAACGGGAAATGCTGCTTGGATGAGGCCAAGAGATTGATTCAAAGAAATACCAGACGGCTGGCGAAAAGGCAGTTGACCTGGTTTCGCAAAGATAAGCGATTAGAATGGATAGATGTCGATTCTTTGACCCCTGCGCGTGTGGCCGAAGAGATTACTCGACGATTGGAGAAAGAGCAGTGAGCGAAAGAATTTGTATCGTCACAATTGATTTTAACAGGCGCAATGACTGGTTGCCTGAAGATATCGCCGATGAATTAAAAGAGCTCGTTTCCTCTTGCGGTGGTAGACCAGCGCATTCATTAATCTGCCGCTGCCCCAAGCCGACCCCGGATTTATTGCTCGGAAGCGGAAAGGTTAAAGAGATTAAAGAGTGCTGTGTAGAACACAATATTGATACGGTTATTTTCAGTGTGGATCTTAAAGGCAATCAGCAGCGGAATTTAGAAGAGATCCTTGGTGTTAAAACGATTGACCGTACGCAGTTGATCCTGGATATTTTTGCCAAGCGGGCCAAAAGTCAAGAGGGCCGCGTGCAGGTCGAGCTCGCCCAGCTTCAATATTTGAGGCCTCGATTGGTTGGGAAGGGGGTTGAGCTCTCTCGACTGGGCGGTGGCATCGGGACATTAGGGCCTGGTGAAACCAAACTCGAGACAGATCGACGACGTATTGAAACACGCATTGCCAAATTAAAGAAAGAACTCAAAGAAATCAGCCAAAACAGACATTTGAGAAGAAAAAAGAGAATAAAAAAACAGATTCCTACGGTAGCTTTGGTTGGCTATACCAATGCAGGGAAATCTACTTTGCTTAATACGCTGACGGAATCCAAGCAGATGACGCGAAATGGACTTTTCACCACTCTGGATCCCATCACGCGGCAGCTGACCCTTTCGAATCATCAAACGATCGTTTTATCCGATACCGTCGGATTCATGGTTAATTTACCGCATCATTTGATCGAGGCTTTTAAGGCCACTCTGGAAGAGGTTATTGAGGCGGATCTTCTGTTGCATGTTCTGGATGTGAGCCATCCAAAGTTTAGACTGCTTCACGATGCCGTGATCCAGGTCCTGCGGGATCTGGACGCCTCCGATAAAACCATGTTGACGGTTTTTAATAAAATTGATCTTTTGCAAGACCGAAAGTGGCTTTGTGATCTTGAAAAGAATTATGATCATGCGGTCGCCGTTTCAGCCTTGAAGAAAGAAAATATCGATCAATGTAATGAAAAGATATCCAGTCTTTTACGTAAGACCATGATCGAAATCGATGTGACACTTCCTCTTCATCGGATGGATCTTGTTCATCGTCTTCACCAGGAAGGTGAGATTCACTTGATTGAGTATAAGGCCGATTCTATTCACATTTGTGCCGTTGTTCCTATCCACATTGCCCATCAATACAACGCTTAAAAGACAAATCGAAAGTCAGCGAAATATTATTCTACATTTTCTGGGAAAAATATATCGGGTTGTTAACCATACTTGCACGACGAGAAATTGATCAAAAAGAAAAACTTAAAAGAAAGCGTTTTCGCAAAAACGGCATTTTCTTTAGTTATTCCTGCGGAAGGACAATATATATTGCATACTTTAATTAGAAGACAATTATAGCGTTTTGCCGATAAACCCGTAAAGTCGGGCCCGGCGGAGCCAAAGACGAAAGAGCTTTGGCGAAGACGGGGGCTAAACCATCGCAAGATGGCGACGCAAAGTTAAGGGTCCTTGCATTTTCAAGGATAGCCTAACTGCCGAAACAAAGACAGCTAGACTAAATGAACCTATTCCTTGGTGCAGGAATAGGTTTTTTACTTTAAATACCCAACGGAGACAAAATGGATAGTTTTGTTATGACTGAAGAACAAATTCATGAATGGGTTAATCGGATGCAAATAAATAAAAGAAAGCCTTTTCTTCATGATAAGGATTTTCAAATAAAAGCTTGGCAGATTCATCAAAATTATTGCATGTTTGAAAGGAAGGCAGGGGTTTTGAAAATAACCCCTGTTTTTTTATGTGGGAGGCAAACATGAAAAAAACATTTCCCTATCTTTTGGCATTCTTAATGGCTTTATGGAGTCCAGCTAAGGGCTTCTCATTGGAAATCACCCATGTTTCCGGTTGTGCTGAGGTCGATACAGATTATCAATGTGTTGAAATCGCCAGTTGTCAAGATCTTACTCAATCTAACACATATTATTTGCTGGCGGACGATATTGTTACCGGTGGAACGTGTTTTACCAATCACGTCAGCAATATTCACTTGGATCTTAACAGCTATACCGTCAGTTATGCTCAGACGGAACCGGGACATGCCTTTTATGAACAATGGTCTAATCGGGATAATGTTACGATTGAAAATGGCTTCATGATTGGCGGCTATCAGAACAATAGTCACGCTCTTTATTGGGTTACAGACGGATCAGACAACCTTGTCATTCGCAATTTGAGCTTAAGCGTTGCCGGGGTCGAGACAAGCGGTATTAAAATCGGTACGGGCAATAATCTTGAGATTCATCATGTGAATATTGAAATGGATTCAGATAAAGCCGATCCATGCTCTCATTATGGAGAACCGATCGCTGGCATAAGCCTCGCTCATCGTGGAGGCGATATTGATATTCACCATAACTTTGTGACTGGAACCGGAATGACTGGAATTGTCACTTCCAGCTGCGGGACCTATACCGAACCTCTAGAAATTCACAACAACTATATTAGTACATGGAGTCCGGTCAGGGACGGTTATGCTATTGGGATTTCGGGTACTAATAATAGCTGCTCGGACGGAACATTGATTTACGATAATACGATCAATCAACAAAACGGCCGAGGGATTATTGTTGATGGATGGACCGGCAATGAATCTTACGGACCGGGAAATATCGAAATGTACGGCAATCATATTACGGTCAAAGAAGGGTGGGACTGCGAATATGATCGACCAGGTACAGCCGCAGGCATCCGACTAAGGTTTGGTGCTCATGATGTCTATGCGCACGACAATGAGATTTACGGTTTGGCCGGCACAGGTGTAGCTGTGGGATCAGAGCCAGGTAAAGATGGAGCCACCGCCATTGGAATTTATTCGGGAAGCAGTCTTCCTTACGGGCTCAATAATCGATTTGAGAATAATTATGTGGAGGTTTCCACCAATGATGCCCGTTATCCGGCTATTGGCCTTTATGTCGCCGGAGGAGATCAAAATACCTCAGCGGCTTTTTCCCAGTTTTTAAACAATACTATCGTTAGTAATAACAAACCGATCAGGATTGGATATAGCGATGGAGGAGGGTCTCAGGCCGATTTTGACTCCAACACCATTGTTCGTGGAGATAATCCCTTAGATTTTCATACCTACACGGTTGGATACTGGATTTTCGGTGCGCATCATATCGATTTTCTTGATTCGATCGTTGAAGGAGGCGCTAGCGCTCAGGATATTGTTTTTGACAGCGCCTGCGAAGGATCGTGCGCGAATTATGAAAATATCACCTTATCCTGGACTCTAAATTTGCAAGTTGAAAATAGTGGTGCCAATAGGATTGAGGGAGCCAGTGTGCAAATCACAGATTCTGATAACCAAATAGTGGCTCAAGGTCAGACGGACGCACAGGGTCTGTTTAGTCAGACTCTAGTTGAGAAAAGCTTTGAGGGTATTCTTCAACCCGATGAGTTTATTCATACGCCTCATGAAATTCAAATTGAAAAAGCCGGTTATCAGACATATTCAGATTCGCTTGTCATGGATTCAACAAAAACAGTGATTGTCAATCTTCAGGAAGGAAGTTCGAATCAGGCGCCCATTCTTGAACCTCTTACGGAATGGTCTGTCTTTACTGGTGAGAGTATTGAAATACTTGTCTCGGCTATAGATCCTGATAATGATCCTATAGAGCTTAGCGCTTCAACACTTCCTAGCGGAGCCCAATTCTTAGATTATGCAAACGGGACTGGAATTTTTAGCTGGATTCCTTCCGTGGATGGACTTTATTCGATCAGCTTCACAGCATCCGACGGTTATCTAAGTGATATAGAAACGTTACAGATTGCCGTTCTTGCAGGCGCACCAGAAGGCAATCAGGCTCCCGTCTTATCTGAAATCAGCGATCAAACGGGGTACCCTTTTGAGCTTTTGACGTTTGAGGTGACAGCTACCGACTCTGATGATGATCTCTTAACTTATTGGGCCGAGAATCTTCCCAATGGAGCCGATTTTATGGATCAGACATTCATCTGGTTTCCCGATGATACTCAATTAGGTACTCACACAATAACGTTTTTTGTCAGCGATGGGGAATATACAGATTCCCAAGATGTAACAGTGACCATTCAAGACAGCGCCGGATGCGTTTATCCTCAGACGTATCCGCATCCCGACGGCTCATGCCGTGTGTTGCCGCATATTAATGTGGCCGGGGTATCTTATAGCAATCCTGATACAGACCAAGAATATGACTGGCGAGTAGAGCATTATGATCTTCTCCTTTTTACTTTTGGGTCCTATGTTCTCGATGAATTTATTGGCGTTAAAGAAAGGTCGCCAGGATTGGTTTCTCTTAGATATGACAATATGCATTCTCACATCATGTATCACGATAGAAAAATGAATGCACTGGATGATTGGATTGAGAATCACCCAGAATATGGAGTTTTTGAAGATTATTTTCTTCATTATAAATATGATTGTATTCAAGCTGGAATTGAAAGAAAAGGCTGGAATCCCGATGAGGATTTGAATGTCAATCACATTAGAGATGGTTATGAAGCAAACCCACAAACAGATCCTATTGATCCAAACCGCAGCGCTGACTTCAAGCATGAAAGCAGAATAATGACCAGATATAACCGGACAGATCGTGTTTTTGCTAATGTGGGGCATGCTGGCTATCAAGCTTTTAATGCGCAATTTTCTTATGATGAAGTTCATACAGCCGATGTTCCAAGCATTGGCTATGATTTTGATGGAATGTTTGTGGATAATACAAATACTTATGCTTTTATGTGGGACAGTGTTCCAGACAATGAAGTTTTAGAATATCCGGATGATCCTCAAAGAGAAGAAGATTGGCATGAGGATATGGTTGAAACTTTTGCTGCCGTCAAGGCCCAATTAGCTGATAAAAAACTCTATATTAATACGATATATTTTCATCTTCCACAATACTTCCCAGTCACCGACGGTGATTTTAAGGAATATGTTATTCACGGCCGTTCTAGTATGGGAGGCGGCGAACCTTATTATATGCATTTGGCAAGATTGGCAACAGAAGCAGAGCAATATTCTGTGTTAACAGTAGCTAATTATACTGATGAAAGCGGAAATCCGTTATATACGTTTTCAGAAGATAGGTATAAAATTTTCACCTTAGCCCAATATTATTTATTGCATAGTCCTTATACGTACTTTAACTATCAGGTAGGAAATACCTCATGGAATCATGACTTACATGCGCAGTGGTTTGAGGCGATGGGATACAATATTGGAATTCCTATTGGTGATGAGTATATTTATGCCACAGATAATCAACCTAATGGGCAGGCCGCTGTCTATGCGCGGGAATTCACCAATGGGCTTGTTTTGGCAAAATTCAAACCGAATTGGGTGAATGACTTTGATCAACCATCGACGCATGATTTAGGCGGAAGCTATAAGCTTTTGGGTGTCGATGGATCTCTGGGGCCGGTGATCAATCAAATCACTTTGCGCAATTCACAAGCTGCTATTCTGATTCCTGCGAGCAGTGGCGGTGAAAATTACCCACCAGTTCTACAGCCAATCGGAAACAGAGAAGTGCTGGAAGGAGCCACACTTAACTTTAGTGTCTCGGCGAGTGATCCCAATGGAGATGTTCTTACCTATACAGCCGAAAATATTCCCGCGGGTTCAAATTTCTCGAATCAAACATTTACCTGGACACCGGGCTATGATCAAGCCGGAACTTACTCTGTGAATTTTATTGTCAGTGACGGGGAATTAAGCGACAGTGAACAGATCCAAATCGCCGTTGTCGATAATGATCCTGATACCCAAGCGCCGTCAATTCCTCAGAATTTTACTGCCCAGGCTTTGTCAGGTGTCCAAGTGCAGCTAACTTGGGAGGTGTCAACAGATAATGTAGGCGTTACAGGCTATCATATTTACCGCGATGGAGCTGAAGTAGCAACTACGACAACAACGTCTTACCTTGATTCAAGCCTGGAGCAGTTAACGAGATATTCATACGAAATCTCTGCTTATGACGCAAGCGGAAATGAATCTGCGCTCTCAGATGCAGTCGATGTCACAACGCCTGGAACAACGACCGTCGAAGTGATCGGTTTAGTTCGAGAAGATTGCAGTGGATATTCCAATTGCTATTCATCATTGACTCAGTGGGAGTCCAGCTATGGCGGCGTAGATTTTGGATCTTGCCCCCACGGTGATCTAGTCTGCGCTGATGCGGTGGCCATAGCGCAGATAGACGGCATTTGGAATAGTCCCGAAACCGGCCGAGTTGTGATCGACGGATGGACAACAGACGAGGATCATTATATCAAGATTTTTACTGCCCCTGAAGCCAGACATGACGGCAAATGGAACGAATCAAAATATCGCCTGGAAGGCTCTCATCTGTGGACACCCATTCTTCAAGTCAGTGAAGATTATGTGGTTATCGATGGCCTGCAAATATTCAATAGCGCTACTCAAAATCAACCGGTGGGTGTTGTGATTGATAACCGTTCTACATTAGGAGGGGATGTTCGTATTAAAAATAATATTATACGATTTCCCAAAGAGGTTTTGCCGTATCAGGCTGGCATTACGCTAAGGATTGATCCTCAGACAACGGTAAAAGTTCTAAACAATATCATTATCAATCCCTACGATGGTATTTCGGCCGCTCCCTGGAGCGGAGATAAAGGAACGTATGTGATTTATAATAATACTCTTGTCGACCCCAAGCGGTATGGGATTCAGTGCGCCTTTGAAGGCAGCGGTCAGGGCGCCCTTTTACTTAAGAACAATCTCGTTCAGGGTATCAATACTAATTATGATATTTATGGATCCTCAAATCTTAATCTCTTTGAGCACGCGGCTAATATTTCGGAAGATGCCTCATCGCCTGACGATGCGCTCAGAAACAAACAGGCTCTGTTCGTTGAGGAAGCTCTCGATGATTTTCATCTTTCCGAAAGCGATATCACAGCTAAGGACATGGGTGTGGATTTAAGCAATAATAGTTACGCTCCCTTTGACAATGATATTGACGGTGAAAATCGAGCATCACTTTGGGATATCGGCGCGGATGAGTATGTTTCTTCTGCTGTCAATCATCCGCCGGTTCTAGAAACGATCGATCCCCAGGAAGGCTTTATCGGTGATCCGATTATTTTTGAGGCGACAGCGACAGATCCCGATGGGGATGTCTTGAACTATTCGGCGACCGGACTTCCAGCTGGAGCGATTTTTGAGAATCAGGTTTTCAGCTGGACTCCTGACGAGACCCAAGAGGGTCAACATCAAATAACTGTTACGGTTGACGATGGAGATCTTGATGATTCTCAAGTGGTTTCTATTACCGTTGTTGGGATTAATGATCCTCCGATTCTTGAGCCAATCGGCAACAAAATTGTGAACGAAGGCGAGGAATTAAGTTTTACCATCAATGCTATGGATCCGGATGAAGACGGTATTCTTTTGACTATCTCGACCGAGATCCCGGATGTTGTTCTTACAGATAATGGAAACGGCACAGCTGATTTCAGCTGGATACCTGGCTATGATCAAGCCGGCAGTTATCAAGCGACCTTTAACGCTCAGGATGAAGGCGGCTTAACAGATCAAGAGACAATCACCATTGAAGTCTATGGAACAAACCGGCCGCCTGAAATTGATCAGATCTCGGATCAAACAATTAATGAGGGAGAGGAGCTTATTTTTGATGTAATGGCTATAGATCCTGATGATGACGGAATTCTTCTTAGCATGAGCGGCTTGGACGATGCTTCCTTTGTTGATTACGGCGATGGCTCAGGAACCTTTAGCTGGAGTCCAGATTTTACTCAATCAGGTAATTATCAGGCGGTCTTTACAGCCCAGGACGATGGGGGTTTGAGTGATCAGGTTCAGGTTAGCATTCAGGTTGTTAATGTCAACCAGCCCCCAATCCTTGATCCTGTTGGCGATCAATCCGTGAATGAAGGCCAATTTCTCGACATCACTCTCAGCGCTATTGATCCTGACGGAGAAACACTGATTTACTCGGCTGCTGATCTTCCGCAAGGCGCCGCACTAATCGAGAATCAATTAACCTGGACGCCTACGTATGATCAATCCGGTTCTTATCCGGTCACCTTAAGAGTTGAAGACTTAGGGGGTCTGATTGATTCTGAGACAATAACGATTACCGTTGATCACATCAACAGAGCTCCTATTCTTGATCCCATCGGTAACCATCAGGTGGCTGAAGGCAATACAATATCGATTACGTTGAGTGCTTTTGATCCAGATGGAGATCTTTTAAACTATCATGTACGCAATGAGCCTCAAGGGGCAAGTCTGATAGGTCACGTCTTTAGCTGGACGCCTGGTTACTCAGATGCCGGAAATTATGAAGTGACTTTTAGTGTAGATGATGGACAGCTGAATGATATTGAGGAAATTATTATTAGCGTTGGAAATATAAATCGGCCTCCGGAATTTGATATCATCAGCCCTCAGGTCGTGGATGAAAATCAGATCTTGTTGTTCATGCTGAGCGCTTCAGATCCCGATGGCGACAATTTGATTTACAATTCCATCGGCTTACCGATAGGTTCTTCTTTTGATTCAGCAACCAAAGAATTTACATGGACGCCCGATTATGATCAGGCAGGTACTCATGTTGCAGAATTCAGTGTGACCGATGGAGATCTTAGCGATACTCTCACCGTCGAGATTGCTGTAATGGATGTCAACAGGACACCAACCCTCGAACCTTTGCAGGCAGAATATAGCGTTAATGAAAACGAAGTCTTCATCATTTCCTTGGATGCCTCTGATCCTGATCAGGATGCTTTAAGCTTGACCATGCAGCCGGCTTTAGAGGGCGCTAGAATTGATAATCAAATACTAAGTTGGCTGCCGAGCTTTGAGCAAGCCGGCGTTTATGAAGTGACCTTTACGGTGAGTGATGGAGATCTTTCTGACCAGCAAACGACAACGCTCATTGTTAACAATATCAACCGGGCTCCGGTCTTTGAACCCATCGGTAACCAGGAAGTTGAGGAAGGAGAGAGCCTTTCCATAATTCTCAACGCTTCTGACCCCGATGGAGACGATTTGACATTTACTTCATCTGATTTACCGGACGGTTCTTCGATTGGCGGAGAAAACGGAAATATCTTTCTCTGGTCTCCCACGCATACCCAGTCAGGAGTTTATGAGGTGACCATAACGGTTACCGATTCACAACTCACTGGTTCACAGATGAGTGAGATAACTGTTGTAAATATCAATCGGGCACCTGTTCTTGATCCTATCGAAAATCAATCGATTCAGGAAGGGGAAACGCTGGAAATCCAGCTTTCAGGAACGGATCCCGACGGAGATGCACTGACATACTCAGCTTCCAATCTTCCCGAAGGCGCTAATTTCTCAAGCGCAAGCGGACTTTTTCAATGGACACCAACATTTGATCAAAACGGAACTTACATACTTATTTTTGTTGTCAGTGATGGTGAATTAACTGATTCTCAAGAGGCAACGTTGACAGTGATTAATAATAACCGGATACCTTCTTTAGATCCTATCGGGCCCAAAGAAGTCCATGAAAACTCAAATCTCACCTTTCAGATCAATGGATCAGATCCTGATGGGGATAGCTTGCAGTTTACAGCCAAGCAACTTCCTGAAGGAGCGAACTTCACAAATCAGATATTCAGCTGGACTCCAAATTATGATCAGGAAGGGGAATACTTTGTCACCTTTACAGTAGATGATGGACAGCTCTCTGATTCTGAAGAAATCTTTATCACTGTCTATGGATCCAACAGAGCTCCTGTCTTGGATCCAATTGGAGATAGAACGGTTGACGAGGGAGATCTTTTAACTTTTACAGTCACAGCCACTGATCCTGACGGTCATCCTTTAACGTACTCAGCTTCTAATCTTCCAGAAGGCGCTACCTTTGCAAATCAAGCTTTCAGCTGGACTCCTGACTTTGGTCAATCTGGAAGTTATGAGGTCACTTTCACCGTGATGGATACTAGTGAGCTTCTCATTCTGGATGATTCAGAGACAATCACGATTACAGTCAATGATGTGAATCGGGCACCTGTGCTGGATCCCATAGGAAATCAATCGATTCAGGAAGGGGAAACGCTGGAAATCCAGCTTTCGGGAACGGATCCCGACGGAGATGTATTGACATACTCGGCTTTAGGTCTTCCTGAAGGCGCTGACTTCTTTGAAGACTTAGGGCTGTTTACTTGGACACCAACCTTCGGAGAGCAAGGAATCTACACTTTATCTTTTATTCTCAGCGACGGTTCTTTGACTGACGAAGAGTCTATTTCTATTTCTGTTGGCAATGTGAATCAACCACCTGTTTTAGACCCTATTGATGATCAGGCAGTTTTAGAGGGAGAACAGATCAGCATCCAGCTTGCCGCCAGCGATCCGGATGGACAGACATTAATCTATTTCGCAGAAAATCTTCCTCAGGGAGCTGATCTTTTATCGGAGAATGGTTTGTTTGAATGGATTCCCGGATTTGATCAGTCGGGTGAGTATATTGTTACCTTGGGCGTGACAGACGGAGTATTAGAAGATACACAGGATGTCATTTTGACGATCACCAATGTCAATCGCGCGCCTCAAATCAGCCCTGTTGAACAACAGGAAGTTCATGAGAATCAAAATCTAAGCTTCTCTATTACTGCGGATGATCCCGACGGGGATATCATAACCTATTCGGCTCAGGGATTACCCAGCGGAGCTCAGTTTACGGATCAAACTTTCAATTGGACCCCTGATTATGAGCAGAAAGGAACCTATCAGGTAGGTTTTACGGCCAGTGATGGTGAGCTGTCAGGTTCAATGACCGTTACGATAATTGTCTATGGAACCAATCGGCCGCCGGTTTTAAGTCCGATCCACGATCAAATCATTGAGGAGGCCGATTTATTATCCTTCGATGTTATAGGCAGTGATCCCGATGGAAATTCTCTTAGTTACAGAGCTTCGGGTTTGCCTCAAGGGGCCATCTTTGAAAACCAGGTCTTCAGCTGGATTCCGACATATGATCAAGCTGGAAGCTATGAGGTTACCTTTACGGTTATGGATACCAGTGAATTAATGGTTCTGGAAGACAGCGAGACGATCACTATCACCGTTGTCAATGTCAATCGAGCACCGGTTTTGGAGTCAATCCCTAATCAGGAAATAGAAGAAGGGCAGCAGCTTACTTTTAGTATCGCGGCCACAGATCCTGATGATGATTCCTTAACATTCACTGCTGGAGATTTACCGCAGGGTGCTCAGTTTGAAAATCAAATCTTCAGTTGGATTCCCGCAAATGAGCAAGTCGGAGTCCATGAGGTTACTTTTAATGTCAGCGATGGAGCATTGTCTGATTCCCAAACAATTTCGATTGTCGTTACAGAAATTGTCATACCACCGGAAAATCATCCGCCGGTTCTTGATCCTATCGGGAATAAGGAGATGGACGAAGGCCAGCAATTGAGTTTTGTTGTCACCGCTTCTGATCCTGATGGAGATCAGCTGATGATTTCTGCTTCTCATATTCCCTTCGGCGCACAATTTAACGAACAATCCGGTCTATTTGAATGGACACCCTCTTATGAGCAGGCCGGAGAATATCAAATAACTTTTATAGTATCGGACGGTCAGTTGCGCGATTCAGAAGCCATCACAATTAATGTAAGAGACGTGAATCTTGCACCGATTTTGGAACCCATTGGTGACAAAAGAGTTGAAATCAGAACAGAACTCAGCTTTCAAGTAATGGGTTTAGATCCAGACAATGATTCGCTATCCTATTCTGTCAATGGTTTGCCGCAGGGAGCCAAATTCAAAAATCAATTATTCCGCTGGAAACCATCCAAAGAACAGGTAGGCCAGTATCAACTGGAATTCTTTGTCAGCGATGGCCAGTTGCGGGACAGCGAGATGATTCAAATTAATGTGTATGAAACCAATACTGATCCTAGCGAAAATCAGCCGCCTATTTTAGATGCCATTGGCAATAAAACTGTCGCGGCCGAAGATTTGCTCAGGTTTCGTATTAAATCGATAGATCCCGACGGAGATCTCTTGATTCTGGTCGTTCGCGATTTGCCTGCTGGTGCGTCAATGGATGATGATCTCTTTCAATGGAGACCCACAGACGATCAAGTCGGACAATATTTCGTCACATTTATTGTCACCGAAGGGGTTTATGACGAATCGGGGGTGCTGATTGCCGCTGATGGTGCTTATAGTGATCAGGAGACTGTTAAGATCAAGGTCTTTAAAGGGGAGCAACCGCAGCCGCGTTCAACGGAGAACGAAACACAGATACTGGAAGGTGAATCAGGCCAGGATTCGGCAAATGGGACGGATGGTGATGATCTGTCTCAAACGTCATCCTATTATGGGGGTTTAGCGTATATAGTTTCCGATGACAATGAAAAACAAGAGATGACCCTCCAGCAATCAGACAAAACAGCAAAGGGAAATTCTGCAAAAAGCAAAACTAGAAAGAATAACAGAGCGCCTGTCATTTTGACCAATGATCAAACAGAACTGGAAGAGGGAACACAAGCAGTCATTCAGGTTTTTGCCAGCGATCCTGACCAGGATTCTTTGGTTCTTTCAACAGAAGAACTGCCCTTGGGAGCCGTATTTGTGGATCGGGGCGATGGCATCGGAGAGATTGTTTGGAATCCTTATGATGATCAGGTGGGTGAGCATACAATCAATGTGATTGTGACAGACGGCCAGGTTCAGGACACAAAAAGCATCAATTTTATGATCAATAAGGCCAGTGATGCCCCAGATGAAGGGAATTTGCCTGAGGAATCGAAGATGCGCGTTATCAAAGTTGCGCCATCAGAGGAAAAAGAAGAATCGATACAGGATTTTGCCGATCAGGGTTCTTTGACTATGACGGAATCCGGCAAGGGAGATAAAGAACTAAAAGCGACGCAAAAAATAACGCAAGGTCCGAAAAGATGGGAAAAGGCAAATCAGCGATCCGTTGTCCCGCAGGGGATTAGGTATCGGATAAAGGAATTCGTTGGCAGGATTATTCAACGTTTCCGTAATAATGGTAATCAGAATTAAAGAAATTGATATTTTTCTACAAAGACAGGAAAATTTTTATACAGAAAACTACATGCAACAATTATAATTTCAATATGTTGCGAGATATTAAAATAAATTCTCGAAAACGTTTTCATAAAATTCACAGGGCTGTCTTGAAAATCAAAAAAATCATGTTATTCTTAAAACAAATACTATATGAAAGGGGAGCTTTAGAAAGAAAAGCTCAGAGAAAAGCCACGGACCTTTCAAGACAATTTATTTTTGCTTTTGTCTCAGGCCGGTGGTTTCTAAGATTAAGAGAACAACCGGCTATTTTTATGGATACAAGCTACACGCAAGGACAAATGCCGTATTATAAAGAAAAGGAAGCGTCTTAAATAAGACACCGCCTGGTCAGCGGTGTCTTTTCTTTAGATAACTCACCATATTAAGGAGGGAGAAATGAAGAAGCACGCCAAACTTTTGCCTGCCGTTTTATCAGTTTTATTTTTGGGTATATTTCTTACTACAAGCTCTGTGAGTTTTGCCTATATGCGCAGACTGTCGCTCAATGATCTTAAAGGGCTATCCGATGCGATCGTTGAGGGCACGGTGACTGCTATTTCAAATGAAATCGTCAATGGCATTCCTTTTACCAATGTTGATATTGCCATAGCTGATAACGGGATTTTTAAAGGAAGCCTAAGTAATTCCGTCATTAGAATTAGTTATGTAGGGGGGGCACTTGATCAAGACAGAATACTGACCTCTTCGAATTCTCCTTCCTTCGAGAAGGGAGAAAATGTTATCGTTTTTGTTAGAGAGTTTGCTGATGATGCTACCTATTCGCTTGTGGGAGGACCGCAGGGAAAATTTATCGAAAATGATGGGAAAGTTTATTCCCACAAGAATGAAAAAATTCTTGGTTTAGATGAAAATGGTTACATCAAGACATCTTCCAGTGCTTCATTGGCTCAAGTGACCGTTCCTTTTGATAATCAAGTTCGCAATACATTAGAATCGGAAAACCTAAAAACAGAATTAATGCAAGAGCCGGTTTTTATTTCTGAATTCAAATCAATAATTCAAACGGCAAGCGGAGAAACAGCTTTCACAAAGAAGAAATCTTCAAAAACAATTGTTCCGTCGCAAACAGTGAATTTTTCAAATGCCTTAGATATCAATGAAGCGGAGGTGCAAAAATGAGAAATATAAAGTGTCCTTTCATAACGTTAGCCATATTAGTGGGATTAATATTTTATGGAGCATCTCCAACAGAAGCTTTTTATATTGACGAATCCGGCGGAGCGCCCGGTTACTGGGTAGGTAACGAGGGCCTGTTTTCTCTTTATAGTCCCCAGTTTACAGAAGATCAAAGCGGAGATTTAGCGCGAGCGGCCTTTCAAAGTGCGCTAAATATCTGGAGCGATATTCCCGGAAGCATATTTTCTGCCACACATGATGTTCAGGAATGTGATATTAACAACCTTGACGATGGAATTAATTGCGTTGGTTTTGTTGATAGCATGCCATCAGGAGAGGAAAACATTGCCGAAACATGGACAGCAAAAGACGCTCAAACCGGCGAACTTCTCGAAGTGCATATTTATTACGATGGCAAACTCACTTGGACAGATCAAGTTCCGGAGAAAGAAGAGGATGTTACTCTGACCGATCAGCTTTCCTTTAAGTGTGTAACAATTCATGAAGTTGGTCACTCTATGATTCTTGAGCACCAGTTTTATCATCCATCCGTTATGAATTATGACTTTCAGAACTGTTTATTAGAAAGATTACTCCAAGATGATCGCCAGGCTATGCGTTATATTTATCCTGATTCGGAGTATGGAAGTAGCCAACCCTTGGAACAGGATTTTGCGTTGTCCAATGCCATAAATACTCCTGGCGAAGATATGACGATGATACCACCTCCTTATCCCCCGGCAGCAGCTAATGGAGAATCCATGAGTATTCTATTTACGTTAAATAATCTGGGAAGCGTTGAAGGCGTTGATGTTCCGGTAGATTTTTATTTGAGTGATTCTATCGGTGATCCCAGACAAAGGGGATATCGCCTGGGAGGAGGCGGTTATGCTACTATTTCTGTAGGCCATGATATTCCCGAAGAATATTTTGAAGATCCCGAGATCGGCTCCTATTATCCGCTGATTGATGGGAGCGGAGTTTCTTATAACAATAATGTTATTATTATGGATGCAGATAATAATGGAGCAGAAATTCCTCCGGGTAATTATTATCTCTATGTGGTTATTGATAAAGATAACCTATTTATAGAAAGCAATGAAGATAATAACTACATAAGAAACCCCCATGGGACTATAGAAGTATTAAGTGAGCCAATGATTCCATCCCAAATTGAGACACCAGTCAACGGCTCTACTTTGGAAGGAGCACAACAGGAATTTGTCTGGACCAAAAACGATGCTAATCGAAACTCTCTGGCTGTGGCAACCACAGCCGAATGTCTCGATGATCCTAACTGCGGAGACAACGGTTACGGAGATATCTTCTATCAAAAGGATATCACCGGCAACTCTGTCACGGCCACGGATCTTCCTGTTGATGGGTCTACCGTCTATGTGAGACTATGGTCTGAGATGGGATCTGGTGGTTGGTGGGAGTATAATGATCATACTTACATAACATTTTATAATGGCACAGAAATTCCTTCGGAAATGGAAAGTCCTCCCAACGGATCAACCCTGGAAGGAACTGAGCAAGAGTTTATCTGGGTCAAAGAGGACGCTAATCGAAACTCTCTGGCTGTGGCAACCACAGCCGAATGTCTCGATGATCCTA
>CAYZIY010000003.1:73812-162309 GCA_964478715.1 uncultured Planctomycetales bacterium
GGCCACGGATCTTCCTGTTGATGGGTCTACCGTCTATGTGAGACTATGGTCTGAGGTTGGGAGCGAATGGTTATATCAGAATCTTACTTATACAGCTCTAACAGGTGAAGTTTCTCATATGACAAGTCCAACAGATGGTTCTAATTTCTCTTCTGATACAATTGTGTTCAGCTGGAATAGAAATGATGCAATGGATAATTCTATACAGGTTGATGATGATGCGGATTTTTCGAGTCCGATTGCTTATCTAGAGCATGTCTCAAGTCCTCAAGAAGTAACGGGACTTCCCTATGATGGAAGGACGCTTTATGCTCGTCTTTATTCCGACATGGGAGGAGAAGAATGGCCACACGAAGATTATACCTACACCACCCACACCGGTGAAGCTGTTTTGATTTCTCCAGAGGATGGGTTCTTACTGCATCAAAACACAACGTTTGTCTGGGAACAATATAATGCCCAAAACATTGCTTTGGGTGTTTCTGCGACGGTGGAGTGTCTGGATGATCCTGAATGTCCGGAAAACTATTTCTACGGAGAATATCTAACGTCACCGGTGACGGTAGATAATCTCCCTGAAGACGGCAGCACCGTTTATGTGCGGCTGTGGTCTGATATGGGCGGTCCCTGGATCGAGAGAGACTATGTCTACCAAACCCTCTTACCCGCTTGCGGAGACATCAATGGATCAGGCGGCAATGCGGATATCTCTGATTTAGTTTATCTGATTGCATACATGTTCCAGGATGGTCCGGCACCTTATCCCATGTGGACAGCTAATGTTGATGGCAGCGCTTCGGTAAATCCGGATATCTCTGATTTGGTTTATCTAGTAGCTTATATGTTTGCTGGCGGGCCCGATCTTCAGTGCGGCGGAGGCCCTGTAATGCAACCATCTCAGGAAGCAATCGAAATGACTCTGAGCATTATCGAACAATCCTGCTCCGATTGCGATATAGAAGCCATCGAAGACGACCTTCTTAAGGCTCAGGAAGGGGTCGTAAAAACCGAGGCGCAACTGGAGCCAAATTTGAGATTGAGATAAGAAAAAATAAGTGAGCAAAAATCCCCACCTTCTCACCAATACCTTGGTGAGGGAGTGGGGATTTCTTTTATCTTTAACTTAATACTTTTCAATAATTTGCAATATATATAAAATAAATCGTTTTCTTAAAAACGACATAAAAATTTAAGAAATTTAGCAATGTTACCATTTTTCATTTATACTCATATAGGATAAAAAAATTTAGAAAGCGTTTTAGACGAAAATGGTAAACCTCGGCCGCAAAGAGCGGCTGACACGCTAAGGATTCTGGCGTGCAAGGTAACCTGGGGGAACAAAGCCATAGGGGCCGTCCTCAATAGTGACGAGACAGCCGCGCCGCCGAAATGAAGCGATTTTTTGCGCTAAACCTATGTCTTTGTGTGCAAGGACATATGTTTTTTTAATGAGCCGGCCACTTATGGAATGAAATGAACATAAGTGGCGAGGCTAATTAATTCCGAATCCAAAGGGCGAGGGATCTGTATTGAAATTTGATTAAATCCACTAGTCGCGGATGGAAAGCTTGGTGCGCCCCCACAGCTTAACATGTCATTTGAAGAAGCAGCCCAAGAGGTTTATCGGGCCTCTGGTGGGCAATTAAATTTGCATAATTTGATCGAACAACCATCCCAACCGGCCCAAAAATCATTGCCGGCTGCAAGGGATCGGGCGATGGGAAGGTGAATTAATAAAAGTATGATAAGAAAAACATTTTTTTTAGTTTTTTTGTTCTTTGCGGGAAGATTCTCGATAACATATGCTATGCAACCCCCTTGTTCGAAAGAACAATTATTAAAATCCTCTTCCTATGTTATTGAGGGTGTTGTTGTTGAAAAATCCTGTGGTGAACCTTATTTGGGAGGATTTAAAGGCTCAGGTTGCCAGGATCTGGTTGAAGATTGCCTCTTTCTCATTAAAGTTACCAAAAGCATTAAGAGTGATTATGAAGGGGGAGACGTTATAGAATATAAGACACAGCTTTTTTTTGGGATCGAAGGCGATCAGGATCATTGCGCAAGCGCCGGCCCAAGGATATTCGGATATGATTTAAGAATCGGCGAGAAAATTGAATATTATTTTGGCGCAAAACATAATAAAGAATTTAATGAACTAGCATGTCCTAATTATGTTATTCGTTTAGCAATTAAAGAGAAATAGGATGATATAAAAGTGCAAACAAAATTATGGTGTGTCTAGATAGTCGGGAAAAAAGAAGCGTCAGGCACTTTCCGCGCCTGGCGCCTTTCTTATATAGTATACAGAATAAATTAGACAAAATACAAATCATAGGATATACTTGAAATCCCTATGAATGCAAGATTATCCTTAGTTATCATTTTCTTTTCTAGCCTTCTTATTACTCCACAGGCATTTAGCCAGCAGCAAAGGCTCCAGAGCGTTGAGGTTTCAGGGCGGCATTTGCTGGTTGACGGTGAGCCTTTTCTTATTAAGGGGGTCGCCTACAGTCCTTATCCAGCAGGTGTGTTTCCTACAGAATGGGGTTTATGTGAATATTGCCAGAATCCTTTTGACTGTTTTTATGATTCCGGGGGAGATAATTTTGCCTGTTCCGCGGAAGTGGGCGGAGGGCCCTGTCATCCCTGGGGCGGGCAGCCGGTTGGCGGTTACGCGCCTTATCCCAATGAATGCGCGAACCTCTTTGACCGGGCTGATGTGGATCTCGATCGAGATTTTCAGAATTTGGCGGCGATGAATGTCAATACCATTCGCACCTGGGAGAGAGTGACACCGCTTTTGCTTCAAAAAGCCAATGAATATGGAATTAAAGTCATTGCCGGTTACTGGATCGGGGATTTGTATACACCGGATGGACAGCTTTCGGATTTGGAAGATATTATCAATGATTTTCACGGCTATGTTCAGGCCGCTTCCCAGGATCCCAACTTTTCAGCGATTCTGATGTTTGCTATCGGCAATGAAAATAACTATCACTATTATATTGAAGAAGAAATACCGCCGGATGCGCCGATGTGTTTTGTCGTTTCAGGTACGCCCGCGATGCAAGAGCGTATGCAGACCTGGTACATGTTGGTTCAGGACCTGGCTTGCGAAGCTCACGCTGTTTTATTGGAAGATCAAGAAAGACCAATCGCTGTGGTCAATGGCGACATTATCGAGATTAATTCTGAAACATTTTTCACCCGCGATGAAGATCTTGCCTGTATCGATGTTTGGGGTATTAATGCTTACCGTGGCGCAGATTTCGGTGATTTATTTATTGAATACAAAAATAAAAGCACAAAACCGCTTTGGATTTCAGAGTTTGGCGCAGATGCGCTTTTGACCCATAGCTTTTATGATGAAAACCCCCCGTGTCCGGACTGCTATGATCCGCAGGATGTTACGCTTGATGAGCAGACGCAGGCACAGTGGGCGGTCAGTCAATGGGAAGATATCATGGCGTATCGCGATATCACCATCGGTGGCACCATCATGGAATACAGCGATGAATATTGGAAAGGCAATGTTGATCCGGACAGCTATCATTGGGATTCCTTTGTTCGTGCGCATAACAACAGCGGCCTGTGTTTAAGTTATATTCACCAAGAAGGCGCCCAGCCGGATAATTTCTTCAATGAAGAATGGTTTGGGATCATGGAAATAATCGATACCGGCGCAGGAATCGATGATATGGTTCCCCGTCTGGTTTTTAGTAGTTTGCAAAGCGAATATGCGTATTCCTATCCTTTTATTTGTGGAGATTTGAATAATGATGGCGGGGTGGATATTTCAGATTTGGTATATCTGGTCGCTTATATGTTTCAGGGGGGCCTGGCGCCTCAGCCTTTATCTTTGGCCAATGTTAATGGTTCAGACAGTGATAATCCTGATATTTCGGATCTCACTTATTTTGTCAGCTATATGTTTCAAAGCGGGCCTCCGTTAAACTGTCCATAATCCCCATCTTAGCACAACCCTATCGCTTGCAAAAACTTGCATTTCTAAAAAAATGTTTTATACTTTCTATGTGATTACAGTCATCGTGGCCCTGACAATCATCATGATTTATCTGGCGACGACAGCTTTGTTTATCGACAACATGAAATTATGATGCGTTCAGGCGGGGTAAGATAAGAGAAATTCAAAAAGGGAGGGCGCAGGCCCTTTATTATTTTCTTTTAATAGTTAGAATTACTAACTAAGAAAATTAGAAAAACTTGACAGCCTGAGAAGTTTGTGCTATATTTTCAGTGAGAATAAAAATGGAGGATGCTATGGACGATTTCCTGTTTGAAGATTTTGAAGTTGATATTGATCCGGATGATCCTCTTTTTGTGATTAGCGTTGTCAGCGAGATGGTTGATATTCCTATTTGGACTTTACGCAAGCTCGATGAATTCGGCATTATCGAGCCGGAACGTCTCGGCAAGAAAACGCGTTGTTATACCAAAAAACAATTGAAACAGCTTAAATATGTTCATTATTTGATGGAAGAAAAAGGAGTGAACATTCAAGGAATTAAGATGATCCTCAGCATGGAGATTCAAGAGAAAGGAGGTGATTTTGAGCAAATAAGCGAGCAGGAGATTTCAGAAAATATTTCGCAATCGAAGAAGAAAAGAAAGTAAAATTTTTTAACCAAGAATTGGCACTCTTCCTGAGAGAGTGCCAGAAGAAGAGGAGGGAGCATTATGGCATTAATAAACTGGAAACCAAAACACATTGATCCTTTTCATGAACTGGATGATCTTCAGGATAAGATGTTCGGATTAACATTATTTCCAAATCTGGATAAAGGGTTTGGCGCACTAAAGGCATGGCCGGCCGTTGATGTAGCGGAAGACAAAGATCATGTCACTGTCAAAGCCGATTTACCGGGGTTGAAGCAGGATGAGATCAGCGTCAATGTTGATGGTGATGTTCTGACCATCCAGGGAGAGAGACAAGAAGAGCAGAAGAAAGAAGGAAAGAATTATCACAGGATCGAGCGGTCCTATGGGTCTTTTCAGAGGAGTCTTCAATTAGGTCCGGATGTGGACCTGGAGAAAATCAAGGCTTCCTATAAAAATGGAGTTCTTGAAATTCAGGTGCCTAAGACTGAAAAGGCGAAACCAAAACAGATTAAGGTTGATATTGAATAACTTTCAAAAATCAGGGCCCCGCACCGACCCATATCGGTGCGGGGCCCTGGAAGGAATTTTGTAAATGAGATTAGAAAAATTTACTCTTAAAAGCCAGGAAGCCATTCAGGGTGCGGCCCAATTGGCCCAGGAACTGAAACATCAGCAAATAATGCCTGAACATTTACTCATCGCCCTTTTATTCGATAAAGAGGGAATCGCTCCTCAAATATGTAATCGTCTTCATGTCTCAAATGAGCAGATTATTAAGGAATGCAGGAATCAGTTAGAGCCTATAGCCAAAGTCGAGAATTCTTCCCCCGAATCCGGCCAGCCGTATTTATCCCAGGAGCTGAATCACATTCTTATAGATGCGCAAAAAATTTCGCAATCGATGAAAGATGAATACACATCGCAGGAGCATCTGCTTCTTGCTTTCTATGAAAGGAATACTATTTTCACTCGTGAATGTCAGAAAAACGGTATCAAGGAATCAGATTTAACCGATATTATTAAAAAAATAAGAGGAAGCCAAAGGGTGACAGACATGAATCCGGAAAAAAAATATCAAGCGATTGAAAAATATGCGCGCGATTTGACAAAATTGGCCGAAGAAGGAAAGCTCGATCCGGTAATCGGACGCGACCAGGAAATTCGCCGCGTGATTCAGGTTCTCTCGCGAAGGACAAAAAATAATCCTGTTTTGATCGGGGAGCCGGGTGTGGGAAAAACCGCTATTGCCGAAGGGTTGGCCCATCGTATTTTCTCTGGAGATATTCCGGAAAGCCTAAAGAAAAAAAGAGTTGTGGCTCTGGATATGGGCAGTCTTTTGGCTGGAGCTAAATTCCGCGGAGAATTTGAAGATCGCCTTAAAGCTTTTCTCAAAGAAATTGAATCCCGCAACGGAGAAATCATTCTTTTCATTGATGAGCTTCATACTATTGTCGGAGCCGGGGCGGCGGAAGGCGCTGTGGATGCTTCCAATATGCTTAAGCCCGCTTTAGCTCGAGGGGCTCTGCGCTGTGTGGGCGCTACTACACTGGATGAATATCGCAAGCATATTGAAAAAGATGCCGCTTTAGAGCGTCGTTTTCAACCCGTTTTGATTAAAGAACCAACGGTGGAAGACACTATCGCTATCTTGCGCGGATTGAAAGAACGCTACGAAATTCATCATGGTGTGCGTATCAAAGATTCTGCGATTATTGCCGCTTCCACCATGTCGCATCGCTATATTACGGAACGCTTTTTACCCGATAAAGCCATTGATTTAATCGATGAGGCCGCATCCCGCTTGAGAATTGAAATCGACAGCATGCCGCAGGAACTCGATATCAATGAGCGGCGTATTCGACAGCTGGAGATAGAACGACAGGCTCTTAAGAAAGAAAAGGACGAAGCATCAAAGCAGCGATTGAAGAAGCTGGAGGGAGAGTTGGAGACGCTTAAAGAGGAAAATAAAAAACTACGTCTTCACTGGGAGTCGGAAAAAGATGTGATCGATCGGATTAGAAAAATAAAAAGCGAAATTGAAGAGCGCAAAGCCGAAGCTCAGCGTTTGGAAAAAGAAGGTTATCTGGATAAGGTCGCTGAGATACGTTATGGCAAATTGATCGATCTGGAAAAAGAACTCGCAAAACAAAATACCGAACTTTCCAGAATTCAGGAAAAGGGCTCGATGCTCAAAGAGGAAGTCGATGATCAGGATATTGCCGAAATCGTCTCTAAGTGGAGCAATATTCCGGTTTCTAAATTGATGGAAGGGGAGACGGAAAAATTGATTCATATGGAAGAACATCTTAAGAGCCGTGTGGTCGGACAAGATAAAGCCATTGATTTGGTTTCATTCTGTATTAGACGGTCGCGGACCGGTTTGAGCGATCCCGACAAACCAATGGGGTCTTTTATTTTTGTGGGTCCCACAGGAGTCGGAAAAACCGAATTGGCAAAATCCTTGGCCTGGTTTCTTTTTGATGATGAGAACGCCATGATCCGTATTGATATGAGCGAATATATGGAAAAGCACAGTGTCTCGCGGCTGATCGGCGCTCCACCGGGATATGTCGGCTATGATGAAGGCGGACAGTTGACTGAATCTGTGCGTCGCCGGCCCTATGCGGTGATTCTTTTTGATGAGATCGAGAAAGCCCATCGGGATGTTTTTAATGCTCTGCTGCAGATTCTCGATGACGGTCGTTTAACCGATGGTCAAGGCCGAGTGATTAATTTCAAGAATACAATTATTATCATGACATCAAATATCGGAACTGAAACCATTTTGGAGCTGGATGATGGAAAAGAGATTGAGAGTCGAATTTCAACAGCTCTTAAGGGTTGTTTCCGTCCGGAATTCCTCAATCGTGTTGATGAAATTGTTATTTTTAACCGTTTAACGGAGCAGGATATCCAAAAGATTGTCACTATTCAAGTTCAGCAACTGGAGCAGAGACTCAAAGATAGGGACATCGGCCTTTCACTTTCGAAAGAGGCTCTGGAATATCTGGGCCACAGAGGATACGATCCGCTTTACGGAGCGCGTCCGTTGCGACGTTTAATTCAGAAAGAAGTTCAGGATCCTATTGCCCTGCAAATTCTTAGAGGTGAAGTAAAAGAACATCAAAGTTTGAGAGTGGAGCACCGCAAACAAAAGAACAAATTGATCTTTGAGAAAAACGGATATAAGGCATGATGATCAAAAAGGATTGACATCAGAAAGTATTTTGATAAAATATGAAAATTAGCAATCATATCTGGAGAGTGCTAATTCCATATAAAAATGGTCTTTATATTTTGTAAAGATATATCATGAGCGCAAGAAAAGTCGATTCTCAGATTCGAAAAGACAGAGTGTTGGCGATTGTGGTGGATCAGTATACTCGCAACGTCACTCCTGTCAGTTCTAAATTCATCGTTAAGAAGTATTTTTATGATTTAAGCCCGGCTACAGTGCGCAACATCCTGGCAGAGTTGGAAGAAGAAGGCCACTTAACGCATCCTCACACTTCTGCCGGACGTGTGCCGACTCAAAAAGGTTATCGGTATTTTGTTGATCACCTTATGAATGAGCTGAAGCTACTGGAAGAAGAAAAGAAGCGAATTCAGAAAGGATATATGGTCCAGGTGGCCGAGCTGCAGACCTTGCTTAGAAAAGCTTCCGAGGCTATTTCGGACTTAACGCATTATACGAGTTTCGTTTCCGTTGATGGCGAAAATGATCTTCTCTATTACGGTTTGAGTTATGTGGTTGGATATCCGGAGTTTCAGGATTTTACTCGAATCCGCCTTCTTCTGAAAATGCTTGAGGAGAAAGAGCAGATTCTTGAGATTATCAATCGGACGCTTAAAAATAAGATCGAATTTCTGATTGGACAGGAAATTAACTGCAAGGATATGAAAGATTGTTCTTTGGCGATATCAAGATACAAAAGAAAAGATGGGGCCAGCGGGCGAATTGCCCTTTTGGGACCGACCCGTATGGATTATGAGCGGGTGGTCTCAGCTTTAGAATATCTTTCAGAAATCATGAGTCAATTATGATGATGAAAAACGATAACGAGAAAGACAAAAACGCGAAAGCGGAAAATCAAAAAGAATACGGCGAAGATCAGAAAACCGAGAAGGCCATCACCGTTAAAGAGGCAGATTATCAGAAGCTAGTTCAAGAAGCTGGCGATTACAAAGATAAATATCTGCGTCTTTGCGCAGAGTTTGATAATGCCCGCAAAAGGATGGAGCGGGAGAAGTTTGAATTTGTCAAATATGCCAATGAAGCTTTATTGGCTGATTTCTTAAATATTCTTGATGATTTGGAACGTAGCGTTGAGGCGGCCAAAGCGAATCATCAGGATTATGCCGCATTCTTAAAAGGGGTCGAAATGGTGATGGCTCACATTTACGATATGCTAAAGAAGAATAATGTTAAACCCATCGAGGCTAAAGGCAAAAAATTCGATCCTCATGTTCATGAAGCGATGATGCAGGTAGAAAGCGAGGAACACGAAGATGATGATATTGTTGAGGAATTCCAAAAAGGATATATGATCGGAGATCGGGTTGTGAGGACAAGTAAGGTTAAGGTTGCTAGAGCCAAATGCGCAACTGATAATAATGAAATGCAATCTAATAACACGGAGGATTAATTATGGCACGTGTCATAGGTATTGATTTAGGGACGTCAAATTCAGCCGCGGCAGTGATGGAGGGTAATCGACCGACCATTATTCCATCAGCCGAAGGTGCCGGTGTTGCATCAGGGAAAGCATTCCCTTCCTTTGTAGCTTTCACAAAAGATGGACAGCGTTTGGTCGGTGAGCCGGCTCGTCGACAGGCAGCCATTAATTCGGAAGGAACCATTTATGCAGCCAAGCGCAAGATGGGAACCGATTATAAATTCAAGGCCGGCGGTAAAGAATTTTCCCCGCAGCAAATCAGCGCCTTTATCCTGCAAAAAATCAAAGCTGACGCTGAGAAATTTCTTGGAGATACTGTTGAAGAAGTTGTCGTCACAGTTCCCGCTTACTACAACGATAATCAAAGACAAGCGACTAAGGATGCCGGCGAAATTGCAGGACTCAAGGTGCTTCGCATTATCAATGAGCCGACAGCTGCCTGTTTAGCATATGGTTTAGATAAAGCCGGAAAAGAACAAAAAATCATGGTGTTCGATTTCGGTGGCGGTACGCTTGATGTAACGGTCCTTGAAATGGGCTGGGACGAAACACACAAGGCGGCAACCTTTGAGGTTCTCTCTACAAGCGGAGATACCAATCTCGGCGGGACCGATATGGATAATGTCTTGATTGAGCATATCGTTAATCAATTTAAGAGAGAATCAGGAATTGATCTTTCCAATGATAAAATGGCTTTTCAACGTCTTCGTGAAGCGGCCGAAAAAGCTAAGGTCGAGTTATCCAGCACTGTTTCTACAGAAATCAATCTGCCTTTTATTACGGCCGATGCATCAGGTCCTAAGCATTTGACGATGACCATAGACAGGGCCAAATTGGAATCTTTAGTTTCTCCGATTGTTGAACGTTGCAAGGAGCCAATGCAGCAGGCCATCAAAGATGCTTCTTCAAAAATTGGAAGCGAAATTAAAATTGATCGGGTTATACTCGTTGGAGGGCCGACCCGTATGCCCATTGTCCAATCTTTTGTAGAGAAAGAAATTGGACAAAAGATTGAGCGCGGTATTGATCCGATGGAATGCGTGGCTTTGGGAGCGGCCGTACAGGCTTCGATCATTAAAGGCGATGCCAAGGAGGTTCTGCTTTTAGATGTGACTCCCCTGTCTCTGGGAATTGAGACACTGGGTGGTGTTTTTACTAAGCTGATTGAGCGCAATACGACGGTTCCCACAAAAAAGAGCCAGGTATTTTCTACAGCCGAAGACAATCAACCCGCGGTGACGATTCGCGTATTGCAAGGCGAGCGTCAAATGGCCAATGACAATACCGAATTGGGGCGTTTTGACCTGGTGGGATTGCCGCCGGCTCCGCGCGGCGTGCCTCAAATCGAAGTGACCTTTGATATCGATGCTGATGGGATTGTACATGTGTCGGCTAAAGATAAAGGTACAGGAAAAGAACAGAGTATTAAGATTACAGCTCCGAAAAAATTGTCTGAAGAAGATATTCAGAAGATGGTCAAAGAAGCCGAGCAATACGCGGAGGCTGATAAGAACAAAAAAGAAGAGGTTGAGGTCGTTAATCAGGCCAACAGCCTTGTCTATGCGACGGAAAAGTCTCTGAAAGAATACGGCGACAAGGTTAATGATAGCGATAAAGCCAATATCGAGAAAGAACTTAATAGCTTGAAAGAGTCCATTAAAGCCAAGGATCTGAATAAAATAAAGGCGGGCATGGAATCTCTTCAAAAAGTTTCTCACAAATTGGCCGAAGAGATTTATAAAGCTTCTGCGGCTCAACAGCAGCAAGCTCAGGGAGCCGGCCCGCAACCTGGCGAAGCTCAACAGCAGGCTCAAGGTGGAACAGGGCAAACACAGCAGGAGTCTCCCAAAGAAGAAAAGAAGGACGATGTAATCGATGCGGATTTTAAGGCAGAGGATGAAAAGTAGATAAGAAAAGTTAGTAATCAGAAGTTAGTTATTTGTGCGATATGGATAGATGGTGGTGATACGTGAAAAAAGATTACTATGAAATATTAGGGGTCAAAAAAGACTCTACGGCTGAACAAATCAAAAAGGCCTATCGGTCTTTGGCTCTGTCACATCATCCCGACCGTGTTCCAGCGGAAAAGAAGAAGGAGGCCGAAGAGCAATTTAAGGAAATTTCCGAGGCCTATGGCGTCTTATCAGATGCCAAAAAGCGTCAGATGTATGATCAATACGGTCATGCTGGTATCGATCAGCGTTACACCACCGAAGATATATTTCGGGGAGCCGATTTCTCTAGTATTTTTGAGAATATGGGTGATTTTGGTTTTGGCGGAGGCGGGGGCATATTCGAAGATCTCTTTGGCGGTATTTTTGGAGGCAGTTCGACTTCGGGACGGCGCCGTTCTCAAAGAGGACGCGATCTTCAAATCGAAGTTGATTTAACGCTTCAGGAAGCTTTTGATGGCGTTCGCAAGAAAATCAGGGTTCCCCGATACGAATTTTGCCAAACTTGTTCGGGATCCGGTGCCAAACCAGGAAGCAATCCGAAGAAATGCAATCAATGCGCAGGTCGGGGGCGCATCGTCACCTCCACAGGATTTTTTCAGATGCAGCAAACCTGTCCTCAATGCCGGGGAGAAGGACAGGTGATTACAGAATTTTGTCCCAAGTGCCACGGTCAGGGAAGGGTTAAAGTCGTTCGCCAGATTGATGTGAATTTTCCGGCGGGAGTAGACAATAACAGCCAATTACGCGTCAGAGGCGAAGGAGAAGTAGGCAAAGCCGGCAACGGAGATCTCTTTATTTATATCCACATAAAGGATCATCCCGTTTTTCAAAGAAGAGGGAATGATGTATTGATGGAGAGGCCCCTAAGTTTTGTTAAAGCGGCACTGGGAGGAGAAGTCAGTGTTGCCACTTTAAACGGGAAAGTGAAAATGAAAATACCGGCCGGAACTCAAAGTGGTAAGATGTTTCGGTTGAAAGGGAAAGGGATGCCAGATCTCCACGGCGGATCGAGAGGAGATCAGTATGTTCGTGTGATGATTCATGTTCCCACTAAATTAAATTCGCAACAACGAAAAATTCTTGAAGATTATGCAAAGATCTCTGACGAGGATTTTTCGGGCGAAGGTTCTTTTGCTGATAAATTAAAAAATGTTTTTAAATAAAGGAGTCTTATGCCAACCTACCAATATGAATGTGAATTATGTTCTCATCGTTTTGACATTTTTCAATCCATGATGGACAAGCGATTAAAGAAATGCCCTCAATGTGGAAAAATGAGCCTCAATCGCTTGATTGGCTCCGGAGCGGGTATTATTTTCAAAGGCAGCGGATTTTATGAAACGGATTATAAAAGAAAAGCTCCTTGCGGGGAAGGAGCGGCCAAGAAAGAATGCCAAAGCTGTCCGGCGGCGGAAACCAAAAAGACGTAAATAATAGCCGCAAAAAAGGTGTTTTTCCATTGGTGAAATTCTTCAAATTTTGGTTTCCACTCCTGTTTTATTCTGTTATTATCTACATAGTGTCTGGTCTGCCCAAGATTGGAGTTCATACTCCGTGGCCCTTTTTCGATAAGTTTTTACACGTGATAGAATATGCGGTTTTGGGTTTGCTTTTTGCGCGGGCTTATCATCAGGCCTCTTCAGTCAAAGGGTTAGGACGCACTCAGATCATAATAGCAACAGTGCTGTTTTGTTTTCTTTATGGGTTGAGTGATGAGTTTCATCAAATGTTTGTGGAAGGTCGCTATGCGACGATTGGCGATTTAACCGCTGATACCATCGGTGGACTAATTGCCGGATATTTTTATCGATCATGACTCAAATCAAACCATTTAAGGCAGTTTACTTCAACTCTGAAAAAGTCGGCGATATCGGCCAGGTCGCCTGTCCGCCTTATGACGTAGTTTCTCCGGCCGAGCAGATGCATCTGCACAGCCGGCATCCGCAGAATTTTATCCGTATTCTTCTGGGGCAGGAAAAACCGAAGGATAATCGTTACGACAATAAATATAAAAGAGCCAAGAAGCTGTTTGATGAATGGATGAAAAAAGGAATCCTCAAGCAAGATTCTAAAAACTGTATCTATTTTTATAAACAGGAATATGTGATTATGGGCCAAAGACATCAGAGGGTAGGCTTTATTTCCCTGATGCGCCTTCAGGATAAAGAGGATTCCAAAATTCTGCCTCACGAGAATACTCACTCCAAAGCCAAGGAAGATCGCCTGCGTCTTTGGCGAAATACCAAGGCCAACTTGAGTCCTATCTTCGTTGGATTTTCAGATAGAGAAAAACGAGTGGAGAAAGTTTTTCAGGAGAGCATTGTTATAAAGGATCCGATGATCGATTTAAAGGATTCTCAGGGCGTGCGCCATATTCTCTGGCGATTGGATGAGACCAAAATGATCAATGAGATCAAGGGCGCATTATCGAACCAGCATTTGTTTATCGCCGATGGCCATCATCGGTTCGAGGTCGCAATGGATCTTCGTCGCTCTATGCTGGCTAAAAAAACGCGCATTTCGGGGCAAGAAACATGTAATTTTATTATGACTTATTTTACCAATCTGGATTCGCGCAATTTGACTATCTTTCCGATCCATCGTGTCATTAGGCGCTTGCGGCACCGGTTGGATTTCTTGGAAGATTATTTCCGCATCGATAAAATCCGCAATAAAGATGAACTGCAGATTCTTTTGGCCAAGGCCGGGCAAAATGAACATGCTATCGGGTTGTATCAACGTGACGGAATCAAATTATTACGTTTAAAAAACCGGCTTTTGATTGATGAATATATTCACGAAGGCTCCAGCGATTATCGACGATTGGATGCCACGATTTTGAAATATTTTGTTCTTGATCCTTTAAGGATACAAAGTGATGAGATTACTCATGTCAAAGACGCGCAGGAGGCCATGGATATGGTTGATAGCCAAAAAGCGGATGCCAGTTTTTTAATGAATCCGGTAAAAATTGAGCAGTTAAAAGCCATTGCGCTTAATGATGAGCGCATGCCGCCAAAAACAACCTACTTTTATCCCAAAGTGCTTTCGGGTCTTACCATCTATCGTTTAGATTCCAAATAGTGATTATTCTTTATGCCTCTATTCGGAAAAAAGAAATATACGCTGGTTAAAGTTAAAAAGAAAGATATCCCAGACGGGATCTGGACTAAATGCCCCGCATGCCAGTCTCCGGCTTATAATAAATCTCTTAAGGATAATCTGAAAGTTTGTCCGAAATGTGATTATCATTTTTCGATGAACAGCTTGGAGAGGATCAAGATCTTAATCGACGAAGGAACTTTTGAAGAGCATGATAAAGATATGATCTCAGGAGATCCGCTTCAGTTTAAGGGACCCAAAACCTACAAGGAAAAGATCGTCAGCGATCAGAAAAAGACGGGTCTCAAAGATGCTCTCATAACGGGTATCGGTCAGTTGCGTCAAAATGAAATCGCTATCGCCGTAACAGATTCACGGTTTATTATGGGATCTATGGGATCTGTGGTGGGTGAGAAGATAACCCGCATTGTTGAATTTGCGACAAACAAGAAATTGCCGCTTATTATTGTTTCGGGTTCCGGCGGTGGCGCGCGAATGTATGAAGGCATTTATTCTTTGATGCAAATGGCTAAGACCTGTTCGGCTTTATCCCGTCATCATGAAGCCGGTTTACTTTACATTTCCCTTTTGACCAATCCTACGATGGCCGGTGTGATGGCTTCTTTTGCGGGTATCGGGGATGTGATTATAGCAGAACCGAAGGCCTTGATCGGTTTTACCGGCCCTCGAGTGATCCAGCAGACGATCCGCCAAAAATTGCCGGACGGTTTTCAGCGTTCTGAGTTTCTATTGGCTCACGGTTTAGTCGATCAGATTGTTCACCGCAAGAATTTAAAAGATCGGATTGATTTAATCGTTAATTACGCCAAAGGCAATACCAAATCCAGGCGAGTCTAAAGAATTATGATGGAGAAAATTGTTTAAAACGAATCATCATGGCCCAGGTCAGCATAAAAAACGTCAGCAAAATTTACAAAACGGGTAATAAGGCTGTCAATAATATCAATCTGAGTATTGAGAACAAGGAATTTCTTGTTTTAGTCGGGCCCTCAGGTTGTGGAAAATCGACCACGCTGCGAATGATCGCGGGGCTGGAAGAAATTACTGCAGGAACCATTTGGATCGGGGATCGGATTGTTAATAACATTCCGGCCAAAGATCGTAATATTGCGATGGTTTTTCAAAATTATGCCCTCTATCCACACATGACAGTCTTTGAGAATATGGCTTTCGGATTAAAGCTGCGGCGTTATCCCTTGGATGAAATTACGCGTCGTGTTCATGAGGCGGCGGAGATTTTGGGGATTAAGCAACTGTTGGCCCGCAGGCCGAAACAGCTTTCCGGTGGGGAGCGCCAGCGGGTGGCCGTGGGTCGCGCGATTGTGCGTAAACCCATGGTGTTCCTTTTTGATGAGCCTTTAAGCAATCTGGATGCTAAAATGCGTGTTCAAATGCGGGCCGAAATCCACAAGCTGCGCTTGCGTTTGCAGACAACGTTCATCTATGTTACGCATGATCAAACTGAAGCTATGACCCTTGGAGATCGAGTGGCGGTTATGCATAACGGAGAGATTCAGCAATGCGATGATCCGATTAATGTTTATGATAAACCCGCCAACAAATTTGTGGCCGGCTTTATCGGTTCACCGCCGATTAATTTTTTGAAAGGACGGATCATTAAAAAAGACAGAAAGCTGTTTTTCGATGAAGGTCGTTTCTGCGTCAGAGTTATCGAAGAAATGCGGTCAGCCATTACTCCTTACGAAGGCAAAGACGCGATCATGGGCATTCGCAGTGAAGATATTTATGATAAGCTTTTTGTTTCAGAGGCTTCTTCAGACAACACTATTAGTGCGACTTGCGAGGTTGTTGAACCAATGGGATCCGAAGTGTATTTGACATTAAATACCGGTCGCCACACTTTTACGGCGAGGGTGGGCGCTCACGATCGGCCGGAAGTCAATAGAGACATGGAATTGGTTTTTGATATGGGCAAGGTGCACTTTTTTGATAACGAATCCCAAGAAACAATTATTTAATTCTAACGGTAAGCTCCTTTTTTTTGCCGGTCTTTTTTTGGCCGTTCCCTTTGTGTGGGCTTTTCAACAACTTGATTTCTACTTTCAGGCTATTGCGCCGGCCCTTTTGATCGTTTTAATTTATCTTGCTTATTTGAGAGTGGATTTGATCCACTTCCAATCCGCGACAGATCTTAAAATACAGGATCTTAGAGAGAAAATTAATTTGCTTCAGGCCGATATTGCAAATGAATATTTCGCTCTGGAAGCCTGGGAAAAAAAGATCGAAATCTATTCTCAGCTTAAGGATTTGACAGAAAAATTCTGCATGTCCGTATCCCTTCATGATACGTCAAAAATTATTTCTCGGGAAGTTAGCCAGTTTTTTAGCAAGCCGACGATGACGACGGTCTTGTATTATTTTGAAAAGAAAAATGGAGAACTGGCTTTGATTTCTTCACGCAGAGAAGGGCGCCTCGTCAATGTGAAAACTAAAAAAGGAGATGTCTTTGATTGGTGGGTGATTAAAAGCATGCAGGCTCTTTTGGTGGAAGACGCCCGCAGTGATTTTCGTTTTGATATTGAGAAGGTGGAGCCGGAAGATCGCCGGAATGTCCTTTCTTTGATAAGCGTTCCATTGGTGGTCCGCGGCATTCTTTTGGGGCTGATGCGGGTCGATGACGCGGAAGCGGGCAGCTTTACTACCGAGGATCTAAGGTTCTTTAGAACTATTGGAGATTTGGTAACTGTCGCCATGGAAAACGCTCAGCTTTATGAGCAGGTCGAAGAGATGGCTATTAAAGATAGCTTAACGGGACTTTATTTGAGACGCTATCTTCTGGAGCGACTGAACGAAGAGATTAATCGCCAGTTTAGACGAAAGAAACCTTTGTCTTTCTTGATGATCGATCTAGATCGATTCAAGAAATACAATGATCGTTATGGGCATATGGCCGGCGATATTGTTTTAAGAACGATCGCCTTAATACTGAAAGAATATTTCGAGGCTCCTGGCAATTTGGTCTGTCGTTATGGAGGAGAAGAATTTGCCGTATTGCTTCCTGATTATTCGAAGGGCGATGCCGGTAAACTTGCCGAAGAACTGCGCAAGAAAATTCAGAAACAGGAAATTATATTAAGACAGCAAAAAACACACATAACTGTTTCGATTGGTGTATCGTCTTTACCGGATGATACCGTGACACAAAATGAATTGATTCATTTTGCCGATCAGGCCATGTACCAAGCCAAAAAGCAGGGAAGAAATCGCGTATGTTCTTATTCTTAGCTATCGGTTGCCTTGTATTATTTACTGGAATATCGATTTATACGGCTGGATGTTATGTTCAAAACTTCAAAAAGAGAGATATAGATACTCTTACGGAAAGCGAGAACAATCTTTTTCAAGTCAAGAATCAAAGAGACAAAATCATCAAAGAGAAAAAAGATCTGGAGCATCAAGCAATTGAAATTTTTACTCTTTATGAAATGACTCGCGAGATTACTCAGCAACCTCGCCAAGAAGAAGCGTTTGAAGTTTTTCGTCAAAAGATTGAAAAAACTATTGCCGCCAAAGAATGTCAATTTTACTCTAGCGAACAAAAGCTGCCCGATAATCTGAAAGACGAAAGCAAAAATTTTATTTTTCCCCTAAAAGAAAAACGGCGCAAACTAGGCACACTTATCTTTCCCGATTTGTCAAGAGCGAATCGCGAGAAGGCCATGATTTTGGGACATCAATTCGCATTGGCTCTCAGGCGTGTGAGGCTTTATCAGGAAATCGAAGAGCTGGCCATCACAGACAGCCTGACGGGTTGTCACACTCGCCGATATTTTATGGAGCGCTTTGAGGAAGAATTCAAAAGAACTATTTCCAGAAAGACATCTGTGTCTTTCTTGATGATTGATGTAGACCGGTTTAAATTTTTCAATGACAAATACGGTCATCTGGCAGGGGATCATATCCTCAAGATTGTCGGTGGAATTATCAAAGATAATGTCCGTGAAATCGATATTGTTGGTCGCTATGGAGGTGAAGAATTTTGTGTCGTGCTTCCAGATACCGAACAGCAGGGAGCGCAGTTTGCTGCCGAGCGTATTCGTAAAGCTTTACAGGAAACGGAAATCAAAGCTTACGATGCGATAGTGCGCTTAACGATTAGTATAGGAATAGCTATTTTTCCTCAAAGCGGAACTAAGATATCCGAATTGATTGACAAAGCTGATTGGGCTCTGTATCGCGCCAAAAAGAAAGGCCGTAACTGTACCTGTATTTTTGGCGTTTACGAATAAAAATTCCACCCTAATTTTCCTTTTAATACTCATATTAATTACGGTATATTATCTTGCATGGGGTTTTACTTTCATGTACAATACACACGCTTTCTATAAAACTTCGCAAGAAATTCATTTGATGATGAGTCAATACGTGATCGGTATAGATGTCGGTGGGACAAATATTAAACTGGGCATTGTGAGTGCTTCCGGTAGGATAATCTTCAGAAGTGGTCTAGTCACAAGAGGTTTCGTCCGCAATAAAAATAAGTTAATTCAAGGTTTAATCCAATTCATTAATACCAGCCTCAGAAGAAGCCAAATCAAAAAGAAAGATATTTTGGGAATCGGAATCGGTTTGCCGGGTGCGGTCAATGCCCAAGAAGGCATTGTGTACTATTTAACGAATATATTTGGCTGGAAGAATGTTCCTCTTAAAAAAATCATCGAAAAGAAATTCAGCGTTCCGGTTTGTATTGATAATGATGTTAATGTCATTGCTCTGGGAGAATGTGCTTTTGGAGCAGCCAAACGTTATAATCATTTTCTGTGTGTTACTTTAGGAACGGGTGTTGGTGGGGGGTTGATTCTCGATAATGCCCTTTACCGCGGTGTTTCATTTGTAGCCGGCGAAGTGGGACACATTCCGATTCATTACAGGGGAAGGCGATGTAATTGCGGAGGGAAAGGATGCTTGGAAACTTATGTTGGAAAGAAATATTTACTGCAAAAGGCACGCAAGTTGTATGGTAAGAAAATGACTCTTGAAGAAATCACCAAGGCGGCAGACAAGAAACAAAAAAAGGCGCGCTGTTTCTGGAAAGAAGCAGCGCATGACTTAGGATTAGCCTTAACGGGTGTTGTCAATTTGTTGAATTTACAAGCTATCGTTATTGGAGGGGGGATTTCAAAAGCCAACCCTCATTTATTACCAACAATACGAGAAACAATCCGCAAAAGAGCTATGAAAGCTCCCGGACGAATTGTCAGAGTTATCGGTGGCAAATTAGGCAACGATGCCGGGATTATCGGCGCGAGTGTTTTAGTTAGAAACGCAATAAAAAAGTAATAAAGTATACATGGAACAACTACAAAATAAGAGATTCTTTCTTTTCAGAGTTCTTTTTTTCTTCTTATTTGGATGCTTTTATTTTTCTATCTATTCTAGTGTCTGGGCCCAGGAAGCGCCACAACAAGTTGAAGCTCGCGGTGATCAATTTGAATATATCGTTGAAGAAAATAAGATGATAGCTGAAGGCGATGTGGTTGTCTCAAAAGGGGATGTTGTCTTAACGTGTGACAAGATGACTCTCTATCGTGATACGAATAATGTCGAAGCCCAGGGCAATGTCGTTCTTCGTTATGGACGCAGCACGATTTATGGGGAGAAACTTTCTTTTAATTTCGATAAAATGGAAGGGGATTTTATCGGAGGACGAATCTTGGCGGATCCTTATTATGGACGCGGTGAAAAGATCGCCAAAGTCGGCGAAAATCATATCGAGATCGAGCGCGGATACATCACGACCTGTGATTTGGACAAACCCCATTTTCGGTTTGAGTCTAAAAAGGTAGATCTCTATCCCAAAGAAAAGGTTCAGGCCCGGCACGTTATGTTTAAGGTTGGCGAGCTGCCGATCTTCTATCTTCCTCAATATACAAAAGATCTTCGCGATGAGAAACAGAAGCTAATCTTTACTCCCGGATATGATAAGCAATGGGGCATCTATCTTTTGACGGCTTACCGATATTATCTTAATGATAACTTCAAAGGTACATTGCATTTGGATGCCCGTGAAAAGAAAGATTTAGCATGGGGGATTGATCTCGATTATCGCATGCAGGATTACGGCAAAGGTATTATCCGCACTTATTACATGAATGAGCGTAATATCACGTCAAACAGATGGTGGCAGGAGCGTCCGAGTCCGACGATAGAAAAAGAACGTTTTAAAGTTGAGTGGCGCCATCAATGGATTATCGACCAGAAGACCGAAGCCCTATGGCAATATTATAAATTAAGCGATAGTAGTTTGCTTAAAGATTATTTTGAACGTGAGCACGAACGAGATACCGATCCGACGACGTTCTTCCAGTTAACCAAAACATTGCCCTCAGGATTTTTGAGTTTTCGGACTGATGTACGGGTGAATCGTTTTGTTTCAAAAGTTGAAAAGTTGCCCGAAGTGCAATATAGCATGACCAATCAACAAATCGGCAATACGGGTCTTTATTTCAGAAACACCAGCAGTTACTCTAATCTTGTAAAGAAATCAGCGGCCCCTTCTGAAATCCGTCAAAACACCATGAGAATCTATACGGATAATCAAATATCTTATCCGTTTAAACTGGGCTTTATCGAACTCAATCCCTATGTTGGCGGAACGCAGACATATTATTCGAAGACAAAAGAAAAAGATGAATACGATATTATCAGAGGACAATTTAAAACTGGAGCCAGTCTTAGCACGAAATTTTATAAAATCATCGATCTTCAAACGGATCAATTGGGCCTGAATATTAATCGTTTGCGGCATGTGATTACGCCTTCGATCAGTTATAGCTTTGCTTCGCGGCCGACGGTTCCTGATTCCAAAATAGATAATTTTGAATCGATAGATTCCCTTGAGCGAAGTCACACTGTTAATTTGTCACTGGAGAATAAGCTGCAGACCAAACGAGAAGGAGAAAGTGTTGATTTAATCAGGGCCATTGTGGATACGGACTTTCGTCTCAAAGAGCATACCGGTGGAGGAGGGTTTGATCATGTGCGAGCCGATTTGGAATTCAGACCCATCGAATGGATCACGTTTTATTGGGATGCTGATTTTGATACCCGAAAGGATCGCCTGCAATCATCCAATTTTGAATTGTATTTTTCCGATCCTCGTGAAAGTGATCAGTGGTCACTGAATTTCAGAAAAAGATGGACCAGGGATGTAGATGATCAAATCGAATCGGAATTTAATTATATCATTAATCCGAAATGGAAATTGCGTAATTATTATCGGTTTGATATCGATGCCGGCTTGGTGAAGGAGCAGGAATATACCGTCACCCGAGATCTGCATTGTTGGGAAATGGACATCAGTTATAATGAAACCAGGGGACAGGGCAGCGAGATCTGGATGGTTTTTCGGATGAAAGCCTTTCCGGAAATCGGTTTTGATTTCAGCAAAAGTTTTCGTAAAAGAAAAAGAGGAACCCAGAGCAATTATTGATGCGAGAATAATTCAAGGAGGATACTTGTGGATATTGCCGTCATAGGAAGTGGATATGTGGGCTTGGTGACCGGCCTCTGTCTGGCGCATGTGGGTCATAGGGTGATGTGCGTCGATAACAATAAAGAGAAGATCAGAAAGCTCAAAAAATGCAAATGTCCGATTTACGAACCAGGTCTCGAAGACATTTTAAGAAAATGCTTTAAGAAGAAGCGGATCACCTTTACTATGTCAATCAAGGAAGCCACCAAAAAGTCGACTGTTATTTTTTTGGCCGTTCCTACACCCCCAAAAGAAAATGGGGAAGCAGATTTGACCTACGTTGAAAACGTCTCCCGCGAGATTGCCCGCAGCATGAACGATTATAAGCTTGTAGTTGAGAAATCAACCGTTCCTGCCGAAACTGGAAAGAAAATCACTCGAACAATTCAATTGAATTTATCGAAAAACAATAAAATTGCTTTTGACGTGGCATCCAATCCAGAATTTTTAAAAGAGGGCTCTGCGGTCAATGATTTCTTAAACCCGGATCGGATTGTGATCGGTGCAGAGTCAAAGAAAGCCGAAGGTTTGCTCAAAGAAATTTATAAACCGCTTAAAGCAAAAATAGTTGTGACAGATATCAGTTCCTCTGAAATGATTAAGCACGCTTCGAACTCTTTTCTGGCGATGAAAATTTCTTTTATCAATGCCGTGGCCCAGATCTGTGATCGGGTAGGCGCCGATGTCATCAAAGTAGCCGAGGGTATGGGCTATGACCGGAGGATCGGCCGCGAATTCTTGAATGCCGGCATCGGCTATGGCGGTAGTTGTTTTCCGAAAGATGTCGATGCCTTTATTCGTTTAAGCGAAAAGAGCGGTTACGATTTTGCGCTTCTTAAGGAAGTCCGCAAGATCAACGAAAAACAAAAAGAACATTTTGTGAAGTTGATTGAAGATAAAATCTGGATTCTTAAAGGAAAAACCATTGGCGTTTATGGAGTAGCATTTAAGCCTAATACAGATGATACCCGAAGTTCGCCGGCAGTAGATATTATTCAAAGGCTTCAAAAGGAAGGCGCCAAAATTAAGGCCTATGATCCTCAGGCTATGGAGCAGGCCAAGAGAGAATGCAAAAAGGTGACCTTCTGCAAGAATCCTTATCAGGTTGCTACTAATTGCGATTGTCTTTTATTTCTCACCGAATGGGATGTATTGAAGAATTTGGATTTTAAAAAAATTCGTAAGGTCGTTCGACAGTCTGTTATATTTGACGGCCGCAATATGTTTGATTCAGATACCATAAAGAAAATGGGATTTGAGTATTACGGAATCGGAAGAGGACGGGCATGATTGACGGTGTTGCTGTCAAAAATTTAAAAATTATTCCAGATGATCGGGGTCGATTAATGGAAATATTCCGTTGCGATGATTCTTTTTATAGTCAATTTGGCCAGGTTTATTTCACAACTGCTTTTCCGGGGATTGTCAAAGCCTGGCATTATCACAAAAAGCAGGATGATAATTTTACGTGTGTGGCCGGTCGCATCAAGTTGGGGCTTTATGACGCCAGAGATGATTCCCCGACGAAAGGTAAAGTCAATACTTTTTACTTAAGCTTAAACGAGCCAAAGATTGTGCACATCCCTAAGGGTGTTTACCACGGATTTAAGTGTGTGAGCGATCAAGAGGCCATGGTCATTAACACGGTGACCTTGCCTTATGATCATCAACAATCGGATGAATTTCGGGTGGATGCGAGTGACTCCGGAATTCCTTTTAACTGGATAGAGGATTAAATCATGAAAGGTGTGATCTTAGCAGGAGGTCTTGGGAGACGTCTCGATCCTTTGACCAGAGTTACCAATAAGCATTTACTGCCTGTTTATAATCAGCCGATGATTTTTTATCCGGTCAAAACCCTTGTCGAAGCCGGTATTAAAGATATTCTTATTGTGACCGGTGGTAACAGTGCGGGAGATTTCCTTAAACTTTTAGGCAGTGGTGAGGAATTTGGTATTGAGGATCTACGTTATGCTTATCAGAAAGGGGAAGGTGGTATTGCCGATGCCTTGAGGCTGACCGAAAATTTTGTCGGCAAAGAAAAAGTCATTGTTATCTTAGGAGATAATGTCATCAATGTATCGATCAAGCCGTTTATAAAGAAATTTGAGAAACAAAGCCGCGGGGGCCGTATTTTAATCAAAAAAATCGATCACCCCGGTCGCTTTGGTGTGGTTAAGATAAAAGAGAACAAGATCATTTCTATTTTGGAAAAACCCAAGAGACCCCCGAGCGATTATATTGTAACTGGAATTTATATGTACGACCATCAAGTTTTTAAATTCATTCGCAATTTGAAACCCTCGAAGCGCGGGGAGTTTGAGATTACGGATGTCAATAATATGTATATCGAAAAAGGAAGTCTGCGTTACGACATTCTAAAAGGAGAATGGACCGATTGCGGTACCTTTGAGTCATTGATGCGGGCTAATCTGATTGCCGCCCGGATCAGCAGAAAAGGATTAAGAAGAAAGAAATAATTATGCGCATCTTGATAACTGGAGGCGCCGGTTTTATCGGATCTCATTTCGTTAAGTATATTCTTAAAAATCATTCTTCTTATCGTATTACTAATCTCGATAAATTAACTTATGCTGGTAGTCTTGGTAATCTCAGAGATCTTCCCAATAAAAGAAATCACACTTTTGTCAAAGGGGATATTTCAAATGCGAAACTGGTGGAAAAATGCATGCGTCATTGCGATGCGGTGATTCATTTTGCGGCCGAAACCCATGTGGATCGCTCGATTATTGATGCCCAGCATTTCGTAAAGACAAATGTATTTGGAACTTATGTTTTGCTAGAAGCTGCTTTAAAACATAAGATCAAAAGATTCCTTCATGTCAGTACCGATGAAGTCTACGGAAGCAGAAAGAAAGGTTATTTTAAGGAGGATAACCGTCTGATTCCCAGCAGCCCTTATTCGGCTTCGAAAGCGGCGTCCGATTTGTTGGCCTTAAGCTATTTTGTAACATACCGACTGCCCGTGATGATCACCCGCAGCACAAACAATTACGGTCCGTTCCAATTTCCGGAGAAAATCATCCCGCTTTTTATTACGAATCTTCTTCAAAAGAAAAAGGTTCCGCTTTATGCGGAAGGGAAAAACGTTCGTGACTGGATTTATGTTGAAGATAATTGCCGGGCTATCGACTGTGTTTTTCGAAAAGGTAAGGCCGGTAAAATCTATAATATCGCGGCGGAAAATTACCTCACGAATTTTAATTTGACACAGAAAATTCTCAAGAAAATGAATCAAGATACCTCGATGATCAAGCACGTAACAGACAGGCTCGGGCATGATTTTCGCTACGCGATCGACTGCCGCAAAGTTAAGGCGCTTGGTTTTCGTCCGAGGATGAATTTTCAACAAGGGTTGGATGTGACCATCGACTGGTATCGGAAAAATTTGAAATGGGTTTGCCAAAGATGCAAAAAGTTCTGATTTTGGGAGGTAACGGACTGTTGGGTCGGGAGGTAGCGGCGACCTTGCAAAATGATTTTGATTTATCTGTTCCTTCTCATCAGGAACTGGATATGACCGATAAAAATAAGGTCTTTGAGAGTATTCGGTCTTTGAAACCCCAATGTGTTGTTTGTGCAGCCGGTTACACCTATGTTGATGGCTGTGAGGAAAATCCCGAAAACGCTTTTCGGGCAAATGCACAAGGGATGGAAATTCTCGCTTGTGCCTGTAAGGAAGAAGGGACTTTTCTCATTTCATTGAGCACAGATTATGTCTTTAACGGAGAAACGAATAGGCCCTATAGGGAGCATGATCAGCCCGATCCACTGAGTGTTTATGGGGAGAGTAAATGGAAAGGCGAACAAGCCCTTGAGCGCGCAGGGGGTAAGTATTTGATTGTTCGCAGCAGCTGGCTATTCGGAAATTCACAGAAAGGATTTGTTCCGTTTATCCTTCATGCCATTGATCAACAGAAAGAATTGAAAATTATCGGTGATAAGATCGGATCTCCCACGTATGTCGTTGATCTCGCAAAGGCAATCAAGGTTATTATTTTGATGATGCGTGAAAATAAGTGGGATTCCCAGAAATACAATATAGTGCATATCGCTAACAGCGGATTCTGTTCCTGGCATGAGTTGGCTCAATTTATCTTAAGCACTGTTGGCCATAATGATCTTAGTCTCACAAAGGTTAACCTTTGTGATTTTCCTTTTAAAGCCCCGAGACCCAAGTATTCCGCTTTGGATAATTCCCTTTATCAGAATATAACGGGGCAGTCTCTCAGATCCTGGCGGGAAGCCTTAAAGGAGTTTCTTCAATGTCAGATCAATTAAAGAAGAGAATTAAAAGCAAGCGGGCTCGCATAGCCGTTATAGGATTGGGATACGTTGGGTTGCCTTTGCTTGTGAATTTTGCAAAAAAAGATTTCCCGGTAATCGGATTAGAAACAGATCAAGACCGACTCGATAAGGTCAAGCGAAGCGTCAGTTATATTCTTGATGTGCCTTCAAGGACTCTGAAACTGCTCAATAAAAAGAAAAGAATTTTTGTAACCAATGAATTTGAACAGCTTCAATCCGTTGATGTGGTAATCATCTGTGTACCCACTCCCTTAAAGAGAAAATACACTCCGGATATCACCTATTTGCTGGAAGCGGTTCAGGCGGTTCGTCGAAATCTTCAGAAAGATCAGCTTGTCATTTGCGAGAGTACGACCTATCCCGGAACAACCGGAGAATTGATTAAACCGGAGCTTGAAAAAAGCGGTCTGGTCGCAGAGAAAAATCTTTATCTTGCCTTTTCACCGGAGCGAATTGATCCGGGCAATAAAACATACGGTTTGACAAAAATCACCAAAATTGTCGGAGGGATTGGCCCGAAATCAGGAGAGCTGACCCGCTTGCTTTATGAGAAAATCATCAAGAAGGTTCATGTGGTTTCCTCCGCTCGAAGCGCGGAAATGGCCAAATTATTAGAAAATTCTTTTCGTATTATCAATATCGGTTGGATTAATGAAGTGGCGATGATGTGTCATCAAATGGGAATCGACGTTTGGGAAGTGATCGAAGCGGCTAAAACCAAGCCGTTTGGATATATGCCCTTTTATCCAGGTCTTGGAGTGGGCGGACATTGTATTCCTGACGATCCGCTCTATTTGTTCTGGAAGGCTCGGGCTCAAGGTTTTAACTCTCGGTTTATTAAACTGTCCGCTGATGTCAACAGCCATATGCCTGTTTATGTGGCTGGTCGGATCAAAGATATACTGATTGAAAGAAACAAGCCTATTCGAGAGGCCAGAATTCTGATTGTAGGAGTGACGTATAAAAAAAATGTCAAGGATTTACGGAAATCTCCGTCCATTAAATTGATGGAAATCCTGCAAGCTCTTTGTCATCGTGTGGATTATTATGATTCTCATATTCCGTTTCTGAAATTTGCTAATCTTGACATGGTGAGCGTAGAACCTACGTTTAAAACATGGGGTCAGTATGATTGTGTTGTGATCGCGGTTGATCATTCTAAAACCAATTACGGAATGATTAAAAAGCATGCCAGGCTTATTTTTGATATTCGCAATGTTTACAAAAGAGTCAATCATCCTAAGATTATAAAACTTTAAGGAGTATTCCTTTGAGTAAAAAATTTAAGACAGCTTTAATAACAGGTGGGGCTGGATTTTTGGGTAGTCATTTGTGTGATGCATTAATCGAGCGAGGTCATAAGATTATTTGCATGGATAATTTGATTACCGGCTCTCTCAAAAATATCAATCATTTGAGGAAAGATAAGCGTTTTCGTTTCGTTAAGCACGATGTTTCAAAGTATATCAATATCAAAGAAACTCTCGACTACGTGATCCATTTTGCTTCTCCAGCATCGCCAGTTGACTATCTAAACTATCCCATTCAAACCCTGAAAGTCGGATCACTAGGAACCCACAACACATTGGGTGTTGCCAAAGCCAAAAAGGCCAGGTATTTTCTAGCATCCACTTCCGAAGTCTATGGGGATCCGCAGGTTCATCCTCAGAAAGAAACTTATTGGGGTCATGTCAATTGTGTGGGTCCGCGCGGGGTCTATGATGAGGCTAAGCGTTTTGCCGAAGCCATCACCATGGCCTACCGCAAGATCCACAAAGTTGATACGCGGATTGTCCGCATTTTTAATACTTACGGGCCCCGCATGCGCATGCACGATGGACGTGTGGTGCCGAATTTTATTTATCAGATCCTTAATCATCAAGCCTTAACCGTTTACGGAAACGGCAAACAAACGAGATCATTTTGCTATGTGTCTGATCTGATTTCCGGGATAATCAAATTATTATTTTCCAAAGAATCAGGGCCGATGAATATCGGCAATCCGAAAGAATTTACCATTATTCAGTTTGCCCGCCTTATGCTAAAGCTGACAAAATCGAAATCAAAGATTGTCTACAAATCTCTTCCGAAAGACGATCCCAAACAGCGCAGGCCCGATATTTCCTTAGCCAGAAAAAAATTGAAGTGGAGACCGGTTGTGTTGCTTGAGGATGGTCTGCGCAGAACGATAGATTATTTTGAGCACCAATCATAAACTTTAAATAAAGGGAGGGCCTGATGACACAGCAGCAGAAAAAAGACTCTGGGCCTGGCTATTGCTTCATTGATTTGCGGAATTCTGTTTCTTTTTCCTATTTTGGGTTTCTTTTTCTCCCTGGCCGCCATTATTATGGGCATCGTTGCGCTGGTAAAAATCAATAAGAATCAGGATGCACTTAAAGGGAAAGGTCTGGCTATTAGCGGGATCGTGTTGGGCTCAATCGGCATTCTTGTGATTCCCATTATAGCCATGTTAGCTGCCATTGCCGTTCCCAATTTTCTCAGAGCCCGTATGGCCGCCAATGAAGCAATGGCTCAATCAAGTATTCAAGCTATAGCGCAGGCTTCGCAAACATATCGGGAGGTTAATCAAGCCTTTCCGCAGACATCCATCGAGTTGACAGGAGCCAATCCTCCCTTTTTGGCTGAAAGTGTTTTGCAAAACACCGAAGATCATGGTTACTTCATTAATATCATTAATACGTATGATGATCAGAGATTTTTTGCCAAAGCCAATCCTGTGCAGTCCGGCGCTTCAGGAACAAGAAGTTTTTGTGTTGTCGGAGATGGTGTGGTTAGAGTTGATATGGAAGGCAATGATATCTATACACACGACAGTTGCCAAAAACTGCCGGCGGTGCAAAGCAATCCAACAGCTTATTAAAACAGAAGGATAAAAGTTGAATAATAAGAGAGGGTTTGTAGCGTTTATCGGACTGATTTTAGCGGTCGGTATTGTCCTTATTTTGGGATATTATGTCACGCAGAACTATTTGTCTGACTCATCCTCATCTGAAGACCAAAACTTCAAGGCTCAGGGCCTGAATCCCTCAAGGGCTTCTTCAATGTTGGAAACGTCAAAAGAAAAAATACACAATTACGAGAAGCAAATGCATAAGCGTACCGAAGGGTTATTGGAAAAATGATACAGCAGATAACCGGATAATGCTTTGTTGAAAAAAACAAAATTTGTAATCTCTAGTATTGTTTTATTAATCATTTGTCTGACACAGAACGGTTGTGCGCTTTTGAATCTTCCATTTCGTGTTCTAGATCTGGTTTTTGATGTGATCAAAAGAATGCCTATGCCGCCGCCGGGCGTTTTCTAAGATGATGAAAAAGACGATTCCCGAACTTTGTTCTCCCGCCGGAGATTGGCCCTCTCTTCAAGCTGCGATAATAGCCGGTGCCGATAGTGTCTATTTCGGTTGCCAGGAATTCAATATGCGTCATGAGGCCGCTAATTTTCAATTGCGTGATCTCAAAAAAATTATGAAATTATTGCATCACCAAAAGAAAAAAGGCTATCTAACACTCAATACATTTTTTAAGGATCATGAATTCAATCATGCAAGAAAAATTTTGATGGCTGCCAAGAAGGCTGAGGTGGATGCGGTTATACTCTGGGACATGGGGATTCTCTCTATGGCCAAGGAAGCAGGATTGAGAATCCATCTGTCGACTCAGGCCAATGTGACAAACTCAGAGAGTATCTGTTTTTTTGTTCGACAAAAAGTCCGCAGAATTGTTTTGGCTCGGGAATGTACTCTTAATGATATCAAAGGTGTTAGTCAGAAATTAAAAAGAATGAAGATTCCCTGCGAGATTGAGGTCTTTGTGCACGGAGCGATGTGCGTGAGCATCTCTGGCCGCTGTTTTCTTTCGTCTTATTCTTTTGCAAAATCGGCGAATCGGGGACAGTGCTTTCAGCCTTGTCGTCGAGAATATAGCATTCAGTGTAGTGACAAAGAACTTAAATATGATCTTGGAAAGGACTATGTTTTAAGCCCAAAAGATTTATGCACTATTGACTTTTTGGATTCGATTTTAACTACGGGTGTATCTGCTTTAAAAATCGAAGGTCGAATCCGCAGCGCGGAGTATGTGCGTATTGTAACGGAGTGCTACCGTCAGGCTCTCGATGCATGTTTACAAAAACGATTTGATAATATCATGAGGAGGGAGCTTAAAAACAAACTCAAAGATGTTTATAATCGGGGATTTTCCAGCGGCTTCTATTTCGGAATTCCTGATGATGATTTGAGCCGTAGTTTAGAAAATCGTTATGCCAAACAATATTTGGGAGAGGTGGCCAATTATTTCAAGAAGATTTCAGTAGCAGAGATAAAAATCCGAAATAAAGGTTTGAAAAAAGGAGAAACGATTTTATTTATCGGCAAAGAGACGCCGGCGCACATGTTTGAAGTGAATGAAATCGAGAGGGATCACCGAAAGATCAGCCGGGCACAAAAAGGTCAATCCATTGGACTGAAAGTTCCTTTTGCGGTCAGGCGCAAAGATCAGGTATATTTATGGAAAAAGAGATTCTAAACGGTACATCCGTATGAGAAAAAAAAACACATCAAAGCGATCCAAAAAGGTTCATAAAATACTTCTTATCGGCATGGGTATCAATGCCCTATTGATCTTGGTTAAAGCCGCGGCAGGCTTAAGGGGCCATAGTAGCGCTTTGGTGGCTGATGCCTATCATTCTTTTTCCGATTTTATCACGGATCTTGTTGTCATGCTCGGTTTCCGATTTTCTGTGAAGCCCGTGGATGATTCGCATGATTACGGACACGGAAAAATCGAGACCTTAACCACTCTTATCATCGGAGCTGTATTGATTTTTATCGGTGCCAAGATTATGCTGGATGGAATCAATAATTGTTACCTTGTTTTTAAGGGGTTGATTCTTGCCCAACCAAGCTGGATGGCTTTTGGCGCTGCTTTTATATCGCTGTTGGCTAAAGAAGTACTGTATCGCTATTCCTATCTGATTGGCCGGAGAGTCAACAGCCCTTCATTGGTGGCCAATGCCTGGCATCATCGTTCGGATGCCCTCTCGTCAATAGGTGTCATGCTCGGTATCGCCGGGGCGATTCTATTGGGCGAGAAATGGCGCATCCTGGATCCTCTTGCCGCCATTATTGTCAGCAGCTTTATTATTAAAGCGGCTTTTTCCATTCTATCCAAAAGCGCAAATGAGCTCACCGAGGCTTCCTTAAGCGACGAAGAGAAACAGCGGATTATTGATTTAGCCCGGCAGACCGCGGGTGTTGAGCATCCTCATAATCTGAAAACGCGTCGCATCGGTAAGGACATTGTGATTGATTTACATATCGAAGTTGATCCTCTTTTGAATGTGACTCGGGCTCATGATATTTCAAGCGCTTTGGAGCGCAAATTAAAAATCAGTTTCGGCCAAGATACGATTATAACAGTTCATATTGAACCCGAAGGTTATAAGTGAAGGAGTTTTCTATGTCACGCGCCATTCTGTTGATTTCCTGTCCAGATCAAAAAGGGATTACAGCGACTGTTACCAATTTTGTTTTTCAAAATAACGGAAATATTGTCCATGCCGATCAGCACATCGATGAAGAGAAAAACACATTTCTTATGCGCCTGGAATGGTCGCTGGATGGGTTTTGTATTTCGAAAGAATCCATTGCCCGGGAATTTGCCGTTGTGGCAGAGCCATATCAAATGAGCTGGGATCTCAGCTTTTCGAATGAGGATATCCGCATCGCTATTTTTGTCAGTAAACATTTGCATTGTCTTAATGATTTACTGATGCGATTTTCCAGCGGGCAACTGGCATGCAGGATTCCTTTGATTATCAGTAACCATGCTGACGGAAAACAGTTAGCGAGAAACTACGGTATTAATTTTTTTGAATTTCCTATTAACTCTGTAAACAAAATAAGTCAGGAAAAACGTCAAATGGCGCTGCTCAAAGAAGGCGGGATTGATTTGATCGTCTTAGCCCGCTATCATCAGATTCTTTCACCGGATTTTGTGAATGCACACAAAAACCGAATCATTAATATTCATCATTCGTTTTTGCCCGCTTTTGCCGGAAAAAGTCCTTATCGTCAGGCTTACCGTAAAGGCGTGAAGATCATTGGGGCGACGAGTCATTATGTGACCCACAAGTTGGACGAAGGACCGATTATCGAACAGGATACGGTACGGATCAGTCATCGGGATTCTCTGGAAGATTTAATAAGAAAAGGGCAGGATTTGGAGCGTCTCGTTCTTTCGCGGGCACTTCGCTGGCATTTAGAGAAGAAGGTCCTTACGCTTAATAATAAGACCATCGTGTTTGATTAATCCTATTTTTTTGTTGAAGTTTATTCTGATAGATCCGTCTTGACGGCGCTGTTTTATGCACATAAAATAAAAATGACAAAGAATTTGAGATACTATGAAAAAATACCACATAATTAATTTTATCGGACTCATTTCGCTTTTCGTTCTTGCTTTCGGTGCCTATGCTTTCAATCTGCCCAAATGGTTTCCTTTTAGCGAAGAGAATGCTCTTGAAGAATGGCAGGAAAAAATATTCAAGGATAAAGTCCTTTATGTCGTAGAGTCTATTGACGAGGATCAGGGGTACCTTTTGGCCCGCAGCAACAAAGCCTGCTCGGGTCTCATTTATCGTATTAAATTTTATCCGTCCAAAAATCCTATGATCAGCTGGAAATGGAAAGTTTTAAAATTTCCTGATAAAAACAAACCGCTTGAGGAGACCGGAGAATGGATCGAAAAAGATGATTATGCGGCTAGGGTTTACGTTATATTTTCCAGTTGGAATTTTTTTAATATCAAAAGTTTGGAATATGTCTGGGATAAGGATTTGCCGGAAGAAACCCTAATGGCAAATCCCAATTACGGGAATCTCAAGATCTTTGTGGCGCACTCGGGGGAGAAAGATTTGGGGCAGTGGGTTATGGAAGAGCGGGATATCGCCAAGGATTATATCAAGGCATTTGGCCATCCGCCGCGGCGGCCTGTTACGGCGATTGCCCTGATGACTGATGCCGATAACACCGTTTCAACGGCCGAAGCTCTGTATAAAGACATAACTGTGGGGTACAATCATGAAAAGAAATAATCAAAGGGGGACTCAGTTTTTTGCGAATCAGATGCACAAGGAGTTGTTTTTTTTGTTTTTCTGGGCTTCTGTGATTCCGATGTTTATCGTTAGCTTGCTTCTTTTTTATCTGATTTTCAGCGTGACCGCTGATCAGATGGCTTTTCCCGAAGCCATTGCGTACAATTTACTTCCGGCGGCCAGAAGAGTTTTGGCGATTCTTGCGGCTTTGGCGCCTCTTTCAATCGTGCTGGTTTTAATGATTTCCTATAATTTAACTCTCCAGATGGTCGGACCCTTTGACCGGATTGTGCGCGAACTCGATCAATGCCTTAAAGGAGAGAAGAAAACACCCATTGTGATTCGGGAAAATGACAAATTCTGGCCTTTGGTCCACAAGATCAATGATCTGATTAAGAAACAAGGGGTCTAAAGTTCACTTCTTTTCAATATTGGCTCATCTGTCTTTGCGGAAAAAGACTTGAAACCCCGAGAGGTGTGTGTTAATTTAAACCATCTGACAAGCTGCGGTATATCTCTTAGATAAATATTCATGAAATATTATTTTTGTATTCTTATTGTCTGGCTTATAGTTTTTTCTGTGCCTCCATCCGGTCTGGCGGCCGATACTTTCTACGCCAAGCGGCATGCTATCTCTTCAACTACCAAAGAAAAGAAAGACAAAGAGAATTCCTTTTCCCATCTTCAAAAGTGGATTGTGCAGGATGAGTCCGATAAAATTCAAAAAGCTTTAGAAATTTATAAGAATAAATCCAAGCCAGCGTATTCAAAAAAATACTGGATCATCAATAATCAAACAGGGCAAAAGAGTATTTTGGTTGAATATATGGCCTCGTCTCCAGGAGATCAAATCATATTTTCTCCTAATGAGCATTACGCCTATTTCGTTGGTCTGACACCTTTAGGGCAGCATATGATTTACGGCATTAATCTTTCCAATCAGAATCAGTTTACCGTTGACCAAGGAGAAAGTGCGAGCATATTTAGTTGTGAAGATAGCAATCAAAGCTATCTGGTTATTGTGCATGAAAACGGGAAAATCACAAGAAGCGTTTATTATTTGAACGGACAAAAGAAGGATGTTATTGAAGATGGCGTTACGGCCGAGAATCTTAAAGATTATGTTTGCTATTAAAAAAGGAGGGGGAAGAATGATGAGGTTGGTCTTTTGTGCGGTGATGATGAGTTTTATGCTGAACGGTTACACGGCTTGCGATGTTCAAGCGAAGGGATTGAAAAAGACCGTAGCGGTTTTCGATTTTCAAAACGATTCCGGTTACAATGCCTATGCGAATTTAGGGCAAGATTTCACAACACAACTTACTGATGCTCTTATCCAAAGCGGTGATTTCATTATCCTTTCCAGACAGGATTTGGATGTCGTGATGGCTGAACAGGATTTAGCCTCAAGCGGACGGTTCGCCAAATCCAATACGGCCAAAATAGGTCAAATCGTTCCGGCCCAGATTCTTATTAAAGGAAGAATTACGGAGTTTGAAGAAAATACCAAAGGTGGCGGGCAGGGATTCAGTATTTCGGGGATTACCCTGGGGGCCAACAAATCATCAGCCCACATTGGAGTCATTATTCAGCTGATTGATTCGACAACGGGGCAAATTGTCGACTCAGAAAGAGTGGAAGGGCAGGCATCTTCGGGAGGATTCTCTATTGGTTATGACGGAGATTTTTCTTTGAGTTCTTCTAGTTTTAAAAAGACTCCTTTGGGTAAAGCCGTTCAGATGGCCATTGATCGGGCTGTTGATTATATTTCTAAGAAAGCCAATCGGGTGCCCTGGAGTGGTAAAGTGATGCTCGTTAAGGATGATCTAGTTTATGTGAATTCAGGCGTTAATGCGGGCTTGGCGTCAGGCGATACGTTCGATGTCTATCGACAGGGGGAGTCTCTGGTTGATCCGGATACCGGTATGGAATTGGGAAGAGAAAGTAAGAAAATCGGAGAAATTAAAATTACTGAAGTCCAGGATAAGTTCTCCAAAGCCGCAATGCTTTTTGGAAATATTGCCGATGTCGGAAAAGGTGATCTGGTTAAGAAATAAGGAAGGAATCCCATGAACAGATTTGTCATTTTTTCCTGCTTGATTTTTTGCGTTTTCTGTGTGGGTTGCGAAACTGTTGAAAAGGCTGGCCATTCGGCTGGGGATGTGGTCGGCAAAACAACAGACACCTTTGGCAGTGTGACCGAAGGGGCTCTAGATGGTTATGTCGGTGAGACAACCAGCGAAGAAAATCCTTACGGAAGATAAATTAACAAAGCCCTCTCTGTGTGAAAAGTCAAGAGAGGGCTTTGTTCTACCTATTAACGGAAAGAGGAGAATATGAAAGTTGCCCGATTAGTCATTGTGATTCTGCTTGTCATTATTGTTTTTCTTTTGGTCAAACCGGAAACCATTCATCGTGGATCTCAGTTGAATGGCTGGACTACCAACAGTACCCTGGAAATCATTCATCAAAGAAAGTCTGTGCGTCATTATCTGGACAAATCCGTTAAGAAAGAAGATTTACTGACGTTGATCAAGGCCGGAATGGCGGCTCCCACGGCGGGAGATAGACGACCGTGGGAGTTTGTCGGCATTACCGATAAGAAGGTGCTTAAAGAGCTGGGTCAAGCTTTACCTTACGGGCAGATGCTGAAAGAAGCCGGCGGGGCTATTGTGGTGTGTGGTGTGCCCGAGAAATCTTATCCGGGAGAGGCCCGGGAGTTTTGGGTTCAGGATTGTTCGGCAGCGACTGAAAATATTCTTTTAGCTGCCGAGGCCAAAGGACTGGGTGCGGTGTGGATCGGCGTTTATCCGATCAAAAAGAAGATGGAAGTCGTTAGTCGTATTACGGGTATCCCCGAAGGCATTGTTCCGCTTAATGTTGTTTCTATTGGCTATCCCGAGGGAGTCGAAAAACCCAAAGATAAATTTAATCCTGAACAGATTCATTGGAATTCATGGAAATAATCAATGAGTGATGATCGCTGTAAGTTCAAATTGGTTTTACAACGTCACGGCGAGAGTGTTTGGAATAAGCAAAACCGCTTTACCGGCTGGACTGATGTGGAGCTGACTGAAAGAGGCATTGAAGAAGCCAAAAATGCAGGTCAGACATTAAAGGAAAACGGTTTTAGTTTTGATTTGGCCTATACTTCCGTGTTGAAGCGAGCCATTGAGACTCTTGAGATTACGCTCAGCGATATGGGTTTATCGGATATTCCGATCATTAAAAGCTGGAGACTCAATGAACGTCATTACGGGGCTTTGCAAGGACTCAATAAAACTGAGATGGCAGAAAAATTCGGAGAAAAACAGGTGCATACATGGAGGCGTAGTTATGATGTGCGTCCTCCGGAGTTAAGCCGTGATGATGAGCGGTTTCCCGGACATGATCCTCTCTATAAGGATGTTGATCCCAAGGATCTGCCAACGACTGAATGCCTGAAAGATACAGTCAAGAGATTCCTTCCTTTTTGGCATGAGACAATTGCTCCATCAATTCTCTCTGGAAAAAGAGTTTTGATTTCGGTTCACGGCAATAGTTTAAGAGCTTTGGTAAAATATTTAGATAACATCTCTAACGGGGAGATAATAAAACTTAATATCCCCACAGGCGTGCCTCTTGTTTATGAGCTGGATCAGGATTGCAAGAGTATCCGGCATTATTATTTGGGAGATGCCGATAAGATTCAGCCGGCCACGGATGCCGTCGCTCGCCAGGGTCAAGCAAAGAAATAATAATCCTTAGGCGATCGTGATGCTTTGATCCAGATAAACATTCTGGATGGCGTTAAGGATATCAACGCCTTCTTTGATCGGCTTCTGAAAGGCCTTACGGCCGGAAATAAGACCCATCCCGCCGGCGCGTTTATTAATCACAGCCGTTTTAATCGCCTGAGCCAAATCGTTTTTACCCGAAGCCCCACCGGAATTAATCAGTCCCATGCGACCCATATAACAGTTGGCTACCTGATAGCGGGTCAGATCGATGGGATGATCAGAAGAGAGTTTTTCATAGACGAGGGGATGCGTTTTTCCGAACTTAATAGCATTGTATCCACCATTGTTGGTGGGTTGTTTCTGTTTGATGATATCGGCCTCAATTGTGACACCCAAATGATTGGCTTGGCCGGTTAAGTCAGCAGAAGTGTGATAATCGACATCGTCTTTTTTAAACGCTTCATTGCGCAGGTAACACCAAAGAACCGTAAACAGACCCAATTGATGGGCGCGTTCAAAGGCTTGGGTGATTTCCTCTATCTGACGGGAGGATTCTTCCGAGCCGAAATAGATTGTCGCTCCGACGGCCACGGCACCCATTTCAAAGGCCTGCTCAACCGAGGCAAAGAGCCTCTGATCATAGGTATTGGGATATGTGATCAGTTCATTATGATTGATTTTAACCAAAAACGGAATCCTATGGGCATATTTTCTTGAGACAGAACCCAAAACGCCGAGAGTGGAGGCTACGCAATTGCATCCGCCCTCAATCGCAAGCTTGACAATGTTTTCCGGATCAAAATAAATTGGATTGGGCGCAAACGAAGCCCCCGCTGAATGCTCAATTCCCTGGTCAACCGGTAAAATAGAAAGATACCCGGTCCCTGCCAGCCGGCCATGGTTGAAGACCTGCTGAAGGTTTCTTAAAACTGAATTGGAGCGGTTGCTGATCGCGAGAATACGGTCGACAAAATCTTTACCCGGAAGATGAAGGCTTTCTTTGGGAATTGTCGAACAGGTATGGGTTAATAGATTTTTTGCTTCTTTTTCGAGAATTTGTTCGATATTCAGAGACATCGCACCCTCCTTAAAAAGTATTGAAATAAAATATTGCCTCTACCTTACTACACAATAAGAAATATTCAAGGACAAATATGAAAGAGGTAAATTACCAGACTTGACATTACAGAAAAATTAACGTATACAAAAAGTACACCTTTTAAAGGGATTTTTATGAATGTAGCCGTGATTGGAGCCTCCAACAAACCAAATCGTTACTCTTATAAAGCTCTAAAGCTTCTTCAGGAAAAGGGGCATCAGGTCTTTGGAGTCCACAAAAGAATTACAGAGATAGAGGGTAGCCAGGTTTTTAAAGAGGTAAAGGATCTTCCCGACGACATCGATACGTTAACGATGTACGTATCGGCTGATGTTTCCATGTCGATGAAAGACCAAATGATAAACAAAAAGCCAAAACGCGTTATTTTTAATCCTGGCGCGGAAAATCAAGATCTCGCGAGATCACTGAAAGAAAACAATATTGAAGTACGGGAAGCTTGCACGATAGTGTTGCTTAAAACAAATCAGTTTTAAATACCAAGACAGAAGAAAGGCGGCATCATATATGAAAGCACGAAAAATCAACCAAGGGATTGAGAGCATCAGAAAGCAAGGCAGCGGCGTATTTCGTTCTGGTGTTCATATGCTGCCCGGGGTAAGTTTGATGATGGCCGAAGGGGTCTTAAAGGACTTGAAGGGCTTAAAAAAACCCTTTGTCACGATCATTAATTCTTACACAACACAAATTCCGGGTCATGCGCATCTCGATCAAATAGGGAAGGTGGTGAAAAGAGAACTCGAGCGGCACGGTGTTAATGTGTGGTATACCAATATCGGCGGGGCTATCTGCGATGGGATCGCGATGGGCCATTTTGGCATGAAATATTCGCTGGCCTCAAGAGAATTAATTGCCGATCAAATCGAAACGATCATCGGAGCTCACCCTTGCGATGCCTGGATTGGCATTGGCAATTGCGATAAGATTGTGCCGGCGATGTATAATGCGATGGTGCGAATCAATATTCCATCCATTTATGTCAGCGGCGGTCCTATGCTTTCAGGCGTTGGCAATACGGATTTAATTTCTATTTTTGAAGGGATCGGGCAATACAGCGTAAAAAAGATTTCTAAAAATAAATTGGAGCAGGTCACGTGTCGCGCGTGTCCCGGGTATGGCAGCTGCGCCGGGATGTTTACAGCCAACTCAATGAATTGTCTGGGCGAGGTGCTGGGGCTGACTCTTCCCGGAAATGGGACGATTCCAGCAACGGTTAGGAAAAAAGACAAGGTCAGACAATTTAGTATTAATCCCCAGAGAATCAATCTGGCTCGTCAGGCGGCCCGGACTTTGATTCAACTTCAAAAAAAGAAGATCCGGCCTCTTGATCTTTTAAGCAGAGATTCGATTGATAATGCTTTTGTTTTGGATATGGCCATGGGCGGATCGACCAATACGGTTTTACATGTTTTGGCGCTTTGTCATGAAGCGGGAATTCCTTATAATTTGAAACGAATTAATGATATTTCTAAGGCTACGTCCAATGTTATTAAGATTGCCCCTTCGCGTCCGGAAGTGCATCTGGAACATGTGCATCAAGTGGGAGGTATGGGAGCTATTTTGAAATCCGTTAGTCAAAAGAAAAATAAATTTCTCAAATTGAAAACCAAGACAGTTTACGGCCGTTTAAATGATTATGTCCGCAAGTCTCCTCAAGCCGACGGACGCATCATCCGTTCGGTTAAAAAGGCTTTTTCAAACGAAGGCGGACTGGAAGTTTTATTTGGTAATATTGCGCGAAAAGGGGCTGTTTTAAAGACAAGCGGTGTGGATGCGGATATGTTAACCTTTCAAGGACCGGCTCGTATTTATGAATCGCAGGAAGAAGCTTTAGATGGAATTTTGAAAGGAAAAGTTAAAGACGGTGATGTTGTTGTCATCCGTTACGAAGGACCCAAGGGCGGGCCGGGTATGCAGGAAATGCTTTCGCCGACAGCCGCTATTAGAGGCGCAGGCATTAAAGCGGCACTTATCACCGATGGAAGGTTTTCCGGGGGGACACGGGGTCTGTGCATTGGTCATGTGGCCCCGGAGGCCGCAGCCGGCGGAGAGATTGGTATTTTGAAAAACGGGGATATCATTGTCATTGATGTCCACCGAAAGAAATTAAATGTGAAATTGTCGACTGCAGAAATCAAGCGGAGAAAGAAAAAGCAGAAGCCTTTTAAGTTCAAGGTGGCTGGCGGATGGCTGGCCCGCTATGCGGCTTTTGTCACCAGCGCTGATACCGGAGCCATTTTGAGAAATCCCGAGAATTAAAGAAAAAGAATTGACAACTTTCGCGAGCTGCGTCATGATAAAATTGTCATGAAGGAGCAGGGAACTTTTAAAGCTGCAGGAGAAAGCAATCGCTAATCCTGCGGCTTTTTTGGTGTCTGCTTTAAGTTTAATGCATCAAAAGAGGAGTAGGGCCGATGGCGCGCGGTAAAGTCAAATGGTTCAGTAACCAGAAAGGTTACGGATTTATCGAGATGGAAGAAGGAACGGATGTCTTTGTGCATCACAGTTGTATTCAGCAGAATGGCTACCGGAGTCTTGACCAGGGGCAAGCGGTAGAATTCGAAATCGAAGAAGGGCTTAAGGGTCAACAGGCTCGCAATGTGATGAAGGTTTAAAGCGAATGATATTTAAGGCCCTTGATCCGCCTTCAAGCGGATCAAGGGCCTTTTTGATATTATGCAACTAAAAAAGATAAAAGGCAGCGGTAGAATTTTTCTATGAGAAAGAAATTCAAAATTATTTCTTGGGCGCTTTATGATCTAGCCAACCAATTCTTTGCCCTTAATGTCGTCTCGATTTATTTTCCTCTCTGGTTGATCGATGAAAAGGGTATTCCTGAAATATTCTTAAGTATTTCCTTTGGTATATCGGTTTTTGTAGCTGCTATTATCGCTCCTGTTTTGGGAGCCATCGCCGATATGGGCCAACGAAAAAAGGAATTTCTTCTCTTTTTCACTTTTCTTTCTATTGTCTTTACGGTCGCCTTGGGCCAACCTATGAGAATTGTTTATGCCCTTGTCTTTTTTGCGATTGCGAATTTGGGATGCCAGGCTGCTACTGTTTTTTACAATTCTCTGATCGTCGATGTGACCGATAATAAACAAATAGGATTGATTTCGGGAATCGGTCGCATGTTCGGCTATTCGGGCGCGATTGTGGCCCTGCTTTTAACCAAACCTGTCGCTGAGAAATATGGCTATCAGGCTACATTTGTGACAACAGGCATTTTATTTTTTCTTTTCTCATTGCCTTGTTTATTTTTTGTGAAAGAAAAACCCCGGCTAAAACCGTCCGCGCCGATTACAGACGTCTCAAAAAAGGGATTGGTGGAGATATTCTTGAGACTTAAAAATATTCTTTATGGCCGCAAGGCAAATACCTCTTTACGATATTTTCTTTTTGCTTCTTTTTTCGGTCTATGCGTTGTCAATACGATGATTCTTTATATGGCTGTTTATTTGAAAAAGGCCTATGCCATTGACAATGTCGAGCAGATCGTAGCCTTTTCGACCGTCTTTGCCATTCTGGGAAGTCTGTTCTCTGGAATACTCAGCGATCGAATAGGACCCCGGCGCTGTCTCGTTGGCATTTTTGTTTTATGGATCGTTTGTTTGATTGGCGGTTCTCTCGCCAGACCGCCGTTTCATTGGATTATCGGGGCAATGGCGGGTTTAAGCTTAGGGGCCACCTGGGTGGTTGCCCGCGCTTTGGCTGTTTCTTTGGTCGTCAAAGAAAAAATCACAGAAGTTTTTGCCTTTTTTAATATTGTCGCTTATGCCGCTGGAATCATCGGATCGCTTTGGTGGGGGCTGCTGGTTTTAGGACTTGCTTCTTTAGGTGAACTTGGCTATCGTTTAACTGTTTGTAGCCTTAATATTTTTGTTGTCCTAGGAATCATTATGCTTAAAAGGATGCCGGATCGACCTGAGAAAATCACAAGCGAGGAATTAGCGTGAATTTAGCTGACAAACTTAAAGAAACAGCTCAAAACGATCCACAGAAAGTGGCCATTGAATATCGGAAGGATGATCATTCATGGGAGCGTGTTTCTTATCAGAGATTTTTTGATGATATCCAAATGCTAGCCGGTTTTTTGAGGCAAAAAGGAATACAAAAAGGAGACCGCATAGCCATCGTGATGGAAAATCGCTATGAATGGCCGTTGGTTTTCTTTGCGATTGTCTCTTGCTGCGCAGTAGTTGTTCCCATTAATCCAGAGACCGACAAGAAAGAGATTGAAAATATCCTGAATAATTCAGAGAGTACATTATCCTTCACGGGAAGCGGAGAAATTTTCGAAAAATGTAAGACGCTTAGCGTTAAGACAATGAAAGAAATACTATGTGTGGATGAAAAATATTTTAAGCAGATTCTCAAGGGAGAATTCTCGGAATTCTCCCTTGATCGGCTTTGCGCGGATGATTTAGCCTGCCTGATGTACACATCGGGAACTACCGATGATCCCAAGGGTGTTATGCTGACACATGAAAACTTTCTTTCCAATATCGAATCCATCGCCAGCATTCGATTTATCACGCCTCGTGATCGGAACTTATGTTTTTTACCTTTGCACCATGCTTTTCCCTTAACCGGGACCATGCTTTTACCGCTTTGTATCGGCGGGACCATTATTTTTCCGGGATCGGTCCGATCCGAAATATTGTTTAAGGTGATGAAGGAGTCTCGACCTACCATTTTTGCCGCCGTGCCTCAAATCTATTACACTCTTTCGCAAAAAATATCCGAGCATATCGAAGCTATGCCGGAAGTTGCAAGGATCATTATTAAAATGTTAATGAATTTCTTCTATAAAATCAGAATACACTTAGGGCTAAATTTCAATCAATGGCTCTTGATATCTTTGCATCGAAAATTTGGAGGACACCTGCGTTATATGGTTTCCGGCGGCGCAAAGTTAAACGAGGAGGTCGAGCGCGATCTTTTCAAATACGGTTTTAATATTATTGAAGGATACGGTCTCACCGAAACAACACCCGTTTTAACCGTGAATCCTCCTGCGTGTCCCAAGATCGGCTCGGCGGGCAAACCCATCAAAAACGTTGAACTGAAAATCGACAAGCCTAATGATCAGGGGATTGGGGAGATACTCGCCCGCGGTCCCAATATCATGAAAGGATATTATAAAAGAACTGATTTGACCGAACAGGTGATTCACCAGAGCTGGTTTCATACCGGGGATTTGGGTTATATGGATCAAGACGGATATCTTTTTATTACCGGCCGGGCGAAAGAAGTGATTGTCTTAAGTTCCGGCCTCAATATCTTTCCTGATGAGGTGGAAGAGGCTTATATTAAAGGAGCCCCGATTAAAGAAATGTGTGTTTTTGATATTTCTGTCAAAAAGGATCCTTCGGACCGTTTAGCTCTTTGGGCGATACTTGTCCCCGAAATTGAATTCTTTAAGAAATATGGTGAAATGAATCTTCATAGCGTGATTAAAGAAAGACTCGATAATGTCTCTCGGGATTTGCCCCCGTTTAAACGGATTATGGGTTTCACCATCAGCATGGATCCGCTGCCGCGCACTCTTTTGGGCAAACTCAAACGATTTAAAGTAAAAGAGAAATATGAGTCGATGGCCGAGGGGCAAAAGAAGCAGAAAGAAGAGCAGAAAGGCATATCAAAAGACGACGAACATTTAATGGAAGAAGATATTGGCCGGCGGGTCATTGATTTTCTTAAAAAACAAACGGATGCAAAGAAAATACTTCCGGCTGATTTATTGGAATTGGACTTGGGCATCGATTCTTTAGGGCGGGTGGAATTAGCCACAGGACTAGAAAAAGAATTTAAGATCAAGATTGACGACCAGAAAGTAAACAGCGTTTTCAGCGTGAAAGATTTGATTATAGCTGTCAAAGAGCATTTGGCTGATCCTGCAACGCGCAAGGCTGAGGCTGAGACAGAGGTGAAGAATTGGAGAGAGATCCTTGAGATATTGCCCAAGGAAGAAAACAGAGAGAAGATTGATCTGCATCCGGGTTTTGGAGCCTGGCTTTTTGGATTTATTCTCTGTCGTTTGATTTTTTGGCCGTTTTTTAAGATTTTTTATCACTTGAAAGTAACAGGCCAGGAACATATTCCTCGTAAAGGCCCATGCCTTTTTTATGTCAATCATACCAGCTTTTTTGACGGGCCATTGATGGCGGTATCTTTTGATAGAGTCCCACGGCTGGATATATTTTTCTTGGGATTCCGACCATATTTCAATGTTATTATTTTAAGAAATTTGATTAAAATCGGCCGGGTTATTCCGCTGGATTTTGTTTCGCATCTGCTGGAAGCTCTGCGCAACTGTTATTATATTTTAGACAGAGGCAAATGTCTCTGTCTTTTTCCGGAAGGGATGCGTACGCTGGATGGGAAAATCATTTCCTTCAAAAAAGGTTTCGGGATCTTGGCCAAAGAATCGCAGGCCACTCTTGTGCCGGTGTATATCAAAGGGGCTTATCAGGCCTGGCCGCGGACAAAAAAGTACCCAGCGCTTCATCAGATAGAGGTGTGTTTTGGGGCGCCGCAAGATCCAAAGGATCTTGCGGCGCAAGGCTCAAAGATGAACGCCCGGGATGAATATGAAGCGATCTGCCGGGCGGCCCAGCAGACTTTAATCGATATGCAGAAGGAAAAGGAAAAATCGCAAGAATAGAAAATTTAAGATCTGCCCAAAGAAGTTGAAGAATACGGCCGCGCCTGTTTCACGTTGAAGTGGCCGTTTTCTTTTTCAATTATGATTTGAAAACGCATATTTTCTATATTATAGCAAGTGATTCGCGTCTGAAAAGAGGCGTTAAGAAGATGGGCGACAAGATTGTCCGCAATGACTCCATGAAGCTCTCGGGGGCCGTCGAAAACACGATATTTCAATTTTTCTTTCTGGGCGGGATTCAGTGAATCAATATCCTGAAACTGAACAAGAAGAGTTTTGGCATAATCATATTTTAAGCTCACCTTTACATTATCAATGCGGATGTTTTTGGCCATGCAGAAGCTTTCGTTCTTCAAATAGAGCGCCAATTCCTCCCGGTTGATTTCAAGATTCAAAAGAGGGATAAGCCTTTTATGCATTTCTTTGCGCATGCATCTACGCAGCCAGAAAATCTTAAAAATACAGAAAATCAGGGCTAGAATGAGTGAAATAATGATAAGGTCTTTATGATCCATGATCTATATTCCTCATATTTATCTTTATTTATATTTTAGCATTGTCTTAAATTATATAAATTACTATTCATAGTAATTAACGAAGGGCAAGAATCGATCGATTCTTAAGTCTCATTATTTGTTGCAGTTATAGAATATTTTCGATATACTGATGAAGAAATTATTCCTAATTGATGACTTAAATTTGGTATGGATACATTCTCTCCACAAGAAGCTCTCGATTTATTCAAGTCGGCTTTGCGGATTCGCAAAGTTGAGCTTAAAATCGAAGAATTATATTCGGAAGACGAAATGAAAACTCCTGTCCATCTTTCTTTGGGACAGGAAGCTGTTGCGGTTGGTATTTGTGCGCATCTTTCCAAAGATGATTATGTTTTCAGTAATCACCGTAGTCATGCTCATTATCTGGCCAAAGCCGGTGATCTTAAAAAGATGATCGCCGAACTCTATTGTAAAGAGACCGGCTGTTCCAAAGGGCGGGGCGGTTCGATGCATTTGATTGATCCCTCCGTTGGGCTTTTAGGATCATCCTCAATTGTCAGCGGGAGTATTCCTCATGCGGTGGGCGCGGCTTTTGCTATCAGGATGCGTAAGGAAAAACGGATTGCTGTTTCCTTTTTCGGTGATGCCGCCAGCGAACAGGGCGCATTTTATGAAAGCATGAATCTCGCCACTCTCAAACAGCTTCCGGTTCTCTTTGTCTGTGAAAATAACCGCTATTCGGTGTGTTCCAATATCCATTCACGCCAGGCGATGGATAATATTTCGATGCGACCCCGTGCCTTTGATATTCCGGCAGTCAAAGTCGACGGGATGGATCTCGAGCAAGTTTTCAGAAAGTCTAAAGAAGCGACTGAGCATGTCCGCAGCGGTCGGGGTCCGTATTTTATGGAATGCTGTGTTCAAAGATGGCGGGCCCATGCCGGGGCCGGTGATCCTTTAAAGGAATTATACCGTCAGCCGGAGGAGCTTCAAAATGATTATTGGCGATGTTCCGTTGATGATTTTCGATCCAGGATCATCAAGGAAAAGATCGCTGATGAAAATAAACTCACCAGCATGGAAGCAGAAATCGACAAAGAAATCGATCAGGCTTTTGATTTTGCCCAAAAAAGCCCGCTTCCTAAAAAAGAAGAGCTTCATAAGTATCTTTTTATGGAATAACACTTATGCCCTGGACCAAAATACAAGTTGAACGTGATGAGCCGGCCTTTGATGAGGCCCAAGGCCAGGATGTCAGAAAATTAAGCCTGGGGGAGGCTCTGCGCGAGGCCCTGGATCAAGCCTTAAAAATTGATTCGCGGGTCTATGCGATGGGTCAGGGGATTGATGATCCGGGCGGGATGTTTGGCTCGACCAAGGATCTCCATAAAAAATACGGAAGCGAAAGAGTCTTTGATACTCCTCTTTCCGAAGAAGGTGTCGTCGGCATGGCGATCGGTTCGGCTATGGCGGGTTTACGTCCTGTCTCGATCCACAATCGTCCGGATTTTCTTCTGATGGCCATGGATCAGATTGTCAATCATGCCGCTAAGTGGAGCTATATGTTTGGCGGTCAGGTTTCTGTGCCCTTGGTGGTCAGAGCTTGTATCGGCCGGGGATGGGGGTCGGCGGCTCAGCATTCTCAGGCTTTGGATGCGATGTTTATTCATACGCCGGGTTTAAAAGTTGTTATGCCTTCAACCGCCTATGATGCCAAGGGGCTGTTTCTCGCCAGCGTGGCCGATAATAATCCTGTTATTTTTATGGAACAAAGATGGCTGTATAAACATACAGGCTATGTCCCTGAAGATCCTTACTTTTTGCCACTTGGAAAGGGAGTTGTCAAAAGAGAAGGCAAAGATGTAACGATTGTTGCGGTATCCCATATGGTGATTGAAGCGCTCAGGGCCGCTGAGCAACTTCAGAAAGAAGGCATCAGCGTTGAGGTTGTAGATCCGCGAACACTGAAACCTTTGGATGAAGGGGTGATCTTTTCCTCTGTTAAAAAGACGGGTCGACTGGTCATCGCCGAATTAGGATGGAAAACCTGCGGCTTCGGATCAGAGGTCATTGCCCGAGTTTCTGAGGATCACCCGAAAGTATTGAAAAGCGCTCCGATCAGAATTTCCTATCCTGATCTGCCGACACCCAGCAGCTTTGTTTTGGAAGAAGCTTACTATCCTGGCGTGAAAGATATCATCCAGGCTGCTAAGAAAGCGATCAAATAAATGAACAAAAATGTTAAGATTCTCATTGTCGGTCATGATGATATTATCGAAAAGTCATTACGGATATATTTACGAGATAAAGGATTTGAACATGTGTTTTCGTCCTCAGAAATTGCTTTGGATTGCACCATCCAGCCCGCTGTTTATCAATTTTTCCAGGAAAACCGGCCGGAATATATTTTCTTAGGCTCAACCCGTTCGGGCGGGATTGCCGTCAATCAGAAATTTTCCGGAGACTTTATTTATCACAATCTGGAGAGCCAAAATAATATTATCTATGCGGCCCGAAAATTTCAGACCAAGAAATTGTTATTTTTTATGGGTTCTTGCGCCTATCCTAAGGAGTGCGCTCAACCGATCAAAGAAGACGCTTTGTTGACAGGTCCTTTGGAGGAAACCAGTGAGCCGTATTCACTGGCTAAGATTGCCGGCGTTAAACTCTGCCAGGCTTATCGCAAACAGTATGGTTTGAACGCGATTTGCTGTGTGCCGGCCACCGTTTATGGGCCGCAAAGTGATATGAATTTTGAAAGCGCCCACGTGATCAATGCTTTGATAAAAAAATTTCACTCGGCCAAAGTAAAGGAAGAAAACCAAGTGGGTGTTTGGGGAAGCGGAGAGCCTCGCCGTGAATTTCTCTATTGTGAAGATTTTGCTCGGGCCTGCCTGTTTCTTATGGACCATTATGACCACGAGGAGCTAATCAATATTGGCTGTGGAGAAGATGTTTCCATTAAGGAACTCAGCCAAATGATCCAGGCCATTTCCGGTTTTCAGGGAGAGATTGTTTTTGATAAAACGAAGCCGGATGGAGCGCTGAGAAAGCTGATGGATAATTCAAAAATGTCACGCCTGGGTTGGCAGACCCAGATTTCTTTGAAAGAAGGTATTGAGAAAACGTACGATTGGTTTCAACAAAAAGAAAAATTGGAGAAGAAAGTATGAAAATATTAGTAACAGGAGCCGCAGGTTATATCGGTTCAGTTTTGGTTCCGCGGTTATTAAGCGAAGGACACCAAGTGATGGCTCTGGATAATTTCATGTACAGGCAGGCTTCTCTTTTAGACTGTTGCCATAATCAGAATCTTGCTATTATTCGCGGCGATGCGCGCGATAAAAGTCTGATTGAAAAGCTATTGAGAGATGCGGATACCATTATTCCTTTAGCTTGCTTGACCGGCGCCCCTTTATGCAAAATGGACCCCACCGGAGCCCGCTCAATTATCGTGGATGGAATCAATCTCATTTTGCAACTACGCAGCAAAGATCAAATGATCCTCTATCCGACAACCAATAGCGGCTATGGAATTGGTCAAAAGGATAAATACTGCGACGAGCAAACGCCTTTAAATCCCCTTTCTCTTTATGGGAAACTCAAATGCGAGGCAGAAAAGGCCTTGCTGGATAGCGGTCAGGTGATTACCTTCAGGCTAGCGACAGCTTTTGGCGTTAGTCCGCGGATGCGGTTAGATCTTTTGGTTAATGACTTCACGTATCGGGCCGTTTACGACCGTTTTATTGTTCTGTTTGAAGCGCATTTTAAAAGGAATTATATTCATGTGCGCGATGTGGCCAAGGCTTTTGTTCACGGGATCAATCATTTTCAGGAAATGAAAAATCATGCTTATAATGTTGGTTTAAGCGAAGCCAATTTGAATAAGACGGAACTTTGTGAAGAGATCAAAAAACATGTTCCCGAATTTTATTTTGTGGAATCAAAGATTGGCGAGGATCCCGACAAGCGTGACTATATTGTCAGTAATGAAAAGATCGAGAAAATAGGTTATCGGCCTGATTTTTCCATATCAGAGGGTATTGCAGAGCTCGTCAAGGGTTATAAAGTTATTAAAAGCAATCTGTATGCCAATATTTAAGCTTAAGGAGCGAACATGATTATTTCCCGCACGCCGTTTCGGATTTCTTTTTTTGGGGGAGGAACGGATTATCCTAAATGGTATGAAAAAAACAAAGGCGCGGTTTTGGCGACGACGATTGATAAATATTGCTACATTACCTGCCGTTATCTTCCGCCGTTTTTCAAACATAAATCGCGGATCGCTTACTCGAAAATTGAATTAGTAAAAAATTTTAATGAGATTGACCACCCTTCGGCGCGCGAGGTTTTAAAGTTTTTAAAAATTAAGCAAGGCGTGGAAATCCATCATGACGGTGACCTTCCGGCGCGAACAGGCTTGGGCTCAAGCTCGTCTTTTACTGTTGGATTGCTCAACGCACTTTATGCCTTGAAAGGCTATATGCCAACCAAAGAAAAGCTGACCGAAGAGGCGATCTATATTGAGCAGGAAAAATGCAAAGAGAATGTGGGTTGCCAGGATCAGGCGCTGGCGGCGCATGGCGGCTTTAATCATATTGAATTTGGTGGCGTGAACCATTTGAATGTTCGACGAGTTACTCTTTCGAGGGATAAACTGATTAAACTTCAAGATCATCTGATGATGTTTTTTACCGGGTTTTCGCGTACGGCCAGTCAAGTGGCGAAACATCAGATCCAAAATATTCCCAAGAAGAAAAATGAGCTGAAGAAGATACAACAAATGGTCCCCGAGGCCTTGAAAATTTTAAATAGTAAGCGGATTAACAATTTCGGTAAGCTGCTTCACGAGTCCTGGATGATCAAAAGACAATTGTCTAGCAAGATCACAACAGATTATGTGGATGAGATCTATCAGGCGGCCAGAATCGCCGGGGCCTTGGGAGGAAAACTGCTTGGGGCCGGAGGGGGAGGTTTCGTCCTTATTTTTGCTGAGCCAAAACATCAGAAAAAAATACGCCAGAAATTGAAGAAACTTTTGGAAGTTCCTTTCCGCTTTGAAGATTTAGGTAGCCAAATCATTTTCTATCAACCTTTCACAGGCGTTGTTCAAAGTTAAAGATGAATAATCTTTATGAAAAAGATATTTATATTTTATGCGGGGGATTAGGAAAACGCTTGCGAAAAGAGGTGAGTGATGTCCCCAAAGTGCTTGCCGATATTAAGGGAGTCCCGTTTTTAAAAATCCTTTTGAGATATTTAGAACAGCAGGGATTTAAACAGATAGTTCTGGGCATAGGATACAAGGGGGAAATGATTGTTGATTTTTGCAAAAATAATTTTTCTCACCTGGATATCCATTTTTCAAAAGAAGAGACGCCTCTGGGGACGGGTGGGGCCCTTAAATTTGCCAGACCTTTTATTAAGAGTGAACCTTTCTTTGCTTTAAACGGGGATTGTTTCTGCCGATTTGATTACCCATCGCTTTTTCGATTTCATCAAGAAAAAAGCGCGCAGGCAACACTGGCGGTTTATCGGTTGCCAGAGAAAAAAGATTTTGGATCGATTACGCTTGATGAAAATAATCAGATCCTTAATTTCAGTGAAAAAAGCGTGGATCAAGCAACACAATTTGCCAGCGTCGGTATCTATTGTTTTAATCAAAGCGTTTTTGATCTGATGCCGCAGGCAGAGGCTTTCTCGATTGAGACAGATTTTTTTCCCACACTAGTCGGAAAAGATTTCTATGGCTTTGAAACAAAAGAAGAGTTTATCGATATCGGAACACCTGATCGATACAAAATCGCTCAGAATTTTTTAGATAAGGAGTAAACAAGTGCTGCCAAAAATGAAAGTTCCATTTGGAGCTATCACCATTACCCAAGAAGCCAAAGATCTGATCCGGCAGGCGTTGGAGACTCAGAGGGTTTCTTCCGGTAAATATGTTCGTCAATTCGAAGACGAGTTTGCAAAGCTTGTTGGAGTCAAAGAAGCTGTCGCTGTCAGCAGCGGGACCGATGCGGATATTCTTGCTTTGGCCGCTCTTTATGATTTGGGAGCTAAACGGGGAGATGAAGTGATTGTGTCGGCGCTTTCCTTTGTCGCAACAGGCAATGCCGTTTTGCATGCCGGTTTCACTCCCGCTTTTGTAGATATTAAGAAAGACACTCTCAATATCGATTCTGATCAAATTGAGAAGGTGATCACAAAAAAAACAAAAGCTATTATGCCTGTGCATTTGATGGGCAAACCGGCACAGATGGATGTGATTAATGAAATAGCCAGAAAGCATAATCTCTTTGTGATCGAAGACGCGGCCGAAGCTCATGGTGCTGTTTATAAAGAAAAAAACGTCGGCCAGTGGTCCGATATGGCGGCCTACAGTACTTATGTGGCTCACATTATCACAACCGTTGAAGGCGGAATTGTGACAACAGATCGAGAGGATCTGGCGGAGATATTGAGATCTCTTCGGGCGCACGGTCGATCCTGCAAGTGTAAAGTGTGTGTGGTTAATACCAATTCAGGTTATTGTGAAAAGAGATTTGCCCAAGGAAAAGATATCCGATTTATTTTTGAGCGGATTGGATATTCAGCCAAGATGAACGAATTGGAAGCGGCGATTGGTTTAGGGAGCTTGAAGCTTTATAACGAAATTATTGAGAAGCGAAGACACAATCTTCTGACGATGATTGAAAAGCTAAAGGAATTTGAAGAATTTCTCTTTTCGATTGAAGAAGAAGAACATGAGCGAATCGGGCCGCATGCCCTTCCCATCATTGTTAGAGAAGGCGCCCCCTTTACCCGTAACGAACTTGTAACCCATCTTGAAGCCAATGGGATTGATTCGCGTGATCTTTTTGCGTCCATGCCGACCCAGTGTCCGGGATTTTCTTTTCTCAATTATAAACTTGGCGACTTTCCCAATGCCGAGTATATGGGTAATCACGGAATCCATATCGGTGTCCATCAGGATTTGACCGACAAGCATATTGATTATGTGATGGATACAATAAGAGATTTTATCAAATCCAAGAACGCTTAAACCGTATGCGTATTGCCATCAATTGCCGGTCCTTTCTAAAAAAACAATACGCCGGCATAGGACGCTATACCTATAATCTGGTTCAGTCTTTAGCTGAAATCGATAAGCAAAACCAATATTTTCTTTATGCGAAAAAGGGACTCTTTGATTTTAAAAAGAGCTTGCCTAAACCTCCGGCCCAAAATTTTTCACTCAAATGGGATTTCTTAAATAGAGGACTTCAGAAAACTTTAAAGAAAATGGACATTTATCATGCGCCCAGTTTGGAAAATATGGACATCCATGGACCACGGATTATTGTAACGGTGCATGATCTGGTGTATAAAAAATTTCCGGCCGGCCATACGGCTGAGACAATCGAAACAACTAGAAAACAACTGCACCAAATTACTCGGCGTGCGGATCATATCATATGTTGCTCGCAAAGCACCAAAGAAGATCTGCTTGAATCATTCGATTTTCCTGAGAGTCATGTCACCGTGATTCATCAGGGAGTCGATAGAAGTGTTTTTTATCCTCTTTGTGATGAGGAAAGAAATAAAGCAGCAGAAGATTTAAAGCAATGGGGCATTGAACAGCCTTTTTTATTTTTTGTGGGAACCAGTGAGCCCAGAAAGAATTTAGAAAATACTTTGCGGGCCTTTGCGCTTTTGAAATCGGATCAGCAATTTAGCGGCAAGCTTGTGATCGCCGGGATGAAAGGCTGGATGAAAGAAAGTAATGAAGAATTAGCCAAACGCTTGAATCTTAAAGACGATATTGTTTATTGCGGCTATATCAGCGATTCGACATTGCGGGCATTGTATAATCTGTGTGAAGTTTTTGTCTTTCCGTCATTTTACGAAGGATTTGGGTTTCCTATTCTTGAGGCCTTTTGCTGCGGGGCTCCGGTTGTGACATCGAATTCATCATCCTGCGCGGAAGTGGCAGGGGATGCGGCAGTGCTTGTGGATTCCTATGATCCGGGGAAAATTGCTCAGGCTATTGAAGAAATTATCAAAGATGATGGTCGCAGGGATTTATTATCCAGAAAAGGCTTCAAAAGATCAAGAAATTTTTCTTTCTTAAAAACGGCTCAGGAAACATTTAAAGTTTATAGCGCTACTTTTAATCGATAAGACAAATGAGAAGAAGAGTGGAGTGCTAAATATATTTTTAGTGTTAAGAGAATCTATTAGTGTTTACAAGGTCTAAATTTTTATTCCAGAAATTGATTCATTTTATCCCCAGTCAAGAAGGTATCTAAATGGAGAAATCATTTTTCGCAGGAAGGAAAGTATATGAACGCAGAAGGTGACATAACAGCTGTTATTATAACAAAAAATGAAGAAAGCAAAATACGAGCTTGTTTGGATCAAGTTACAAAACTCACAAAAGAAATAATTATCGTTGACGACGAATCTACAGATCAAACGCGAGAAATTGCTCAAGATGAATACGGAGCTCTTGTGATTGTTAGTCGTTCAAATGATTGGTTAGCGCGCCAACGGAATATCGGCGCCGAACAAGTAAAAACCCAATGGTTTGTGTCAATCGATGCTGATGAAATTTTGACTAATGAATCAATCTTAAGGATAAGACAGGCGCTTAATTCGGCTGATAAGAATGTAGGAGCTTTTAAAGTTAAACGGCTAAATTATTTTTTTGGAAAACCAATTTATCATGCAGGCGCCTTCCACTCTCTTGTAAAGATATTTCGCAAAGAATGTCGAGACAAGGAAAAAGTTCAACATGAAAACTGGACCATCAAGGGAAACGTTCAGGATATTGATACAGTTTTTGAACACCATCCATTTTCTTCAATGGAGAAAATATTTAAACGCGAGATACGTTATACAAAAAGAGAGGGCCGTGCCTATGTCGACACTAGAGACAAAATTACTTTTCAAGAAATAAAAAAAGGCTTATTCATCAAAACACTAAAGGCTTTTTGGAAAGCTTATATCAAAAAGCGTGGTCGTAAGGATGGAATGCACGGGTTTATGTTTTGTTTTATTCATCATGTCTTGAGACCAGCTATGCGCTGGTGTTTTATATGGGAGGAAAGCATCAGGCAGAATAAGCTCGATCAACAAAGACAAGATAAACGATTGAAAAAATAGACTAAAAATTTGATACGACACAAATTTAATTTATAAATAGAAGTGGAAGAAAGCAGTCTTTTATCGATAACCTTTTTTTATTGAAATCAGAGCATATGATAATAACTAATTTAAAGAGAGAACATAGGATAGTCAAGAGGCCGCGCAAATATAAATTTAAGGGTTATTCTGAGATCCGAGCAAGCCGCAAACAGAGGTTGTACCAGCTGTTTAAATTATTTTATAAGTTGGCTGGAAAATCTAAGGAAATGGATAGCATTTTCCGAATCGAAAAGTTTTCACGTATGCTGCATCCGCTTCATTTTTCACAGAAGAATGTTAATGAAAATCAAAAAACAAAGTTTTTTCAAAGTCAGCTTTTGGGGATTGAAATCGAGACTCACGCTTACTGCAACAGGCGCTGCTGGTTCTGCCCTAACGCCTTTTTGAACCGGTTGGATAAGACACAATTGATGCCGAAAGAAATTTATGAAAAAGTGATTGATGAACTTGCCAACATTGACTTTAGGGGTGAAGTGAAAATGCAACGCTATAATGAGCCTTTGGCTCTTGATTTAATTTACGAGCGTATTGAGTATACGCGCAAAAAATTACCCTACGCCGATATTGGCATGCATACCAATGGAGATTATCTGAATTCTCAAACCTTGAAGAAGCTGGATGAGGCAGGTTTGGATCACCTATTTGTTTCGCTTTATCTTGATTATCGAGGGGATCGAGAGGTAATCAAGCAATCTGCGGAGCAAGCTTGTCTTGATTTCTTGAGTAAACTGAAAATCCAAGAGTATTCGGTATCCAATCAAGAAGGATTGGCACGCTATAAGTTTTGTCTCAACAATCTAAAGGTTTTAATCTTTGCCTTTGATCTCGAAAAAGACGGATCTGATCGCGGGGGAAGTCTCCAGGTAATGTCCAGGGACATCAGATATTCTCCTTGTATGAGTCCTTTTGTGCGATTGTTTATCGACTGGACTGGAGATGTCTTTCCCTGTTGTAATTTAAGACACGACTTTCAAGGACACAGTGAATACATTATGGGAAATGTAAAAAATCAAAGTCTTCAGGAAATTTATTTCTCAAAGCAGGCGAATTACATGAGGCGTCATTTAGCAGATATTAGCGAGAAAGAAGGTGTTTGTCATACGTGTGCCTTTGATGTCATGTGCTCCAGTTCAAAGGCCAAGTCAATTCTCAACCCAGTGGTTTTTCGCATCGATTCACTCCTTGCTTTGCGGGATGGCAAATATGATGAAAGTTAGCGGATTTACTATAGCCCGTAATGCGATCAAGCTTCGCTATCCGATTATCGAATCGATTACATCCATTCTGCCGATTGTTGATGAATTTATCATTTGTGTAGGAGACAGTGAAGATGAAACATTGGCAACAATTCGAAGTATAAAAAGTCCAAAAATCAGAATTATTCAATCTCGTTGGGATTTTACGCAAAAGGAGGAAGTGCTGTCTCAACAAACGAATATCGCTTTAAAAGAATGTGCGGGTGACTGGGCTTTTTATCTTCAAAGCGATGAAGTGATCCACGAGTTTGATTTGCCAAAAATTCATTATTACATGAAGCATTATCATGCCAAAAGAGAGGTTGATGCCCTGAGATTTTATTGGCTTCATTTTTATGGCAGCCATTATCGGTATCGTATTGATGCCGGCTGGTATCAAAAACAGGATCGTATTATCCGCAATGATGGCTCCATTGAGTCATACGGAGACGCCTATGCTTTTCGCAGGAAAGACGGGGAGTCCCTGAGAACACGTAAAACAGGTTGCTTTGTTTACCACTATGGATGGGTTTTTTCGCCTGAGCAAATGGCCCACAGGCGTGTTAACGCGGGAAAAATATGGCATGTCGATCGCTCTGATATTGAACAAGCCGGGCGTTATGAATTCGGAGATTTAGATCAATTGCCTGTCTATTTCGGAAGTCATCCTTCTGTTATGCAGAGAAGGATTCAAGAACATCTACTTAGCAATGAAGATTGGCGTAAGATTTCACGAAAATATTGGTGGCATCCCGCTAGAATCCTAAGATTACGGTACAAAACACCCAAAAGGTTAAAAAAGGCGTTTTTTAAGTAAGCATGAGTGTCAATAATCTTTCTTCCTTTAAACGAATCCTGATTATCAATATTTTCGGCATAGGCGATGTACTTTTTACCACACCTTTGATCAGTAATATTAAAAGAAAATTTCCGAAAAGCTTTATTGGATATCTCTGCAATAAACGAACTCAACCGTTTTTGAAACATCACCCCCGAATTGATCGCATTTTTGTTTACGAGAAAGACGATTATCGTCAAATTTTCAAAAAATCTAAAATCAAATTCCTCAAGAAGATACGGGAAGCGCTTACGGAAATTAAAAGAGAAAATATTGATATTGTGATTGATGTTTCTCTCAACGGGATGGTGAGTTTTCTGATGATGATTTGCGGTATCAAAGAAAGAGTCGGCTTTAACTACAAGAACCGCAGCCTTTTTTTAACGCAGAAAATTCCCCTTAAAGGCTATGAGGGAAAACATGTGGTTGAGCATTATCTGGATTTACTGAAAAGCATTGACATTGATCCAATTGAAAACAGGCTGGAGATTTTTATTCCTCCAGAAGATAAAAAATATGCTCAAGAGAAGCTTGGGGAAATCAAAGGTCGCAAGATCGCGATCGTTCCCGGAGGCGGAGCCAGTTGGGGAAAAGATGCGAGGTATAAGCGATTTCCCCTCGAAAAATACAGCGAATTAGTAGATAAAATGATTGAAAAGTACGACGCTAACGTTATACTGATGGGGGACAATGGGGAAGCCAGTCTTTGCCGGGGCATTTGGCAGTTGAAGCCTCAAAAAATTTTTGATCTCTCCGGTCAGACAACAATCACCCAGATGGCGGCTGTTTTCAAACAGTGCCAGCTAGTGATTGTTAATGATGGCGGGCCCCTGCACGTTGCCGTGGCGGCCGGCGCGCGGACCATTTCCATTTTTGGGCCCGTCGATGAAAAAGTCTATGGACCCTATCCTCAAGATCAGCATGTGGTCGTAACCAAAGCGATTGCCTGCCGTCCTTGTTACAGAAGATTTAAAAGGGTTGATTGTGATCATATCACCTGTTTAACCAAGCTTAATGTGCAAGAGATACTGAAAGAAGTAGAAAGGATATTATGAAAGTCCCATTTATTGATTTTTCAGGCCAGATTAAAGATGTGCGAGACGAAGTTGATGCTGGCATAAAGGGTGTTTTAGATCAGGGCAATTATATTTTAGGTCAGCCGGTAAAAGATTTTGAGGCTGAATTTGCCAAGTTTTGTGAATGTCAGTATGGCATTGGGGTTAATTCCGGTACAGATGCCCTTCACTTTGCCGTCAGAGCTCTGGATATCCAAGAGGGCGATGAGGTCATCGTTCCGGCTTTTACCTACATCGCAAGCGCCTTAGGAATTTCTTACACAGGCGCTAAGCCGGTCTTTGTTGATATTGAAAGCGAAACATATAACCTGGATCCTGAAAAAATCGAAGCAGCCATTACCGATAAAACAAAAGCCATTATGGTAGTGCATCTTTATGGTCAAGCCGCCGAGATGGATCCGATTCTTGCCATTGCAAAGAAGCATAATCTTGCTGTGATTGAAGATGCCGCCCAGGCTCATGGAGCACTTTACAATAACAAACGTGTTGGGTCATTTGGAGATATCAGCTGTTTTAGTTTTTATCCGACGAAAGGATTGGGAGCCTGCGGAGATGGCGGCATTGTTTGCACTAACAATGAGGAGCTTAAGAAAAAAGTCGAGATGTTTCGCGATTACGGGCGCATTGATCGTTATGAACATATGATTATCGGATACAACAGCCGATTAGATACGATGCAGGCTGTTATCCTTTCGGCAAAATTGAAACATTTGGATAAGTGGAACAAAATGAGAGCAGATGTGGCTGCCCAATATATCGATCAGCTTTCGGATGTTGATGCCGTTAAGACACCCGTCACCAAAGACAACAGGACGCACACTTATCAGACGTTTGCCGTGGGCGTTCCCAAACGTGAAAGAGTTATGGAAAAACTTACAACCCGGCAAATCGGCAATTTAATTCACTATCCTATTCCCATTCACCTGCAGAAGGCTTACAAGGATTTGGGTTACAAAAAAGGTGATTTCCCGGTTTCTGAAAAGTTTGCGGAACAGGAGCTATCTCTTCCCATATTTCCTCATATGAAAAAAGAACAAATTCAATATGTAACGAGCAACTTAAAGGAGCTTATCAGAAATGGATAAAACCCCTTTGTCGGTTATTGTCATTACGAAAAACGAAGAAGAAAACATTCGCGAGTGTTTAAAAAGCGTTTTTGGCTGGGCTGATGAAATTATTATTGTCGATGACGAGAGCTCTGATCGGACTGTTGAAATTGCCAAAGAATATACAGATAAAATATTCTCCCGGAGAATGGAAAACGAAGGCATTCATCGCAACTGGTCGCATACAAAAGCCAAAAACGAATGGATATTAAGCCTTGATGCTGATGAGTCAGTCACTGAGGAGCTCAAGCAATCGATTATGCAGGCGATCCCAAACACAGAATACGACGGGTTCAATATCAAATCCCGAAATTATCTGGGAGATTTTTGGATTCAACATGGCGGTTGGTATTTCGGCAAACTAAAAATGTTTAAGAAGAGTCTCTTTAGCTATGAAGAGGTGGAAGTGCATCCTCGTATTTTTTTTAAAGGAACGGCAGGCCACCTGGAAGGAGACCTTGTCCATAGATTGGCGAAGAATTTTGAGCAGTTTTTGGGAAGCTTAAACCGCCAGACTACCCTTGAGGCCCGCAAATGGGTTATGACAGATAGAAAAATGTCGTTTGGAAAAGCCTTATGGCGTGCCATGGACCGATTTCCGCGACGGTTCCTCAGAAAAAAGGGACGTAAAGACGGTTTTATCGGTTTTATGATGGCCTTTTTTGATTCTTTGTATCAAATCATGAGTTATGCCAAATATTGGGAAATGAAAGAGGCCGACAAAAAGTGAAAATCGCTTTTCTAGATCGAGACGGGGTGATCAATCAATATCCCGGCGATAGATACTATGTGACGAAAGTAAAAGATCTCCATATTCTGCCGCAGGCTCTGGAAGGTTTAAAGATGCTTAAAGAAAATGGCTACACTGTTTTTGTGATTTCCAACCAGGCGGGAGTATCTAAAGGTATTTATTCTTTGGATAAACTGCAGAGAATTAACCGGCAGATGATTGAAGCGGTAGAGAAAGGGGGAGGAAAAATCAAAAAAGTCTTTTACTGCACTCACCGCTTGGAAGAAAATTGCGACTGCCGAAAACCAAAAATCGGATCGATCAAAAAAGCCTTTGAACTCATGAAAAAACCGATCAAACAAGCCAGCTCAGCTTATTTTGTCGGAGATGCCCAAACAGATATTGAGGCCGGCCACAAGGCCGGTTGCAAAACGATTTTTGTTTTATCAGGCAAAGAAACCAAAAAAACCATGGCCCGCTGGAAGGTCAAGCCCGATTATGTGGCCAAAGACCTGAAAGAGGCCGCAAGGATCATGATCCAATGAAAATTCTTATCACACATGCCTCGGCCGGCGCCGGCCATACCAAAGCTGCTGAAGCTCTCTTCAATTATCTTAAAAGTAAAACATCACATCATGTTGTTTTCGTTGATGCCCTGGATTATACGAATAAGCTGTATAAATATATTTATCAGACCAGTTATAAATTTTTGATCACGAAACTTCCCGGTTTATGGGGTTTTTTCTTTTGGTTGACCGATATTCGCTTTCTGATTCCTTTTGTCCGGTTGTGCCGACGGGTCTTTAACATCATTAACGCCTGTGGTTTTCATCGTTATTTAAAGAAAGAACAATTTGATGCCATCCTTTCAACTCATTTTTTTCCCAATGAAGTGGCCGGACATCTGATACAAAGCAAGGCCATTTCGTCAAGTCTGATCAGCGTTGTGACCGATTATGATGCGCACAGTATCTGGATCAGTCCCGGCATTGATTTCTATGCGGTGGCCTGCGAGCAAACCAAGCGGCGTCTGGTGAGCCTGGGAATTGAAGGAAGCAAAATTGTGATTACTGGCATCCCTACCGATGAGCGCTTTTCGAAAGGAAAAGACATCAAGGCTCTTAAAGACAAATTGAAAATCAAAAAGAATATTTTTACAGTCCTTATTGCGACGGGTTCTTTTGGGATCGGTCCGATTGAGAAAATTGTGGCCGGTCTTAAAGATTATCAAGTTCTTGTTGTCTGCGGAGGAAATCAAAAATTATTCCAGAGGCTCAAGCAAAAATCATATCCCCATGCCGTGATTTTCGGTTTGGTCAATAATATGTATGAATTGATGGCGGTCTCCCACTGCATGGTCACCAAACCCGGCGGGCTCTCTATTTCAGAAGCCTTGGTGACCGGTTTACCACTTATCTTTTTTAATGCTATTCCGGGGCAGGAAGAAGGCAATGTTCGGGTCCTTAACGGTTTAGGCATCGGATTTCAAAGCCGGGGAGATATTGATCTGATTGTCCGGGAAGTGAAGAAGCTGAGTCAGGACAAAGAAAAATACGCTGTCATCCAAAAGAAGATTGCCAAACTGGCCCGGCCGCAGGCTGTTGAAACCATCACCGAGATGATCTGATTCTCTCATTCCTTTCCTATGCGCAAGAAATCAATTGCCCAAGTTGTTGTCGGTCTCCCGGTCGACGGACCTTTTGATTACCGGGTTTCGGCCTCTGATCAAGAAACTATTTCAATAGGTTCCCGTGTGCTTGTTTTTTTTGGAGCAAAAAAACGGACAGGTTTTGTGATTGGTTTTAAATCCCGAAGCTCCCATCAGACATTAAAGAATGTCATCAATGTTCTTGACCGAAAACCTCTTTTGTCCCGGAAAGATTTGTTGTTGGCCCGTCAGATGTCTGATTATTACGGGTGTTCAATGGGAGAAGCTTGCGAGACGATTTTGCCGCCCTTTTTAAGAAAGACACGCCAAACAGATTTTCCGATATCGTTTAAAGATCAAATCAAAAAAAAGAAAAAATCTCAAGTGATATTGTATTGTGAATCTAAAGATGAAGAGCGATGGAAATTTTTGGCGCAGAAAATTCTTCAACAAATAGAAAAAGGAAGAGGCGTTCTCATTCTTTTAGCGGATAATTCGCTGGGCGAAAGCATCAAAAAAGAAATATGTGCCCGATGCCAAAAAGAGCCGATTATCCTCGATCGCCAGCTCGGTGTCAAAGCCCAAATGAAAATCTATCAAGAAATTTGTTTAAGCCAGGCCCCGATTGTGATCGGAAGCCGTTCGGCTGTTTTCGCGCCGTTGCGCTCATTAGGTCTGCTTATCTTGATCGAAGAAAACCATCCGGGTTTTAAACAGGAACAATCTCCTCATTATCATGCCCGTGAGATCGCCTTGATGAGAAGCGGGCTTGAAGGCTGTCCGGTTCTCTTTGTGGATACTGTGCCCTCAGCTCTTGCTTGGAAGATGACCGCAAACAAAAAAGCCCGGAGAATTGAAGATCTCAAGATCCCTCAAAATGAATTTCAGGTGGTCAATCTGAATGATTACAGAAGTAAAAAAAGCATTGTCCTTTCTGCCCCTTTGAAAAATCAGCTCCAGCTGGTTCTGCAAAGCGGAGGCAAAGCCTTATTGTTTCTCAATCGAAAAGGTTTTAGCACATCGACCCGCTGTGTCAAATGCGGTACGGTAATTAAATGCGAACATTGCGAGTCGAATTTAGTCTATCTTTTTTCCAAGAAAAAGCTAATCTGTCGTCATTGCCGTCGGGAGAAGAATATGATCAAGATTTGCCCTCAATGTAAAAGTTCTTATTTGCGCTATTCAGGTACTGGAATTGAAAAGCTTGAGAGCGAAGCGGCCCGTCTTTTTCCGGAGGCCCGTATCTGCTCTTATGAGGCCGAGAATAAGCAGCTCCCGGTAGATTATGATATTCTGATCGCCACCCAGGCGATAAGTAAACACAGAAGCGATCTGAAGGCCGACTTGGTGGCCGTTATCAGTTTTGATTCCGAGATCAATCATCTGGACTTTCACAGTGGCCAGAGGGCTTTTGCCCTTTTGGTTGATTTGAGATTGATGGCCAAAAAGAAACTCCTTGTGCAAACCCGCGTGGCAGAAAATTATTGTTTGGATCGCGCCCGGGATTTTGATCTCAAGACTTTTTTTAGAGACGAACTTAAACAGCGTAAGGAATTATCATTACCGCCATTTTCTCATATTCTTAAAATCTCTCTGAGAGGAAAAAGCGAGGAGAGAGTTTTTGATCAAATACATCTTTTATGCGCCAAACTCAAGGAGCAGGCCCAAGGGACGGATTTAATCGTTCAGGATTCCTTATCCGAGCTAATCCCTAAGCTCAGAGGGCAGTATAGATTTTTTGTCCAAATCAAGGGCAAGAGTGTTAAAAAGATGATTCGTTTTTTGCAAAAAGTGTTAAAATCATTTAAAAAGAAATCGGGTATTATTGTGAGCATTGATGTGGAATGAGGATTGAATATGAAGATTATATTCTTCGGCAGTGACGATTTTGCGGTTTGTCATCTTAAAGAGTTGATCAAATCAAAGCATCAAATTCAGGCAGTTGTGACCCAGCCGGATAAACCCAAAGGCCGAAGCTACAAATCGACGCCGACTCTTGTCAAGGAATTGGCTCTTAAGGAGAAATGCCCTGTCTATGATCCGCCTAATCTTCAAGGCAAGGATGTCGTCTCTTTGCTTAAAGAATGTGATGCCGATCTTTTTGTCGTTGTGGCTTACGGAAATATTCTGCCAGCCGATATCCTTAATATCCCCAGTCTTTTTTGCGTCAATGTTCACGCCTCTTTACTTCCCCGATACCGTGGAGCGGCGCCCATCAACTGGGCTATCATAAACGGAGAAGATAAGACCGGGGTGACAATCTTTCGATTGAATGAATCCCCGGATGCCGGCGAGATCATTGCCCAAAAGGAGATGCCAATCCTTGAGACGGATACTTCAATTTCACTTCGAAGCAAATTGGCTTCTTTGGGAAGCAATTTCTTGATAGAAACACTGAGCCAAGTCGAAAAAGGCGGTTATTCGGTCGCTAAGCAGAATTACGCCCAAGCTAGCTATGCACCAAAGCTTAAAAAGACAGACGGCCGAATCAACTGGAGCCGTGAGGCCCGCTATTTACATAATATGATCAGGGGGTTATTGCCCTGGCCGGCGGCGCGCTGCCAGTTTAATGGCCGACAACTTAAGATTTTGGCTTCTAAGGTTGTGCAAATCGATAATCAGAAATATCAGCCAGGGGAAGTAACCGGATTCTCACCGGAAGGGTTCGTTGTTGCCGCAGGTCAACAAGGCCTTCTGGTGACCTATGTTCACCTGGAGTCTTCAAAAGCCATGGATGCCAGACGGTTTTTAGCCGGGCATCCTCTGGATGTTGGTTTTCAGCTTGATTAAAGACGTGATTTATAAGAAATAATTTGATTCCCAAAAACTTTATGTTATAATCTTTAAAATTAATTCAGCAAAAAAGCATTTGTTAAACAAATAACCAAGAAGGGGGCATGAAATGGCAGTAAAAGTTGGAATTAACGGATTTGGTCGTATCGGGCGCATGGTTTTAAGAGTGGCGGCTGAAAATAAGAATATCGATATTGTCGGCATCAATGATTTAACGGATGCCAAGACTCTGGCCCATTTGCTCAAATATGATTCCTGTCAGGGGAAATTCAGTGGAAGCGTGGAAGCCAAAGAAAACGCGATTGTTGTTAACGGAAAAACGATTCCGATTACGGCGATCAAAAATCCGGCCGAATTGCCATGGAAAGATTATGGAGTGAGTGTTGTCGTGGAGTCCACGGGAGTGTTTCGTAAAAAAGAACAGTGCATGGGGCATGTCACGGCCGGAGCCAAAAAAGTTCTTCTGACCGTTCCGCCTAAAGACGAAATTGACAATATGATCGTTTTGGGTGTTAATGATGATGCCCTCAAAGACAGTGACGTCGTTGTTTCCAATGCATCTTGCACAACCAATTGTCTGGCTCCTATGGTCAAGGTTCTTCATGATTCTTTCGGTGTTGTCAAAGGATTAATGACAACGATTCACGCTTATACGAATGATCAGAGGATTTTGGATTTTCCTCACTCAGATTTGAGACGTGCCCGGGCTGCTGCCTTGAGCATGATTCCCACCACAACCGGCGCGGCCAAAGCTGTGGGTAAGGTGATCCCTGAGCTCAACGGAAAACTCAACGGAATGGCTATCCGCGTTCCCACCCCTGTTGGATCTGTGACCGACTTTGTGGCCGAATTAAAAAAGGAAGTGAGTGCGGATGATGTCAATGCGGCCATGAAAAAAGCGGCCGGAGAGCCTCTTAAAGGGATCATGCAATACAGCGAAGAACCTCTGGTTTCAATTGATATCGTTGGCAATCCTCACAGCTGTATTTTTGACAGCCCGTCAACAATGGTCATTGGGAATATGGTCAAGGTCGTCGGATGGTATGATAATGAATGGGGATATTCCAGCAGAGTTGTCCAGCTGGTTGAGCAGTTGGGATAAACCTGATTAAGAAATACAACAAAGAACCCCCGCACCCGTAGATATGGGTGTGGGGGTTTTTATGAGGATATACGGCGTATATACGTTTTATGATCGAACAGCTTTAAGAATTGTGGCCACAGGCTCTATTTTATTCAGGCAATAGAAATGGATGCCCGGCGCTTTGCCTTTAAGCAGTTCCCGGCATTGATTAATAGCGAAATCCGTTCCCTTCTTAAGTGTTTCCTTGGGATCATCTTGAGACGATTCAAATAAATCGCGGACATTATCAGGAACAGTTGCTCCGCAATCCTTGGCAAAATCGACTAATCTTCTGTAGTTTGTAATGGGTAATATGCCGGGGATGATCCGTTTATTGACTCCGAGTTCCCGGAGTCTTTTAACATAATCAAAATAATCCTGGTTGTTAAAGAAAAACTGGGTGACAATAAAATCGGCTCCGCTATCGATTTTTGTCTTCAAGTATTTCGCGTCTGTTTGCCGGTTTGGGGCTAAGGGATGGCCTTCGGGAAATCCGGCAACACCAATCGAAAAAAAGTCGCCGAATCTTTGTCTCATAAATGCCACGAGTTCACAGCTATAAGAAAAATTGTCTTCATCGGGCTTCCATTCGGGGAGTCCTTTGGGCGGATCTCCGCGCAGGGCTAAAACATTGCGGATGCCATAGCTTTTTATCGCCTGAAGGATTAAATCGAGGTCTTTTTTGGAATGCAAGACACAGGTCAGGTGAGCCACTCCGATAATTTGATGTTGTTTCTGAACAAGATCGACAATTTGAAGTGTGCGTTCCCGGTTTCCTCCGCCGGCTCCATAGGTGACAGAGATAAAATCAGGCTCAAGCTTTTTCAACTCGTCAATAGTCGCTTTAAGATTCTCAAAGCCTTTATCCGTTTTTGGAGGAAAAAGTTCAAATGAGAATGTCTTGTCTTTTTCTTGAAAGATACTGGCTAGCGGCCTCATGATTGGCGGCATTATACCACAGGCTTGTTGAGGTGGACAATAGTCAATTTTGATATCCGTATTGGTCTTAAATCTAGTCGTCTTTTCGATACTTATCTTCAAATAAATGATTGAATCTTATTCTAAATCCCTGTATACTAAAAAATTTAGGGAGGCAATATGAAAGTCACGCTTGTTGTTTTGACGCTTAATGAAGAAGAAGGCATGAAAGCCATCATGCCGAAGATCAAAAAAGAATGGGTGGACCAAATTCTGATTGTCGACGGCCAATCCACCGATGGTACTCTGGATTATGTCAAAGAACAGGGTTATCAATATGTAGTACAGGATAAAAAAGGACTACGAAACGCCTACATGAGCGCATTGCCCTATATCGAGGGCGATGTGCTTCTTTTATTTTCTCCTGATGGAAATTCTGTTGCAGAGCGCATTCCTGATTGTATTGAAAAAATGAAGGAAGGCTATGATATGGTGATTGTCTCTCGCTATGCCAAAGGGGCTAAAAGCGAGGACGATGATCCGATTACCGCCTTCGGTAACTGGATGTTTCGTACCACGATCAATCTTTTTCACGGGGCCCATTACACAGATCCCATGGTGATGTTTCGCGCCTTCAAGAAAGAACTGATCTATGAGCTCGATTTAGACAAAGACAGCAGTTTTGAAACAGAAGAGAAGCTTTTTCATACCAATATCTGCTGGATGCCGCTTTTATCCATCCGTGCGGCCAAGGCAAAGAAAAAGGTTGCGGAAATTCCCGGCGATGAGCCGGCGCGCATCGGAGGAGAGAGAAAGCTCCAGATTTTGCGATGGGGTGCTGCTTATCTTTTTGAAGTATTTAGAGAAATTTTTGTTTGGAGGAAGAAAGGATAAAATGAAAAAGAAATCTGAGGTCGCAGATATTCTTAGAAGCGAACAGGCTTATTTGAAAAAACATTTTGGCGTTAAACGGATCGCTCTTTTTGGTTCCGTAGCGGATGGAACAAGTAATAGCAACAGTGATGTTGATATTTTTATGGAGTTTGAACGCCCAATGGGTCTTGGTTTTATCGAATTAAGCGATTATTTAGAAAAACGCCTTGGACGAAAAGTGGATATATTAACACCCGGAGGCCTTCAGGGAATCCGTGTTAAGCGAATTGCGCGGGATATTCAAAGGAGTTTAATCGATGTCTAGAAGAAAAGATGACGACCTGCTTAGCGATATCTACGAGGCCTTAAGAAGAATAGAGGAATATCAAAAGAATTCCAATTATGAAGAATTCTTAAGAGATACAAAAACTCAAGACGCCATAGTCAGAAATCTTGAAATCATCGGGGAAGCCTCAAAAAACATATCCGACGACATCATTAAGCAGTTTCCAGAAGTGAGGTGGAATAATTTTGCTAAAGTACGCGATAAATTGATCCATCATTACTTTGGCATTAACCTTGATATCGTTTGGAATATTCTGAAAGATGCTTTGCCGAATTTAGCTGAGCAGGTGAAGGTAATAATTGAGAAAAACAAGGAAGGTGATTAATGACACCGGTACCGGTTGAGGAATTAAAAAAGAAGGCCGTGCATATCCGCAAGACAATTTTAAACACCTGCATCAAAGCGGGAACAGGACATGTCACCTCTTCTTTATCTTGCGTGGAAATTCTTGTCGCTCTTTATTACGGAGGCTTGATGCATCACAACCCTAAGATACCTGACTGGGACGAGAGAGATCGATTCATACTCAGTAAGGGGCAGGCATCTCCGGCCCTCTATACAATTTTAGCTGATTGCGGCTATTACAGCATGAAAGATTTAGAATTCTTTGCTCAGGAAGACGGCAAATTCGGAGTTCATCTTCAAAACGATGTTCCGGGTGTTGAGATTACATCCGGCTCTTTAGGTCAGGGATTGGGAACGGCTGTTGGTATAGCATTGGGCGCTGAGATGAGACGTGAGCTTTTTTTAGTTTACACGCTTTTGGGTGACGGAGAGTGTTATGAAGGCTCCATTTGGGAGGCCGCGATGTTCGCCTCTCATAATCATCTGAATAATCTCATTGCCATTATCGACCGCAACTATTTATGCGTCACGGATTTTACGGAAAATATTATTTCTCTGGAGCCGCTGAAAGATAAATGGCAATCTTTCGGTTGGGAAGTAGTCTGCATTAATGGCCATGCTATGGGACAGTTTCTTTCCACATTAACCAATGTGCGATCTCGCAAGTCAACAAAACCTCTTGTCATTATTGCTGACACTGTTAAAGGAGAAGGGGTTGAATCTCTTTGCTATCGACCTTTATGGCACGGACTGGCTCCCAAGGGATCTGAAGCCATCAGGGCCATGAATGAGTTTGAAAGGAGATTCTGCGGTTATGAATAATAAAACCCAGCGCGACGCCTTTTGGGATAAAATATATGATCTCGCTCAACTCGACAAAGATGTGGTGGTCCTTTCGGCGGATATGGGCGCTCCGGCACTCGATAAATTCCGCCGGGATTTTTCATCTCAGTTTGTTAATGTGGGAATTGCGGAGCAAAACGGCATTCTGATTTCAGCAGGATTAGCAATGACCGGTAAAAAAGTTTTTGCCTATGCGATTGCCCCCTTTATTACGTTGCGATGCCTTGAGCAAATTAGAGTCAAGAATGCCATTATGAAGGTGCCGATCAATATCGTCGGCGTTGGCGCCGGTTTTGGCTATGAAGATTCAGGTCCAACACATCATATTGTCGAAGACATCAGTATTCTTAGATCCATGCCGCATATTGATATTTACAGTGTTTCTGACAGCGTGATGGCAGGGGCTCTGCCTGAGTTATGCTGTCAATCAAAAAGAACGAATTACATTCGTCTTGATCGGCTTGTATTGCCCAATCTTTACGATGAACAGGCAGACTTCACCGAAGGTCTTTCTGTGATCAAAGAAGGAGAGAGCTACATTGTGGCTACAGGAAGCATGACTCATGTTGCATGCGAAGTGGCTGATCAGCTTTCGAAAAAGGGAACCGATTTTGGCGTGGTCGATGTTTATCGCCTGCCGATTAACATCGAGAAACTCACAGGAACACTTAAAAACGCAAAGTATGTCATTACGCTCGAAGAGCATTATTTGCCTGGAGGTTTTGGAAGTGCTGTCTGTGAAGTTTTTATTGATCAGGGATTACAAATACCTGTCAAGCGAATCGGCCTTTCTCATGAGAAAGGCTATTGCTACAAATACGGTGGAAGAGAGATTATTCGCAAATATTATGGTATTGATGCTAAGAGCGTTTTGAACGAAATCAAAGCATTCATTACCAAAGAGCAAAATGTGAAAGTTTAAATTTGTGATATGCCCTCCATCGATGTTGTTTTAGTCAATCCCAGCAATAAAAAACAGGTCTATGGGAAGCTTTCTGAGAAGCTTGCCGGGATTGAGCCTCCTTTGTGGACCGGTCTTTTAGCCGCATTCCTCAGAGAGCAGGGCTTCGAAGTTAGAATCATCGATGCGGATGCCGAAGGATGGGGCCCACAAGAAACTGTCACAAAAATTCTGGAATACAAACCCGTTCTCCTAGGGCTTGGAGCTATTGGCTCAAATCCTTCCGCTGCTTCAACCCCAAAGATGGCAGCCATTCGAAGCGTCCTAACACTCCTGAAAGATCAAGACACATCCTTTAAAACCATTCTCTATGGAATACATCCTTCAGCGTTGCCTGAGCAAACGCTTCAGGATGAATTAGCTGATTTTGTTTGCCGAGGAGAAAGTTTCTTTCCGTTTACGGAACTTCTTCATCTCCTTAAGTCAAAAGGTGAACAGAAGGAATATTCGATTAAGGGTCTTTGGTATCGTAAGGACGGACAGATCGTTGGAAACGGATGGGCAGATCTTTTTGAAAATCTTGATGAGCTTCCGTTTGTGGCATGGGATTTATTGCCCATGGATAAATACCGTGCCCATAATTGGCATTGTTTCGGACACATTAATCGTCGTTCACCTTATGCCATTATTTATACGAGTCTTGGGTGTCCTTATGATTGTACCTATTGCAATATTCACGCGCTTTATAATGGCAAACCAAAGATCCGCTATCGGAGTCCCCAAAGAGTTCTCGAAGAAATAGATTACCTTGTGAAAAACTACAATGTCAAGATATTCAAATTTCTTGACGAGCTATTTGTCATCAAAGGTCGCCGTTGCGAAGAAATTTGCGATATGCTGGCTGAGCGTAATTATGATCTTAACATCTGGGCCTATGCGCGTGTGGATACAGTGAATGAAACGATCTTAAAGAAACTAAAGAAGGCCGGTGTGCATTGGCTTTGTTATGGGTTTGAAGCAGGAAGCAAAAAGGTTCGCGACGGAGTTTCCAAAGGTCGTTTTGATCAGGAGGCCATCCGAAGAGCTGTGAAAATGACCTATGATGCGGGCATCCATATCATCGGCAACTTTATGTTCGGTCTTCCCGACGATGACAGGGAAACCATGCAGGAAACACTCGACCTTGCCAAAGAACTGAATTGTGAATATGTGAATTTCTATTCGACCATGGCCTATCCGGGTTCTAGACTTTATGAAGAAGCCGTTGCGCAGGGATTACCTTTGCCGGATAATTGGGTAGGTTTTTCCCAATTCAGTTTTGATACAAAACCACTACCGACGAAACACATATCGGGGGCGGAGGTTTTAGCTTTTCGTGACAAAGCTTTCAATGAGTATTATTCCAATTCGAAGTATTTGAAAATGATTGAAGAGAAATTTGGTCAAGAAACCGTTGATCACATCAGGAAGATGCTGCAGTATACAATGAAGCGGAAAATCATTCCCTCCTGTTAATTTCCAATCTTTTTTAAGTTACAATTGAGATATTTGACTTAATTCTTGATAGTAGGGATGACAATTGTTGCAACATATTGTCTTATAATAAATTAAAATAACTGAAATTTTTTAAGCGTTAAGAAGATACTTGACAGTAAAGTAACTTTTTTATAGTATTGTTCAATCATTGAACATTATTCATAATGGAAGATACTTTAAACGAAAGAGAATTTGAGCTTGTCAATATCGTTGGAGCCGAATTAGGGTCCAATCAAAGAGATTTATCCCACCACATGAAGCTGTCTTTGGGAGCAACCAATATGCTCTTAAAGCGTCTTATCTCTAAGGGTTATATTAGAATTCGCCAACTTAATAAAAGAAAAGTCGAGTATATCCTTACTCCCCAGGGCTTTGCCGAGAAAATGCAAAAATCCGTTAAGTATACGTTAAAAACCATGCGTTCAATCAGTCTGATTAAAGAGCAGGTCAAAGACGTTATAACGCGGCTTTATGGCCAAGGCGAGCGGTCATTTATCGTTTTGGGCAAGTCTGATTTTTCATTAATTATCGATTTGGTATTTCACGAAATGAACGTGAACGATTATACCTTGACGCACGTTGAAGAGATCCCTTCAAACGGCCTTAAAGGGACCCTTTTGATTTGCAAAGAAAATATCGAGCTTAACGGCTTTCAGGGGCCGGTCATCGATCTCATTCAAGAAATAGCCAAAAAAGTGACGACATAAATATCAGAAAGGATATGGCATGTTAAACGGAAAATCAATACTGATCACGGGCGGAACAGGTTCGTTCGGAAAGAAAATGATTCAGATTATTTTGTCGGAATACAGGCCCAAACGACTGGTGATTTTCAGCCGGGATGAACTGAAGCAATTTGAAATGTCCCAGCGATGGACTGTTGATAAATATCCGTGTTTACGCTACATGATCGGCGATGTCCGTGACAAAGACCGTCTCAGGATGGCTTTCAACGGGGTTGATTATGTGATTCATGCAGCGGCTCTAAAACAGGTCCCCAAAGGCGAATACGATCCGGAAGAATTCATCAAAACTAATGTTTTGGGGGCTATGAATATTATCGATGCGGCCCTGGAGGCTGGAGTCAAAAAGGTTATTGCGCTGTCGACTGATAAAGCCTGTAATCCTATAAATTTGTACGGAGCCACCAAACTCTGTGCGGACAAATTATTCACGGCTGCGAATGTCTATGCCGGAAGACAGGCAACATGTTTTGCCGTGGTCCGTTATGGTAATGTTTTGGGTTCGCGCGGCTCTGTGGTTCCTTTTTTTAAAGAACGCATCAAAACTGGTGTATTGCCGATTACCGATATGCGGATGACCCGCTTCTGGATTACTTTAGGTCAAGCTGTACATTTTGTGTTAGAGTCTTTATCTAGAGCGAAAGGCGGTGAGATTTTTGTTCCTAAAATCCCTTCGATGAAAATCTTGGATTTGGCCAAAGCTATAGGACCGCAGTGCGAAATTCAAACGATCGGCGTCAGACTGGGGGAGAAGATTCATGAAACGCTAATCAGTGAAGACGAGGCCCGTAATACTTTGGGATTTAATGAATGTTTTGTGGTGCAATCCAACCAGGCAAGACAGAAAGAGTTGAGAAAGAACAGAGAGTGCCTGTGTCCGGAAGGTTTCAGGTATTCTTCTGATACCAACGACCAATGGTTAACTACCGACGATTTAAAGAAATTGGTGGAAGAAATTGCCGATGACTATACGATTGAACGCTCACGCTGGGTAATGGATGACATTCCGCAATGAAATTCCGGGTTAACTTAAAAGACAATGAAAAATAGGAATGTTTTAAAATGAGCACCGAAAAGCAACATTATTATCCGAGATTAAAGAATATCCCTTATGGCCGACAGTGTATTGACGATGAGGATATCCAATCGGTTCTCCAGGTTTTGAGATCTCCTTTTTTGACTCAGGGGCCAAAAGTTGGGGAATTTGAAGAGAAATTAAGCGCTTTGACAAAAGCTCATTTTGCCGTCGTCGTCAATTCAGGGACATCCGCATTGCATTTGGCGTGCTTAGCCGCTGATATTAAAAAAGGGGATGAGGTTATAATACCGACCAATACTTTTTTGGCCTCGGCCAATTGTGTTGTTTATTGTTCGGGAACGCCTGTTTTTGCGGATATTGATTTGAAAACTTATAATATTTCTATTTCAGACTTAGAAAAGAAAATCAACGAAAGAACGAAAGCCGTTATTCCCGTGCACTTTGCGGGTCAAAGTTGTGATATGCAAAAGATAAAGGGCGTGGTTGAAGCTGCCGAGAAAAAATTCGGCCACACAATCACCATTATCGAAGATGCTACGCATGCTTTGGGTTCCCAATATAAGGATTCGCCAGTGGGTTCTTGCACCTATAGTGATATGACAGTTTTTAGTTTTCATCCCGTCAAACATATTTCTACCGGTGAAGGGGGAGCCGTGGTAACCAATAACGAGGCGTTGCAAAAAAATGTGCGCTGTATGCGCTCACACGGCATGAGCCACGATAAGAATCAATGGGTTTATCAGGAACAAGGATTGGAAAACGGACAAATGAAACCCTGGTATTATGAACAAAATGATTTAGGTTTCAACTATCGCTTAACTGATATCCAATGTGCTCTAGGGATCTCACAGCTTAAAAAATTAGATAAGTTTCACAAAAAAAGACGTCAGATCTTCGATATATACAATGAATGCTTTAAAGAAATTGACCTGATGCAGATTCCTTTCGAATCGCCGGATAATTCCAGCAATTTTCATCTTTATGTTTCATTGTTTGATTTTGACAAAATGAATATCTCACGCTGCGAGTTGATGCAGAAGCTTAAGGAAAAAGGGATTCAAACCCAGGTACACTATATTCCTGTCCATACTCAACCGTTTTACAGAAAGAATTTTCATACTAACTGGGGAGATTGTCCGAATGCCGAGCATTATTATCGGCGTTGTTTGTCTCTACCCTTACATCCGGCAATGGCCGATAAGGATGCGAACAGAGTCGTTGGGGAAATTAAACAATTTATCCAATGAACATAAACGTTAAAAAAAGTTTAGATATGCAAGAAAAAGCCAAGGCAAGGATTCCAGGGTTGGGCCAGTTGCTTTCCAAACGTCCGGACATGTTCGCCTTTGGTGTTTGGCCGGGATATTATGCAAAAGCCAAGGGGGTGCAGGTCTGGGATCTGGACGGTAACCGATATATTGATATGAGTATCGCGGGTATCGGAGCCAATATTTTAGGATATGCGGATGATGATGTTGATGAGAGCGTAAAATCAGCCATAGACAAGGGCTCAAGCAGTTCGCTCAATTGTCCCGAAGAGGTGGAATTGGCCGATCTTCTCTGCGAGCTGCATCCCTGGGCACAAAAAGTGCGTTATGCCCGCGGCGGTGGTGAGGCTATGACGATTGCCGTACGTATTGCCCGCACTTTTACCGGTAAGGAAAAAATCGCTTTTTGCGGTTATCACGGCTGGCATGACTGGTATTTGGCGGCCAACTTAGGGTTGGAAAACGCTTTGGGAGAGTACCTCATTGACGGTTTGAGTCCTAAAGGCGTTCCTCGGGGTTTAAGTGGCACGGCTTTACCTTTTCGCTATAACCATATTGAAGATTTAGAAAATATTGTCAATAAACATCGTGATAACCTGGCGGCTATTGTTATGGAACCCATTAGAAGCCAAGAACCTCACGAAGGATTTCTGCAGGCTGTCAAGCAATTGGCAGAAAAATCGCAAGCCGTTTTTATTTTTGACGAAGTCTCCTCGGGGTTTCGCCTAAATACGGGGGGAGCCCATATTTTATTAAACGCGACTCCCGACATGGCTGTTTTTTCGAAAGGTATGGGCAACGGTTATCCCATCGCCGCTATCATCGGTAAGGATAAAGTTATGGAAGCTGCCCAGGATACGTTTATCAGCTCTACAATGTGGACCGAAAGAATCGGCCCAACGGCAGCTTTGGCAACCATCAAAAAACACAAAAAAATAGAGGCCGGCAAGCATCTCGTAAAAATCGGTGAGCAGGTACAAAAAGGCTGGCAGGATATCGCTAAGAAAAATGATTTGAATATTCATGTTCAAGGTATAAAACCCTTAAGTCATTTTTCTTTTCAGTATGATTCGGCTCTTTTCATGAAGGCCTTGTTTGTGGAGCTTATGCTTAAAAAAGGATTTTTAGCCTCAAATTTGTTTTATGCTATGGCCGCTCACAACGAAGAGCATGTCGAAAGCTATCTGGTTGCTGTGGATGACGCTTTTCATTTTATAGCCAAGGCACATCAAGGCGGAAATTTAAAGGAAAAGCTAAGCGGGGCTCCTGCCCAGGCCGGCTTTCAAAGATTGACTTAAATTTATTATGAAAGAGAATTGCCTTTTTAGTCAAAGATTGATTTTGGGGACAGCCCAATTGGGTATGAATTACGGTATCAGCAATAAAATCGGAAAGCCTTCCAGAAAAGATGCTTTGGATATCGTTAAAACCGCTTTGGAATATGGTATTAATACTTTTGATACGGCCCAAGGATATGGAGACAGTGAGGTTGTTTTGGGACAAGCTTTAAAAAAACTCAACGCCCATACTAGGGTGAAAATAATCACTAAATTCACTGCGTCCCTTGACCATGGCGATGCCAAAGTTCTCCAACAGGCCTTGGATGAAAGCCTAAGACGTTTGGGTGTAGAAAAGATTTTCTGTATCATGTTGCACAGTGAACGATTATTAGAAATGTGGCATCAAGGATTAAATAAAATTCTGACCGCTTTTCAACGACAGGGTAAGGTTGAAAATCTGGGAATCTCAGTTTATGCTCCGAACCGTGCGATGCAAGCTGCGGCTATCGATGAGTTGAAAGTCATTCAGGTTCCCGGAAATATTCTGGAACGGCGTTTTGAACAGTGCGGTTTTTTTCACACAGCCAATCAGCAAGATAAAGAAATTCATATACGCAGCGTATTCTTACAAGGCTTAATCTTGACGAAGGAAGAAGACCTGTCTGAAGAAATGCTTTTTGCAAAAGATGTTGTTCGGCACTTAGAAAATTTATGTCAGCAGCTTGATCTTTCTAGACTTGAATTGGCTTTGTTGTATGTAAAAACCAAATGGCCCCTGGCCCGTGTTGTTTTTGGCGCAGAAACCTCTCAGCAATTGAGGGATAATGCAGTTTTGTTTTCCAAAGAGTTCCCTAAGCAATTAATGTCTCAAATCGAAGAAATTGAATTTGACGTCAAAGAAGATATTCTTAATCCGTCAGGTTGGCCGAAAAAAAGAGACGCTTATGTTTAAAGAGAATAGAACTTTTATTATTTGCGAACTCTCTCAAACCCACGAGGGAGATATTTCCATTGCCAAAGAATTGATTAATGCCGCTGCCCGCGCTCAAGCCGATGCTGTTAAACTCCAGGTTTTTCGGGCTGATGAGTTAGCGGTTGGACGATACAAGCATTACGGTTTATTTAAAAAGCTGCAGTGGCCAAAAGAAACATGGAAGGATTTAATTCGGTATACGCATAAGGCCGGCCTGTATTTCTTTGCCGATATTTTCGGAGTTGAATCTCTGGCTATGTTACAACGCGCTGAGGCAGATGTCGTAAAAATTCATGCCACGGATATGCGTAACGATAAACTACTACAAGCCTGCGCGCAGTGCGAATTGCCCGTCATTCTTTCCATCGGCGGGGCGGATATTAAAGAAACGAAAAATGCTGTAAAGCTGCTCAAGCAAGGACAAAACAACAAGGAGATCGTGTTAATGCACGGTTTTCAAAGCTATCCGACTTTGATCGAGCATACAAACTTAGAAAAAATGCGTTATTTTAAAGATCAATTCAAGCTCCGCGTGGGTTTTGCCGATCATATCGACGGAGATCACCCGCAGAATTCTTCCCTTTGTGCCCTGGCAATCGGGATGGGCGCCTGTGTGATAGAAAAGCACATCACCAAAGATAGGGCATTAAAAATGGAAGACTATGAGTCGGCGCTAAACCCGGAGGATTTCGTCCGATTTGTTCAAAGAATCAGAGAATTGGATGCCGCCAAAAGTTGCTACAGCGATGCATTAAGTCCCGTTGAAACGCAATATCGCAAAGCTACAAGAAAACATGTCGTCAGCCTTAAAGAGATTAAAAAGGGCTCTGCGATTACTCAAAATGACATTGCTTTTAAACGCGCACCATCGCAGGCCGAACCGCTGGACTTTGCGGATGTCTTGGGAAAAAAGGCGCTTAAGGATTTTAAAATAGACGAAGTGATAACATCGGAAAATATCGCTTTAATAGAGTAAGAAAGGACAAACATGAAAGTCGTCGCCACCTTAGCCTGTCGCGTGCAGTCTAAAAGGCTTTATGCCAAACCGCTGCAACTCATCGATGTCGCCAGCGATGTCAGTATTTTGGAATATCTGGTTAATTTTTTAAAAACGTGCCGGGGTATCGATGAAATTGTACTGGCTATCAGCGAGGGTGAGGAAAACATGCCGTTTAAGATAATGGCTAAGAAATTGGGCTTAACCTACATTGTCGGAGATGAGATCGATGTTCAGGGCCGGTTGATTAAGGCTGTGGAATCCCTACAAGGGGATACGATTTATCGTGTGACCACCGAATGCCCTTTTATTTATATGGATAATTTCAAAGATGTACTTGACCGACACCAACAGAATAAGGCCTCGTTAACTGTGATTGAAGGGCTCCCGGAGGGGGTTTACTACGAACTCATAGACGTCGAAGACTTAAAACGCGCCCATGATAAGGGTCTGGAAAAACACCGCAGCGAATTATGCAGTTTATATATGTTTGAGAATCCTAAAGATTTTAGGATTCAAAAATTGACGGTCGACTCACCGCAGCTACAAAGACCAGACATACGTTTGACCGTTGATTATCCCGAAGATCTTATTGTGGTCAGGGAATTGTACAAAGCCTTAAAAAAAGAAGGACAATTTGTTTCAATAGCCGAAATCATCGATTATTTGGACAGTCATCCGAAGCTGAATGAGCTCAACAATTGGATCGATAGAGGAAAAGGCCGTATCTGGGATTAAAAAACTATTCAGAATATGAAAGTTATTATTATTACTGAAATCGGAAAAAATATTGGGTACGGACATTTTGTTAGATGTAGTGCACTTAAAAATGCTTTTTTTAACGCTGGTTTTAAGACGCAACTACTGATTCAAGCTGACGACTCTCAAAAAGATTTAGCTTCGGAGGAAAGTTTTGAGGCTTTTGCTTGGTGGGTCGATAATGAGAATTTAATTAAATGTATAATGCCAGAGGACATTGTTGTTATTGATTCCTACTTTGCCCCTGTAAATCTTTATGAAGATATTGCTAAAAAAGCAAGACTTTGTGTTTATCTGGATGATACAAACCGTATAGATTATCCTTCGGGTGTTATTGTCAACGGAGCTCTTTATGCGCAAAGAATTTATAATGAAAAAAAGCTTGATACTGTTTATCTCTTAGGGGGCAATTATGCCATGTTACGTCGGGCTTTTACTCAAAGTATCGAAAAAAAAATAGGGTCTGATATAAAAAAGATTATCATTACATTGGGTGGTTCAAGTTCAGGCGATTTAACATTAGCTCTAAAATCTTATCTTAACGAAAGAATTCGGTTACAAATCGATTGCATTGGAATCAATTCAAAAAGAATGAGCTCTGATGAAATACGGCAAGCCATGATTGGAGCAGATGTCTGCATTTGCGCTGGAGGTCAAACTACTTTTGAATTAGCCCGTTGTGGAACACCAGCGATCGGTATTTGTTTGGCGGATAATCAATTAAGAAATTTGCAATCCTGGAAAGAGGTTGGATTCCTGGAGTTTGTCGGATGGAATGACGAAAAAGATCTATTTGGAAAAATACTCAAAGTTCTAAAAAATCTAAGTTATGACAAAAGAAAAAAGATGAGCCAAATCGGTCAGAATTATATAGACGGACAAGGTTCTCATCGTGTTGTGCGTGAGGTTGTTAAACATGCAAAAAATAGAAATAGAAAACAGGTGGATTGGCGAGAATCAACCCTGTTTTGTGATCGCTGATATCGGTTCGAATCACAACGGTAGTCTGTCACTTGCCAAGCGCCTGATTGATAGGGCGGCAATGGCTAACATCGATGCTGTAAAAATACAAATCTATACAGCTGAAGGATTATATTCTCGTTATGTTCCAAGACATTCGCAACATAAGAAAAATCTTTGGGAAACGATTAAGGAGATTCAAACACCTCTAGGCTGGATTCCGAAATTGAAGAGTTATTGTAAGAAAAAGAAAATACTTTTTTTCGCTACACCGTTTGACATAGCGGCTGTGGATCAATTAGAAAATTATGTCAGTTTTTATAAAATCGCGTCTTTTGAATTGACGGATCTTTCTTTAGTTGAAGCTGTAGCGAAAAAAAATAAACCGATCATTATTTCAACCGGATTGGCGACCCTAAAAGAAATCAATGAAGCGTATCGTATATGTCTTAGGCAAGGAAATAGAAATATTATGTTTCTACATTGTGTATCAGCTTACCCTTCAAAACCGAAGGATATGAATTTGAAGGCTATGCAAACCCTTGCCGAGACTTTTAATGTGCCAGTTGGGCTTTCTGACCATAGTCACGGTATTCATATTTCGCTGGCAGCTGTGGCGATGGGAGCAAAAATCATTGAAAAACACCTAACGCTCGATAGAAACATGAAAGGACCGGATCATCCCTTTGCCATGGAACCCTGTGAGTTTGCCGATTTGATAAGTCAGATTCGCGACATCGAATACGCATTTGGAGATGGTAAGAAGAGAGGGCCCAGTACGTCGGAGCGGGAAAATTTTCGCATAGGAAGACGCAGTATTCATGCACGTAGCGATATTTCCAAGGGTACAATAATTAAGAAGGATATGCTTATTATTAAACGACCCAGTTTAGGGATCAAACCAGAAATGATTACTGCGCTTGCGGGAAGAGTAGCAAGGAGAAATATTAAAGCGGATAAATGGATAACTTGGAAGGATGTCCGATGAAGAAGAATTATAAATTGCGGAAGAATTTAAAACTGGGTTATTGGCGATTGCATCCGTTACCTAAAAAGGAAGATCTCGATAAGTTTTATAAAGATAAATATTATCGGTCAATCACAAAAGGTGAGCGTGTTCCGGAAATAAAAAAATTTATGCAGGGTGGAAAAATTTCAAATCAAGAAATCCATTGGTTACAGAACACTCTTTTTCAAGAAATCGAAATGACTTTAAATAATTCTATCAGGAAGAAAAACAAATATCTGTTGGATGTTGGTTGTGGCCAAGGTGATTTTATACATTATATGCAGCGTTTTGGTTGGAATACCGTCGGTGTTGAGCCTTCTGTTCAGGCGACAAAGACGAAATTAGCCAAGAAAATGCATATTTACAATATGACATTTGACATGTTTTTAGGTCAATATACTAAAAAATATGTTCGAAAATTTGATGCAATTACCTTACTCAATGTTTTGGAGCATGTTCCCAATCCTAGTTCTATTCTACAATGGGTAAAAGTTTTTCTTAAAGAAAAAGTAGGTATTCTATGCATTAAAGTACCGAATGATTTTAATATTCTTCAGAAATATGCTCAGAAAAGGACCAAGAAAAAAAAGTGGTGGATAGCCGTACCGGACCATGTTCATTATTTTAACATTGAAAGCATACAAAAATTTCTGAAAAAAAACGGATTTCAAGTTTTGGATGTTACAGCGGACTTCCCTATGGAGCTCTTTCTTTTGATGGGGTTAGATTATACAAAAGACAGAAAAATAGGAAGTCTTTGTCATCAAAGAAGAGTTAATTTTGAATTATCTTTACCGTATGAGTTCAGAAGAAAATTTTATCGTACTCTGGCTTCTTTGGGTTTAGGACGCGAATGTATCATTTATACCAAAATAAATAAAAAATGAATGTTTTAATTACAAGCGCTTCCAGAAAAGTTTGGTTAATCCGATCTTTTCAGAAAGCTTTAAAAATGAAAGGAGAAGTGATAGCGGTCGATTCCAATCCGTTATCTGTTGCACTTTATAAAAGTCATAAAAGTTTTGTGGTTTTGCCCAGTGGGAATAAGGATTTTATTCGACAAATTTTGCGTATTTGTCAGAAAAATAAGGTTGAATTGATTATACCGACCCGCGATGAAGAACTGCTTTTATTTGCTCGAAACAAGAAAGAATTTAAAAAAAATGGAATTATGGTTATGATTGGCGACTTTCATGTAGTGAAAAGATGTCTGGACAAGAAATTGTTCATTCAGCATTGCTTAAAAAACAATATTTCGGTGCCTAAAACATACGGTTACAAGGACAAAAATAATTATAGATATCCACTTTTGGCAAAGCCAAAAAAAGGTAAATCAGGCTTAGGGGTTTTCCTTATCAAAAACAAAAACGACCATGGGATTGTTTCTCAGCTTTTTAAAACCCATATTCTTCAACAGTATATTAAAGATGATGAATTCAGCATTGATGTTTTCGCGGATTTTGAAGGTCGTGTAATATCTGTTGTTCCCAGAAAAAGGATTTCAGTTTTTGGCGGAGAAAGTTTTATCAGTAAAACTAAGATAGATGACTTTCTGATTAACAAAGCCCAAGAAGTCACGCTAAAATTCAACCTCATCGGACATAATACAATACAGTGTTTTTATAATGAAAAAAGAAAACATATTAGATTTATAGAAATTAACCCTCGTTTTGGTGGAGGAGCTCATTTAAGTTTCCAGGCCGGAGCTTCCAGCCCACATTTTTTGGTTCAACTAATAAACGGAAAGAAACTTAAATCCCGAATCGGTAAGTTTAAGAATAACCTGACGATGCTTCGCTATACAAAGGATCTATTTCTTGAAAAGGTGTATCAACAGTGATAAAAGCGGTCATTTTTGATTTGGATGATACACTTTATGATGAAAAACAATTTGTTCAATCGGGATTTAGAGAGGCTTCAAGATACATAGCATTGAAATACAAAAAGAGTGAAAAAAAGACATATATACTTTTGAACAAAGTATTAAAAATAAACGGAAGAGGTAAGGTGTTTGACAATGTCCTAAGTGATTTAGATATTTATGCCAATCAAAAAGTTATTAAAAAATTAATCACAAAATACCGCTATTGCAAAAGAAAGCTGAAGTTTTTTCCTCAAGCTGAAACGGTACTCAGCAAATTAAGACGCCTGGATTATCGCTTAGGCTTGATAACTGACGGAAATTCTCGCGTTCAAAGATATAAAGCTGAGTTACTTTCACTGAACTCCTACTTTCATGTTCTGTTATATTCGCGTTATTATGGGATTCGGAATGAAAAACCAAGCGTTTTTATTTATAGGAAATGCTTACGCAAACTTAAGGTGAAGGCCAGAGAGAGCATTTATGTCGGTGATAATCCGCACAAAGATTTCATTACGGCAAAAAAAATCGGTGTACGTACGGTTAGACTCATGAGGGGTCGTTTTAAGCATGTTATTCTTGATAGAAAGTACGAAGCTGAGAGAAGGATTCATAATTTAAAATATTTACCACAGGTGATCCGTGAGCTAGAAAGAAGTACTTATAAATGAAAAATACGGTTGTCATTTTTAAAGGAAAACCCTACAGCGAAGATGAGCGCTTAACGCACCGCGTGAATTTGATACCTTTATCGTTAATTTCACTTGTAACGCCTTTGAAAAATGCGGGTTTCAAGGTAGTTTTGATTGATCAGGGCAACAGAAAAGAGGATGCATATGCTTCAAAACCAAATGGTCTGTGGTCAGATGTGGTCTGTGTCGGAATTTCCGCTTTAACGGGTAATGAAGTTAAAGAGGGGCTTAAATTCGCCCAATATGTCAGAGAAAAAAATAAGGAGATCCCGATTGTCTGGGGTGGCTGGCATGTTAGCATTTTTCCCGAACAATCCATTGAGGATCCTCATGTAGATGTGGTTGTAAAGGGTTTGGGCCAAAAAATTTTTCCAAAATTGGCTGAGAGATTCAAAAACAACGAGGGTCTCGAGGGCATTGAAGGTATTTGCTATAGAAAAGACGATAAGATTATCAGTCGGGGTCAAGACTTTTCTATGAAGTTGGATGATGTTCCGTTACCTGCATTTGAAGTCTTAGATTTGGAATATTACCGGAAACAGTCACTCGCTTTGCGTTATAAACCATTTTTTAGAGATATAAATATAACAGGGCACCTTTACTATATAACGAGTTTCGGTTGTCCCAATCTTTGTGCCTATTGTTGTAGTAATATTGTTTTTGCGCGAAGGTTGTATCGATATAACGTAGAAAAAGTTATCGAACAATTGAAATGGTTGGTTCGAGAAAAAAGATTTAATTACATTAGTTTTCAGGATGCAAATTTTTTTATCGATAAAAATAGAGTTAAAACAATATGTGAATTAATATTAAAAAATAGCATTAACTGTGTTTGGGATGGCCAAATGTACGTCAGAGATATTATTCGCTATGAGAATATAGGTTTATGGCCTTTATTGCAAAAAAGCGGTTGCGTTAAAGTTCATATTGGGGCTGAGAGCGGATCTCAAGAAGTTTTAAATTATATCGGAAAATCGATATCTGTTAAGGATATTCACTTATCGGCCAGAATTCTCAAGAAATATGAAATCGAAGCGGCCTATAATTATCTTTTCGGTCTGCCGAAATACGAAGAGAAAAAAGATGTGCATGAAAGTATTAAGTTAGCGGTTGAACTTAAGAAAATCAATCCGGATTTTTCTCTACCGATTTCATTTTATGTTCCGTTTCCGGGGACGTCTATGTTTCAAGATGCGCTTGAGAGGGGATTTCAGGCGCCACAAAGTCTTGAGGCCTGGGCCCAATTCGATACTGAGTATGACTATTCCAGCAAGGCCTATCCCTGGAAATCTAAAAACAGAGAAACATTAATTTATGATGCCATAACATTTTATATACCTTTGGCGATACCGGGTGACATGCATCGCGGGACACTAACTCGGGTAAAAGATAAAATGGAGAAATCACATCTCCGTATTTTTATAAAAATTGCTCATAATCTGGCGAAATTTAGAGTCAAATATTCATTTTATCGCTTTCCCTTGGAAAGGTTAATTTTTAAAGCTTATCTTTCTTGTACAAAGAAATTTGAATACGTTCCCGGAGGAACCGTTAAACACATCGATATGGATGAGGTGGCCATTCAGCAATGAAAAGGGTAGACGGACGTAAAATCGTTTTAAAATCTAAAAGAGTATTCTTGAGAATTCTTGAATGCTGCGATATTACTCAACACTATATCGATGGTTTAAACGATCCTGAAGTGAACAAATATCTTGTTAATGTTTCCTCCAAGAAGCAAACCTGGAAAACGGTCTCGGATTATATCAAAAGTAATTCGAATTCTAAAAACTCGATTTTGCTGGGGGTTTTTGATAAAAAAAATAATAGATTTATAGGAACCGTTAATATAAGCGGAATATCTTATTTTCACTATCTTTGCTGGATAGGAATTTGTCTTTTCGATAAAGACTATTGGGGTGAGGGTTATGCCTTAGAAAGCCTCAAAAGGGCTATGAGGTTTATTTTTCAGGATTTAAAAATGCATCACATCTTTGCCGGTATTTACAACGGGAATATAACTTCTTTTCAGCTGTTTAAAAAGGCAGGGTTTTATAAGCAAGCCTCTTTTAAAAATACTTATCGACATAAAAGCAATTTCAAAGAGGTGGTTATTTACGGAAAAAACAACTCTCGGTTCGATCGAAGACTAATGAAAAAGCCAGCGCTATGATTATCTTTGAAGAAATTAAAAAGTTTCACAGACTAGCTATCTCCTGGTGTATTTTTTGTAAAAAAGAAGTTTATTTCATAAGAGTGAACAAAAATTGTCAAAATGATCGGTGGCTTCAAGCAGCCCTTCAAGAAGGGAGGATTAAAAAGGCGCCTATTGATCATTTATTAGCCGGTTTTGAAGGGGTTTTTTATGATAAGGCCTTTGACTGTATTTTATCTTTTTTTAATCTATTCCGGGATAATCCCATCATCAGCCGTTTAAAAAGTCTTTATGACTCTCAAGATACTGATCTTTGTTTTCAAAAAATACTGCATGAGCGGTTGGCGCGCTTTTTCTATTTAAATACGGTTATCGATCGTTTTGAGCAGATGTTTCCTGAAGAACCGATAACTTTTGTTCCGTCCGATGGAATTGAGGTCTATCGTACCGACGCCTGCGAGATTGCCGATTATCAATTTTTCTTGCGCTTATCAAAACGGCATAAAATCAACGGCGTTTGCATAACGCAGGCACAATTTCCTTGGTCCATGATCGCCAGGTCTTATGCCCGAAAAATCTTAAATAAAGTAGGACTCTGTATAAAAATCTTGGCATTACCGTTATGGGTTGGCGGAAAAAAAATCGCAGCAATTTTTCACCCCCGTTTGATCTTAAAGCATCATTATAAATATGCCATTATGGTTATTTCTCCACGACGTCAATTTGCCAACCAGGTTCAAAAAATAGATTTTATCATTGATGATAAGCAAATTAAAAAGGATGAGGCTTTATTTATTTTCAGTACCAGTTTTAGCCGAAACCAGAAACGGTATATGCATGAAAACAATGTTAGGCAATATCTGCATGATCATCAATTGGATGATATTGATAATTTGGCGCGGTTTATGACTTGGTCCGATATCAAAAGAGGTTTTTCGGTTTATGGTTTTTTGCTGTTTTCCGTTTTTCAAAAGAGCTTTATTCTGGATGTTGGCACACGGCTCGTATATTTTTATTTGATTTGGAACGGTTTTTTACACCGTGTTTCTGTTGGAAATCTTATTACTTATTGCGACACGGGCATCCGGGCTATTGCCCGCAATATTATATGCCATAAACATGGGTGCCGAACCTATTACTATATGGACACGGCCAATATTGGTTTTGGGATTGCCGTTGAAGATTCGGAGCTTCGCTATAGGCATAACTGTTTTGGATTTTTAAACTACAATACCTTGATTTCTTGGTCCGATAGGGCTTCGCGATATTTCTGCGAAAGTCACTGTCGGTTTAATAATGTTCAAAACGTAGGATGCTTCTGGGCCGAGCATCTCCGGCTTATTGCGCAGGGAGAAATTTTCTCTGAACTAAAAAAACATTTAACCGCCAGAGGATTGAAAGAGGGCATGAAAATCGTTTCTGTGTATGATAGTACCTTCCATGATCATACGATTACCACCTATGAGGATGGAATTAGCTTTTTAAAGGACATGTTGCGATTAGCCGATGATTTAAAAGATACATTTTTTGTATTTAAAGAAAAGAAACCTAGAAATTTTCACGCTAAAGTCACAACCAGGGCCGGTGAAATTCTCGCGCTGTATAAAAGAATGGACCAACATCCCCGATTTTGTTGTGTGGACTGGAATTCGTCCACCTCGGAAATCAACGCCTTTAGTGATTTGGTTATTTCGTTTCCGTTTACGTCAACGACCTTTGAAGCGATCACGTATAGAAAAAAAGCCCTTTGGCACGATGCCGCCAATAAATTACGGGGTACATTTTATGATAGGGTTCCGGGATTGGTCTGCCATTCTTACTCCGAGTTGTTAACGAGGGCCCAAAAACTCTTGCATGAAACCAGTGGGGAGGAATACGATCGTTATCTCGACTATCATGTTAAAGAGAACATAGAATCCTTCCTTGACGGCAAGGCTATTCACCGCTTCCGAATATTATTAACCGAACAATATAAAAATCGTTGTCCATCAGAATCTAAAGGAGATCTTGCGCGAAGCTTGAAAAATTAAAATGGAGAAATCCGCCAATTCATATCAACTGATTTTTCATTTTCTCAAACCGTATAAACTTCGCTATATAGCTATTTTTTCGACCAGTTTGATTTTAGCTCTAGTAGAATGTTTTAATGTGGCTATATTTCTTCCGATTTTTCAATCATTTCTCAATCAGCCGTCGGAAACAGGAGAATTCGGGTCTCTGATGACAATCATTCAGAAAATCATCGTATTTTTTCCCATGGACAATAAGATGATCGCCGCCTGTCTGTTACTGATCGGCTTTTCCTTGTTAAAGTTCTTTATGGCGCTATTTAACCGTTATTTAATATCCGTCACGAGCGCTAAAGTCATGTTTGATTTGAAAAAGAGAATTATAGTCAAATATATCAACGCACAATATCAGTACTTTATCAATACTAAACAAGGACATTTGCTTTATATTTCCTCCACATCTCCTAACAAGGTAGCCCTTGCGCTGTATCGTGTTCCTATTTTACTGAATACTTTTGTTATTCTGGCGGGGATTTTAATATTCCTACTGACCGTTAATCCTCTCATGACTTACATTTTAGCCATCGGCAGCCTGATGTTCTATTTTTTTATATCCAAACTGTCAAAAAAGAAAATTTATCATATTGGGAAGGAAATGGCAGCGTCTTTAAGCGAGCTTAACAGCGTGTTAAACGAATTTATTACCGGCATAAAACAGATTTATGTTTATAATGCCTCTCGTCAATGGCTCAAGAAACACGAACAGGCCAATCAGCAATATTCTCGGTTTTATGCGGCTTACAATATTTTTTCCATTCTGCCCAAAAATCTTGTTGAACTCGTGGTTATTCCAGGTTTAATGATAGCCGCCACAGTTGTGTATATCGTCAATCCGCAGCGTTTTTTGAGTTTGGTGCCCGTCTTGGGGATGTTTACTGTGGCGGTTATCAGAATTCTTCCTTACATCTCCATGCTGGGAACTGTGCAAATGCATATGTCGGTTAATTTGCGGGATTGTGAATTGGTCTATGATGAACTAAAAAAGCCCAACGACAGAGAAATCACGGGAGATCGAGATTTTCAGAGGCTCCAAGATCCTATCGTATTTGATGCGATCAAGTTTTCCTACGATGGTCGAAATCCTGTTCTTCGGGGATTGAACTGCTCCTTTGAGAAAAACCAGATGACGGCTTTGGTCGGAAAATCAGGTTCGGGAAAATCGACGGTGATCAATTTATTGCTGGGCCTGTACCGGCCCGAACAAGGACGGATTTTGGTCAATGGTGTTGATTTATTCCGATACCAGCCTCAGAGTTGGTTGCAGAAGATTGGTTTTGTCAGCCAGGATACATTTATTTTTCATGCCACGATTGCCGAAAATATTGCTTTTGATTCTCAGGATTATTCAATGCAGGAAATCATCGAGAGTGCCAAAATTGCCAATGCGCATGATTTTATTGCCCAGCTACCTAACGGTTACAATACGATCGTGGGAGAGCGGGGGATGAAACTTTCGGGTGGTCAGCAACAGAGAATTGCTATTGCCCGCGCTGTACTCCGACGGCCCGAAATATTTATTTTAGATGAAGCCACCAGTGCTCTTGATAATGAATCGGAGGCTTTAATACGGCAATCCATCGACCGGGTTTCTGAAAATTCAACAACGATTATTATCGCCCATCGTTTGTCGACAGTAAAGCATGCCCATAAAATTTTATTGCTCAATAACGGATGTATCGAAGAAGAGGGTCGGCATGCGGAGTTGATGAACCGAAAAGACGGTTATTGGAGGCTTTATACTTCAAAGGAATTTTTCATTGAAAACGATTCTGTCGCAGATGGATTGCCTATATAACAATATGTCGATACATTAATAATTATCATAGCCGTCTAAATTAGACAAAATTGAAATCTAGTTGTAAATTGCTTGGGAG
>CAYZIY010000004.1:0-110002 GCA_964478715.1 uncultured Planctomycetales bacterium
GAATGAATGTTTTCTTAGGCATCCCCAAATCGATGCCATTATGGATTCCGTCGCGATAAGGACGGTCTTCGCCGAAGCGTGAAGTAACTTTTAGCGCTGGCAGCGGTTGTGCTGCTTTTTCTTCTTCGCTGCCAGCGCCAGCCACGGATGTTTGCGGATCGTCGTAAACCGGCATATTCCCTTTAACGATTTCCGCGTTGATGGAATCTTGACCGGCCTGAAGTTCGTCAAGCTTCTTATCCACATCCTGATGTCCTCTGGCGTAAATATCTTTTGGATCAATATTTGATTTTGCAACAGGTTCAATTAAAGCGGTTTTTTGTGTATTCTGAGCACCGGCTACTTGCCGATCTACCATAGTTTTAAGAGCAACCCATCTAGCTCTTTGTGTCGCTTCTTCTTCTGTGTATCCGAGATTAACGAAATGTTTTGTTCCATATTCTACAAGCGGGTCAATATCTTTGCTGTTCACCAACTCTTCGGACATCATAAAGGCATCAATGCTTCCGTAGCTGCCTTTAAGCATAAGCTGCAGGAAGATGGCGGCTTGTTCTTCCGTCATGCCGTTTTGAGTATAAATATTTGGGATAATAACGTCGCGGTATATTCTTTCAGCAATAGCTTCTGCTTGGTCTTCACTGTAACCTTGATCTTCATAAATATCCTGAAGGGCTTCCAACCTATCTTCCTGTGTAGTAAATTGCAGAAGATCTTGGATATCGCCACTGTCAGGTTTCTTAATGGTCACCCCTTCTTGCGCGCCTTCTCCATCAAAATTAACAAACATATAAGCATCAGGATTACTCATGGGATTATCAGCGGCAAAGGCTCCGGCAACGCCGCTGAAACCGATAAAAAGCGCGGTAGAGATAAGAGCAACCTTTGCTACTGCGGGATGATCTTTCAAGAAGCCCCTGATCTTTGAGAACAAGCCATCACTTTTCTCTGTTTTCTCCTCTTCGGTTTTTTCTTCGGTAAGAGATCCATCTCTCATAAAAACAGGCTCATAACTTTCGATCTCTTGTGCGGTCACAGTGACATCCAGATTGACGGCAATCGCATCATAAGATTTCTCGAAAATCAAACCTTGAGCTTTTTTGTTTTCTACATCTTTGAAGAACAGGACCAGGCCCTTATGCCTTTCTTCCTGGTTAGTAAATTCATCAAATGAAAGTTTCAGATTCGGATAGAATGTCCTGATGATTTTGAGATTTTCATCAATATCTTCTTTTAATCTTGCCGTCAATTGATAGTATAAGGCATTTATTTTCTCCAGTTTCTTTGCTGCTTCCCTGTCTTCTTTGGCTCTTTTTGCTAATATTTTAATCTGGGATTCATTCCGCTTAATGCGCCTTTGAATCGCTTTAATGCAAGGAATCCTATTGCCGAACAATTCCGCTAATCGCTCCTCGATAATTACTATTTTGTTTTCAAGGCGTTTAACCTGATGTTCGCCAGCCACGAAAGCAGCATTCCCTTTATAGGAAGTTGCGCTTTTAAAGAGGATGTCGTTGTATCGCCCCCTCAGTTTCTCTAAAAGTTTTCTCAAGGCTTTTGTATCGTTTCCGAATTGCTCAATGATGTCTTCTTTAGTGCTGTCTTCATCGAAAATCCAATGATCGATTCTTTCACGGACTTCCGTATTAGTTGTTTTTGGTAAATATTTATATAAATCAAATTTACTTAAATCGCCGGATTCTCTTAAAGCTTTAAACACTGCTTTTATAACCATAACCGCAAACCAGATCAACATAGCAAAGATCACAATATTCTCCGGATGACTATTCGATGTGTAAGCTTGCTGAGCTTGGACAGCCTGTGGAAGGATATTGATGGCAAACCACGCCGCGACAGTAGAAGTCGCATAGCGGATAATGCGTGGTAGGCTCTTGAAGCTTTGAACCATCTTCTTGATTCCGCCAAAGAATGGAATTGGAAGGAAAATAGCATGTGTTTGCGCTTCGTGAGTAACCAGACGACGATCGCTCGCACTTGTCCCGAGCTCTGCCGAGGGACTAAGCGATGCCCCCTCACTGCTCCCCGGCATGCCTGTGCCTGTGCGGCCTTGGTGGCTTGTCGCCATCCTGCGGTTAATATCGGCGGCCTGGGCTTCTTTAACTCTCAACGGATTAATGGCCCCTAAAGTCATTGAGAGAATCATAAGAGGCATAAAGATTGCATTCACGGAAGACGGTGTCACCGATCTGTCAGCCAAAAGTTCTTTGAAGATTTCGAAGGTTTCCACTCCGCGGGTGGATTTGATCACACCCTTATATCGATTGAGTACAAAAACGATTGGAGCCTCCGGCGGATAATAGGTGCCCCACCAGTTGCGGTAAGCCTGAATGCGGGTTCTGGCTCTGGAGATTTCCACATCCTGCATTTCAGGAATCAGCATGAAATCTTGTGTCAGCCATTCTTTAATTGGTCCGGCCAAGATGCTTGTAGAAGGAATGGCATCGCTGGTTACTACCTGCAGATCTCGTCTGTCTTTCACCAGAGCGTCGGCCACGCCGATAATATTGATTTCATCAATCAAAAGCAGGCCGGTAAAGAGATTCTTCTGTGTTTCCAGTGCTTCAAAATGAGCCATCATGGCTCCGGCATCGCCGTATCGAAAATGTCCATATTCCTCAATAAACTGATCAAAGGTGGCTCTGTCTTCTTCTTTATCAAGCATGCTTCTGATAGCTTTCTGACGGGTATAAAGTGTTTCGTAAAATTCTCTGGCGCGTTTAATTTGATGAGCATCTTTCGCGTAAGCAAATCTTTCAATATCCAGCTGACCGATGCCCAGCGTGCCGCCGAGTGTCTTGGCCACGATATCTTTGATAGTTCCCTTTACTCCGCCGGCATGAATTTGCTCATCGATAATAATCGCACCCAAAAGTTTGCTTCCCGCAACTTTTTCGAACCCATAGACGGAAGCGGCCAATTCCAGCGCTTCAATTCGCTTGGGCGTAAAGAAGCTGTTTTCTGTAAGCGGTTTTGTATTTTCAAACAATGACTCCAATCTTCTCTTTGATTCAGTGAATTCCCTGCGGGCCTGATGTTCAGTGAGCATTTGTCTCTGCGGCTTTTGTTTTTCCGGAATAAGATTGTCAACGCCCCAGATCAAAGTAACGAAGGCACCGGCAACCAGAGCCGTTGTGACAATAGATCGCATCTTTCTGGCATCGGGCCGTTTCTCCCATTCTGCAACGGTTTGTTTGAAGGCAAGAGTCGCGATATATCCGATTCCAACGGCCAAGGCAATCAGAAAGATTCCGCCGACCAGACCATTGAGTTTATTTTCAACCCCTGCATCCGCCACGGATGATTGTAGCCGGGTTGAAACTGTTTGTACTTCATGCCAAGAGAGCTCCTCGTGCGTTGTAGGTCTTGATGTCGCTTTGGCCCATAGCGAGGATGAGCTGGCAGGCAGCCGATTCGCTGAGCGGCGTGAAGTGCTCACGCTCATAAACCTCAGCGGATCCGTCGTGATAGAGACGGAAAGATTTGATCCGGCCATTGCTCTTGCGCGCGCAGATGAAGCGGAAATTGCGGAAGTTAACGCAATGGTCGAAGGTGAGTTGGTTGAGTTCATGGTGACCCATGATACACCTCCTTCAATGAGCGCTGAACTTACGGACGACTGCAAGGAGGAACATAAGTTCATTGCGCGAATTGATCCCGAGTCCGCTGCAACAATGCTTTGCGGACGAGGGATATGGTTAATAGTATTTAGTTGTTCGTTGTTAGAAGTTATTCCTGAAATAAATGGTTGAGCAGGAATCGTCACAGGGAATTCTTGACCCTGCCACGGGTGTGACGATTCCTGCCTTGTCGCGGGATTAAATCTTTCAGAAATATCCGCGATGCCGGCTTCCATAATTCCATTATTAGAGAAAAGTCGGCGCGCGGGATTGACATCTGTCGAAATCAATTTGTTGAAGGCCTGCTCACTAGCCGCGGAGGGAGAGCGACTAATTGCAGTGTGCAGGCCTTCAACATCGCTCATCCGGTCAAATGAGCGATTTAATAATCTTTCACCAGAGACCTGGACCTCGGAGGGAGTAAGGTTACCCAGGTCTCTGGTATTTGCTTGGCGTCTTTGGTCAAAAGAGCCAATGGTCATTATACTCATAGTCAAAAGATCGGGCACAAATATCGCCCGAAGATTTTTTTCTGGTCTTTTTATTTTGGCGAGAGCTTGTTGGAGTTGTTCAAAGATTTCTTCCTGAGATTTGCTGGAGACAGGGTATTGGCCGTTGAGATTTTCGATTAAATTGACGAAGACGGTAGGATCAAACGGAGCAATAATGCTGTTGAGCAGAGACAAAGAATCCCTAGCGGCAGTTTCACTAGAGTTTTCGGAGTTACTCAGTAAAATTCCTGGTCTATTTCCTTCAGTAGCAGGTGTCTGACCAGTGACACTGACTACTGCCGTGGCTTCATCTCTTGTATAGGTATCGGCATCGACGACATCCGCGTAAGCGGCCGGAACAACCCATTCGCTGATTGCGGTCATAACCGTGCTTACAACAGTATTGAGTGCCTCTGTTTTCCCTCCTATATAGCGGAAGACACTCTCAATGCCGGAATCCCCGAGCGTTTCGGTGACTGTTTCTTCGTACACTCCGGGAACCTTCAGTGACGGCACATTTTCAGAATCTGCCCGATCAGCATATCCTTCATATACTCTATCACTTAAGGCAATTCCGCCTAATACGTATTCATTTCCTGCAGAATAGGTATAGGTAGAAACGGCTCCGGATCTATTCATTGCCTCAGAGGATTGATAAGCCACATTTCCTCTATATTCATAGAGGTTTCTGCTAGATATACTAGCAGTTGTGACTTCAGCGGTCTCTAAAGCTCTGCCAAAGCCATTTTCCCCGAGTCTTTCTTGATACACTCCGGGAACCTTCAGTGACGGTACATTTCCAGACACACTAGTTCCGGCATATCTGACTGATGCACTTTCACTTGCAGTGAATCCATACAAAGAGCGATTGCTCAGATGAACCGTATATGCTTCTTCCTCTACAAGAGAGGCATATCCCGTAGTGCTTATATCGCTATAAGCCCCGGTAACAGGCATTCTGACAGAGGTTTGGGTCAGAGCATAGTCTCTCTGGCCTCTTATAGCTTGATATCCAGAATTTGCAGTATATCCGGTATCAAAGCTTTCATATACCGATTCAAAGAGCTCTAAGCCATGATTGACATTGTCTGCCGCATACTCACCTTGCGCAGTATATGTCCAGGTTGGCGTTCCTGTCGGAGCTTGGCTTGCGTTTGGCCCGTTTCCTCGGGTTACACCCTGCGCGGCTCCACCTGCAACTCTCGTGATATTTCGGGTTGATTCTGCTAACCCTCTGTATCCACTAGTGTTAGAGGTTTCTTGGTTATGTGAGGTTGGCCTCACATAACGGTATTCCAACTTGTCTTGGCGAATGCTGCCAGAAGCAACACCCACTGCACCGTGGTTTTGTTCCCCGCTAAATCCATTTTGCACTGCCTGATCCCTTGGGGAAAGGGATGGCAGCATACTAGAATTGAGCACGACACCGGACGCGCTGTAATTCATGCGAGTTCTTTGGGTATTGGCGTGTCTCAATGAAGCAATATTTCTTTCACTAGCCTCTTGGGCTGAAGTAATGCCAATATCGGCGAATCTGTCTTCCCTTATATGGTCTCTGGCCAACTGAACCATGCTGATTTTGGCTTTAGGACCGCGTCCCGCGCCTGAAGAACCTGCATCAGAGGCTGGCTGAGGCGCCGGAATCCTTACAGGCGCGCTTCCGGGAACTCGATTGCGCTGATCCACATCTCTTGGCGCCGGATTGGCCTTAAAGGGATCGACATCGCGAGCCTCTGGGCTGCGATTGTAAGCCAATTGCGCTCTACTATGGATCTTAATTATTTCTTCCTTATTATCGACCAAGCCCAGGATAAGCAGCGGCGTAGTCATCGTTGGCGCAAAAGAATCAGGCACAAACGGAATGGTTTGCACAGGCGGCGCTTGAGGCGCAAACGGCTCAATAAACGGTGCCGGTAATAATTCACCGGGAACTGCGGGATCATCTTTTCGATGAAGGTTTTTGTCTCCCACGACATCCCAACCTTTTAGTGTGTCTCCCGCAGTTCCCGAGATTCGTCTCGTGTCTTCCGGCTCGGAGGCAATACCGGCATTAACCGATTTACTCTCGCCCAATTTAGCCAGTTCGCCCAAGGTCATATTGGTCAAGGCGAAGGCAAACATCAAGAAAATATATTGTTCTGTTATTATAGCCGCCGGAATCAAGGCCAGCGACGAGGCAATAGCCCATGGCTTTAATGCTCTGGCGGCTGAAGCCATATCGCGTGTTTGAGCCAGTTTGGCCAGATAGAGGCGGCCGCCGTCCATAACCATGACCGGCAGGAAGTTAAACAGACCGATAAAGAGATTTATGGTCACAAAATTTAATCCTGAAACAAGTTCACCGCTGGCCAGGGCCTGGAAAGCCGCCAAAATTCCTTCAGGACCGACGAGGAATGATAAAAGCGATGAACCCACAGCAACGCCCAGAGCCGGAAGCCCGTAAGCGATCGCCAGAGTCAATCCGGCCAGGAAGAAATTGGATTTCGGACCGGCCAGAATAATCTTCTTCTTGCCGGCATAGGATTTTCCGATACTCTCTAAGGTGTTCAATCCGCCCATCGCTGAGAAAGCGATGCTCTCGGACGCATAGCCGTATTTGGCGGCAGCCCAGCCGTGAGCCATTTCGTGGAACATAATGCTTCCAAAGGCTGTCAGGTAAATAAACATGCCGGATAATCCGCTGGAAACAGAATAGCTCTGAATCATCATCGACCAGGAAGCGCTTAAGGCAGTTAAAACAGACATATCAGCAAACATAACTCCGCCCAAGAAAACCATTGCAGCCGCATAAACTCCCGCGTATACAGCCGATAAACCAAAGGCCAAACCAATCGCGGCAAACCAAGAGACATCAACCGTCAAAGGACCGATGCGAAGGGCCCAGACCTTGATCGGCATACCCTGCAAGTTCACTTTCTTCGGCTCCAACCGCAAGGCCTTAAAGAACCGGACAATCGGGCCGTCATCCGGATAAACCGGCTGCCGGCTAAACCAATTCTCTCTAAAGATCTTGGTAAAGGCTTTCCATCGGCCTCTAAAGCCGACCTCTTCATCTTCATCGCTAAAGGCTCTGTAGAGTTTTTTGCGGTCTCGTTCGTATTCTCTTAAGTCGGCCAAAACACGAGGGGCATCGATCTTTTGTTTTAAGGTCAGTTGACGCTGGCGGTTATTAAAGGAAACAATCGCCATAGAAACATCCGCAATTTGATTCAGGACTTCTTCAGATTCTTTTTGCGCGAGTTTTTGGGCCCTGCGGTCGTCTTTTTCTTCTTTATCAAACGCCAAGGCTTCATAATATTTGTTCCACAGAGCACGCAGAGTGACAATATCTTTGCGCAAAAAGGCCGTGCTCTTGGCCTTCTTGGCCCTGGCAATATCCCAATCGCGGCTGGCAAGACGAACTTGATTAAACATTCGGCTCGCTTGCTGCTGAGCGCTCTCGCGTTCTTCCTCGGTCTTTTCTTGATCTTCGCTGTCTTCTTTCAAAACGGCATACTGGGCAAGCAATTCCTTAAGCTTTCTTTCAATCGCTTTCGCATCCTTATGTTCGCCGACCAGATAAGTGTAGTCAATCGTTTCCTTATTGATAAAAGCCTGAGGGAATAAATCGGCATGCTCATGAATAAATTCAAACGGCCTTAAGACATAGACCGTCAGAAGAGCCCGGTCGTCATCATCGAGATCATAATATTTTACATGAGCCGTATTTCTCTTCGGGTCATAAACAGGAGCTTTGCGCCATTCATTTTGGGCAATCTCTTTAAGTTCACTTAAGGGTCGATGAATCAAATCCTCGAGATCTTCGTTTCTGTTATGGAAGGAAATCCGGGTAAGCACATCGAAATAACCGATCAAATCAAAGAAATCTTTTTCGCTGAGGTTTTCTATCCCAGAAGCCAAGCGGGCCTGGGCAATTTCCGTTGTCATGCCGGAACCCATGGCCCAGAAAAACGCATCCATCAAGACAGGCTGATACATGATCCTTGGATGAATGAATAAAATTGTCGGCAGGCCTTCTCGATCTTCTTGCGGAATTTCAAGCCGGCGCCATGCGTGCGGGCTGTTATCGTCATCGCGCGCGATAACAGAAACACCTTCCAGATTCCTTCTTGAACGCAAACGATCCACCGCTTTTTGCAGAGCAATCAGATCAGAAGAATCTTTCGGATTTTCATAAATAATGGTTTGATCGTCCTCAATGCGCAAAGAGCGGACAACTCTATTTTGATTAAACGCCTCAAGATAATCCTGGCTAAGATCTCTCATCGCCGGATCGTATGACAATTTATCCAAAGCTTCTTCGATCGAAAGCCGTCCGGCCGCCACATCGCGATAAACTTCGCGCTCGGCCTTAAGACGGGCAAAAGCTTCGAGAGAATTGTCTTCATCTTCATAGCGGCTGATATGATCAGAATATTGCTCAACAAGGATATGGAGCAGGTTTTGATCACCACGAGCATTGATTTGATAGGCCAAAACAGCATCTTCAAAGGAGATATGGAGCCGGTCGGTTTCTTTAAAGAAATCATGATGAGCGACAGTGAGTATAGCCTCAACCACATCAAGGATATGGTCAAGCTCTTCTTGCGGAGTATCTCCTTTTTCTAAATCATCCAGACCCAAAGCGCGCCAAACGGCAATACGATCTTCGGTAGATAAATTCTTCTCATCCATTGTCCCTTGCACTTCGTCGATAAATTTATGCTGATCCTTGATGTAGACCTTAAAACGGGCCGCCCACTCATCGCCAAGGCTGGAACGGACTTCTCCGAAATCAATAAACGGATCGTCATGATTACGCAAGAGACGTTTGATCGAGGCCTTCTTGCCGAGAAGCGGAAATCTCTGCCAGAAGCTCAAACGGCTTTGCCAATCCTGTATTTCTCTGACCGGAACCTCGCCATGATTAATCAAGGCCTGATTGGCCACAAAAGCAACATCCTCTTCGGATTGAGTCAAACCCTTAAAGGCGCGGGCGGTTCTTACAAGGAAGCTGTCTTCATCGGGTCCATGAAGAACGCTTCCGGTACGTTTGGAGAGGGTGGAGAACGCGGAAGCCAAAACCCATTTGAAAACACGCACCGGCCAAATATTACGATTGCGATTGGCCATGGCTTTGGCCACAGAAGCTTTGGCCTCACGGCTGCGGCTTAAACCGGCCGCCACGCTGATTGGCTGATCATGCAACCAGTCGAGCCAGCCTCCCTGCTCGGCTTGCCTGTGAAGTTGACGATAGCGCCGGTTAGCTTCTCTCATTTTCGAGGTGAGAATACTGGTCACTGTTCCGTTAATTCCCAGACCTTTAAGAAGATCCAGAGATGTCAATTGCTCCTGTGGATCAGCCATTTTAGCCAAAAACCGGATATCTTTATCTTGAAGATCAACCGACTTTTCATAGCGGCTCTCCGCAACAGCGGTCACAAGCGCCGAGCCTGTTTTATCCCAAAGCTCGAGAAATGCGTCTTTGCCGTAACGGAAAGACTCGATCAGGCTGTTTTTCATCATCCTGAAGAACCCGACAAATCCGTCGGTCTTAGCGAGATCTCTTTCAACCTCTTTAACCCGGGAGCGGTTGCTCTTCATTCTCTTAGCCAGCTTGCGGTCATTATTGCGTTCAATTTCTCCCTGTCTCTGAAGATAAAAATTATGACGGTCTCGCTTGCGCTCAGCTTTAGCCAGAATTGATGTTAAAGCCTTTCTCACATAATTTCTTCTGGACGCTTCCATATTTCTTTCTGTTTTAAGCTTCTCGAGAATCACATACACCGCTGGAAGCGCGGCATCGGTCGTGCGAAGCATCTCTAGATCGGATTCATTGACGCTTAAGCCCATGCCGCCGATAACTCTTACAAAATCAAGATCATCGGGGCGGATATCTTGACTGTCTATTTGAAGAGCGATCTCAAAGAGAACCAAGTAATCGTCTTCGTTTTCAATGGAACGGCCTAAAAGCGCGCGCGCAATATCGTTCTTAGCCTCAGAGGAAAGATTGATAAAGTTATGATACAGACTTAAGAACCGGTGTCCGACCGGCGTGATCGCGTCTTTGGAAACGAATCTCTCGCTATCGATAAATTCAGCTTCGATCTTTGCTCTTTGAGCGAGAGGCACGCTGTCAAAACCGCGGCCTAATTTGGTGCGGTCAAACGATTCGGTGAGAGCCACCTTGACCATCTCATCCAGTTCATGCGAACGCGCCGGAGTCAACTGGGTGTGAGTCACCTGCACCACATTGCCTATGGAGCGGCGATTGAGCCATTGATCCAGGTCGTTAGCGGCCTCAAGAATACGGGTGGCCACAAAATCTCTACGGTTCTCTCCGGCAGCTTCTGTGAGCGTCTTGCGTTCTTCCGGCAGCAGGCGATTATCGTCTTTGACATTGATCGTCAAATACCAGGTGGGTTTACCCTTTGGAGCACGAACACGGTTTTCACTGCCGGCCCGCTTCATCTCCTGAGTCATTTGATCGAGACCTTCCATCGACACCAGATGAGTGGCCCCTGTCGGAAGACCACTGTCTGATCTCTTGAAAGGATTCAAGCCGGTAACGCTGGGAACCTGGAAGGCGACAATGCGCTCGCCGTTTTTCATACGCTTAACGATTTCTTCGGTCTTTTGCGCGCCTTTTTCCCGGTCATAACCCCCGATAAAAGTAAAGGTATATTCGCGGTCTTGCGCACCCGGCGATGAGAAGACAACCTTAAATTCCTGATTCAGGTCATCCGCGCCTTGTTGATAACCGCTGATGTATTTAATCGTATATTGTTTTCTTTCACCGTTCTGATCGATCCAGTGGATGGTCCGATCTTCTTGCTGACGAGCGATTTTGAGAAATTCATCCCAGACAGGGATCATATCGGATTCAAATCCCAAAACCGCCTGACCGGCCGCCTCACTGGCATTGATATTATTCATCACCATCTGAGCCTGATGCGCAGGCCCCAGGGCGCCTTCAACCTGCAGTCTCTGATCATCAACCTCGAGATATTTCTCCTGGCTGACCGTCACGATCTTGGCGCCCAACTCAACGAGAGAATCCGAAAGCGTGCGGCCGATCCCTTCAGTGTAGCTGACAACCTCTTCGCCCACACCGCCGTCTTTATCTTTAATCGCCTCAATCACATTGATCGAACGAGGGTTCTTGGAGAAGAAAGCATCGGTGATAAAGCGCAAGGCCAATTCATCTTTATCCACATCGCCGAAATCATTATTTTCCCGCACGATACGCGAGATCAGCATCATCGCCTGACGGCTCTCACCGATGATGGTGCGCTCGCGGCGCACCCCATTGTGATCGGTAATCGAATAAAGTCCGTGAGCGTTATCAAAGTCGGGTTCTCTGTAAAAATCACGCCGCTCCACCATCTCCGCGGTCTGAGCCCAGTCATTCGCCAGTTCTTTAAACTGGTCAAAATCTTCATACATCCTTAAGACCCATTCATAATTGATATCTTTCTCAACTTCTTCCTGCTGCTCTTTTGTGCGGCCTTCTTTGTGCGCCTTAATGCTACCCATAAGCTTTTCATGAAGCTGCTTGAGATGCCACTCATAATCTTTGCTGACCACTTTGCTCAAGCGGTCCTTCACCGGCTCGCCGCGATGATCTTTCATGCCGTCCAGTTCTTTGGCATCGAGAAAACCGGGAAATTCGTCTTCATTCTCAAAGGCGGCCTGCAGGCTGCGCTCTACATCACGATGGAAGCGGGAAACCGCGATGATCTTGGGAAGCAAATCAGGACGATTATCTTTGATGAATTCATACACCTCGCCGGGTGAGAAAATCTGGGTGGCATGCTCAAAGAAGGTAGAAGGCTCATCCATCTTGACAGAAAAGATACGGATATCATCCTCAAGGATCAACGGAGTTTTATCATTCTTTCCGCGATCGGCGCGGGTAAGCATCGCATCAGTATCGACAAAACGCAGTTTCAACCGCGGCTTATCCTCGCCGGGTCCCTGGCGTAAATGCGGCTCTTCGAAATACGGGTCTTCGTAGAATTTATTGGGCTCATTGGGATCAGACCGGTCCACCTTGAGCTTGGTGACTTTGGCCAGTTTTGTTTCCATCTCTTCAAGAAGCTGGCGAGAAAACTCATCGGTCGATTTGATCTGCTCGATATTGGTATCCGACGGCATCCAGATTTCATGAGTCCCATCGATACCTTCTTCCTGCAGGAACTCATAGGCCGCATAGGCCGCCGCGACCTCGGCCAGGGTCTTTCCGGCACCGAGTTTCTCTAAAATAGCCAGCGGTGTCTGATCCAGGCTTTCAAAGGGGCCGCCGGCTTTAGCAATGATATTAACCGCGCTTATGAGAGTGTGAGTGATCTGATCAGACTGCGGCCTTAACCCCACCGGCAGGAGGCTCGCGTAAACATTTTTCACTTTCTCTTCTAATCGGGCTTTGAATCGTTTATCCGAATGGTGTAATCCGGAAATGGTTTCGGGAGGTAATTCGATATGATTGATACGGCGCAGGAAATCGGCATATTCGGCGGCAAGATCAAAGGATGCGGCAAACAGATCTTCGTATCCTAATGGCGGTCCGTTGGTTTCTTGCGGTGAGCGCCCTTGCGCTTCTTTAATATGCTTTTCTCTTTCTTTGACCTTAATCGCCATCAGATGCCTTTGAGCCTCAAACATATTTTGGTGAATCACTGGCAGAGCAAGATGGCCATCGAGATCAAAATTATCACTTTGAAGAATACGGCCGTATCGGGCAAGCCCTTCTTCGTATTTTTGTTTTGCTTCACTGAGCTGTTCATATTCATAAGCCTGCTCGGCCTCGGTAATCGCCTGCTCAGCTTGCGCCAGACGCTCTTTGAGAACATCGTGCATACTCAAGCCCCCAGACCATGGCCCCACATACAAAGAAGGATTATCCGGAAGCGGCATCGAACGGGCGGTCATTAAAGCGCCTTCATTGGTTTCGACAATCGGCATAGACATGGCCGTAAATAAAGCGCCTTCGGCAACCGGCCGCTCTTTGGTATCAGCGGCAAAAGCTAAAGCATTGCTTTCATAAGCGGAAACGACCAAACGGCGAAGCCTCTCACCGCGGTTAGGAGCCAGTGCGGCTTTGGTCCCGAAGATAAGACCGCGGTTTTGCTCAATCTCTGAAAATCTCGCTTCCTGCGCTGAAACTTGATTCAAGGCGCCCAGATTCAAACGATAATACTCTAAAGCACCGTCTTGCATAGAAATGAGATAAACCGGATAGCCGTTTTGGCGGCCGTCTTTGACGGTATTGATCACAGCCCGGCGTTTAATGATATCTTCCACAGGAGCATGATTGAGGCGAATCACACCCCGCAAACCCTTTCGAGCGGCTTGAATCACTTTTTGACCTTCAGCCCGTGTTAAATGCAGAAGCGGAAATCCGGTGATCGGTAGTGTAATCGGCAAATGTGTCTGCGAAATTGGAGCTGCTGGAACAGGCTGAGGAGCAATTTCAGCAACAGGCTCGATTTGCGTATTCATTTCGGCCCGAAACGCTTTAATCTCTTTCTGGACAGCTACCAACTCATCGAGCCGTGCTTGACGCTCTTCGGAAAGTTGAGTCCTTCTTTCTTTGTTTCTAAGCCCGCTTAACAATCGGCCTGCTTGAGCCTTGAAAGTTTCATCTTCTGCAATGGCTGTCTTAAGCTCCGCTTCTCTGGTGAGAAGATGGATGTAATCAAGTCTTTTAGCAACTTCTTCAGCAGAAATCCTGTCTTTAGGATCGTCCTGTTTCATTTCTCTAATGAGCTTACGAAGAAGATTCTCGGCTGATTGGTAAGAATCCCTAAACTTACCGCTTGGCTGCAGCGGTCTTGTTCTATTGAGGGTTACGCCAAGCGAATATATATCTCTTTCGATTGAGCTTCTTTCGCCAGAAATGAAGAAACCCATAGTACCGGCAACATTGCTTTCTAGTTCTACAACAGGGTCGATCACTTCGACATCCCTATTCTCGTTGAAGAGAATATTGGCGGGCTTGATATCGCCATGGACAATTCCTTTTTTATGGAAGTAAGCAATGCCGCGAGCCACTTTCAGCAACAATTCAACTCTATCTGCATCGCTGAGCTTGGTCCATGCCGTTTCATAAGGCTCAAATTGAGGCTGATTAATGGCAACAGCGTCTTTAATACCGCGAAGTTTCATTCCTAAGCGTCCATCAGCTTCAACAAAGCCCTCAAAAACAGGCGCAATTTCGCTTCCGGCTTGATTCATCTCTTTAATTCGTCTTGATTCAAGCAATAGGGCTATTTCTGGATCTGTATCGTCTTCTCTCTCAGGGTGTCTTTTAGCAACTTTAACCGATTGTCTGGTGTTCTCTTTGTTAACAATAACAATTGCCTGTCCGCCCTCTCCTGCTATGCGATATTTATCAAGCCCGACTTCTTCGCCAAAAACCTTGTTGATTGCGATTTCATGGGTATATCCTTTGGAGATTTTATCAAGATCCTGCGCCTGAGCGATGATTTGATCCCTTGCGGCCTGATCTTCAACTTCCCTTAATTTTGCGTTAGCAACATCTTCAAAATCTTTCTTTCCTGAAGCCAGGGCTGTGAGGAGCTGCTGAATTTGCGCGCCTGTTGCTACAGCCATATCGATTGCTTGAAGCGTTTCGATGGAAGCTGCTTGAACGCCCCCGGCGACCAAGGGCGAAGGTCCCTGATGAAGCTCATGAAGCTCTCTAAGCGCCTGGGCCATGCGGGCAAATTTGACCGCCTCTGGCCGGTCGGCTCCCATCTCCACCTGCATGGATAAGAGGAAGACCACCTGGCCAAAAAGATCATTGAAATCAACCGGATTGGCAATCAGTTCTTTGCGTCGATCGCCGCTGAACTCCGCGTATTTTCCGTTAAGGAGTTCGGCAATGGTCTCTTCGTAGACAGCCTCTCTTTGCGCCTGATCAAGATGAATTTCTAAAGGCATCTGCTTCAAAGATTCTTCAAGTACTTGCAGAGACTGCGTGAGATGCTCTTGTTGTTCTTTTAAGACTTCTTGCGCGCTCAACCCCCCGCTGCCTCTGGCGATTTGATCATCTTCTGTCTCCCAGCCCAAAAGCATAGGGATGTTTTGGATTGGCTGGATGTTTATGATTACAGGCAAAAAGCCGTCTATCTGCATATTTTCAATAGGCTGTTCAAACACCGGCAGCGGTACGCCGTTGCCGTCGCGCTTGATTTGGAGGTTCAATGATGCCGGATTAAGGTCAATACCACCAACGGTATCATCGGTCTTTATGCCTTTAGCACTATGCCCTATGTCACTTACCATCGCCGCGTCGGTGGTTGTATAATCATCTTTTGTGTTTTGTTTTATGTTGCTTGTCATAGCCTGGTCGCTAGATGATGTCTTTGATTTGTCACCCATGGAGTTGGTGGCTTGAATTTCTGCATGTTCTGACTCGATCCTTGCATCAGCAACTGCAGAAGATACTAATTTTGACTTTGAGGTTTCCTCTGCATTTATCACTTCATTGGCCGCCGTAGGCGTTGTAGAGTTATAAGCAGCAACAAATGTATTTATCGGACCGCCAAAGCCAGTCAAAAGAGCTAAAGCAACCACATAAGGATCGCCCCGCTTTCCGTCTTTTTCATATTGGGCAATGGCTTTTTCTAATCTCAATGACAGGACAGGATCATTTCTGATTTTCCTCAATTTGCGATAGTACGTATCAACACTCATATCGCCGGCCTCGGCTCTTATAGCCATGGGTGATCTATATTCTGTTATTCCATATTTCACAACAGCCGCAAGAATGGCCTCAACCTCTGGATCTCCCCGCTTTCCGTCTTTTTCATGCTGAGCGATAGCTTCACCCAGCCTCGCTGACAGAATTGGATCCGCTTGAATTCTCTTCATAGCGCCACGATACGTCGCATAAGTTATATCGCCGGCAGCGGCTCTAATGCGCGTGACTGATCCGGATCCTCTCGCTAAACCGTATTGGGCTACACCCTCAAGAATTGCTTCAATTGTTGGGTCACTTCGTGCTCCATCCTTTTTAAATTGAGTAAGGGCCTCATCCAATCTCACCGACCAAATTGGATCGGCTCTCATTTCCCGTATGCGATTAGAAAATTTATTATAGCTCATATTGCCGGCCGCAGCCCTGACAGCTTCAGTTGATCCACCTCTGGTTTCCAGTCCGTGTTTAGCGACAGCAGCAAAAATCGCTTCAATCTCCGGATCGCCCCGCTTTCCGTCCTTTTCATAATGGGCAATGGCTTCCTTCAATCTGGATGACCAGACAGGATCTGCTTCAATCCTCTTCATTTGCCTAAGAAACTGATCATTACTCATGCCGGTCGCGGCTTTTACAAGCACGGTTGTTCTCTTTTTCCCATCCATCCCGTGTTTAGCGACAGCAGCAAAAATCGCTTCAATCCTGGGATCGCCCCGCTTTCCGTCTTCTTCATATTGGGCCACGGCTTCTTTCAATCTGGATGACAAGATGGCATCAGCCTGAATTTTCTCCATAGCCTTCAGGTAAGCACCCTTCATAATACCTTCATCCTCGGTAATCCTCTTGATGATGTCAATTGTTACTCCACGTTTTGGCAGTCCATGCTTGGCTACACCTCGAAGAACAGCTTCAACATTTTGATTTCCTTGCTTGCCTCTGGCATTGTATTCCATCTTAGCCACATTCAGCTTCCGCCTTAATTCTTCATCAGCGCGGATCATCCTCATCCTCTGGCGCCAAACATGTTCAGGCATGCTATTTGCCTCTTTTCTAATCGCAGCTACCGCGCCCCGATGATCGAGCCCATGCCTGGCAATTCCTTTGAAAATAGCCTCAAGTTCCGGCCAGGCTGATCTTTTACGGCCTTCTTTCTCTGCTTCCTCTAGCCTTTTTAACCATACGGGATCGGCTTTGATTTTCTCCATCGTCCTGCTAAACGAATTCCAAGAACCTATCGTAGTATTTTCAATAATATCTGTTATTGCCCCTTTTCGCTTCAATCCGTATATGGCAACACCGGCAAGGACGGCTTCAACATTGGGATTCCCCCTCTTTCCATCGGCTACATATTTTGCTTTGGCATTTTTAAATCGTTGTGATAGCCGGCTATCTTCTTCAATTGCCTTTAGATATTTAATAATTGTGTGCACCGGTATTCCCAGCTCATCTGCAATCGCCTGTTTAGCCCCAAACTCCATTCCATGTCTCTCGACAGCTTCAAGAAAGTTCTCAATCTGCGGATCGACCTTTTTCTTAGCCGCGTACTTAGCCTTGGCTTCTTCAAGCCTGCGAGACCAAACAGGATGCTTCCTGATTCTGCGCAAAACCTTATCGTAAGTTCCTACTGTCATATTATCGGCATGTTTCATGATAACTAGGCGTGCTCCAGGTCCTTCAAGCCCGAACTTGGCTACACCTTCAAGAATAGCCTCAACTTTAGCATCTCCTGTTGCGCCGGCATCTAAATAGGCCTGCTGGGCTGCATCCAGTTTTCTTTTTCCTTCAGGAGTTCTCTCCATTCTTCGAAGGAAAGAGTACAAATTATACCGTTCCATACCCAAATCAGCAGCGATCTTTTCCTTGGATCCACGCTCGGTCAAACCCAAACGGGCAATAGTAGAAAGCAATGCTTTTTCGAAAGTTTCTTTTCTTCTTTGATGTTTTCCCACTCTAATAACTGCACCTGAAGCTTGGGGTGCATCCGCTTCTTGTTGACGAAGATCTTCTTCCTTCACAACAGGAAGCTGTGGCCGCTCATCAATGAGCGGCACATCCAAACTGCCTAAGAGCATTGCCCTTGTATCAGGAAAGTCAATTTGGCTCATAACTCTATCTACTATTTGCGTAGCATCTGAAGGTGTTGTGGAATTTCGTCTGGCAATATCCTCGCGACTCTCGTTTGATGCACCGAGGATACTCATCATGGCTGACACAAAAATCTTAAGATCACGACGACTGAGAGAAATAGTGCCGGATAACTGCGTTAAAGCATCTCGAATCTTAGAACTCTTCATAGAAGAGGTGATAGGATCTATCCCATCACGCATTTTATATTCGCCTGGCCCGGTTCTTTCCAATTGACCCAAATGTTCCCGAACAGCAAGTTGATTGGCCATCATTATGTGAATTTGTGATACTCTTGATTCACTTATGCCGTAGCGATCACCAATTATTGCCATTGTATCGTCTGTGAGCCCAATCTTGTATAAGAGAACGCTCTTATAGATTTCTTTAGTCTTGGGTGAGCCCTCAAGCGAAGAGATCATTTGATCAAGAGCTTGCTCTACGTTGTCTTCATTCAGTCCTCCGTCTCTCACCGGAGCAGGCATTGTATCAAGGATAGTAGAGCTGTCTTCTTCTCCATTATTGTTATAAGCTGGACCATCCAGGGAAAGCAAGTTCCTATGGAATGCTTTTGTCTTATCCCTATCATCTCTTATTCTAAGCTTATCGTTGATGGCACCTTTCATTCGTCTCTGCGCATATGCCTCAAGAGGTATTCCTAATTGAGGATCATAGCGCTCAACAAGACCCATAATAACACTATTGGCAGCCGAGAGTTTTTGTTCATAAAGCAACTTTCCAAATCTGGATTGATACGTCTTTGCTATTTTCTGGGCTAGCGTTATGAGTCTGTCTATAATTTCCTGTTTGCTTAAGGATCCTTCTCCATCTCTTTTAGACTTCTTTCTTTCGAGCACTTGCTCGGCGCTCAAACCCCCGCTGCCTTTGGCGATTTGATCGTCGGTGAGGGATGGATTCTCGACTTCGATTGTTTCCCCGCCCGCGCCGGAGCGCATGCCGTCTATTTGTGGGGCCTGGCGCATTTTACCTTCGCCATTTTGGCTGACACCATCTTGAATACCCGAACCGGCAGAAGAGGCCTTTAATCTTTTTAATTCACTAATATTCCCTCTGATGACATCATAGTTTTCTTTTAGCCTGTAGTAATGCTGCATAGGCATTAATTCCTTAACGGTATCAGCTGGCATTAATTCGGCATCAAATTTGGATATCAGTGAATCCATGGTGTGCAGCGTTTGAGTCAACAAGTTCAATGCATTTGTAAAATTGCCCTGTTGGGCCATTGCGATAGCAGTATCATTTTGCAATATTGTCGCTAAGCTATTGACAACAAAAGCCTCATATTTGTTTTCCCAAGGCAGGTGATCAACAATGCGGATTCTTCCGTAAGCAGAATATGCATTATCAATAAACGGTGTTCTTTCCTCGACCGGCACCTTTACCTTTTCTTTCATTATATAAGCCTTCAAATGCTCATTATATTCGAAATTATTATCAAGATTATCGATAAATATCAAATCAGGCAGACTTGCGTCTAGAATGTACCTTGCATCATTAATTTCAATAATATTTAATGCATGAGTGTATCTCTGATTCTGAGGCTGGAATAAGCCAGCGGCCATTTTAACCTTATACCCCAAAGCTTCCCCATACATCCTAACCAAACGCGCCATTCCTTCACAATCGGTTTCCCTTTCGTAGATCACGTGTCTATCCAGCCTGCTGATATCAAATGGAGCACGAGAATCTTCCGCTTGCTCTGAGATCATGCCGATACCCATGTTAGTTCTGATTATATATGCAAGCATAAAGAGTTTCTCTTCGTTGCTTTGATTCGCTTGATTGATTTCATTAAGCTGTTCAAATAGATTAACCTGGCTTGCAAATGCCTTTAATGAATCAGCGGTTTCTTGTGAATAACCGTCATTGCGTACAGCCGATAACAAATTCGCGTTAAACTCATCTAAACCGCGAGGAAAACTTAATTGCCGGCTTGCAGTTAAGTCTTCGGTAAGAGCAGATGTTTTTGCTTCTTGCTGGGCTTTTTTCTGATAAGACTGGTCGATGAGCACCTGAGAATAATAATCACCTGGATCGAGTTTTAAGGCTTGTTTAAGATGATTAATGGCTTCATTGTATTGGTTATTTTCATAATAAACCAAAGCGATATTATAGTGGGCATCTGCATAAGAAGGATTTATGCTGATGGCTTTGTTGAAGGCTTTGATTGATTCATTGTGTTGGTCTATTTTGTAATAAGCTAAACCAAGGTTATAATGGATACCAGCATTGTCGGGATTACTACTTACAGACTTTCGATAGGCAGAGATCGCTTGATGGAACTGGTCTTTCTCATAATAAGCCAGGCCGATATTATAAAAAATTGACGAGATACTTCCATATTGACTATCTGCTAGAGTGAAATTATCATATTGCAATAATGTTTCCGGTTCTACTTGACCATCTTTATTAAATGAATGCTTTAAAATCGCTTCAATATCGAGTTTATTAGTTTTTCCATCAGAAATTATTGAACTGTTGGGTAGGAAAATGACTTGTTTATTGATAACATCAAAGAAGGCTGCATCGCCATTTCCTAGAGAAATATACAAGAAGGCATGCCCGCTATTCGATACTCCTCTGGCAGGAATGCCCAAAGAACGCGAGAATATATTGGCTGTTTCAGAGGAAGCTGCGCAATTATAAAGCCCTTCATCCGATCCCCTGGGTATGTCTTTATCGATATCCAGTCCATGGCCCATAAGCAGTGTGATTTCTGTTGGATTTCCACCGTTAGCATCATGATAGGATTTGGAATATACGAATTCAACAAGCTCCCGAAGTAGCGTTATCTTTTCTTCTGTAGTTCCTGCTTCAAAACGCTCATATGTTTTAAGAGGATCTATTTCTTTATGCCATGAGCTTAAGGTGTCTTTGATGGTAGCTCTGTCTTTTTCTGTGTAGTTGTGCCGCTCGGGGATAATAATTAGGGAATCTGTCGGTTTTAGTGAGGACTCTTCTGTGCCGATAACTGTAGCCATCCCGCCCGCGCCGGAGCGCATGCCGTCTATTTGTGGGGCCTGGCGCATTTTACCTTCGCCTCTTTGGCCGACTTGATCCTGAACCCCCGAGTTTCCGGTAGAGGCTTCTTGCTGGGCTTTTAGTTGATAGATTTTTTCGATAAGATCTTGGAGATGAGATAATTGACCTGGTTCAATTATTAAGTATTCCTTAAGGTTCTCAATAGCTTTATCGTATTGGTCTTGTTCGTAATAAATGAAGGCGAGATTGTAATATGCATCAGCATAATCAGGATTGATGCTGATGGCTTTGCTATAGGCTTCAATGGCTTTATCGTATTGGCCTTGCTTGTCATAAAAAAAGCCGAGATTGTAATATGCATCAGCAAAATCGGGATTGATGCTGATGGCTTTGATATAGACCTCAATGGCTTTATCGTATTGGCCTTGCTTGGCATAAAAAACGCCGAGACTGTAATATGCATCAGCAAAATCAGGATTGATGCTGATGGCTTTGCTATAAGCCTTAATGGCTTTATCGTATTGGCCTTGCTTGGCATAAAAAACGCCGAGATTGTAATATGCATCAGCAAAATCAGGATTGATGCTGGTGGCTTTGCTAAAAGCCTCAATGGCTTTATCGTATTGGCCTTGCTTGTAATAACTGATGCCGATATTGAGGTAAATAGATAAGATAGTTCCAAATTGTTCATCATGGAAGGAAAAATTATTATATAGCGAACTGTTTATTAGTTTTGCTAGATTCTCATTTAAAGGATGCCTGTTGATCGTTTCAATATCGAGTTTATTAGTTTTTCCATCAGAAATTATTGAACTGTTGGGTAGTAAGACAACTCCTTCATTAAGGACATCAAAGAGGGCTACGGCACCATTTCCAAGAGGAATATGCAGAAAAGCATGGCTATTATTTGACGCTCCTTTGGCAGGAATGCCCAAAGAACGCAAGAATATATTGGCTGTTTCAGAAGAAACTGCGCATTGGTGAAGCCTTTTAGCTGATCCTTTGGGAATGCCTTTATCGATATCCAATCCATGGCCAATGAGCAGTGTGATTTCTGTTGGACTTACACCATTAGGATAATGATAAGATTTGGTGTATAAAAATCCAACAAGCTCCCGAAGTAGGGTTATCTTTTCTTCTGTAGTTCCTGCTTCAAAACGCTCATATGTTTTAAGAGGATCTATTTCTTTATGCCATGAGCTTAAGGTGTCTTTGATGGTAGCTCTGTCTTTTTCTGTGTAGTTGTGCCGCTCGGGGATAATAATTAGGGAATCTGTCGGTTTTAGTGAGGACTCTTCTGTGCCGATAACTGTAGCCATCCCGCCCGCGCCGGAGCGCATGCCGTCTATTTGTGGGGCCTGGCGCATTTTACCTTCGCCTCTTTGACCAACCTTTGGCTGAACTCCCGAGCCGGCAGAAGATACTCCTGACCGGATTTGCTCTGCGGGTTTTGAATCAAAGGTTCTCGGTGCCTGAGATTGCGATGAGCGAACCACCGGAGCGCTTCTTCCCAAAGGAATTCCGATGCCAATATCAAGTGAAAGCCATTCCACGGGCCCAGGCTCCATAAAGTATGGTGATCCGACAATGCCTCCGAAACTGCCGCCAGCTTTAAAGTCAAAAAGATATGTGTCTTTAAAGCTAACGGGGAAATTTGCATTGACTCCTAATTCAAAAAGCCCTATCATTTTAGAAATTTCTTCTTCTTCGGGAATGCTAGTGCCGTCACCCGGAAAATAATCCGCTCTCTGCGTGTGGCTCATATGGCCGAGGCCGACTGCTGCGTTAAATGGGCCCCGGTAATAACCGAGTGTGGCAAATCTGTGCAAAGAAGTCGGATCTGAATAAACATCCCGTATATCTCTTACGTACCCGCCGCGTTCTTCGTTCATGAGCACGGTCGGCTTATCATATCTATTTTCCAGATCAGTCCGAAGCAATTGGAGATAACCGATCTCCCAGCCGGATTGACTAATTCTATTGCCGTCTTTATCTGACTTAATAGTAAAGTTTTTCTTTAAAGGCATCCTCCACCATGAGCTTGCTTCAAATTCAGAAAATCCTATTGGACTCATCGCAGACCCGGGAGCCCAAGAAATGCTTTCATTCAATCTTCCCGCATCGATAGTCCATCCATAATCTTTCAGAAAACGAAAAGCCAAGGCCCGCTGCTGCTGTCTCTGGCGGGTATCGATCATATTCCACAAATAACTGTTCGCCAGCCGAACGGCCATCTGGCCGGCTTTTTCAGGATTAATTTTCTGCATCAAGCCCAAAAGATTTTCTGTACTGCTGCTGTAGTAAGGATCTTTGACGGCAATCTCTAGACTTTCCATGAAAAGAGCATTGTCATTTAATCCTGAGGTAATAGATTCGGGGATGTTTGTCTGCCTGAATTCGACAGCAGGTCTTGCGGCCACATAATCAATCAAAGGACGGTGCAGAATTTCGGATAACTCAGGAAACATAGCTGTAGTATTAAAAACAAGGGTGACCATGTTGGCGTTTTCTTCTTTGAGTGCCTTGTGAACCTTATCGAGAAATTCCTGTTTCAAGCTAGGGTCAACGATAATCTGATTCTTAAGAGTATGGGCAAAGCGGGCGATTTCCCCTTCTGTCAATTGATCAGACTGGGGTTGATCGGAGATATCTTCGACCGGAGCCATAGCGGCAATCACAAGCATCGGAAAACGGTAGCTGCTGCCAAAACCGGCTTTTTTGACAGATTCCCGGCGTTCTTCCGGAACCAGAGAACCAATCGGCGATGACGGAGCCGAGGTGGTGGTATCTTTAGCAGAATCCGCTTGGCGGATGATTCCGTTAAACCAGCGGTCCATATCAAATTTTTCGACTTTAGGGATATCTTTGAGCGCAATATCGGCAAAGGGATCTTGCGGCATTTCTAAGAAGGTATGCCCGCGAAAGACTTGGTCGCGAATAATCACATAGGCTTTTAAGAGCGAATGGTAAGTGTTACTGTCCGTATTCTCGAATTGATCGATATATTTTACAAACTGATCACCGTGAACCACATAGGCCGGCACAAGGATTCTGAAAAGTTCTGATGGATCATCGCGCTCAAGAACACTGCCGTCCTGATCGAAGAGAATCGAAATGCCGGTAATCGCATTTTCAGAAAGCACCTGCTGGTAATTTTCGTTCACAAGAAAATCAGAAGGCGCAAGGGCTAAAGCAGAAGCAGAGAGCGCGTCCGAGGCAAACTGGAATGCATTATTAGCCGAATTCACTCCTACTGAAATCGGGGTTGAAATATCAGAAGAAGCGCTGACAATATCGCTGTCTTCACCCACGGTTACCTGAACATGTCGATCGCCTAATTCTTTTCGGAATTCATCCACGGCGCTCAAACGATCCAAAGCCTCTTGTGCTAAAAGCATCCCCTGAACAAATTCCGCTGGATCAGTATGGTGAAGATGTTCCTCTCTCACTTGCGAAAGATCCATTCTTGACGCAAAAGCAACCTGATCGGATTCTCCGAGAGCCTTCCTCGCGCGGTCTTTAGCCAAAGGAGAATCCACAGAGTTGATAAGACTAAGAGCGAGATTAAGTTGCGCGGTATCGGTCATCTGCGGAATGTGTTCGGCGGCCCACTTAAAAAACTGTGAATTTTGGATAAAATCTAACTGGCTCGAGAATGCTCTTCGGCCAAACGGATAGCTGTTTTTCTTACGCAAGGCCGCTACATCTTCAACCTCTTTAGCGGGAAATCCTTGATCAAAGGCATTTTGTAAGTCAGCAGTCAGTCGCAGCATATGAGGATACATGCGCGAAATATTTAGATTCGTACCGTTCTGATTGTAGGTTAGGTCAACCGCATTAAGGCTAATTAAAATCAAGTGGGCATTCTCGGCAGACAGTCGAGGGGCCTGCGTCACTTTTTCCAAAGCATTCATCAGGACTTCCGGCGCATGGAACATAGCCGTATGGAACCCTTCTAATAAAGCTTCACGATTATGGCCCCACTGGCCTGAATTAAGAAAGACACGATTCACATAATGGTCGAGATTCTCGGGAGCATGATAATCGAAGGCCTCCAGAGAAGAATAGCGTTCTCTGATACGGCGATCCCCAAGTGTATCTATCGGCACATGCAATCCGATATCTTCGGTGAGCTTTAGATAAGAGAAGCCGGCAATATCCGCGCGCGGATCACCCCGGTTATTCCAGGCCACCACAGAATCGGCAAAGGTGCCCTGTTTAAACGGATTACTGATAGCCTCCCATGTCACCGCGCCAAACTCAGAAAGATTTGTTTTAGCATAGTGCGGTTTAGTTTTCAGGTTGCCTGGCATGGAAGAAAAACCGTCCATGCCCATCATCATCGCCAATATCTGACCGTAAATTTGATCTCCCTGAAGATCCACGTTGTTTTCAACGACAAAGTGAGACGTTTCGTGATGAACAAGTTCTCTGTTTTCATCCAGGTGGTCCAGCGGAGCATCGCAAGGCTTGCCCTTCTGGGCATTATGAGATCCTCTGATAATATCATCCACATTCAGATAAAGACGGCCGGCTTCAATAAAAGAATGAGAGATCGTCTGATCGGTAAAGATAACCCGTCGAATGGGCTGATCATTTTTTCCGATCAACCGATTGCCATGCGCTACGGCTTGTTTAATCATGTCCATAAGATTTCTGCCATCCTGCGGCGTCTTCCCAAAGGCGCGATAGAGGCAGGCTTTTGTATGCTGGAATTCTATGGGTTGCCGGCCGATGGGGTCTTCGATGGAAAGATTTCTAACCACCAAATTGGAATCCCGGATCGAGGTATCATCCATGGAAATCACCAAACCGGAGGAAGTCTGATTAAATTCCTGAACCAGGGATTTTCCACGGTCAATCTCTTCTCGGGCCATTCGCTGTTGACGTTCTTTGGGCGATTCACTGAGGGCATCAAAAACGGTCTTAACAATTCCCTCGCCGATTTTGCCCGCTATCTCTCCGACGCCTTCGCCAACTCTAAGGACCGCGCCGGGGGCGTCTTTGATCACTTCAACCGTTTTTCCCGGAACATCCGCCAAATCAACGCCATATTTATCGCCGCCTTTTTTACGCTGTGTTTCTTCGGCGTCTGAGGTCAACTTTTTCTCAGGCGTAACCGATAGCGTGTCCCAACCCTTTTGGAAACTCGATGCTGTCGGTGCTAAAACATTTCGGCCTTTAATGGTCGTTGTGGAAATATTCTTTTCTTTTTCTATAACAGTTAATGTCTCAAGGGTAGCCGGTAGGCTCTCAAGCCGGATAACACCACCGGATAACTCAGAATCATTCTGATGGGCATCTTGTTGTGACAAACGGGAAGAATCAACCACAGACAAATATGTCTGACCATTATTGAGGGTCACCTGGGTTAATTCTTTCTGATCCGGAAGGACATCCATGTCCCCACTGGAAAGATCGATGATGAGAATTTTAGACCGCGAGAGAACTTTGTATTGAGTTCCGTTGATTTCAAGAGTTTGTTCGGCAGAACCCGCGGCATCAGGAGCAATGACATAAGCAATGTCAGGATTCTGAGGATTGATCAACAAAGTATTACTCCCTTGAGTGATTTGATCAAGAGTATAAGATTGCCCATTGGCTTGAAATTGGGCGGGAAGGTCAATCACGGTCCGCGATTGAGATGATATACCTGAAACTGTTGATAAAGAAGTGATCAGCGAATCACTATCCGGCGCTGAATCTGCATTCTGCGCACTGACGGTGCCTGCCGTAAATCCGGAGGCAAGACTAGCGGCAAAAAGCAAGCCAGCGGCGGCATAGGGGTGGTCGGCAGTCCAGCGGGCGGCGCGGGATAATGGGCCGGCGCGGGTCACTTGAGGGCCGGCCGCAACCTCAGGGCGATGTTCGGATTCCATTTCATACGGGAGAAGCGCGCGATTAAGCTGAACATTAAAAGCATGCTGAGGAATTTGTTCCATAATAGCCTGAGGAATATCGATCGTTCGCTGTGTAAAGTCGGACTCAATGAGATTATCGTCTCTCCGGGAAATACGGATTGTCATATCAGAATCCATCAGCATTTTTTCTTTAAGCGTATCCGAAACGACGCTGCCGATTGTGCTGACCGCCGTCCCATCGGCAACTTCCTGATTCACCTGAAAATCAATCTCCGTGGAATTATCCAGACGGAAAACAGACAAAGCCTCTTTAATTTGCTGATCCAAACCGGAATGAAGAGCGCCGTTTGCGATCACCACTTTTCTTTTCGCCCGGTCGTAATGGACTGAAGCCTGCTTGGCATCCTCATCCTGGTTTTCCATCACATCGATATCGATCGGCTCAAATGTTTCTGTCTCAACGATCGCTGTTTCCAGAAGCGGCATGTAGGGGGTAAGAATTCGCGTTTTGGCTTTCTGGTTTAATTCTTCTGAGCTTAACTGGCCGTCTTGATCCGCGCGCGCCATTTGATCATAAGCGTTAAAAGCCAGGGTTTCTTCAACCTTGAAACTCACCTGAGGATGGTTCATATAAAACGCCTTTAGCGGATCAACAAGCGCCAAGGCTGTTTCATAATTCTCGATCTTTGTATTTAAAGGATGGTTCACATCCGCCCGAAGGCCCTGATTGAGCATGCGGTCGCGGGTTTCATAAAGCACATCAAGGCGGTTAGCGATCACATTGACGTTTTTCTTGGAATCAGACAGAATCTGATCGACGCCTTCTTCTTCTTTTAAGGCCCAGTCCCTCATTGTTGTTTTAATATCAGCGGCAGAAGCCGCGGCCGGCTTTTGGGCTGCCTTGCCGCTATTGGGTCTGAGAATTATCTGATCCAGGCTCAAGCCGCGATCTCTGAGATTTTCAAATCTGTCTTCAGCCGCCCAGGCTCTCAGATCTTGGGGATCAATAACATCCTCAAAAGCTCTGACAAATTGATCAACATCCAAATCATTCATTGATTGTTGTATCGCCTCAGGCGATGGACGCCATAGATCCGGAGTCTGAAGTTGATATACCCGCTCTTTGTTAACAGCCCCATCAAATGCGCCAAGTAATTGTTCTTTGGTATCCGGAAAATCGATTTGGAAAAGTACACTATCGACAATCTGGCTGATTTCTTGTGGCGTCTTTTGATAAGTACGGCTAAAACTCTTCATAGTTGTCCTCTGAGCGCCCAATACGCTTAACATCACATCCACAAATATTTGTTTTTCTTTCCTTTTTGAATTTGTGAGATTTGATAAATCAGAGAGGGCTCTTTTCACTGCTTTCTTTTTCATACGGCCATTAAGAGCCTTTCTGGCAGATGCTTCTATGCGGTATCCGTCTTTGGTGCGCACTGCATCGGCCAGAACATCCCGGACCCTTATTTGATTATTGACTTGGGTTTTGATTTGAGAGACACGGGCAACACTGACACCGTGACGTTTACCGATGTCTAGCTCTTTGACCGGTGAAGCTCCGATCTTGTAAAGAAGCGTATCCATATAAATATCTTTATCTTTCTGCGATGCATACACAGTGTCCAGCAACGGCAAAATAACATCCCTAGCCGCAGATTGGGAAAGTTCAACCTCTGTTTCCGGAGCAACCAATTGATCATTAAGAGTAAACCGACCCTTGTCATCTGTGCCGAGAGGTTCATCCAGAGAATCGAATTCAATCCAATGAGTCCTTCTTAATCCAAGTTTCTTGTCGCGAATATAATCATCAATGATGCCGCCCATTCTCCAAAAAGCGTGGGTTTTTCGCGTTGTGCCTTTTGTCGGATCGTATTTGTTCATAATATTTTCAAGCTGAGAACCTATCAAAGAAAGTCTCTCTTCATAAGTCAATTGATTTCCCTGGTCGTATCGGGATCGGTATTTTTTAGCCATTTCTTGAGCATAGCCGGCATATTCTTCCATGAGTTCTTGTCGGGTTGGCCGGGCTTGTTTTTCCTGTTCTCTTAACGGAGCCGGGATAACGGTCGTCTGGCTGGCTGAACTCTGTTGCTCAACAAGTCTTGCGGTCAATGTATTGAGTTCTCTCTTTAAATTAATTTCAACTGAATCAAGCTCCTTTTCTGAGTTGAACCAATTATCGCGCTGAAGCTGATAGTCTTGCCTCAGATCACGGGTGTTAAAGCCAGAGACCTTCTCGGCTAAGCCTGTATCAATCAGATAAGCTTGATGGGTGGAATTCGATGGCGTTGTGCCGATGATTACATTATTGGGCCTGAAATCAAAAACACTATAGCCGGTTTGAGCCAAGCCGTCGATCAACTGGCCAACCAGTTTATCATCCTGTGGGCTGAAGCGCCCTTCTCTTTGAAGCGTGGCCGCATCCGTGCCTTCAACCTTTTCGCGCACAATCACGCCATAATCCTTGGTGATTTGCCAATCAGTTATCTGCGGCGCTAATCCTCTTTGGCCTAAATCGGCCAGCGATTGAGCTTCGGCTTGTGTTTTATTGATATCTTCGGTGATGATCTTAATCGCCTGCTGGGAATCCAGCGGATGTTCAAAGACGGTGCCATAGGAGCCGCCGTCAGATAAAGCCTTAGCGGCGACGTATTTTCCTTTTGCTTTCTCAATGGAAAGCGCCCCGATTTTAGGATTGAAAATCATCTGCGGCTGTTTACTTGAGCGAAAGGTTGTTCGAGGCATAGCTTTTCGCCCTGCGCTCACACTAGAGGTCTGGGTAACAGCAGGGGCTTGTGTTTTTGTCTCCGAAGGCTTGGCTGCCTTGCCGCTATTGGGTCTGAGAATTATCTGATCCAGGCTCAAGCCGCGATCTCTGAGATTTTCAAATCTGTCTTCAGCCGCCCAGGCTCTCAGATCTTGGGGATCAATAACATCCTCAAAAGCTCTGACAAATTGATCCCTGCCTAAATCCCTGATAGACTGCTGTACGGCCCCAAGTGAAGGTTTCCACGAGCGTCCTTCTTTTTGAAGTGTGGCGGCATCCGTGATGGCTCGTATTTTTTCTGTGGTAGATGATTTTATTTCGGCCTGTTGCAGGGCGGCCAAACGCTCTTGAAGGCTGGGGTGAGCGCCTTGAATGATTTCTTTGGCCGGTGTGATCTGAGGGCTGGTATTTTGCACACGATAAGCGATGCGAATGGCCTCATCGGCAATCTGCGGTGAGATTAACCGTGAGGCGGCCTGGTCTTGCTGAAATTCCGCTGTCCTTAATTGCGCGGTTTCAGACGGTGTAAGTTCAACAACTTTTGTGTATCCTTCCTGATATTTGCCCGGAATCAGGGCGTTTGACGATTGTCCGGTTTGAAGTGCTGTTACCGCGCTGGCCACTTCGTGGCCTTGAGCGATAGCCTTGAGATGATCGTCGGAATATCGATTCATCAGATCATTGTGAATCAGGATACTCGGCTGTCCGTCTTCGACAACAGCCTTAACGACAAAATCCTTCTTTCCGTCAACAACTTCAAACGGCACCGAACCGACGCCGTCTATTCGCATATCACCGACAAGATTATTAAGCCGCTTCTGGGACTCGGCCCGGGATAGGTTAAACAGCGGCATGATCGGAACGGTGGTCATAGTCTCAGGCGTCATCGGCTCTGTAGGTGTCGGTATTGCCGGTGCGGCAGTCGGTATTGCCGGTGCGGCGCTCGGCATTACTGATCTGACGGCTGGAACATCCTGTGTAGTCTTTTTAGCTTGTAAACCACCCGTAAGCCTTGCTCCAACCTGAAGGGGAGTAATCTGATTATTGATAAGATTAGCAATAAGAATTCTACGATCACGACCATCAAAGAGAGATTGGATTTCAGAATTTTCATACTGATTAACTAATGATATGGCTTCTTCTAAGCCAAATTCCCAAGAAGTAGACTTTGGCGCAGCTTCTAAGCCTTTTTCAACAAAATCATCAAATTTTGTTCTTATTTCTTCAGGCGATTGCGGTAATGCCTGATTTATAGCTATTTCATAATTATCAATACCTTGTACTCTGCTCATCTCTTTAGCAATATCATAAGCTTTTAGTTTGTTGTCCGGGGAAAGCAAATTGAGTTTTTCGGTTGCAACCTCTTTAGTCTCTGGATTCAGCAAAGCAATAACAAGTTCTCGAATATCGTAACCCGCAATCTCGCTCCGTCTTATATCCGTATCCATCCATTTAATATCTTTATTTGAAAGTCCTTTTATCACACCAGGAATATCAAAAGATGGTAGATTTTGTCTTCTTGATGCTATCGAATAATGGCTATGATAATCACCAGGAGTAGGCGGAACATCAACGTATTTGTTAGCATGTGTATGGGCTAGTGATTTAGAAAGCATTGCTGAAGTTAGGGCAATAGTGTTGTCTTGTCGACCAACTTCCCCTTCATCTCCTAATGACACTACAATGAGACCTTCTGAATTATTTCCAACAAAGCCAGCTTCTCTTAATTCGTCTACGGCATCAAGGCCTCTAAATTCTTTTTCTTGTTTGTATTCTCTATAAGAACTATCATCTGAAGAAAAACTAGAAGTTATCCCTGGTTTAAGTTCGCTTAAAGAATAAGTTGTGACGAGAAGTCCTTCATTATCAACTCTAATTAGATAATCCTTTTGTTTTTCTTGCGGCCTATCTCTCTGTAATACGGAGAACCCATATTCTACCTTTTGTTCTCCAAACCTCTTAATAATCTCAGCCTCTATTTCCTTGTTATCTAACTCTGCAGGAAGAGGCGTAAGAACAATTGTTTCTCCTTTTGAAGCATTGCTGATTGTCCTTTTATGTCCAAAAAGCGAAGGCGCCCAAGTCCAAGGCACATCATGTTTAGCTTCATCAATAATAGAGTAAACATGATCATAGTTATATTTAGCATTAAACTCGGTAAACTCCATTTCATTGAACAATAATTTACCAGCAGCGCCTCCAAAAAGTGTCTCTAATTTTTCTTCAGCTCCGATCATCCTTGGACTTTTGTAAGGTTTTCGCTGGCTGGTAGCGGTAGTCGCCGGAGGCGCGACCGGAGCTGTCGGAGCTGCTGTTGAGACGGATGATGTTGAAGATATCCTCGGTGTTGAGGCTTTAGTTGATGGCTTTTGAGCCGGGCGACCGCCCGTCAATTTGTCGCCGGCCTGGAGTGGATCAATCGTACCGTTTTTAAGTCCGGCAATGAGTTGACCACGGTTGATACCAAAAGCGGCTCGAATTTCTGTTTCGGGAACCTGCTCAGCGCGCCGGATCATGTCTTGCGCTGACGGCTGCCAGGTGGAAGCGGAAGATGTTCTCTCGATCTCTCCTGGTCTCTGTCTTATGGTCGTCCTTGTGCTTGCGGTGGTGGTGCGTCGTCCGGTGGGCTCTTGTTGATTCGTCAGAAAATCTCCAATGCTGCGCGCGCTAAAGGAAGCCTCAGGCGACAACTGCGCGCGATCCGGCAAAGCGGCTGATAACAATTGCCCCGCCATGGTGTCTGCGCCTAGAGTGGCTGGACTTATGTCCAGCATATCATTAATCTGAACCAGGCCATTTTCACCCACAATCGCTTTGACATGTCCCTGAGGATCAATAATTGATCCTGTATTAAAATCGTAAAAATCATTCTCCTTTAAATAGAGTTCATCTTTCGTTGCTCGATTGGTCATAGCTATATCATGCGTAAGCCTCGCCGGTCTGCTCGTAGGTATTAATGCGCCATTGTCAATCGACTCGAGCCGATAGGTTTGAGTCACATCAAGCATGGTCCCGGCAATATCAATCGTTCTAGGAATGTCGACCAAACCGTTATTAACCGGTAGGACCATATCATTGCGCAAGATCGCTTTAGCGACATGCGGCTTGTTTAAGCTCGTGATCACTCCTGATGGATTAATCCGGTCACCTTTTTTGTATTGAATTCCGTTAATCGCAACATCCTGAAGAAATTCGTAATGCGAAAGATCCACTGCTTGAACCTTATTGCCCTTTTGATTGACAGAATAAACGGCATCCACAGAAACATCTTGTTGTTTTCCAGAAGAATCTATTAATGCAAATGTTTGCCTGTGGAGAGCTTTTCCTTGATTAAAAGGAGCTAATTGAGCCGGACCGCTTGCTTGCGGGAGGACAACCATTGTTTGATTCGGAGCGATTTCAGTGCCCATCACTGTTACCGGTGTGCTTTGTGGATTGCTTATGGCGGCTAATCTTTGATGGTCCATTTTGTTTCTGCCAGGAACATACGTAGCAATTAATTTAGGAGAGGTTGTAAGATTTTCCGGAGCCGCCTGTGTGGTCCTTCCTCTAAGAGCTCCATTTATTTCCGCGGCCGTGTGCGTTACTTGCATGACGCGCTCTGGTCCAAATCCAGGAGAATATCGGCTCACATCACCGGCTCTGACTGATCGATTGAAGACATTAATAAATTCCAATGGCGTATTAACATCAACAAAGGATTTTTCACCGACACCAAAATCTTTAGAGAAATTTAAACTAATATCCTTATCTTTGATGCCTAAAAGCTCCGTTTTTAACTTGGATTGATTAACGCTGCTTAATTTTTCATGAAATCCGTTTTTGCTTAAAGCATCTTGTAACCCTTTAACGGCATGCCTTAAGCTTTCTTGGGCTACGCTTGTAAAGTCCCGTGCACTGGCTTCAAGATTTTGATTCTGAAATACACTGTTGGATTTGAGTAAATCTGTCCGAATCTGCTTGAGGGCCGCAATGTTTTCCGGATTTGTTTCTCCGCGGATCAAATCGCGCATATAGCTCTCTGTAAAGCTGTGAGTCAACTCCAGAATGCTCCTTGATGCCAATTCACGGTCAAAATTCCTTTGATTTTTTTGTGTTTGAAGGATATAGTCCCTGAAGGCATGGATATTTTTTCCGCTTTGATTCAGTTCATGTCCTCTGGTGATTTCTTTCGATCCGATGACAACCAATTTCTGCTCGATTGGTTTGCTGAAATCAAGCCTATCTGTTTTTGCATCATACTGCCCTCTGACGCGATCGGCACCCTGCTCCAAGAAATATGAATTTGTTCCTTTGTCAGCGACACTCACCAAGCGGTCGCCTTTTCTTCCAACCAGAGATTCACCAACCGACCAATTGCGTTCTGCCAAAACTAAGAATTTTTCTCCTTTATAACGAGCTAAACTTGGATCAGAGAATCTTCGCGTACCTGTTTTCTTTCCGAGATTATTTCTTTTATCTTGAGATTTCCCCATCAGAAGATCCAAATCTCCTCTATCTTTGATTTCAACACGGTTGCTCCTTTTTGAAAATCCGGCTTTGTTATCTTTGACAAGCCACATGCGGGAATCTGCATCGAGAACAATAACCTTTCTCTTGCCAGCCTTTTCTACACCACGCGTAAAGAAGCGGTGATACCCACTTGTTTCTTTGCCGTAACCAGTCAAAGCTTGTTTATCCATTAAGTGATTAAAAACAATGACATTTTCCGGCTCAACAAACCGCTCATTGCCGACAGCATCTTTTTCAATTCTTGCATCCAAGGCACTATCAAATGCTCTGGAGATATTATGGTCGGAAATAAACTCGGTCTGGCTGGATTCAAACGGTTTTCGTCCACCTAATTGACCGGGTGTTGCTTTCTTGACATTCCCGATAATATCCGCATTGTAAAAGAGCTTGGCCTGACGAGCCATACCCTCGGTAATGGTTCCGGACATGCTGACAACATCCAAGCCGGAATCTCTAAATGCTTTCACAACATCACGATCGGAAATTTTCGTTCCTTCTGCCTGGGCTACCAAATCTCCTAATTTGAGTTCAGAGACCTCCCATCCCGCGCTCTTTGCTGACCTCCGATTGGCTAAGTGTTGAGAGATAACCCGAAGGACATCATGCGTATGAACGCTAGTATGAACAATACCGTAAGGATCAACCGGAGAGGTTTGATGAGCTGAAAGCGTTTGGATTTCTCCGCCGGATTTGACAGCAACCATACCCTCAATAGCAGCCTGAACCATAGCTATTTGCTCAGCGCCCTGCGCTGTATTACGAAGCTCAGCAAGTGTGACTGCGTTAGAGACTCTTTTACCATTTCGGTGAAGGATGAATTCTTTGGCTTGCGGACTATGTGCAACAGTTATGACATCTCCGTTTTCCATAACTCTGATTGCTTTAAGTTCAACACTACCCTCACGGGTCAAAGCTTTCATCGTACTATTGATGTTCTCGGCAATCTTCGTATTTACACGTGCTCCTCGTCCTTCTGCCTGGCTTAAGGAAGGCTGGCTCATTGATTCACCAGAATAGAGCATGGCACCCCGTTCCGCTAAAATTTGTTGGGCCCGAGGAGCATATTTAGAACTACCCAATAAAGACTTTAGAGTGATGTCTTCAATATTAACCAATTTCACGTTCTTGTCTGCCAATGTGCGTAAAGCAGATTCCATGGCGGCATCTGTACTGCCACCCTTGCGAGCATCCAGGGTAATTTTCTCAACCCGAATACCCATCTTTTCACCGATTCTGAAATTTTCAGCGTAGTTTTGGGCTAATTGACCTGAGCTGACCTCCCGAGAAACAATGAGACGATCAACACCGCGATCTTTCATGGCTGTATAAGCACCCAAAGCACCCACAGAGCTTTTACCGGAACCCGTTGGAGCTTCTAATAAGAAATACCTTCCTAGCTTTCCGATTCTCGGAGCCATAACCTTGTTTACCATTTTAGTAATATTGCTATCCAGAATTTTTTGCCCTATCTGTGAAGCCATAACACGACCTTTAATTTTTCCGAATCCTGCCTCAATAACTTTGTACAAAGATCCTGATTGAGAAAGGGAAAGATCGCTAGATATTGATCTATTTCGTTTATTCAAAATCGATCTATATTCCACTGTCGAATGTTGTAGTGACTTCTTCCCGTCTTTGGTCGTCGATGACGAAGAAACTAATCCTCTTCTAATCTTATCAATTAACCTGCCAGAAAGAGAACGCGAAGATGCCGGAGCTGAAGCATTGTCTCTGACCGTAATATAAGATTCTCCTGATCTGCCTAAAATAATCGGCCCTGATGTTTCACCGCCTGTTTCTGCTGATGTTCCTTTACGAGAACTTGAAATTGTGCGGCCGAATCGATCAACAATAGGACCTGTCGTTGTCCTCTCGGCAAATCGTAAGCCCTCTTGACTCAAGCTACGGCGAGATGAAACTACCTCAATAGGTCCTGTTTCCCCTTCTGTAGCAGATCTTGCGGCCTGCTCACTCGCCCTACCGTATTTTGAACCTTTAACTATCGTACTTTTACCTTCCGGTTTAGGCGCAGAAGCCTGCCCGAAAGCCGGTTTGGCAAACAAAGAAACAAATGCCGCATTACCGGCAAATTCTTTGGTTTTCTCTTCCATATAACCTACGGCATAATTTTGCGCATCTTCCCCGACGTATCCAAGATCCTGAGCTATCTCCATTCCTTCATTGTAATAATTCCTTTCCAGCGCAGTCCCTTCCAGTAAATTTTCAACACCCAACTCAACAGCCGTCAGCTGTGTTACGGTCATACCCATATTGTGTGTTCTGGCTAATGTTTTGAAAGCCGTATTAGTCACCGTGCCAAGCTTTGTCGCAGCTTTCCCGCTTTTCATCAGTGCTGATAAAGGCATTTGAGCCACGCCGAGCATGGGTCCCAATTTTAAACCGGCTTTGGCGCCTTCAGACATGTGCATCATAAGAGCCCCGGCCAGAGACATATTTTCCATTATAGCGTCTCCGCCTGAATCAAATTCTCCGGTGGGTATTTGTGGAATCAAAGTGTGGTGCAAAGATTCGCTTCTGTCTTGTCCCATAATATAGCGCATTACAAGCGCATCGGCCAGGCCCCAAGCAGGCATGATGCCCACAAAGTCAACAGCCCCGGCTAAAGAAAGCTTGGGAACAAGATAGGCATCATCGGCGATAGAAGTTAAGCTTGGCTGAACACCCGCTCTGAATTTCTGACCTAAACGTTGAGAGGCATAGCGACCTAAGCCTGCCATGAATCCGGCCATCGCCCCAAATTTCATATATTGAACTCTTTCATGACTGAAGAAAGATTTCCCATCAAGGCTCTCGTCAAGATAAGAAACGGCCTGACCTGCTCCTGCGCCAACGGTAGAATAAATCGGTTGCTTAACCGTCAACTGATATCGCAAAGGATTTTCCGCTTTCAGGGTCGCCAGTCTTTGACGGGCTCCCTTGACTTTGCCTAATCCCCAGTCATATACCCTTCGGCCTCGTCCGCCAAGCATTCCATAGACTTTGTCCTCTGCCTGAAGAGTACGTTTTTTAGCGCCTGACTTAAATAAATCAATTCTTTCACCGAGCCATGTTTTATCCTGAGCTATCGCCTCTGTTGGTTTTTCTCCATAAAGAATCCGCGAACTCCATCGATTGGCTGTTGCAGCAAGAGCGCCTCCTGCGGCACCGTATAAAAAGTTTTGAATAATACCTCCTGAAGTAATGGCTTCTCCCCGTCTAACGGCATCTGCGACTCCTCCAACGACTCCCAGCGAACCAAAGCCAACTATCTTAGAGGAAACATTAACAGAGAGATCCGTCATTTTATATCTTCTATTACTTCCTTGGACCAGCTCTTTTCCCTGGAGAGTTCTCCCTAATTTCGTTCGACTCAGTAATTTCCCACCAAAACCGCCAAAAGCGCCCATTACAGCGCCGATGCCTGCATCCCAACCTAAATCATTAAGGCTATAGCCCTCTTCTCTATTAAGCATATTGAAAACAAAGCCACGACCAACATTCATTGCAGCCACCGGTGCTGCATATCTTGCACCTTTCGCCATACCAAGAGCGCCTTTGGAGCCTACTTTAAGCGCAAAATTTGTATTCTTTGATCCCTTCAGCAATAATTTTGTAACACCAAATGATTTTACTCTTGTAAATTTACCCAGGGGTTTAACAAATCGCGCAGCACTTCCTAAACCAAAGCCGCCGCCAACCATTAAGGCTCCCATTTGACCGCCACTATGAAATGATTTTACAGCATCGATTAATCCGTAATCATTGCCATAAGCCTTTGCTGTCATAAAATCACCGGCGAGCGAAATAGCACCCCATTCACCGTAACCGGTTGACATTGCCCCCGGAAGCTTGGCAAGTCTTTGTCCAAAATTAGTCGCTTTGAATGATTTTCCAGAATTGAGAATCTTCAAGGATTTATCAAATTTTCCTAATTTGGATCCAAGTTTTCCTATTTTGAAAACTTTATTGGCCGCCCTAAAAACTCTGGTCGAACGCGAAGCAGCACTAAGAAGCCTCAGCCCTTTTACACCTAATTGAACTCCTTTAGCTCCAGCCCCTACCGCAACAAAAGGTAAGGTCGCCACCGTTAGAAGGGAAGGATTGCTCATATCAAAAGCAAGGGCCGCTTCAGGGCTCCATCCTCTTCTCATCATCCCCATGGAAAAAGCCGTATGGTATCCCGAACCCCTCATACCGTCAAAAATAAATGTGGAAACATTATCTTTATAAATATCGGTAGGTGTCACATTAAATTCGCCTTCTCGGGTTTTAAGCTTCTGAACGCCTTCGACTCTTTGCCACGTTCGGGTATCAACAACAAAAAGGGCCGCCATCTTTTCTTCTTCAATCAGATGGTCCATTTCATTGTCTTTCTGGCGCATCATAAAATTGTAGCCATTATTCATTTGAGATCGCGCTAAAAGGGCATCGTTGATCTCTGTTGTCGAACGCCCCATGTCAAAATCCTTGTTAGCTTTCTCTTGTTGTTTTCTCAGTTGTGCCTTCTCTTGATTAACGGCATCCATCTTTTTGTAAACATCTTGCGCCTCGGCATTATCATTATCATAAATCTGAATATACGGGCCCACTTGCTTGACAAGCATGCCCTCTCTCATGACGCCGTCTGCATGCTGATAACCCGCATTGGTCACTTCTCTGGTAGGCCCATCATATTCCGTTTCTCCGGATTTTATTTTATTGTCGATGAAAGCGACGACTTCACCCTCATCGTTGGTGTATTCTTGTCGAACTGTTGCTTCTTCTCCGGCTTGAAGAACGCGATGAACAGGTTTGTCACCGGAAACATCAACTAAAACAACCTGGTTTTCTGTTCGGCGGACAATATCAGTAGGAATCGGATTGGTGATTGACTGGATTTCAGAGGCAAGTTCAGCATCAACCGCATGATAATTTTTCCCTGTTTCTCTATCGAGGCCCGAGAGATCTGCCAGACCACCGCCCTGAGCTAGAGGTGAATTAGGCGCCAGGGGTTTGTCGCCTCCCATTCTGATCGCATAAGAAGCAGCTGCAGCCCCATCGCGTCTGCTTCTTTCTTTATCCGAGAGTTTTACATTTCTTTTTTCTTTGAGGTTAATAATAGCCGTCGTTTTTCCGGTTGCCAAAATATCCATACCGTTTTTACCGGCTGTCGATCTCAGATTTGCGCCTTCGATAATTTTCTCTTTTGATTGCCCCATGACTCCGACTTCTTGCCATCTTGATAATGTCCCATCTTTCTGAACAGTGGCTTCCAGGTAAATACCGTCTTCTTCTCTCGTGATATTCTCACCAGGAAGATAGACAATATTGTTGCCCTCGGCATCCTGTTTGATGTAACCTTTTGTACCATCTCCTAGTCTAACCGAATCAGAATAGGTAACGATTTCATTCTGACCGGAATTCATTTTTCTACCGGTTGCGACAGCCTTTATTGTCAACAGAGGCAATGCTACCGGCCCCACAAAATCATCTCCGTAAGCGGAGCTGTCAAACAAAACATTGCCTTTGGAATCAAAAAGTTTGCCTTGATAGGGCTTCTCAACTGTTTCTCCGTCAAATAATGCGAGAGTTGTCCCATCAGATAAGGTATGCAACGCAACACCTCTTTCAAGAGTTAGGTCATTATTCCTGGCAGAGGGTGTATCTTTCTCAGCTAAAGAATCAAAAGAGTGCAGAGAATTTAGGAAAGCAGCAGCTGAGGAATTCTTGATGGTCCGCTTGCTGATAATATCGGTTATATTCCGCTCGGCGTATTTCTTGCCATCGGAATCTGTCTTTTCTTTCATGACAAAAGCGAGATCAACTTCTCTTTCTTGGCCATTGGGGCCTTCATAAATTCTGTTTAAAACCCCCTTGGTCCCTACGGCCGTGTGGGTAGAGCCTAAAGCCACCTGAGCGCCACCGTCTGCAGTTTGCTGGATGGCTCCCAGAGTCAAGGAGAAGGGATTACTCTTATTAAGGGAAATCAGATCGCCTTTTCCGTCAATACGCTGGACGGTTTCCCACTGATTGTTTATATCAAGATAAGTGGCTCCCTGATCAGTTTGCTCTTCAGCTTTTTTGCCGTCTTTCGCATTGTCCTCAAAAAACGGCTTAAAGAGAATATTTCCTGCATCAAAAACCAGGGTCGGACTTTGCACATCAAAACCGCCTGCGCGGCCTTCAGCGCTCGAAAAGAGCGTTCCTGTCTGAGAAGCAACGGCCCTGTGCTGATCTCCTGAGGAATCAGTAATCAATTCAGCATGCGCTTGTTCCTTAACGGATTTATCTTTGATCAGCCCGCCTTTTTTGGTCGATGTTAATTGATTTTTAACAAACAAATTCTGCAGAACACCGTCATAAACTTGGCTTCCGGCCGCAGCCAAACTGATACCCTTAAAGTCAATCAATTGAGGAACATCAAAATTGAAAAATTGTTTGCCGCCTTTGGCGCTTTCGGATTTTTTCGGAATATGAATAATCGCGCCTCTCTGATCGCGAGCATAAGGTGTTTTCCTGGAGACTCCCGTTAAAGAAACGCTCTGTTCTTCTCCTTCAACGCTAGCTTTACCCTGAACAGTGACTCTGTCTTCCATCACAAGGGTCGTATCTTTATCCAGGCCATGAGAATCCTCGGAACGATGCCCGAAGAAAAATGTTGATCCCGGCGTTGTCAGAAGCGGCGTGATACCTTGCAATGTAGGCATGAAATCAAGATGCAAACCTTGAGGCGCTAAAACAGAAGCCGGCAGAATATTATCCGGAGCTAAATCTGTTTTAATCTTTTCCGCTTTAGTTTCGGCTTCTTTGTCGGTTTTTAAAATCATGTACTTGGCCCGGGCATTAGGAATTTCTCCCAAGGCTCGGCTGGAAAATTCGGAAGGCTGTTTGCCGCTGCTGCTTCCCCCGCCGCCAAGAAAATCGCGCTCAACAGCTAATGAGCCGTTTTCGCTTCTTAAAATAAAATGATCGTCTTCTGAGAAAATTTTATCGAACCGGCCTTCATCAGATCCTTCGGGAAGGCCTCGCACCATGCCTTTCCAACCCTGCATCCCATACCCGGAAATAGATTCTTGACCCAAAGCAATCTGCTCCATGGTCGAGCCATCGGCCAGCCCCACTTGAGACCCGTCAACTTTCAGTAAGGAACCGTCTTTACCCGAAACCTTAAATCCATAAAGCCGAGAAATATCTGTCGCTATGCCTCCGCCAACGGCAGGTCCAATGCCTTCTCTCCAAGTCCCCACTCTCTCCCAGTCAAGAGCGGTGAAGTCCAGCTGGCCGTCTGTGGCTTTAACTGTCTCCCCGTTAGGGACAACCAAGACATTTGTTCCACCGTCTGTTTTATCTCCCTGAGCACCAAAATAGGTTCTTTCAAAACGGCCGCCACGGGTAAATCCTTCGTATTTGATTTTTGATCCGCCTTCTACGTTTCCGGCGAGAGAATGATAACCGCCTTTGACTTCGGCAAATTCCAGGCGTCCTTGTTGCCTCTCGAGCAATTGGGAATCTTCACCGGAAGCTGTTTTAACAGGGGTAACTTTAATTTCTGTATCGGTCGCGACAATACGGTGATCTAAAGAAGCCGCATTTTGTTGGGCTTGTTCTTGATCCTCGGCTTCGGGGGCAGCCCTCTCGGCTTCTGTTTCCGGTTTCAATACATAACTTAAATAATCAGTAACGCCCCCGCCAAAATCTACACCCCGGGAGGTTGTTCTTGTTCCCTGCATGGCATCGGTCATCGTCGCGCCGTAAAGCTCCTTATCGGATGAACGATTGAAAACAGCATCCATGGTGATGGGATCTTTGCGAACGGTGTCGATAAAATCCGCATCTTCGGCGATGCCGATAATCACGCCATCTTTAACGCTGGACTTTGTCAAGCGGACATTGTATTTCTGTTTATCAATGCCGCCTCCCAGAAATTCCTGAACCTCAGAAGGAAGTTTTTCAACATTTTCGGGCCTGATTTGATCCGATGTTTCTCCTTTCATATCCACATCTAGATAGGCAAGTTTGCCGTCTTCAACCACAGAGAGATTCCCATTTTTATCTTCCTCAACAACCCGGAATGATCCATCATGCCACTGGGCATATTGGCCTTGGCGTGTCACGCGCGCGCCTTCGACATCAGCACTGTTAAGAGTAACATTATGAATTTCGCCGTCTTCGCCCATCACGCCAACAGCAATAATGTTTTGATCTTTATAGGAAAATGTCCGCGAGGATTGTAGAAGCCCTTCGCTATATTCAGTTGAAATAAATTCGCCGTCTGGGCCTTCTCTAAGAATCAGCTTTTCTGTTCCTTCATAATTTTTAGTCCCCACAATACCTTTTAAGGGGCTTGAGGTTGGTGACAAAGCTCCCCCTTCTTCTCGGGTAGGATAGACAATCGTGCTGCCGCCGCCGACAACAGGTTTAAACGTTCCCTCTTCACCACCTTGAATTTCAATCATCTGCCCTTCTTCACGAAGTCCCAGATTTCGTAAGCGCGGCGCTAAGAGGGTGGTCATGTCTTCCAAGCCTTCGGCATAAGCAAAAGTATCGGCCTTGGGCACTTCGCCGGAGCTCCCTTTACCTTTTTTGCCGCTTGGGCCAAGCAAAAGAACTTTATTGGTCAGACCTAAACGGCTTTTTTCGGGTTTATAAACCGCATAAGCTTCGACATTATAATCAGAAATGACCCCGTCTTTGTTGGCCGTGAATTTAAGTTTGGATTTTTTGAGAGGTCCTGTCTTCTCGCCAGCTTCGGATGGATCCACACCCAGAGCTTTTGCGAAAACCCCCTCGCCGAACTCCTGGGCAATAAATTCAGCCGTTGCTTTATCTAAGTCGTGGGTGTAAGGATTGCCGGGCGTATAGGTCTTTTGCTTGATCCCGTGCTCCATCTGGAACGCGCCGATTGCCGCTTCGATCGCCTGTTCCTGGGCGTGAGTGAGGGTTCCGTCTTGATCACGAACCCCGCGATCAATAGACTCGAGTTGATATAGCCATCCCTGGACAGTCTCTTCACTATGGGCAATTCTTTCACCCTTAATATCCTGCTTGGCCTCTTCTTCGGTCACATTATTCCAGGCCGGATCCTTGCTGATCTGATGTCTTAAAGTTTGAGCGTCTGTCGCATCGACCTCCTTGAGAACTTGATAGGCCGCATAAAGAGCTTCACTATCGGTGCGGAAAAGCTCAGGATGATAAAATGGCGCGAGCTGCCCGTAAAGCTGCTGGGAAACTCTCGCCACCTCAGACAATGAATTTTTCTTCCATGCGTAACGATCGGCTTTTGTTCCGCCTTCCCCGCCGCCGTCGTTTCCGTCGCTGATGTTTTTATACTTTCCGCGGAACTCATCGAAGAGATTGCGCATGACAACTTTTTGATAATCACCCAGGATCGCGCGCTCTTTTCGAACCGTTTTGCCGCGGCCGTCAGCAAAGAATGAATCAATGGTCGCGCCCCCTAAATCAACCTCGCCTTTGGAAAGATCGATATTGCGGGCCAGTATTTGATGCGTGAGTTTTCCCGTATATGGTGTCTCTTGGACCATGTGCCTGAGTTTTTGAAGATTGGCAGGTAAATTAGCGGCATCCAGTTCATCCATACCGGCCTCTCTCATCAACCGACCTTGTTCCTCGGCTAAAATACTTGATACCGTTCCCTCAGTAAGCTGCAGGCCGCGAAGCGATTTTTTAAGCGCTCCTGTATCCAGCGCGGTAATACCCATTTCGTTAACAGTCTGGAGGGCTAAATCGGATATAATCGGATCACCCGCCTGCGTGGCCTTTTGAGGAAGATTAAATAATACAGCCGCCGTAAGCTTTTCATCTTCATCCCCGATATAGGTCCGTTTTTCCTGCAAAATCAACTGGCGCGGCGTTAAAGAGGCAGCCTGCTTGGAATCCATCTTAGCCAGCAAGTCTTTAGAGAAGGCGCGCTTGTCATAGGTTTGAATATCCAATTTGGAAGCGGCACCCTTGCCTTTGCGGCCCCAGAATTCAGCCACGCCTCTCATGTGCTTGGCCTCGTGACTGCGGTCGATATCAGCCTCTTTGAAATCTGTCAGGAATTGTACCGGCTTGCCGTATTCAGACCGGGCCATATATTGAGTAAGCTGTTCATCGGATAAATCCGCTATGGCATAGTATTCCCCGTCGGCAAAGACATGCTTGATCGTTTGATGATCTTTAAGAGCCGCCAAGCTCAGCCCGCTGATATCTCTTTCGAGTCCGCCCTCGGCTTCGTTATACTGCGCTCGGTAAGCGGCCTGAAGTTCCTTGAAGGTATCGCCTTTTTTGTTAAAATAACGACGGCCGACCGTATCCACTGAAAGAGTGGTCCCGTCATCCAGAGCCATGCGGGTAATGCCCATTTTCACAGACGCCCCGTCTTGGTCGGTATGATTATAAAGATTTAAAGAATTGACCCGCATGCCCAGCTGAACGCGATCGTACTGTCCGTCAGCTCCTTTTGATTCAAACACAGCCAAAGGATCGCTTTGGGCCAACCGCAGAGCGGTTTCAAATCCCTGGGAACCTCTTGCATATCTTTTGCCGCCAACCGTCACGGCATCCACATCCTGGCCTTCAACAACAGCCAATCCTTCTCCGGCCCCGGCGAAAATATATTGCTTTTCTCCAACAGGAAGATGGACTCTGATGCTGGTATCAGGGATGGGCACCAGACGGGTTCCCTGTTCGGTAGTAATTAACTCGGCCTCCTGAAGCTCGGTGATGTTTCCTTCCTTATCCCGTTTGGTCACCTCATAGTAGCGCGCCTGAGGATCGGCCTCAGCCATTTGAAGAGCCTTGTTCCAGTCTTCCTGGGTGACCTGATCTCTTCTAACCTTTCGTCTGACGAGCTGGCCTGTCGTTAAATCAACATCAAGAATTTCGACCTGTCCCAAATCTCCATAATGCGCCGCCTGAGCCGGCACCAAGCTCGAGGTAAAAACCTGCGTTTCTCCAAAACGCGAAGCATAATTACCGCTTTTTGCGTTTTTATCATAAATGGAAACAACCACTTTTTTATCTTTGGTCAGCTGATTGGTTGTCAGTTGGAATCTTTTCTTTTTGGTGGTTTTGCGGTTAAAAAGCTCTCCTAAAAACCGGCTTCCCAAAACCGGCTCAGCTTTCTTTTCATTGATCAGTTCGAAATCAAGAGTGACATCCCGGCCGGCCATTACGCTTTCATCCAAAAGACCGCGCACCCGGAAATTATCTCCGACTTTGGCCGCATCAGCATCGCTGTCTTCCATGAATCGATCAGGAAGCGCGGCCGTAAAGAAGGGTTTTTCGTCAATATTTGTCTCAAAGAGAATATCCTCATCATCCATATTGAGTTTTTTCTGCCAGCCGGCGCTCAATGCGCCCATATGCAGAACCAGGGTCTTGCGGTCCATAACGCCCATGCGGTAGGAATTCATCAGAGGTCCGTCAATCCAGTGCAGGGTCTCGGTGGCATCACCCAAATCCCGTTCGGCAAAGAAACGAAAATGCGTATTTTTTCCCTGGTCTTTAAGCTCTTTGGCCAGAACTTGATCATAAATTTGTTTCTTTTTCTTATCGGCGCTGGCCACCTCTTCCCCGTGGCTTTTGAGGACATTTTGATAAGCTCCCTCGGCAATCATTTGAGCCGCCTCTGGAGTGTCAACTAAACTGTAAAGCGCGCCGATATAGGCTGACTCTCTGGCAGCTTCTGCCTCCTGAAGCACTCCCGCGTCAATCAGAAAATCTTCATAAGCCAATTGCCCGGCCGCCAGCGCTTTTTCTTTGGCCGCATTATCCCGTCTGACCAATTTGATTCCGCGCTCATTGAATCCCAGCATATTGGCCAAATTATATCCGGTCATCACCGCATAACGCTTTTCGGCATCTGTTTTGGCCCGGTCTCTGGCCGCTTCGGCTTCTGATTCGCTCTGGCCGTTAGCTAAGGCAAGCTGATAGGCTTGCTTTCCGGCTTTCTCGCCAGCTTTGGTGCGAGCAGACGCGTATTTGCTCGTGACGCGGTTTTTCTCCAATTCTTTAGCCACGGCAGCCATTTGTAAATCGCCTGTTTGTTTAAGAACTTCAAGAAATTTCTTTTCGCCCATTCTTTCGGCCAACTCATCCACGGTCAATTCTTCCCGGCCTTTTAATCCGACTAAGGGACCGATCACTTCCCCTAAAGCAAGGCTGGTCACCCCCGCGGCCGCCGAAACCATATTTTTTCCCATACGGGAGCTGAATTGCTCATAAGTGCCCTGATGGCTCATGGCCCGCATCGTGCCCCAAAGATTTTCTTTCCATATCCCTTCGGCATATTCTTCGGCACTTTTGCCTTCAAACAGCGCATTGAATTCTTTTTCCGAAATAGCTCCGACTTCCAGAAGATTTCTTGCTTCTTCGTATTGCTTATTGACCTGATCAACGATCTCTTTTTTAGCCGCTTTGAGCTGAGCCAAATTGGAAGCGGACACTCCGCTTAAGACTCCCAGATTATCCACCATAGTATTAGCGTCCATAATGGAACGCTGGCGTCTCATCAAGAGTCCGCCGCCTTGATCAATGGACACGCCAAAGAGGGCATCGGAGATATCAGCCACCAGAACTGTTGAGAAATCATTCCACAAATTCTCCCCGATTCCCCGGCCATCACGCTTGGTCAGACCGGTAATGCCCGCCAGAGTCGCATCCGCAAGGGCCATCAGAGCAAAGCCCTTAACCGAGAATTCCATCTTGGTCTTTTGTTTGGCCTTGCGGGTGGCCCATTCTTCTTTGCTCATGCCCTGGTATTTTTCCTGAAATTCTTCCTTCGTCATGCGGTTGCCGCGCACAGCCCAGATATCATCTTCATATTCCTGCATGGCTTTAGCTTTATCCGCCTGGATCATCCTTGATCTATTATGTGCTTTGTCGATTTGGTGAGCAATGAGTCCCAGCACAGCCGCGCGGGTAATCGGATTAGCCAGAACGCGATGAACATATTTGAGGAATGAATTTTTGTTCTCACTTCTTATGTTTGGTCTTCCTTTGTTTTTGACGCGCCCGATCAGATAATTACCGATCGAACCGCTTGTGCTCTCTAGGGCCATCATCAAAAACTGATGATCACCGTCTAAATCCAGATCTTCTTTACCCATTTTCCCGCGAATCGCATTGATCACCGCTACCATACTATAGGTGACACCGGTTGAGATGGCCTGATTGCCGATAGCCGGCAGGACATAATCGGTAATTTGCGTGCCCATTTCTTTAAAGAAATTATTTCCGGCATCCACGCCAAAATCTCCGGCAAACCAGTTGTTCTCACCGCCGTCAAGTGTTCCCAGCTTATCAATGCCAAAGGTTAAACCGGCCATTACCGGAGTTGAGACAGCCGTTGAGATCATGCTGTTGAGACCGTTTCGCAAGATTGGATTTTTGACCTTGTCTTCATCAAGAAGCAGAGGTTCGACAATATAGATATCCACCGCTGTTTTAAATCCACCGTAAATAAATCCCTTGCCGAATCCGGAACCGATTTTCTCCAGGCAATCGCCAATGGTGATATCGGTGAACATGTCGATGCCGGTTGCATCGAAAATCTTAGTGAACATCTCTTCCATAGTGCCGGTCAAACTGTCGGCCATGGTTTGGCCCAGAATATTTCCGGCATTTTGGGCAAAAAGTTCTTCGGTAAGTTTTTTTAGATCTGTTATCTCACTTTTTAAAAGGTCTAAAAGCTGGCCATCAATGACCTGATCATATATGCTCTTAACCGCCTCGTCGGACAACTCATCAAGGGTTTGACCAGCTTGCAAAACTCCCCGCTTTCTTAAGGCTTCTTGATAGGATTTCAAAGCCCCGCGCATAGCATCAGTGGTCGCATCCATCAGGCGCTCCTGAAGCATTTCATCAAAAATAGAATCCTGAAAAGCGCTGAATCCCATGGTAAAAGCGTATCCGAGAGCACTGCTTAATATCGTTCCCCAGGTTTCATTCCACCAGCCCTTTTTGATGCCCAAATACATCACCGCTGCCTGCATGCGGCCAACTGCTTGGTTGACCATGGCGCTATTCATTCCCATCCATAAAAGATCTTTGAAAGAGAGAATTTCTTTAAGGCCTGTCAAATGGCCGAAAAACGCACCTCCAAAAACAGCCAAAACACTAAATCCAACGCTCGCACCAATATTGCTCCAAGCCTCTTTGCTGGTCAAACCAGGATAGTCATCCCAGTGACTCTTCCAGCCTGATCCCCATACAAAAGCCAGAACTTCATCCGGAACACGTCTCACTTCCTCTGGTTTGTCCAGACTGGACGCTAGAACAATTCCTGTGGAATCACGCATAAAATCCTCTTTGGACAAAGTCATGGCATTTCCAAGATCAGTAAAATAGACATTGTCTTCATCAAAACCTGTCACCATCACAAAGTGTTCCTGCTTTAAGCTGGCTAAAAACGGAGGGGGGAAATAAGAAAGATGCTCCGGCTGGATCCTGAATGCCTTATAATCCAAACCATAAGCGGCAGCCAATTTATTGATGGCAAAAAGAGAGGTTTTAAGTTTGGGATCACCGGCTTTGATCACATCATACAGTAAATCAATCAAAATCGTGGCTACCGAGAGTTCTTCCAAGGTGGTATCTACTTCATGAGCGGTTAATATGTCCTTCAGGGCATAAATTCCGCAGTTTAGGGGGTGAATCTCAGGCTCTCTCAGCCAAAGGTAAATGTTCTCAATGTCTTGAGAAGTGAATGACCGCTCAGATTCCAGTAAAAGCGAAGGCGCAGTTGATTCATCGGCATAATCGGGAAGATTATTATTCGTTAGGCGGATATGGAGTTTGGGGTCTTTTTGATGGGCAATCTGGTTCAGGAAATATTCGACATTTCCGGCAATTTGAGCGGTTCGGATCTCTTCTTGAGAGGCCTGCGGGCTGATATAACGCGAAGCCTGTTCTTTGTGCAGGACATAAGGATTATAATTGATGGCCCAGGCAACTTGTTCCGGAATGAAACAGGCAAGGACAACAATGGCAGCAATTTTGATCCATTTCTTGAAACGGCTTTGAAATGGCTGATCAACAACAATATCAGTTTTACTCTGGCCTGAGTCTTCTGATTCGCTGTTATTTATGTCCATTCTTTCATTCATTTGCATTACCTAAGGTTTAACTTTACCGTTTTATAAAAAAACCCATATTCGACTCGCGAATATGGGCTATAAATTTCCAATCAAAAAAATTAGAACTATTTATACAATAGTATAAACATTTATTCCGTGGTTTTACATAATTAATTGTCATTCCGTGGCTTCCCTTCCTGTTGGCCAGACAGTACGGGCAGAAAAAATAAAAAGGCTGCCGAAAACCAAATGGATTTCGGCAGCCTTATAAATCTAAATTAGATCATTTCTGATCCCGTGGCTTTGCAACCGCTTTTCTGGCGATTACCTTTTCGATTCCATCAACTGCATTATAAATATAACATATATAATGCAGAAGTCAAGAAAACGGGATTTTTTTAGACCGATTAATTTCTGTTATTTCAATATGTTACAAACTTATCAAAAATATATTGAAGTATTTTAATAATTCTACTTTATTTTATTTATATTAATATACCTATTAAAAATGTATAAATTTAGAGGTAACGGTTTTTTAGAATTTTAATAGAGTATTCCTGAATGGACAATTATTTTAATAATTTTTTAAATGGACATTATCTTCTAAGCGCTAAATGAATTTATTGTCCAATTTGGATTATCGAATCGCGCTATTAAGACTGCCAGCGGGATTTCTATGGAAGAAATCCATCAATATGGGGCCGGCCACAAGAATAGCCACAACCGGAAAGATGCAGAATAGAAGGGGAACCAGCATTTTCAGGGGCGCCTTGAGAGCAATCTGTTCTCCCCTGCGAAAACGGGCTAAACGCATATCCTCAGAAAGAATGTTAAGAGCTTCGGCCACCGAAGTCCCCATCCGATCAGCTTGAATAAGCGTACGGGTAAAGGTCGATACATCGGTGAGATCATATTTTGAAGATAAGTCTTTTAGAGCCGCTTTGCGGGTTTTACCGACATTGATCTCCTGCATAATCAAATTCAGCTCATCGGTTAAAACAGACTTTTTGGACTTTTCAATCACCCACTTTAAGGCCAGCATAAAATCCAGCCCGGCATTGACACACAGCGCCAGAAGATCGATCATATCAGGAAGTTCTTTAATAATTTCGTTCTTTATTCGCTTAATCTTGGCCTTGAGCCAAATTTCCGGAAACATATAACCAAAAACAAAACAAAGCAAACCCCAAGCCATAATGAAATCGGGATTCTTGGGATAAAAAATGATCATGAGGATAATAATAAGAAGCTCCTTGATCAGAAGAAACTCCTCAGGAGTCAGGTTCACCCTCGCCACAGCAATATCCTTGGCCATACGCTTGCCCAGAGGACCAGCGCAAATCGGCTTATTGAAGGCGGCAACCGCCCGGGTAATCTGTTTGATTAAAGGAGTCTTTCTTTTCTCGACGGGAGCATGCGGATCGATAGGACGCAAACGCGGCCTGTTTTCCACGTCAATGAAAGCCGTCACAAAAACCGTCAGGCAAATAATCGAGCTGAATATCAATAAAGTAATTGCGGTAACCATTAAAAATCCTTGAATTTGCTGATTTTATAAATCAAAAACATCCCGATCAGCTGAAGACAGCTGGCCAAAACAAGCAGATTCTTCCCCTGCTGGGTTTCCAGCATGACATCAAAGAAATGCTTGTTGGTGGAAAGAACGATCATCAAAAAGCCGATCGGCAAAGCGCTCATAATGATTCCCTGGAGTTTGCCCTGCAGAGTCAAATTCCTGAGATTCTCTTTGATTTTATTGTTTTCCCGGATGGTGGTCACGATGCGGTTAAAGATCACAGGAAGGTTTCCTCCGGTTTCCCTGGCCAGAAGAATGGCCGTAATCAGCTGGTGGAGCGCGTTTGATGGCACCCGTTCATAAAGCCGGCTGAACGATTCCTCCAGAGAAACTCCCATCTTATTTTCTCCCAATAAGATGCCAAACTCCTGGCTGATCGGAGGCGGCATCTCTTCATTGACCACCTCCATGGCCTGAATAATGCTTAAACCTCCTTTCAGCGAGCTGGACATGATCATAAGGGAATCAACCAGTTGATTCTGAAATCTTTCTTTTCTCTGCTCGGCAAGCATTTTGACATAGATGCTGGGGCCGATGAAGCCCAAAACCACGCCGGCGACAACGCCGATAAGCCGAAAGGCGGGAAAAAAATGAAACCCGGCCAGACCCAAAAGAGGCGGTCCTAATGAAAAAAGAAGAATCACTTTGGTGGGTTTAACCCGGACAAAAATCCGATCCATATCATCCACCAGGGACTCGGAACGCTTACGCTGCGCCGAAACATAAAGACCCGTGGCCGAGGGGATAATAATATAGGCGATTAAGGCCGCCGAAGCAAAAACCAGAGTGAGGATAACAACCAGAAGCATATTTTTATTGTATCAAATTTCTTTGTTGAATTGAGTTTTGAAAAATAATTTTAAAGAACGCCGGCGCAGCAGGCATCGCAGCAGCGGTCGCATTTGATAAAATCCCCTGAGGCGCAATCTACATCACCGCAGGCCGCGGAATCCCATAGAGTATAAAGCATACAGCTTTTGCGGCAATCATCATAACATTGCTGGTAGTCATCGGCATCGTACCATTCATTATTAAAGGGATTGAGCGCTTCTTCATCAATGATTTTATCGGGATCATACTGCATGCCCTGGCCGAAGATATCGCCGGTCATTTTCCAGCGGCCGGCAAACCCCCGGACAATGAATTTCTGCATGGTTAAAACGGCTGCTAACAAGAGCGTTAAGAAAACCGAATATTCCAAAATAGCACTGGCCTTAGATTGTTTGAAATTCCTTAATAACATGAATGGGTTTACTTTCTTTAAAAAGGATTCGCTCCGTCTTTGCCGCAAGGAACAAAATGAACCTGAAAACCATTGCTGAAGCTAAAGGGCCACCTGTTCTGACGGAAACTATAATCCGCGCAGGTGTCTGACATCACGCCTTTCTTTAATAATCGCGAAGCCGCATCAAAGCAGGGTGAGCAATTGGACTTTTCGACCACATATCTACCGGACAATTGATTACATGTCTGATCGAATCCCCAGCTAAACGCACCGCCACCAAGCGGATCCGCGGGGGTAGAAACACCGTCATTGTTAATCATAAACGATCCGTCTTCGCTTTTGTCACAATACGTTTCAATCGCGGCAATATCAGCCGCCGTTGATCCCTGCTGGGCCGGATGGCGGAAAATAAATTTCCACAAGGGCACATTATTGGCAAATTTCAAGGAGAGATCCCGGTCCTGATCATAAGTGATCACCCGTGATTTGACCCGCCCGCCTTGGAAGCAATCTTTGGCAGCATCGAAACCGCTTAAATTATCATCATCGCAATGGCTTTCTGGATAAGCGTAGCTGTCCAGCAAGGTGTAACACCGGCTCATCCCCCGGTTTTTGTTATAGGTTTTTATCCACGGCCAGCGGGGCTCGGCCAATTCCTCTTTGCGGGAACATTTGCCGGCGCATTTTCCTGGCATCGCCGCCTGGGACTGGACTAAATGCCAGTATCCTTTGGGGTCTTTGTAACCGTAAATCACCCAGGGAGCCAGTTTAGCCAGTTCATAGCGATTATTTTCCTCCAAATCTTTCCAATACTTAATAATATCGTCTACTCTACCGTCATTGAGCAAGCCATCTATTTTATTCATGGCTGTTTGAAGCTCATCAAGTTTCTCCTGGGCCTCATCGCGGACACCTTGGAGATAATCCCTGCGGATTTCAAACATGCGGGCTTCTTTCAAAAGATTAAACATGCTAAAGAACAAAGCATCAAAATATGTTCTATCGGGAATATTATGCGGAACCATGCAATATTCATAATTATCCGCGTCAGGAAAAGAATCCGGATTGGAGATCCCGATGGGATTATTAGACCAGCAATCGTCTCCGCAAGTATTAAAACAATAATCGCCGGTGCCGGGATCGCTCCACGCGCATTTGATCATGCAATTATAGACGATCCCCGCTCTTTGAACCCGGTTAGTGATTTGATTATCAAGGCAGTTAATAATACCCGGTAATGTTTGGCCGTTACAGACCGCCGGAGAGCCGGGATCATTAAATGCGACAGAATAACTCCCGACGCCGTTGGCCCATCCGTTGATGTAACGATGGATTTTATCTATACTTTCACGTAACTCCATCAGCTTTCCGTCGTTGGAATCAAGAACGCTCATCGCCTCAGCAATCCAGGTTGAGAATTTCGCGTGCAAGCGCTCCGGCGTTTTATTTAAAATACTTTTGGCCCAGTCGATAAACTCATCAATCAGAACGCGGGAATAATCGGTATTATCCTCAACCCAATAATGCCATCCGCCGGGTGGAGGGCATGACCAACTTGTCAGGTCCTGACCCGGATCTTCCCAAGCGCAGTCATAATCCCAATCTTCGGGATCGTGATCGACCAACTGCCGCGCGCACAGCCAACCATTGTGACAGTCCCGGTCGCAGTGCTTGCCCGGGCAATCATTCTGATAAGGAAAATTCACAGAACAAAAATCATCCACGCCTTTTTTCCAGAAAGGAGGCTCTTCACTCTCGAGATCCGGACATTCGTTTTGCGGAATTTCCAAATCATCCGCATAATGAAAATTATCCGTGAGATTATTAGTAATACAGCAGTTGGCGGGATTCCAGTCATTGAAATGATACTCATCAATGGAGCCAAACCCGCAAGTGGGCGCCGTAGAAGCTGAAGTGACAAAATAAGAATCGGCAAAATCAAAGGCAAAAACCTGCGGACCGGAATCTGTCGGTAGAGTAAAGCTTCCATTGAGATTCAGATTACCGCAGTCCGGATGATAACTATGACACCAGTCGCACTCATACGTTCGATCTTCGGGCACAGCCGGAGGCCCCAGACCGACCGTGCCGGATTGACCGTCGTCAGGCAGATTCCATTTCTGATACTCTTTCGCCAATTTCCAGAAATAGGGATAAAGGATGCCTTCCGCATCCTCTTGTCGCCAGAAACCATCCACAGAAGCTGGATCGATATTGATCTCATAATCATCCGAAGGACCGGCGGGGTTTAAAGGACTGGTCTTTTTATCCTTGCGGGTATCACCCCTCCAGTATCGATTATTATCATCCCGCCCGACGAACTCCCGAAAAGACACGAATTGCCCCGCTCCGGGATTATTGTTGTATTTATTCTCAGCGTATCGATCATAGACATTGGGCCAGTCATGATCCGGGCAATCAGTTGAAACCCCGCATTCGTCCGGCCCGCCGGTATCACAGCAGCTCGGACGGAGATTGGGCTCATCGGCAATCGGTGGTAAAACATCAGGCCTCAGCCCGGAATCTCCTTTAAAGGTATTGTTGTAGCTGGGCTCGCTGGGATAAGTCTTCAGTTTTCTAAAAAATACTATTTTTTTTCCGAATGGCGTAGTTATTTTTTCTTCAAACCAGGTTCCAGTTCTACCCTCTGTCTTGGGAAGACAACAACAATTGCAATAGGCAGGTTTGGGGTCTTCACAGCATTCATGCTTGGGACCAGCGTCCGGACAATAATTCCCGACCGGATCCCACAAGCCCCAGTTATCATTGACACCTTTCCATTCTTTTAATAAAAACTCTCCAATGGCTTTCTGAAATTTTTCAATCGCTTCTATCCGCGAATCAGCTCCCACCAAAGCCAGGCGGGAAACACGCTCATGCATATGATAGGTGAGGCGAGAAACTTTATCGTCAGTGGCATCAGGCCCCCACATCCCGTCCATGTCCATGTCCATAAAGTCGATCATCTTCTCCTGGTCCATCACCGCGTTTTGCAAGCCCAGCATCACACCACGCTCTAAAAATCCATCAACAATATCCAGGTCAATAGCTTCCAACATTTTGTTCCACTGATCGGTAATGCCGGGCTCGATCTCGGTTAAAGAAATACTTATCGATATAGCAGTAGCAACGGCTGCTATGATAATCCCCACCGCTAAAGAGGCCCCGGAGCCGCCGGTAGCAATCGTTACAATAACGGCCAGGATGACGCTGGCAATAAAAGTAACGACCGCCGTAAAGACATCGGTATGCTTGCAGGCCGTGAGATCGTCTCCGAACTCTTCGTCGCCCGCGTGTTGATAATAATACTCCGCGTAAGAAGCCATTTCCGAGGCCAAGAAAGCGGCCGCCTGATTGCTGGCTAAAGTGGCGGCTGTTTTGGACTGATTGATCCGTCCCAGATTGAGCGTGGCCGCGAAAAAGATCAGAGCTACCGCGAAAACCAAAACAAGAATCACCGCTACCTGGGCCCGCCTGGAAAGCAAGCTAGAGGATTTTGAAACAACCTTTCCATTTATTTTACGGGAATGTCTTTTGATAAGATGGTTAAATATTTGAAACACATTACCCTCGCTTATACTTTTGCGTCATCAATAATGAATCATGTTAAGCTTTTCAAACTCGTAAAAAATGGGATTGGTCTGCTTCATGGGTCCTTCATCACCTTCAAGAAGGCCCCAGTCTTCCTCGATCCCCTGGGTCAATTGATCATCGTGAGATTTCCGGCCGCTGGCCAAGCTAGCCCCGGCCCAGCGAAAAGCCATCACGCAGGCATAAATTAAAATAAGAACGATGATAAAGCTGAAGGTGAATTCGATCATCACTTGAGCTTTTCCTGTTTTGATTTTTGCTTTCAAAGACAATAACATTAATCCTCATCCTTATTGAATCGGCATTTGGTCATCACTGACATCGACCGTCCATCTGTGACCGCCGCGATCCTCGATCCGGCTGCGGATATAAAAAACTTTTTGCTCTTCATCGAAGCAGTTTTTAAACATATTGGCATCACTGAGACAGTCATTACAGGATTCCACATAGGGATTGACCTTATAATTAGGAACACCCTCACCTACGTCCCAACTTTTCCCCGTCCCATTGCCGCACAGGCGCCCGGTATCATTACTGAGCTGAAATTTGCGCTCAATCAAAGACAACCGGTCGGTCATGCGGGTGTTGCGCACCACCTGGCCGCCGGCCGCAACTAATTTTCCCTCTTCAATGCGCAGCAGTGTCCCGTCGCGGGTTTCGGTATAGATTCTGGTCTCATCCATCAGGCCCGGCTTTTTCTGATCCGTTCCCCCGGGTTCAGCCGGTGTCGGCCCTCCCACATAGTCATAGGTATTATAGGTTTGATCATAATCGCCTTCCTGCATATCCAAAACCCAGGCATATTTGACGATCCCTGAACCTTCACACCCGTATATTGAAGAAGGAGAAGAGGAATACTGCCACGGGGCTGTCGTATTAAACTGAGCCTGATTAGTGTCTTCCAGGCCGAACACTTTTTCTTCTTTCAGGTCTCCGTCGACATCGTAACTCAGCGTAGCGCCTTCCTCAATAAGAAAATTCTCTGTCAGGCCTGGAACCTTGCGCCATTGCCAGGCCATTCGATTGGGATACATGACATCGCCGTCTCTATAAATGAATCCCCCATAATGTATTGTTTCTCCTGTTGCGCCGTTGCGATTATAATCAAATCTTTCTGTGTCGTTTGAATCCCAGTCCGCGCTCACTCCTGCCGGCCCGGGAATTTTCGTATAAAAAACAGGACAATCGAAGCCCGCGCATTCCCCGGCTTCCATCGAATCGGGAACAAAGACAGAATCCGGATGTTCCGTGCACTGGCCTTCATCATCCGCAAAACAATAAATCCGATAGGCGGCCACGCTTAAAGGGAAATGCTCGCCGTTAACATATAAATCCATCACCGGCACTTCGTCATCCTTTCCGAATTCCGCCGGCATCATCAATTTGTTGGTCATACTGCCGCCGCCGCCAAACACATAAGCGCTGCGGGCTTCGGGACCGTATTTGCCGCTGCTGCCGGTCACATCAACATCCTTGCGGTCCTCGATCACCAGAACGCTGGCCATGATGCGGGAGGAATTCTCTGCCTTCCCGGAAGAATCAAGCTGCCAGGAAGAATGAAAAGACTTTGTTAAAGCCAGGCGCGTCGCTTTCATCCAGTGGTTTTGCACATTATTGCTGTGGCTGGCGTAGCGGATCAACAGCCCCAGCATAAAAAGCAAAATCACGCCGAAAGCGGCGAGTTCGGTGGCGGTTTGGGCTGATAATAATTTACGTTTTTTTCGATTTCTCATGATATCTAACTAAAGCGTGTCAATAATTCGGGACATTGGTCTGGCCTGTTTTTGTTTCGGTGGCATAGGCCGAGTCTTTCTTTTTCGACCAGTAGCTTCCAGCTTCCTCCTGAATCGACAATTCGGACACACTGTTTCCGACAGTGGTAAAAGTGATGTTGCTCACCGCGACCGTCGGATCGTATTGATCGCCGAAATTATCTATCTGCCCTCTCCAGCGACCCTGAATCCCGCGCTTGATATAAATGGTCATGGCCAGCAGAGCGCCGGCCACGACAATGATAAGAATCGAATATTCAAGCGTTGACTGGGCTTTTCGTATGCATTTCATTTTATCTAACCTCTTACTTGCGCGGCTTATCTCTTTCGCGTTAATACGTGCGGTTCGTTAATCCCATATTCACGATCGAAGAGCTTTCTTCTTCGGAAGAATCTCCGTAAATATAATCGATCGCGCCCCCCGGGCTTTGCAATAATTGTTTCCCCTGAGTATAACGGACAGCGGAATAGCTCTCTTCAATATAGCCGCTGGTTTCATCGATCTGCTGTTCGGCGCATTGCTGAATGCCGACCTGATCCGATGCCATTTTGATGGTCGCCTGGACACTGCGCATCAGAAAAGGGCGCATTAAAATTAAAAAGGAACCCACCACGCCGGCCACCAGAAGATATTCCATCAAGGATTGGGCTCTGTTATTAAAATGTCTCGATATTTTTCTCATATTAATCGGCCTCACCGGGCGGCGCTGTTTCTCCCTCGGATATGACGGAAGTCGTGTCTGTGTCCGCGCCCTCATACTCTTGTCCTGTAGCCAGCGGAAACAATTGATCGATATCTTGGGTTTGCTGTTTGATCTCGCGAGTGGAATTAACATAATACGGCTCGTACTGATCAACGAAATCACCCGCGGATCCGGAAACATAAAAAGCGGTTTTGGCATCGGCGAAGGAGCGGTCATGGGCTCCTTTCATCGCCGCCATGAAACCGCGCTGGACATAGACGCTTATTCCTGTAATCGCGGCCACGACCAAAGCCAGCAAAATCGCCTGTTCGCTGATAATCTGAGCCTTTGTTTTCTTAATTCCTTTAAACATTCTACGCCTTATTTATATTAAAGCTTGTTGATAATTGAAGTCAACATTTAATACTAATATTAATAATTCTGAAAGAAACTGCCGAAAAAACTGGCCTGCCACAATATCTTCCTCCCGGCAGGCCAGTTCTTCTCATTCTTTGATCAACGTGTACTCGACAAACTGATTACTCTGTCTCCGATCCCCAGTATTCCTGCTGGACATTGATGAGATTAGCCGAATAAGTGACATTCGTCCATTCATCATCCAGAAGCCGGGATTCTGTTTGTCCGTCTATTGTAGTTTCGTTGGAATGGGTTTGAGTCGTCGTTGATCGGTAGTATCTGGTATTGCCAGGAGAAAACTGATCACCGATATCATCAGTGGCCTGGCGGTAACGTCCCTGAACACCTCGTTTAATATACATTTGCATAGAGAGCAAAGCACCTAAGACGACAATAATCAAGATGGCGTATTCTAAAGTGCTCTGCGCCTTTTTATTCCGTAAGAATCTTAACATGATTTTATTTCACCTCCCTAAATAAAATATATCAACACAGATCATCTGCTGTCGGCTTAATTGCCATTGACATCCGTGGTCAATGTATAACCGTCACTGGCTCTTTTAGTATAAGTTGTTTCACCCACTTCTGTTTTATCCGCATCATAATCCTGATACTGAGTAGCATTGCGTTCCTGTTCGTATACTTTCACATGATAATAGGGCTCGTATTGCGTAGTTGCGCTGCCCATTTCTGTTGACATTTCGTCTGTCTTGCCTTTAACACCGGCATTGATCGCGCGGGTCACATAGACCTGCATCCCGGTGATCGCGCCGACGACAAGGGCGATGAGAATGGCGTATTCCGCCGTGGACTGCCCTTTGATTTTCTTTTTCAACTTAATTAACATTGATTTCACCTCCTATGAAAAACCATAACAACATTCATTAGCTTTTTGATTACGTACCGTTCTTAGGCGACAAGGGCCGCGAACCGGCCAAACGATTGGCCATGGTCGACATACCATTAGCTGTTGACCCAACGGTATTCTCCAGAGCACTTTGGAATAATCCGCCTTCAACCATAACACCAATAATCACAATCACAACGCCCGTAATCAAGATAACGTATTCCAGCGTACTTTGTCCTTTTCTCTTTTTTCTCATTTTAGTTTTCACCTCCTGCAAAGTCGTCTTGATAACCCTGATTACTCAGGGATGAATGTCACTTATCTCTGGCTTCCTCTTCTATCATTTTCTGGGTTGCCTGAATCGAACGATAGGCATAGGTGCTCATGGCGATCACAGCTGCAGAAACAATAGCAACAACGATAGAGTATTCAATCAGGTTTTGTGCTTGTCTTTTTTTTATTCGTCTCATCGTTGCTGCTCCCTTGTGCCTAACAAAAATGACAGATGACCCTTTCTTTTCTCCCCAACCTTAGAGAGCGGAATGCCTTACTAAGGGTCTCTATTTCCGGTTTCCACGAAAACCGGCCCCTTTTGGTCTTTGCGTTACCTTTTTTGTTTTGATATGTAAGAACAAAAGAGGATTTAAATCCCCCGGCCGATATTACGTCCGGAGAATGTCGCTTCCCTCTTTTTCTGGGTGGAGAAATAAAAAGTCCTCAACCAGAACAGTTGAGGCGCTGCATGAAATGATGGGTGATCTATTGTGGTGTTTATCTTTCATTATTTCTCCGTGGCCAGAAATAATGCTGCTTGATTATAATGCATTTAAGGCTCTTCAAATATAACATATTAAAGAGGGAAAAGTCAAGGGACGGAATAAAAAGACAGAGAAATTTAAGAAACCGCTTTTATCCTGAGTGACATTTGAAAAATATTTTTTTGCCCCGGGAAATTCTAATATCGCGCTCATTGATTCGTCTGATCGCATATTTAAGGTCTTGCGCATAGCCATAATTCTCAGGTATAATTAGAGTCACAATGGTTAGATCTCCGGATTCTTGCAAAGAACCCTCAAGGTCATAAAAACGCTCCTTGATGGTTGAAAAATCCAGCGTTTGACAGGAATCAGGAAAGAAATGTCTCTGACAGTAGTGATTCAGGGCTGACAACAGGAATTCGATGATAGTCCAGAGATCAGTCCATCCCCCCAAAAGATTATATTGCCCTATGCCGCTGAAAAGAGGAACTCTCTCTGGCGAAGGAGCCATCATAAAATCCTTAAATGAGGGCCTCTCCACTTTTGATCCAAAGTCTTCAAATCCTTCCTTAAAATTCGGCCAATGCAAAATATAATGACTAATGACATCTTGAATGGACATATTTTTTTCTGTGCTGTTCGTAACAATGGCTATATTTGGAAAATCATTATCCTTTTCGCGAATAAAAGCAATTCTGAGTTTTATTTTTTGTCCAATCAGAGGCTGATCTATAAAATCGGTTATTTGGGAATAAATAAATTCCCTTTCTAATCCTTCTATGAAAATTCTCTCCTGGGTTCCCGTGTCTTTGCTGATGTATTTCTTGAACCCTTCCTGCCATGGCCATGCTCCGGCAATGAAGCTTCTTTTCTTCTTAGGAACAGTTTTGAACTGAGCTATTAGATCTTTTTGTCCATTGTGAATGCTAACACTGGATATTGTTTTTTGAGAAATGTTTTCAAAAGCCCAGACAAATTCAAAGAATTCTTTGGAGAAATCATTATATCCGGGAATATTTTGTAAGACGCAAGGATAATTATTGCTGATAAAACGTTTTGAAATAATTTCAAGCGCTTTATCAAAACTCTGACAAAATCCAGAATGGACAGTATTTTCATCCCAGATGCTATGACATTGTGTATCAATACATAAAACTGTCCCGTCACTCAACTGCAGTTTAATATAGCTCGCCTCGGAAAAGACTTGGCTATATTCATTGGACATTTCCAGAGAGAGATTCCTTGGATTATTGATATTCTCAACAAAATGAAGAAGATTTTCAGCTTCAATAGGCTTTTCAAGAGAATTCAAAACCCATAATCCTTTGCCTTTGTAATTCATGATTTCTTGAGTCTTATCCATACCAAAGGCACGCATATAAAGAATAATTTCGCTGGCCAGATTGACATCCGAAGCGGAAACAGAGCTGTATTTGCTTAGGAGTCCTCCTAAAATCGAATACGGAGATAAATCATTTTCGGCCGCCTTAAGAAAGAAAAAGCCCATATGATCAAACAACGCTTCTTTGGGAGTTAAGGAAACAATTTCTCTGTCAAATACTGGTTCTTCTTCTGTCACAGGTTCCTGTTCTTGTGCCTGATCTTCGGGTAGAGGTTCTTTCTGCTGTCGATCTAACTCTTCCTCGGATTCTTCCGGAGAATCTTCCCGAGGTTCTTGTTTAGGTTTTTCTGGAGGCTCTTCTTGCACGCAAGAACCTTCGCCTTTTTGTAAGGATTCTTTTGTTTCCCGCTTTGAACCTTGTTCTGCTTCCCGGGTGAGTTCTTCTTTTTCTTGTTTCGGGATATCTTCGGATTCCAGGGGATCCGCTTCTCCTTTTTGGTTTGATTCTTTTTTCTCTTGCGTTGGAGATTCCTCCAATAAAGAATGCTTTTCGTTTTGATCTTGCTGGACAAAGGGATATTTCAATATCTTATCATGCTCATCAGTCTTTTCTTCTTCCTTTTTTTCTTGATCATTTTCATTTCTGGACATTTCTTTTACAATATTTTCTTCTATATCCTCTTTGGACAATTCCTCTTTCTCATGTGACCCCATTTTATCTCTGGACATTGCTTTATTATCAATATCCACCCTTTGCGGCCTCTGGACTGCTAATTCTTCCGGAGGCGTGGGCAATTCTTGCGGAAGAGCGATAGGTTTAACATCTTTGGATGTTTTTTCATGAATCATCTCACTCTGATTTTCTTTTTGAAGAGCATAATCTTTTTTTATCTCAGGCAAATGCTCATCCTGGCGATCTGCTTCAATCAATTTTGTTTCTTTGTTTTTCTCAAAAATTTCTTGCTTCTTTTCTTCCGGGATTTTGAAAGTGTCTTTCGATTTTCGGCTTTTTGATCTGCGGCCAACCGGAGAACTCAAATTGGACTCTTTTAAAACACTGTTGACTGAAGATTTTGAAACCGGAATCGAAAACTGAATTTGAATAAGATCTGATATTTTACGGCAGCTTAGTTTGGGATTGGATTTCTTTTTTTCAATAATGAAATCAACAACTTCTTTTTTCAGCTTGTGGATGACACCCATGTCTGGACATTTCTCCTTTTCTTTTTTATCAGTATATCAAAGGTCAATGTCCAGTCAAGATCAATATGCATTAAAAAGAAATATTTTGAAATAAATCGCAGTATCTAGCGCGTGATGATTTATTATTTCATTAATGATTGCTTTAATTTATTTTTTAAAAAATTAATATCCTGCCGATCGCTTTGATCTTAATAACACGACTATACATAATTCGCCAGGACAATTTATTTCTATTTATTTCAAACTATTTCAATGTATTCAATTTTTTAGTTGATTTCTATTGTACAAATTCATTGTTCCTATAAAATATTAATCATGAAACGCTGCCCTTATTGTTTTGGAAAAGTGGAAGAACCTGCCAAGAAATGCCCACATTGTTTTCAATTTATTATTGATCCTCTCATTGATGTCAGCTACGCGCCTTTCGAAAAAAAGAAATGCATCCTTTGCGGAAAAAAAGTTTTTAAGGAAGCGCGTTATTGCAGACATTGCCATCAGTGGCTGGACCGCATCGACCAGGACGCGGATGATTTGGAAAAGATGGATTGAAGAGATCCTAAGCTCTAAACTCAAAATGCTAAGAAAATTCGGTTTTGGGCTTCCTTAGAATTTAGGATTTAAAGCTTAGGGTTTTAATGCGAGCTGGTCGCCGCATTCTGTTTGCGTTGCGTCGATGACGCCCACGGGCAGCTCGATCACATACGAGGCTTTAAAGAAAATCGGACTCACGCGGAAGGGTTTTATCTTTCTGCACAGGCCCGCCACACGATGATCAGAATCAGCAAAAACCGCATCAATAGCAAATTTCATAAAAAACATGTGGATGCTGTTACAGTTTTCGATCAAAAGGGCCTGATTTGCGCGGATCGTTTTCCGATTCAAAAGACCGGTCATTCGTTGAACAAAAGATTTGGCGATTTGCACATCGTCCGCCAGGAGTGTCGATTTGTCTTGATTGATAATGACCATCGAGGGAGATTAAGCGTTTTTGGAGAAGATTGATTTTTTGATATTGATCCCGCGCCGCACAAAATCTTCATAGCAAATAGGAACATAGCCTGTGGGCCGATAGTCTCCGAGAACCATTCCGTTTTCACCGATTCCTTTTTGCGCGAAAACAAAGACATCTTTTAAATCGAGTTCGCCCGAGCTTAACATCCCGCAGACCTCGGTGATACCGGTAATTTTTCTGGTCCCATCAGAAAACCGGGACACATGAACAATTAAATCAATCGCGGTAGAGATCATTTCATACATGGCGCGGATCGGCAATTCCACCCCGCTTAAAAGCATCATCGAGCTCATGCGGATCAAAACATCGCGGGTAGAATTCGCATGCAAAGTTGTTAAACTGCCGTCGTGACCGGTGTTCATGGCCTGAAGCATGTCCAGAATTTCAGGACCGCGGCACTCGCCGATAATAATGCGATCGGGACGCATGCGCAAGGTATTGATGAACAAATCGCGGATCGATACCCGCCCTCTGCCTTCCACGTTAGGCGGCCGGGATTCCAAACGGGCCCAATGACTTTTCTTAAGTTTTAGCTCAGCCGCGTCCTCGATGGTAATAATGCGCTCCTCATCGGGAATAAATTGGGAGATGACATTCAAAAGGGTTGTCTTACCCGCACCGGTTCCGCCGGAAACAACAATATTTTTCCGCGATAAAACAGCCGCCTGGATAAAATCCGACATCGAGAGAGTCAAACTTTTAAACTGATGCATCAGATCATCGATAGTGTAACGTTCCTGGCCGAATTTTCGGATGGTAAGCATCGGCCCGCCCAGAGAAAGCGGCGGGATGATCGCATTAATCCGCGATCCATCAGGCAAACGCGCGTCCACCATCGGAACAGACTCATCGATCCGCCGGCCCAAAGGCGCGATAATCCGCTCGATCACGCTGCGGACCTGACCATTAGAGATAAACTTCTTGCTCGTCAAAACCAGTCTTCCGTTTTTTTCAATATAGATCTCATCTTTATTATTGACCATAATATCGGTAATTTCATCATCGGCCAGAAGGTCTTCCAGGGGGCCCAAGCCCAGTGTCTCATCGGCGATTTCTTTGATCAATCGTTTTCTCTCTTCGTGAGAGGCAATCATGGCGCCGGCTTCCTGAATTAAGAGTTCCCCGACGATCTTTTCGGTAGTGGTGCGCAAGGCTCTGGCTTTTTGGGGGTCATTCAAACTCTCGGCAGATATATTACGCAAATCGAGTTTATCAACCAGCTTTTCGTGGATGCTTTTTTTGAGCTTGGATATCTCATCTTGCTGTTTGCTGTAGGGCGTAATTTCTTTGGCGGCTTCGCTGAGTCCAAATTTCTTCCAAAATTCATCGACCTGCGGAAGATCCTGGGTCGAACGTAATTTTCCGATCTCGGTTCCCGCGACAAAAAATTCCGGCTTGGTCAGCTCTAATGCCAGCTTCTTGAACGATTCGCTCACCTTAGCCTTGGGGCTGTCGATCACGCAAGGCACGCCGCGGTTTAATGCCATCCCTACAGCGCGCCCGTCGGAAGGAAGATGCGCCACAATTTCGCAGGGCAAGGCTGAGCTCACTTCCTGCCAGGCCACCCCCCCGCGGGATTCCGAGCGGTTTAAAATGATCTTAACCATTTTTAAGGGAAAATGGAGGCTCTGCAAAATATCCAGACTCCAGCGGGTCTGATAAACCGAAAGGATATCGGGAGTGACCACAAGAAGAATTAAATTGGAATGATCAAAAATCGTCACCAATGTTTCCGAGAAGGCCTTGCCGACATCCATGACCAGATAGTCGTATCCGGCGGCCGCGCTTTTTAAAAACGGCTTGATATTATCGGGTGTGATCAATCCCACCTGGCGGGTATGGGTCACGCCGGGCAGAAAATCTAAACCCGAAGTGTGTGAAACAACATGTCTTTTGATGATCTCGGGATTGACGGTATCTTTGAGTTGAGAAAAGAGGTCCACCGCCGCGTAGCGGGGAGTGACATTCAGCATCCGGGCCATGTCTTGGCCGGCCTGAAAATCAAAATCCACCAACAAAACTTTATGGCCTGTCAAAGCCAGAGAAACAGAAAGATTAACGGATGTGAATGTTTTTCCCACTCCGCCTTTATTGCTAAAAACAGAAATCGTTCGCGCGCTCATAAGAACCTATTGATCTAATCGGTAAACAATCGGTATGCTCAGGGTCAGCTCTGAAAAACCGCTTTTTTTCGGAAAGCCGTCATAAGGAGAAAGCTCTTTGACAAGGTTCAAAGCATCCTGATCGAATAATTCATGTCCGGAGGACTCCTGAACGCGAACAGTGCTTAAAGAACCGTCTCTTTTGAGGTGCAGGGACAATTTGACGGTTCCGCTCAAGCCCAATTCTCGAGCTTGGGACGGATAAATAATTCTACGGGCAATTTTTCTCTGAACTGCCCGGGCATAAGGCATCAATTCGCTGGGGATGGTCACAGAGTAAACCGGTTGCTCCATACCCGATATTCCCCGGGGGGTCATTACTTTTTTCCCGCTCTGCGGTAAAACAGCCTGAACAGGTCTAATCCGCCCAGGCATCATGATTTCCTCTCCCTTGGCGTACACAGGAGGTTCCAGGCGTTCATCCAGAAGACTTAGATTAAGAGGATATTCATTGGAATAAGATTCTCTCTCACCCTGACGTAGAATGCTGGGGGATATTGTAATAACGAGCTCGGTATCCGTGTCATTCGAGCGGGTCTTTTTGCGAAACAGTAAACCCACAACAGGAATATCGCTTAAGAAAGGCACTCTTTCAAGAGTCTCGCCACGATTTTCTTTAATCAAACCAGCAATCACAATGGTTTCATTTTCTTTCACGTAAAGGCTGGTCTCTGTGTTGCGGGTTGTAAAAGCGGGCTGCCCGCTGTAATTGGTAGATCGGTCAATGTCACTGACTTCGATGTTAAGATTCAGTTCGATCGCATCCTTACCGTAAATGGTCGGCTGGATATCGATACCCACCCCGTAATCCTTAAAGGTCACATCCTGCTGAGAGGCACCGCTCGATGAAATCGATGTGGTCACAATAGGAACCTCGCCGCCGACCAGGAAATTGGCATCGCGGCCGCTGCGCACCACCAGCTTGGGGCGCGACAAAACCCGGGCCTTGCCTTCGTTGACCAAAGCGTTTAGCGTGGTTTGGATCGCGGTCGAACGGGCAAAATCTCCGAGCTTAAAGATATTGCCGAAATTCTCGATATGACCCGAAGGCACCGTCTCGTTGTAGGTGAGAGCATCGGTCCAGTCGATACCGAGTGTCTCGCTGTATGTTCCCGTGAGCTCGGTTATTTGCGCGTCGATCTGCACCAGATCGTTCGTACTCTCTTGCTTGACCAAATTCATCACCACCATAAAAAACGGATCGATGATGCGTTCAAATTCCAACAAATCTGTTGGGGAAACCTCTCCGGTGGCAATGATCTTGCCTTCCTTGCGGTCAATCTCCAAATCAATGCCCTTGAGATTGTCTTTCTCCATCAAATTCTCAATACGTGTTTTCACCGAACCCAATTCGCGGTCGGCCACATGGATATCAATAGTCCGCTTCCCGTAGCGATCCCAAATGTAAAGTGTGGTATCGCCGGCGTTTCGGCCGATAATGAGAATTTTATCATCTTCCATTTCGACGATATCGATGACGCCCGGAATCGTGATAGAAACGCGAAAAAGTTCATAAGCCCGGATGTTTTCTAAGTCTCCCCGGGTCAGATAAACTTCATCGTCCATCAACTCGGTAAAAGTAAAAGCCTGGGCGCTGCGATGAAAAACAAATACACTGCCCGTCGCTAGAAGAATCAAAATGCCGATCGTTAAGACTGTTTTATTTTTAAACATAAAGGACCCTCTTTTTGTTTGTTTATCTTAACCCCTGAAAAATACTATCCTCATAAAGTTCAATCGTTGACGGCTTGGGCCGGGGCCGTTTATCGCTAACGTCTTCTTCGAAGTCGACCTCATCGGGATCCTGGTAACCAATGTCCAGCCCTTGCGCATTATTGACATAATTCGAAAATGCCTCCCAGTCGCTGGGCGGCAAAATATAAGCACGCGAATCTACCGAGGAGCGCATAAAAAGCTGAAGCTTGCCGTTTTTGGAAGCAAAAGTCAAAAGACCAGCTTCCTGCGGATCCATGGCGAAGGTAATTACCATCTGATTACCGCTGGTCTTGGGCTTTCCGCTGATTACCCCGTCAACAGCTAATACCAAAGCATTTTGAAAAAGCGTAAAAGACATTAAATCCTTCTTGGAAGGATTGTAAGGATCGGTGGGAACATAAACATGAGAAACAATATCCACTCTGTCTCCCGGCATCACCAAGCCGCCGACGGCAGCCAGGCGATCAACCATTACGGTCACAGCCCGCATGCCCTGCGGGGTAACGGCCGCCAAAGATTCGGCTGAAGCCATAACGGGCTTTCCCGCCCCGGAATCGATTTGCTTGAGACGATTGTCGAGATTGCGCAATTGATGCGCCAGATCATGATCATTTTGTTCCAGCATGCGAAATTGCTCGGCCAGCCTGGCCGCTTCTTTCTCGCGGAAAATGGTGGCAAACTTTTCCGTTTTCTGACCAACGGTGGAATTGATATAAATATTCGTTAAAATCACCGCCGCGAAAGCGGTCGCGACCGCCACAATTCCCAAAACCAGCTTCTTTTTATCCAATGTTTTAAAATCAATAGCCATGAGCACCTTCTTTTTTATTCGAGCAGGTCTTCATTCGTTTTAACCTCGATCTCTTCTTCCAATTTATTAACATAATTCAAAACGGCCTGTTGCTGCCTTTCAAGGGTCAGCTGGTCGATCAACCAGTCTTTGACTTCTGAAAACGGCTGCGGCTCTCCACCCCGTTTTTCTTCGAGTTTAATAATCGTATATCCTTTGGGGCCTTTGAACACACTGCTGAGCATCCCTTCTTCAAGGGTTAATAGCGCAACCATTAATTTCTCATCGGTGATGTCGGCTTCATTCACATAGCCGAGATCTCCGCCTTCAGCGGCCGAGTCGCTGATCGAACGCTCCCGGGCCAGCGCGGCAAAGTCGGCGCTTTGCAAAAGCTGGATACTGATCTCATTGGCACCCTGCTGGGTGGCGGTCACAATTTCGCGGATCTTGTATTCGGTGGGTTCGGTGAAAAAATCCTTGTTTTCATTATAAAATTCACGGGCTTCAAGTTCCGAAACATCAATTTCCTCAGTAATTTTGGTGATCACTTCCTGGACCAGAAGCGTTCTTTTAAATTCGTCAATCGCCTCCTGAATCCGCGGATCATCGGCTACGCCGCTGCGCTTGGCATCTTGAACAAACATCTCCTGGCGAATCAATTCCTGAAGGATCAGTCTTTTATTTTCCGCGCTTGCAACATCAGCATCGGGCAAAAGCTCTTTGATGGCATCGAGCCGTTCATTAAATTCTCGGAGGCTGATCGTCCAGCTGCCCACTTTAGCCAGGGTGTCGGGCCCCATCACAGTCTCTTTGGGCTGATCAGGCTGATCACCGGCAGCCGGCGCTTTATCATCTGCGTTTTTCTTTAATGAAGGAAAGAAGTCTTCTAAAAATGTCAGCTTATCACAACCGCTTAGCGTCAAGGAAACCGCAAAAAAACAAATGACCAATGAAGAGATGAAAAATTTCTTTATAGTTTGACCGGATTTCATATTCCCTCCTTAAATAAATTTTTTATATATAATTAATTATAATAAGCTTGATGACCGAAAACAAGGGCTTTATCACGAATTTACCAAAAGTTCATTTTTTTGGATTTATTAAGCAGGCCGAAGAGGACAATTACTGCAATTCTCGCCGGGGCCGCAGCCATCCCCCAGGCAATCGTCAGGACAATTCACGCAGGTCTCACCCGGCTCGCAGCCATTACCCGGACAGCTACATTTGATGCCCCAGCAATCGACTAAACAACTCGCGCCGTCTTCATCTTCTTCGCAAACCCAGTTCCCGCATGTTCCTCCTGCTCCATCATGAGGAAGACAGCGCCTAAAAAACGCACACAAAAAGCTTCTTATTTGAGGCAGTTACAATTTTTATAATTAGAATTTACGCAAGTATTATAAGACATATTATCGCTAAACGTACATATGGTACGATTATCAAATCTTTTGACACACTTTTTCCAATAATAGCTAACGTACAATTTTGTGCATCTATTATCATCAAGGCAATTACTTTTGTTTCGGCTAGAGCAAGGTGTGGGCTGTGGTCCTTGTGGGGATTGCTTGCAGACAAAAGGGCAAGGGTCAGTCTTACACATTCCAAGAGCATCACAACATTTTGTCACGCCTCTTTCCCAAATACATCCACGGTCTACGCAATCTTCTTGGTCGAAGAGACATCCACAGTCACATTCGCAGCACTCCCCTACTTCATCGCATTCAGGTGAGCAAATCAAGTCTCCACACCGTCCGCAGTCCTGGCAACAGTTGTACGCATCTTCCCCATCTTCACATACACCGTTAGGACATTGCGGCACAATGCAATCTCCACTTAAATTAGTAGGCTCCGCCGGAGTTCCCGGCGGCCAGGGAGGGTTGGCCGGGTCAATGCTGGCTGTGTCCACATTATAACTATCTTCGCCATTGTCCACGCAGCATAAACCATCATCAGCTTCCCAGCAGTTATCCGCGCAGCAGGTATATTTATCCTCTCCGCAAGCCGCGTCGCAAACCCCGTCAATCACACAGTTGCTGGCACAACAGTCCTGAGCGCACCATTTTGCGCTGGTGCGATCGTCTTCGTCTAACCCGGAACAACATACATCGCAGGGATTACCGTATTGATCCACTCCACAGCCGTCATTGCAGTCTTCACAGCAGTATTCATCCGTGCTGCAGTCATCTTCGATACCGGGAGAGCATACTCCGTCACCGCAAACATCTTGAGGGGTTAATCCAGGATTTCCCGGTTTTTTGATCGGACCTTTGATGGAATCTTCACTGGCATAATCGAAATTTTTTAACAGGGCATTGATGGAGCGGATCAGGTAAGGGCCCATCAGGATGGCACCGGCCATCACCAGGGTGATGACGGTTGAAAATTCAAGGATAGACTGGGCTTTTTTTCCGTGGCTCATATTTTTGAGAAAAACAATCGTCCTAATGGATAGAATGCATCACCAATGCACAACGCATTCCCCGCAATCTTGGGGGCAGGTCGTGCAGCCTTCACCGTGATCACTGCGGCAATCCCCGTCTCCGCAGCAATCGGTGCAGTCTTCAGGGCAGGTGAAACAAGTTTCAGCATTTTCGGATCTGCAATCCCCATCGCCGCAACAAGGATAGTCAATATTTCCATAATTACAGTCTTGCGGGCAATTTCCGCAATTCTCGCCGGGGCCGCAGCCGTCTCCCAGGCAATCTTTAGAACAATTCACGCAGGTCTCGCCCAGCTCACAGATATCATTCCCACAGTTGCATGCTACGCCCCAGCAGTCTACAATACAATTCTCGCAATCCTCTCCTGGGTCGCAAACCCAATTTCCGCAGGTTCCGTATTCCCCGTCATGAGGAAAACCGCACTTTGCAGAAAAACCGCCATGGGGATTAGCCATGCTAGTTACAAGCTGCCCATTTTCACACCGCCAATCACCCATGCCCGGCCACGGCCCCTCTTGCACCCAAGTGGCATTACATTCCTCATAAGCTTGATTGCTATAAAGCTTATTTTTCTTAAGGCATATTTGTGGAGGGCAACAGTAACTATCATTGGCACAGGTGTTTGTTACACCCACATCACAAAATTTAAACGTTCCATCATCATTAAGCTCAAACGGGTATTCGCACCCATCAAACCAATTATGGTAAGGGTTTATAGTATCTCTGCCAGGGTTAACACACACTTTCCCATAAGAACGTTGTTGGCATTTTCCACAGCAGCAATCATCACTTGTTTCACAGGTCTCCCATTCTACCACGCAACCCAATGGACAATCATCACTTTGATCGGCAGGCTCCGCCGGAGTTCCCGGCGGCCAGGGAGGGTTGGCCGGGTCAATGTCGGCTGTGTTCTCATTATAACTATCTTCGCCATTGTCCACGCAGCATAAACCATCATCAGCTTCCCAGCAGTTATCCGCGCAGCAGGTATATTTATCCTCTCCGCAAGCCGCGTCGCAAACCCTGTCAATCACACAGTTGCTGGAACAACAGTCTTCGGGGCACCAGCTCAAGCTGGTACGATCGTCTTCATCTAACTCATGACAACAGGTCGGAGAAGCCTCTCCTTCGGCATTGATTCCGCACCAATCACAGTCTTCGCAACAGTAATCTTCGCTGTCAGGATTGTCTTCTATCCCTCCGACGCATATTTCATCGCCGCAGACATACTCGGGTGGAATAAATTCATCGCTCCCCGGTTTTTTGAGGGGGCCCTTAATGGCTTCTTCGGTGGCGATGTCGTAATTCTTTAACAGGGCATTGATGGAGCGAATCAGGTAGGGGCCCATCAGGATGGCACCGGCCATCACCAGGGTGATAACGGTCGAGAATTCAAGGATAGACTGGGCTTTTTTTCCGTGGCTCATAAAATAACCTTTCTTTTTTAAGTTTAATATATAAAAGAAGAAAAATCAAACTTATTAAAACGAGAATATGAAAAACCAAAAAATATAAAAATCTGAATAAAACCGCTTTTTAAAATAATGAATCGACCTCCCGGATCAGCTTATCGCTTTCGACGGGCTTAATCAAGACTTTATCGAACCCAAAATGAAGCATTTTCTGGGCTTGATTCTTAGAGAGAACTCCGGTCATCATGATCACCTTTGTATTTTTTAAACTCTTGCTGGCTTTCAACTTTTGACAAAAATCGATTCCGCTTTCTTCATCTAGAAGGTAATAATCGACAAGCACAACATCCGGTTTATGCGCTTTGCAAATGGTCCACGCCCCGGACACTTTTGAAGCGCAAAATACTTCCCAACCCGCTTCACTGAGAATTTCCGCAAAGCCTTTACGAATCGATTCCTCATCATCGACAATTAAAATACTTTTGTTCATTTTTGACCCGATGTCAACGACCTTAAGCCGCCTTTTTTAAGAAAAGCGGCAAAGTAATGATAAAGGTGCTCCCTTTGCCCCAAACGCTTTTGGCTTTGATCTGACCGCCGTGCTCCCGAATAATTCCCTGGCAAATAAAAAGGCCCAGCCCGGTTCCGCTTTTCTTTTTCGTCGTAAAAAAAGGATCGAAAATCTGATCCAGATGTTCTTTTTTGATTCCCTCTCCATTATCCTGAATGGTCAAGACGATCCGGTCTTCTTCTTGATCCGTTTTAACGAGAATCTCTCCCCGCTTGCCTTTCATGCTGTCTGCCGCGTTTAAGATAAGATTCAGCAGAACCTGATGTATTTGCTGCGGCCGGCATTCGATGGCGGGCAAAGGAGAAGCCCTCTCCGTTTTCAGTTTGATATTTTTGAGCCTCAGCTGGTGCTCAACCAGCTTCATTATTTTCTCAATAAGCTCATTAAGGTCAACCTGTGATTGTTTTTGATCAGGGGTTTTGTAAATATCCAATAATCTGGAAACAATCGATCGAATTTTCTCAATGTTGGCTTTAACCAAATCGTAATTTTTCTGTTTCTGATAATTTTTCGGCAAACCGGAGCGCATAATTTCCAGATGCGTCAAAATTCCCTGAAGGGGATTATTGATCTCATGGGCAATACTGGCCGAAAGCCGGCCCGTGGCGGCCAGGCGTTCGGACTGCCTGAGCTCGCGGGTCCTTTCATCGACCAGCTCTTCTAAATGCTGTCTGTAATTATCCAGCTCCCTTTCCTGTTTCTTTCTCCGGGTAATGTCTTCGGCAACACCTACCAGGCCGATAATCCGGCCCTGATCATCGCAGAGGGGAACCTTGATCGTGTGCAAAACATGCGCCCGGCCGTCCAGGGCCCTAAAGGGTTCTTCCGCAATATCCTGACGTTTTCCCGATTCGATCACCTTATGATCCACGAAAGCGGAGAAAGCTTTCTGTTCATCGGGTCCGGCAGGACTTTTTTCAGTCAGCAAATTAATGAATTTTTCCGGTGCCACCCCGTAGTCGTTAGCCATTTTCTTATTAACCAGTAAAAATCGTGACTTTTTATCTTTAACAAAAACCCATAGCGGCAGGTTATCAAAAACAGTCCGTAAAAGCGTCTCGCTGCGGCGCAGTGCCTCTTCGGCCTCTTTACGCTCGGTAATATCCCGAACACTGGCCCGATATCCCAGGATGGAGCCTCGATGATCCCTGACGGGCTGAGCGGAAATGGAGAGATAAAGGGAGTACCCGGCTTTGTTTTTGATCCGGAATTCTTCATCATTGATGATGTCACCCATCAGATATTTTTTGTAAAATTTCTCAACTTTTTCCTTATATTCGGGATAAACCAATTGACGCAAATCGATACGGCCCGAGTAGAAATCTTTAATCTCATATCCGGTAATCCTCTCCGCGGCCGGATTTATATACGCAATATTTTTTTCTTTATCACGATACAATTCCCAGTCGTGGGTATAATCAAAAAACATTCGGAATTTGGCTTCCGAGGCCCGCAGAGCCTCTTCGGCCTTTTTGCGTTCGGTAATATCGATAGCCAATTCAAATCGTACATCTCTTCCGTCAGGCCATTTGATAATCCGGTCAAAAATCATATAGTGTTTCTGGAGTTTCCGGTTATAGTATTCCCACTGATAAGTTTGGTTTCTATTTTTCAAAATGATTCTATTGGTGCAAAAAGGACAGGGTTTATCTAAACCCTGAAAAATGCGGTAACAGATTTTTCCTATCGGATTTTCCTGAAATGTTTCTTTGAGGAATTTATTAACAAAAAGAATTTTGTCGGTTTTGGGATCTGTTACATAAACGATTTCATTGATGCTGTCAAAAATGGACAACAATTGAGCGCGTTCAAACGCGAGGGCTTTCTGCAATCTTTCGCTTTCCGTTATATCGCAGATAATCGTCAAAACGGCAACGACTTTATTTTTCCGGTAAACAGGGATTTTTCTGGTCTCTGTCGTGAAACTGCGATTATTTAATGTTGATTTCTCCTGGGTGACAAGCATCTTGCCGCTCTGAAAAACTTCTCTGTATTCCCGCTTGATTTTTTTGGGCAAAAATGAAAAAACCTCGAAAACATATTTTCCAACAATATTTGCAGGCAGCCCTAACCGTTTATTCCAGCGGATGAATTCCTGATTGATTAACTGAATCCGCAAATTCTTGTCAACAACATGCACCGCGTCCAGCATGGCATCGATCGTCATCCGGTATTGCTGCTCCGATTCTCTTAACTTATCTTCGGTTTCTTTTCTTTCAATGGCGCTGGCGAAAATATCGCCGGCAATTTGGAGGATAGCCACGACTTCATCTGACCAGTCTCTTTCTTTTAGCACGGAATCAAACCCGACAAAACCCAGAATCCGGTTTTCGGCCTTCATGGGCACGCAGAGCAATGACTGAATAGAAGCTCGTTGAAATTCTCTTTTTTCAGAGGAGGCCTGAGCCGGCAAGTCTTTCACCCGCAGAAGATTAACCACTTGATTGCCTTTAATTCGCTTAATGAACCAGGGAAAAGATTTGAGAGGTATATTCTGGAGCCTGGCCTTTTGAGAAGCGATTTCGCGGGCACACCATTCACTGGTATTATTCATAATATTTTGATCATCCGAAAAAAGAAATGTGTAAGCTCGATCAACTTGAAGAAAACAGCCAATCTTCCGTAAGGCCTGATTGACCGCTCTGTTTAAATGCCGGGAATCCAAATTGATGAATTTAGCCGAAATAGCTACCAGCAATGAATTCAATTTATTCCGGTAATCTGAAAACTGTTCCAGTTTTTTTGCTTCTGTTATATTTCGGGCAATGATCATGGCCGCGGTGATTTTCTCCTGCCGGTAGACCGGCATACAGCGTGTCGTATAAAAATATCCCTGGCTGTCAGCATATTCGGAATGAATCGTGACTCCCTGTTGAAAGGTCTTTTTAATATCGCGATAAAAGCGTCGGTGATCCTTCTTAGGTATAAAACTCTCTAAGCTTAGACCTACCAAGTCTTCTTTGGAAGGAAGCCCGGGGCGGGACCGATTAACATAGGTTATGCTCCCTCTGGAGTCAATCATGATCACAAAATCGGGAAGGTTCTCTAGAAGAGACGCCAGCTTCTGCTCGCTTTCTTTGTAATCTGTCTGCGCGAGTTTCTGCGGCGTCATATCATAAACCATGCTCTGGAAACCAAATAGTTTTCCGTTTTTCTTTAACGGTGTGCTGCGCAGATTCACATAAAGAGCCCTGTTTTTTCTGGTAAGACAACGGATTTCATGAAAATCACCGGCCTTTTTATTCGTGACAGCTTTGCCAAAAAGGCCCCGCATTCGATCCTTTTCTTGCGGATGCAGCAAGGCGGAAAAATTTTTATTAAGAAAATCCTGCGGCTGGCCCTCAAACATTTTGCAAAACTGACCGCTAACAAATGTGATGCGCCCCTGAAGATTCACGCGACAAATGCCTGCTAAAATATTGGCATAAAGCTCTTCGTATTGCTTTTCCGCTTCCCGCTTGCTTTCTTGAGCCCGCTTACGTTCAATAGCATGGCCGATAATCCGCTTCATCATTCGGTTGTTGATCTGGTCTTTGACGACATAATCCTGAGCTCCCCGACGAACCGCCTGAAGAGCAAAAGTATCATCCTCATAGCTGCTTAAAACGATAATGGGAATCTGCGGAAAACTTTGATGGAGGCGGTCAAAGACTTGTAATCCGGACTGTTTTTGACCGTAAAGATCCAGGAAAAGAATATCGGCTTTAAAATTCTGAAGATAATCCAGAGCTTCATCGAGAATGGGTTTGATCCGAAAGTCAACTGAAAAAGCTCTGTCTTCCGTGCAAATTTTTTTGATTAACTGAGCATCGCGGGCATCATCTTCAATGAAAAGAATGCGGATGGGGGATTTGCTTAACATGACCTCATTCAGAATGGTCTATTTTTTCTTTGTTTTGCTTCTTGCCGGCGCAACCTTAGGGATCTGGAACAGGGCTTCAATCTCGGCAAGAAGGACTTTCTTGGATGCAGGTTTGGCAAGACAGCGATCGGCTCCCAGTTTGATCATTTTCTGAAAATTTTCTTCCGAAGGATATCCGGTCAAAACCAAGATCCGGATGTCTTTCAATAAAGGGTTGGACCTGATCAGGCGACACGCACTGAAACCGTCCAAACCCTGCATCTTGATATCCAGGATGATGAGATCGGGCTCGCAGTGAATCGCCAATACGCCCGCCTCAAAACCGTCTGAAGCCGTTTCCACTTTAAATCCCTTGGCGATAAGTATTTCCTTAAGACCAACCCGGATGGCTTCATCATCATCAACGATTAAAATACGGTGCTGTCTTTTCTTATTGTATTTCAACCGATTGCGTTTGATAAAAGTCTCGAGCTCCCGGGTGGGGATTCGCCGATGACCCCCAAGAGTCTTGACGGCCTTGAGTTTGCCGTTTTCAATCCAGTCGATAATGGTAGAATGCGAGACAAATAAGAGATCTCCCGCCTCATAGGTCGTGTAAAAATTCTTATGATTATTTCTCTTGAGCATGAAAATTTCTTTCTGCTATTTTAAAAATGTGACTGCGGATCCAGCCCCCGTCAAAATAGACACCCTCTTGGATTAATTCTAAGATTCCTAAGAAATCTAATGTCAATGATATCATGACCAACGGGCTTTGTCAAACTTTGTCCCGCAGGGGCTTTTCCGAAATGCGAACCTGAAACCGTAACTTTATTTGTTCTCATTGGCCTTGATGATATCTTGAAGAGACGCGCTTTCTGTCAGAAGCTCGTTGAGGGTAGCTGCAACTTTTTCCTGGGCGAAGTCATTGTGTTCTATTCCGTTAACGATAAGAGCCCTCTCTCCGCTCCATCGCACCGGAAAGCTGAACATCAGACCAACAGGAACGCGGTAGCTCCCGTCCGAACTCACAGCAACGGAAAAATATTCCCCCTGTGGTGTCGGGCGGCTCAAAGCCTTGACGGTATCAATAACGGCCTGGGCCGCGGAAGCCGCAGACGAGGATCCGCGGGCCGAAATAATTTCGGCGCCCCTTTTTTGAACTGATTCAATAAAACTTGTTTTTAACCAGCGATCATCGCCAATCGCCTCGGGAGCCGGGATCCCGTTGATCGTGGCGTGAAACGGATCCGGGAACTGAGTCAGGGAATGATTGCCCCAAACAGCCAGATTCTTTATCGCTGAAGACTCGACACCCGCTTTCTGCGCCAGCTGCGCGCAGGCCCGGTTTTGATCTAGCATGGTCATAGCGAAGAAATTATGAGCAGGAATATTTTTAGCAGCCGACTTGGCAATATACGCATTGGTATTACAGGGATTGCCGACAACTAAAACCTTTGTTGTCGCCCTGGCGCATTCATTGAGCGCTTTGCCCTGCTCCAGAAAAACGGGAGCGTTGATTTTCAGCAGATCTTTTCTCTGCATCCCCATCTTGCGCGGAACGCTCCCGACTAAAAGCGCCCAATCAACATTCCTAAAGGCCTTTTGGGGATCATCGGTGATCAGGATATTCTTAAGCAAAGGATAGGCGCAGTCCTCAAGCTCCATGGCAATGCCTTTCAATTTTCCTAAAGCGCTCTTAAGCTCCAAAAGATACAGTTCGATCTCCGTATCCGGGCCAAACATCTCTCCTGCAGCGATCCGAAAGACCAGAGAATATCCTATTTGCCCGGCCGCTCCGGTTAAGGCCACTTTCGTTCGCATTCTTGTCATAACAAAACTCCTTATAGATTAATGGCGTCTAATGAAATTGATTCTGCGACGTGTTTTGGGAGGCTCTTCCCCTAAATATCTGACGAAACCATGCTGTCTGGCGAGAAGAATGTCTGCCTTTCTTGATTCATCCGCCTGGCCAGCTTTATAAAGAACATCCAGGATTTCAATAAAATCTTGCGAATAATCTTTTAAAATTCCCGCATATTCATGCCAGACCTCTCCCTTTTTTATTTCAAAAACCACCTTGGCTCCAATATGCCTTTCGAGCAAAGGTTCATAGGCGGTGTTAACGGTTGCCATCATATCCTGCTTGATCCGAGACACGTATTTTTCCTGCGCGCCCGGCACTCTTGACCCGGGAAAACGACTCTGGGCTTGAACCATAACCATATTGACAAGGTCCATCAGGGCATCTCTCAGTGTCTTAAAAAAATTCATTGTTCGTCTTTGAGCGCGCCGCATCCAGCAAGGGTGATATGTTCTTTTGAGATCTTTAATCCGCCGGGTATGAGCCTGCTGATTGAGATCGTCCAGAAACCGGATAACCAGCCGGATCAGAGGATACTCATTTTTGTAAAATAAATAGCTGGCCTTCTGATGACCCTCTTGATCCCGAAGGAGCTTACCAAAAAGCAGCTCGCAGCCGGTCGTTTCAACAATGAGCCGGCCTTTGATCTGTTTTCCGTCGATTAATTCGAATGTCACCGTATCTTTTGAGAAATCTCTCAGACATTTATCGCGGCTACGACCTTTGGCAAAGATTCCCGCTAATCCAGCCAGAATGATAAAAATAAAAGTCATCGTCAAGCTATCCGGCATGAAGCCCTCTCTTTCTTTTTCTTCCCGGAAGTATATTCTTGGCTTTTTTGATCGCCGACATTTTTAAACGGGCGTAAATGATTTCCTGACGGGTCGCGGAGCCCTTGGCGATAACGGCTCCCCAGGGATCAACGACCAGGCTGCAACCGTACGAAACCACGCCCTTTTCATTTTTTCCAACTTGATTTAAGGCCAAGACATAAGAAGCATTTTCAATGGCCCGGGCCCGGCAGAGAATTTCCCAGTGCGCCCGGCCAGTCTGTTGGGTAAAATTTGATGGAATCGCAAAAACATTAACGCCTTTTTGAGCCAGGCAGTTAAAAAGAGAGGGAAAGCGCAAATCATAACAAATGGCCAGACCTACTTTAAAGAGTCCGCACGAAAAAGCGCTCAATCGTTTCCCTGAACGAAAATGCTTTGTCTCATCAATCTTTTTCTTTCCTAAAACAGCTTTAAACAGATTTATTTTTCTGTAGCTGGCCACTGTTCTGCCCTGCGGATCAATAGCCAGCGAGGTATTATATACTTTCTTAGATCCGGCAATTTTTTCGTAAACGGATCCGGCCAGCAAAAATATTTCGTTCTGGCGGGCCGCTTCTTTTAAGAATTTGACGCTGGGTCCGTCTAAGCATTCGCTGTTTCCGCTGATGTCCCGGGAATGAGTCCGCGCGATAAAAAGTTCGGGAAGCAGCACCAGACGCGCCTTGCGCCGTGCCGCTTGTTCGATCAGCTTGGAGGCATTGAAAAGATTGTCTTCTTTTCTTGTTCCTGCTTGAAACTGGATCAACGCAATCTTCATGGCCTCATTCCATCCCGACGATTTTCTTTAACACGGACATAATTTGAACAGGTGTGCTAAACATCTTCTCGACTTTTTCTTTATAATTGAAATGGCATTCGGTATAAAAATTTCTCTTTCTCATTTCTTTTAAGAATAAAATAATATGTTGATATTTGGCCAGGTTGATCTCGGCAACTTCACAAGGATCTAGTGTGGCCAGTAAATTAATATCGGCTAAAGACATTGCCCGGTAGACCAAAAATCCGGTCTTTTTTAACTGCGTGTCGATAACGGGCAAAAACCTGCTTAAAAAGCTCACGCCGGTTTTAACGGATCTTTCATCGACAGGGGCATTGATCCGGGGGGCGAAAACCCGGTTAAAGGCGATCCGGTCAATCGCGCTGCCGACGTGAATCGTGGTGAAATCCATCCATTGATCAATGAGAGCCCTCTTGTGTGAGTCCGCGGGATAAAGCGCGCTCTCGGTTTTTTGAGCCAGATATTTGATGATCGCATTGCTCTCAAAGAGAATAAATCCCTCATCGTCAATAACCGGAATTTTTGAAGCCGGATGAAGGCGCTTAAAATCCGGATTTTTATGCTCCTGATCCCGCAGAGAAATTCGTTTATATTGATAAGGGATTCCCAAATGCTTTAAGGTAAAACGGACTTTATTGGAATAGCTTGAAAGATCTGCCCCGTATAATTTAAGCACAGGTTTTCTCCTTTTTTTGTTTGCGGTTTTGATATTGGCGAAGCGATGTTTCCATCCAGTTGGCAATAAGCATCTCTTTATTGAGAAGGGTTTTAAATCGACATTTCCGGCAATATTCTATTTCCCCGCTTTGGATCTTTTCCTGAAAATCATCAAATCTTTGCTGCAACCTATTGATATTTTGTTGTTGAGTAAAATCGATTTGCGTAATATCCATGCCGAAATTTTCAATATTTTTACAAAAACTGATGCTATTGCCTTTAATCGAAAGGGGGTGATTACAAACAATCCCGTACCACCGGCTTGTCGCAACTTTCTCCGCCAAACCCTGGCGCAAATGAAAATCATGAATATAAACTTTTGGGTATTTCTCAACGAGGCTCTCAAATAATGCCTGATAAGGTCCGATTGCCTCGTCTTCGTCGCTAAAAAGCTTGATGTGTTCGATTTTTTTCAGCTTAGAAAACCTCTCAACCAGAGAAGAAAGCTGCGTCACGCTCTGATCATTGACCAAAATATTAATGGCGCATACCGGCATTTGCTCGATGAATTGATCGCACAAATTTAGTCTTTGCGGGTGACCCTCCTGATTATAAGAAACGCCTATCCTCAGTTCCCTGTTAATGGCTATTAACCTAAGGTATTCCTTTAGAAGCGTCCCGTTTGTGAAGGTACCAACGATAATATTTTTCTTTCGGCAAAAACGCATCAATGCCTCGATGCGATAATAGAAGCAGATTTCTCCCCCAATCAAAAAAAGGCGGTTAATTTTTAAAGCCTCGATGAAGCGAGCGAGTGCCTCAAAATTGGTTTCGGGCCGATTGCGATATTCTTCGCTGGTTAGACTCAGGCAATAATCACACCGTAGATTGCATTTATTGGTACATTCAACTCTCAGGCCCACATCAGAAATGTTCATCTTAAAATAATGGATCCTTGATTGGGTGAGGAAATCCTCGCCGCTTGATGAAATATTCAATCGACTGAATAGCCTGCCTGGCCTTGCGGCTGGTGGCTTCTCTGGTATTGAAAGCATTGTGCGGCGTAAAGATACAGGCCGGATTTTTCTTTAACTCCTGAAAAATTTTCAGCTGACCTGTTTTCGCTTTTGAATTACTTCTTAAAGAAACAGCCAGCTCGTGTTCCCGATCATAAACATCGCACCCCAAGCCCCCCAGAAAACCCTCATCAAGTAATTTTTTTAAATCTTTAAGGGGAGCGATCTCTCCGCGGGCGATATTAAGAAAAACGAGTCCCTTTCGACAGTGTTTAAGAGCTTCGTAACTAAGCATGTTCTCTGTTAATCTTGTTAAGGGAAGCGCGCAAACCGCCGCATGGGCCCACATCAAACCGTCAACTAAAGTCACGTATTCGATGTCTTTGCGTTTTTGATTAATATCAATACCGCGGACATTCATCCCGATCCCTTTGGCTATGTCAACAATTTCTGAACCAATATTGCCGACTCCGATCACCAGACAATTGCGTCCTTTCGCTTCTGTACCCGTCATTCCGTCTCGGTGAAATCTTTTCATATGCTCCATTTGCAATTTGCATTTTCGAAAAATCATGAACATCATCATAATAGCCTGCTCAGCAACAGCCCGGCTGCAATAAGCTGGCAAATACCCGCAAGACGTTTCTGTCTTAGTTTTTTCTCGATAAGCGATCAGGTGATCATAACCAACACTTCGGGTTAGAATGCCTCTCAATTGGCCTGACCAGCTCACGGGGATAACAGACTGCGTACGAATACTGATAATATCAGCCGGAGGTTCGCGGCGTCCATCTTCTTGAATAGTTTTTAAAGTAAAATCGGCCTTGAGATAGCTTGGAAGAAACTCTTTTAAAAGATCCTGTTCTTCTTCAAAAGCTTCGTAGAATATGCAATCCATATTAAAAATAAAAAATAGACTTGAAATAAATGGAAATAGTTTGAAATAGATTGAAATAAATTGTCAGCTTAAAAAATTCGCTGCTTTTAAATCGCGAAGGACAAGGTATTTCTATTTATTTCTGCGTATTCCCACATATTTCATTTCCCGTATTAACTATTGTCTTTCAAACGCTAATTTTACGATCTTCCTTATCAAATTATTATAATCCATCCCCGCCTTGGCGGCTGATTCGGCAAATTCATCGATTTTGGCGATACAGGGATTCGCGTTGGGCTCTAAAATATAAACCTGGCCGGTTGGGGTAATGCGGATATCAAAACGCGCATAGCTGTCCATATCCAGCGCCCGATAGGCGCGCTTGCAGGTATCTTGAATTTTTTCATCCATGCCGTTGGGCAATTTACCGGCAAATTCACTGCGGATATTGTACCGGGCACGATATTTATCATCCCATTTGGCTTTATAGGTCGCCACCCGCGGTTCTTCGTCGGACATCTCGCCGAATTTTAACTCCCGCGGCGGAAAAACAGTAATGCGTTTTTTTCCCATCACGCTCATATAAAGCTCTCTGCCTTCGATATATTCTTCGGCGATCGCATCAGCTTTCATGTGCTCATGAATGAATTTCACTCGCTCAACCAACCCATCCTCACTATCGACGACAGAAGCTTGCGATATTCCCCTCGAAGCCTCCTCGCATAAAGGCTTGACAACAAGCGGTGTTTTTAATTGCTTGGGTAACCATACTCTATGACCTCTTAAGAATGCATAGAATCGAGGCACCCTTAACCGGTGATAGCGAAGAATTTTTTTGGCCAGAGCCTTGTTGTTGCAAACAAATAAACATCCCGGGGAGGCGCCTGTATAGGGAATCTGAAGCATCTCAAGAAGCGAGGCAACATTCTTTTCAAGATGCGATTTCTGATCAAAAACTTCCGCCTGGTTAAAAATAACATCGGGCTTGTTTTCTTTGATTTCATTGAGAAGAAGATGAATGTCATTATAAAGCCCCAGAAGACTCACATCGTATCCGCTGGCTTTAAGGGCTCGATATACATCACGCTCAGTATACCACCAGCCTTCGGTGTCTTTGAATTCTTCTTCGTAGGAATATCCCCTATCGTGCATTTCGGGGCTATCGAATAAAAGCAGCACTTTGAGCTTTTTTTTCATTTGTTTCCTCTGAGACGGCCGGTGTAACGGTAATTCATAATCAAGGCTGTAATGTATGTTGAAATCTTGATAATTGCTGCCTGATCCTCATCTGTCGCAATCAACTTTAACTCCCGGCAACGTTTACCAATTTTTTTGAGCAGATCATCAGTAATATATTTTTTTTCACCAGTCCAATTCGCAATACTTTTGAGAATCTGAAGACGGTTTGTTTTAAGAAGATCGGACGCGGCAGGCGCATTTTTTCCACTCTCTTCTTTTTCGGAAAAAATGCGCTTCAAATTCACATCATGAAAATCCGGAAAATCTTCCGCGCCGTAGGCGCGCTTTTTCTTGTAATAATTCTTTAAAGTCACGCGCAGTGTTGAGAGTCTCCAATCTTTCTTGCCTTTCTTGACAACGGACTCTTTGTCTTTGATCTCTTCCATAAGCTGTTCGACAAATTTCAATTTAACCAGAGCCCGCCAGCCCTGATAGCGCTGCTGCCAGTCGCTATGCGGTGTCAACCAGACAGCAAAAGTTTCTGAAAAATCTTCATCGGGATGATATTGCGCGTAATAATCTTCCAGATGCCTGACATAGCTTCTGCTATAGGGACGAAACCGGTAGGTCTCGCCGTATTCTTTATCGGGTGAACCAAATATTTTCTGCCATTTCTTCTTTTTACTTAACCGATAGGCATGATTGATCGCATGACCCGCTTCGTGGCGCAATAGCTGCATACACCATTCATTGGTCCAGCCTTCGGCCTCCAGCATCATCTTTTTTTCCAGGCGGATCAGAGCATCGTCGGCCAGGTAAAAAGGGATCCCGATCGTCGGCTCCCCGTCTGGCGTGAGCCACTCATCGGCCAGATAGCATTCGGGCTTAAAGCCAATGCCTTTGCCATCCAGCTCCCGGTAAAGATCATTGACCCGGTCCTGTAGCCAGGTGCCTTTGATTTCTAAAGGAAGGTCGCAAATGCGGGTATGAAGCAGTTCCTCTTCAGAAATTTTAGACAAATCGATCTGTTTCTTTTTCATTGCGGCAACGCTTCTTTACCATTTCCCTGACTTGCGGGCTTCAGCGGGCGGATATTGTTTGAGAACTTCTTCAGATTGATCGATTTCTTTTTGAGGAAGATGGAAAATATCCAACTTGTCGTCCAAATACTTCTGATAACCCAAAAGATCAAGCAGGCCGTGGCCGCTGTAATTCATCAGGATCACTTTTTCTTTTCCTTCTTCTTTGGCCTTGAGAGCTTCGTCAATCGTACAAGCCAGCGCATGAGATGTTTCCGGCGCGCAAACTGTGCCTTCGCTGCGTGCCCATGTGATGGCGGCCTCAAAACATTTAAGTTGATCATAACAACGCGGCTCAAGCAATCCTTCGACAACAGCCTGGCTGACCAAAGGTGCCATGCCGTGATAGCGAAGCCCTCCGGCATGAATCGGCGCTGGAATGAAATTATGGCCTAAAGTGAGCATCGCCAAAAGAGGCGTCATCTGGGCGGTGTCTCCGAAATCATAAGCAAAAAGACCGCGTGTCATTTTTGGAGCGGCCGCTGATTCGACAGGAATAATATCAATTTTGGCGCCATGAATCTTATCGTTGACAAATGGAAATGAAAGTCCGGCAAAATTACTCCCGCCTCCCGCGCATCCAATGATGGTATCAACTTTTTTCTCACCGGTAATCTCAAGCTGTTTTTTGGCCTCAAGCCCGATAATCGTCTGATGCAGCATCACATGATTCAAGACACTGCCCAGCGAATAACGGGTCTGTCCGCTTTGATCGCTCACCGCCTCTTCAATTGCTTCAGAAATGGCGATCCCCAGGCTACCGGGTGTATCCGGCATTTTTTCCAAAATGTCCCGCCCGACTTTGGTTTCATTACTCGGCGAAGCCACGCAATGAGCCCCCCAGGTACGCATGAGCGTTTTGCGCATCGGTTTTTGATCAAAGCTGATCCGCACCATATACACCTTACATTCCAGTCCAACTAAAGCACAGGAAAATGCCAGAGCGCTTCCCCACTGACCGGCCCCGGTTTCGGTTGTTAATTTCTTAATCCCAAACTGTTTGTTATACCAGGCCTGGGCCACCGCCGTGTTTGGCTTATGGCTTCCAGCCGGAGAGACGCTTTCGTCCTTATAGTAAATACGCGCAGGCGTTTTAAGATGCTGTTCCAAATATTTCGCCCGTCGAAGGGGCGAAGGACGCCAGCGATAAAGGATTTCCAGAATCTCATCCGGTATATCAATCCACCGCTTCTGGGAGACTTCCTGTTCGATCAAATTCGTCGGAAAAACCGGCTCCAGCATATCGGGTGTTATCGGTTTACCGTCGGGCCCTAAAGGCGGCAGCATGGGCGTGGGCAGATCAGCCGCCAGATTATACCATTTACGAGGAATGTCTTTTTCCGAGAGAGTGATTTTGATTTCGCTCACAGTCGATCTCCTTTATTGGTTCATGGCTTTTTCGAGAATCCGAATATTCTCCTCTAAAATTTTCGTTTGATGATCGTAATCTTCTTTCACTTCATAGGGCAATGAAGGAGGAATCTTTTTGTGAAAGTCTAATGTCTCTTTGGCTAGAGATAGGGCTGTCTCACCAAACATATCTTTTCTATCCGCAGCGGCTCCTTTTGATAATAAAAATTTGATCGCGTCCTGCGATCCTGATGATGCGGCCATCATTAAAGGAGAGCCTTCCTCTGTCCCCTCTATGTCTGCGCCGGCATCCAAAAGAAGCTCCATGATTTCTATATTATTAACCCCCGCCGCCCACATCAACGGTGTTGAGCCCATGACGTCTTCGGTTGCCTCAGTATCGGCACCATGTGAAAGCAAGAGCTTAACCATTTCTTTGTTTCCCGATTGAACGGCATAAAATAAAGCAGGCGCCGTAACGTCATTCGCATTGATATCCGCCTCCTTCTCGATAGCTTCAAGGGCTTTGTCGTAATCTTTCATTTTTACGGCCACAATCAAGTTATCTTCTTTTAATCCACAGTAAGCTGGATAAACAAAAAGGATGGATAATATCAATAGAGATGCGATGATATGAATTCGGGTAAATGTCATGTTGAATATTTATTTCTCAAGAGCCTGCTTGATATCTTGAAGAATGTCATCAATATGCTCAATACCAATCGAAAGGCGAATAAAATCCTCTGTGACACCAGAAGCCTCTTGTTCTTTTTTCGATAACTGCTGATGCGTCGTGCTGGCCGGATGAATTGCCAGGGTCTTGGCATCGCCGATATTGGCTAAGTGCGATATCAATGTCAGGGAATTGATGAATTTCTTGCCGGCCTTAAGGCCTCCTTTGACGCCGAAGCCAATGATAGCTCCAGTGCCCTTGGACAGATATTTTTTGACTTTTTTCTTTTCCGGAGATTGATTTAATCCGGGATAATTCACCCAGGAAACATTTTTTTGTTTTTGAAGAAATTTGGCCACAGCCAGAGCATTTTCGCAGTGCCGCGGCATGCGCAAATGCAGTGTTTCCAAACCCTGCAGAAACAAAAAGGCATTAAATGGGCTCATCGCCGGGCCCAGATCGCGCAAAAGGGATACTCTTGCTTTAATAATGTAAGCAATGTTTCCAAGGGGTTCCAGCGCTTTGATAAAATTGATTCCGTGATAGCTTGGATCAGGATCGGTGATTAAAGGAAATTTTCCATTAGTCCAATCAAATTTTCCCGAATCGACAATCAACCCACCAATAGACGTGCCGTGCCCGCCAATAAATTTTGTCGCGGAGTACACTACAATATCCGCGCCAAAATCAATCGGCTTAATCAAATAAGGAGTTGCCGTATTGTCCACAATAAGCGGGATGCCGCTTTGATGCGCTATTTTAGAAAGCGCTTCGAGATCTGAAACGTTTAATTTGGGATTGCCCACGGTTTCGCAATAAATCGCCTTTGTCTTAGAGGTAACGGCCTTTTGAAAACCTTTCAAATCTTGCGAATCCGCAAAGCGCACGGTGATTCCAAATTTCTTAAGAGTATGCGAAAAAAGGGTATGTGTTCCGCCGTAGAGATTGTCCGCCGAGACAATTTCATCCCCGTTTTGGGCAATGTTAAGAATGCTGATGGTGATCGCGGACATGCCGCTGGCCACCCCCAGAGCCGCAACACCGCCTTCGAGAGCGGCAATGCGTTTCTCCAGGGCGTCAGTCGTGGGGTTCATCAGCCGCGTATAGATATTACCGAACTCCCTAAGCGCAAAAAGATTGGCAGCATGATCTGTGTCTTTAAACAAATAAGACGTGGTCTGATAAAGAGGAACCGCTCGCGCACCCGTTGACGGATCTCCCTGGTGTCCTGCGTGAACCGCCAATGTTTCGGGACGATATTGCTTATTTTTGGACTTCATGAAGAACTCTCTTTCTTTTTTTCAAATCGGGCCAGATGCAATTGGCAATATTCCCTTGACCGGGGATGCAGCAAAAGTCCGGTGAGAAAAATATAGAAGCCCAGCTGGGCCATCGCCAAGGTTAAATCAGGCTCTGTTGTTCCGGCCACAGAAAGACCGGGAATAAACGATAAACATTGAATCAAAAACAAGCCAAAGACTCCCAGAAGGAAAAATTTGCGACCTTCTTCTTTAAGCAAATAGGTCATCAATGATCCCAGAAGAGAGAAAAATAAGGCCAGGATATGAAGCGCCGTAATAACCCAAAAGGCGGCAGTCGGATCAAAAAACGGTATTTGGGTTTTTCCGGCAACATCGGGTTGATAAACGATAATCACGGCCAAAACAAAAAACTGTCTTAAGAAAATCAACAGAGAGCCTAAAGAGATAACTTTTAAACAAAGATAAAGCATGGCTCCTCGCTTTCTTTAAAATCAATGTTCATATTCTACAGTTGTTTGGGAGCTGGGGCAAGGAAAAAGAACCCCACTCTTTTGGCTTAGGTCAAAAGAGTGGGGCTATCCATAGTTAGGATTATCGCGGGAGAGAATAGTTTTTATTTTCCGCTACCGTCACAATCAGGCGCCGGACCGCCGCTAAACATATAGGAAACCAGATAAGTCAAATCAGAAATATCCGGATTCAGTCCATCCCTACCGTTAACATTGGCCACCCACATCGGATCCGGAGCCGGACCGCCGCTGAACATGTACGAAACTAAATAGGTTAAATCCGAAATATCTACTGTCGGAGAACCATCTCCATTTATATCGCCGCAATAATATTCCTGGCTTGATGTAGTCATCTGCGCACTGTCAAAAATAGCTGTCGCGCCGATGGCATCTACATTGTCGATTTGATCTGCGAAAATGAAGCAGAGAACCTTGATGCTGGCCGCCGCAGCAGGAGCGGTGGCGCTCACGCTAAGCTCGCTCCAGCCATTGACGCCTTGCAGAGTATCATCAACCTGGGAGCTGACTTCTTGTCCTTGATCATCCAAGAAAATGAGGCCTAAACCGGCAGATGTCGAGCTGGCAAAGGCGCTGATATCGGTTTTAGCCATAATGCTGACGGTAACATCACTGCCAGCATCTACGGCTACGATCTGCTCGGCGCTGGCATAGTAATTTCCCGTCGTCACAGAGGAATCAACGACAAACTCCGCGGCATAGGATCCTTCATAAACATCAGCTGTCGTTATAGCAGCTGGTTTATTGGGAGTGTCCCAATCGCCCAGTCCGTTTTCAAATCCCGGATTCAAAAGATCCGTTGGAAGCGGCGGCGGTTCAATCGCGTCATATGAATAATAAAAGGAATCGAAATTCACCGTTCCGTTTTCGCCCAAAGGATCATCTTCGGGAACAAAGGCAAAGCCGCTAACGCGTACTTTGACAGCTCCCGCCGGAATGGTGGCAGCCACATAAAGCTCTCGCCAATCATTAGTGCCGCTGAGGCTGTCCTGACCGATAATATAAGCTTCATTTTCTTCGTCAAAGAACTCTATCTGAATCCCAACACTAGCTTCGGATGCCGGCTCAATATCGGATTTCAAATAGGCGGTCAAATAGACGTCTTGCTCGCTTGGAAAAGGCGTTCCTTGATTGTTGTAATAAATATCCTGATACACAATGCTGAAATAATCATCGTTGGGAGGATTTTCACCAATGGTTTTTTGTCCCGAGTAAGTACCCGCGTGAGCCTGGGTGTCGTCAATAACTGTGGGCAATCCATAAAGATCGCTCCATCCAGTTAACCCTAATTCGAAACCAGGGTTCACTAAATCTGTGGCAAATCCTGGAGGATCAATAGGATCCAGCGAGGCCACAACATCGTCGAAATAAGCAGTGCCGCCTAAACCGACATCCGCATTGGGAGCCGAAGCAAAAACGCTAACCCTCGCCTTGACAGTCTGAGTCGGAGCATTTTCGGCCACATACAATTTGGTCCATCCGGTTTGCCCGGAAATCGTGTCGGTGTAGGTGGCGATTTCAACATCCATCGCATCCACAAATTCCACCAGCAAACCAGCCGAACTTCCTGAAGAAGGATCCATGTCGGTTTTCACCCATGCCGTTGTATAAAGTGTGTCTCCGGCCCCAAAAACAAACTCCTGACTTGTTCGCGACCAGAAATCGGCACTGCCGCCGGGATCTTGAACAACGGATTTGGCCGCATAGTCTCCGGAATGGCTTGCTTCGCTTGTGACCGTCATCGGAAAGCCTGAGGCATCAAGGGTCCATCCGCTTAAGGCATCTTCAAAGCTGGGATTAAGAATCAACTCGCTGGGAGGGGTGTTGGAAAACGTGACATCATCGACATAAACCGTTCCGTTGACAATCCCCTGACCCTGCGCTGCCCAGGTATATCCACTAATACGCATTTTTACGGTCCCAGCGGGCGCTGTCTTGGTGACATAAAGGAGTTTCCAGTCGGTATTGGCTGTAATCTCCGATTTCGCCGGAGAGCCAATCAGATCATTGTTGGAATTATAGAATCCCACCTGAATACCGCCCACAGCAGTATAAACCGGATTGATTTCCGATTTGACCCAAGCGGTCACAAAGGCTGATTCTCCAGAAGAAAACGGCAGCTCCTGATAAACCTCACCCCAGTAATCTTGCGGATCGGTATTGCCGATCGTCCTGGCCGCTGCATAGTTTCCGGAATTGACGACTTGGTCGGTCGCCACAAACGGAAAGCCATTAGCCGACCAGTCATTGACTCCGTTTTCAAAACCGGCGTTGATCAAATCTGTCTGCGGCGGCGGAGTCGAGATGGGACTTGTGGAGACAATAAAATCATCCACATAAAATTTCCCCGTTAAGGCCGGAGAATCGTTTTGGGCTGCCCAAAGAAAAGCGCCGATACGAACTTTGGCTGTTTGGGAAGGAGCCGTTCCTTCCGTATAAAGCAAACGCCAATCTGTCTGACCCCCGATTTCAGAGGTCACTTGTGAAATAATAGTATCGTTGGAACGCAAAAATTGAATAATCAAACCGCCTTTGGCCCCTGCTAATGGAGAAATATTTGTTTGTCCCCAAGCCGAAGCGTAAAAAGTATTGCCAACTGTTGCCGCTGTTTCCTGATAGATAAAACCGTAATAATCCCCGCCGGTTACGCTATTAACGGCATCGTAAGCGCTGTATGATCCGCTATGAACCTGAGAGGAAGAAACGCTAAAGGGATAGGTCCCGGCTCCCGTAGTCCAGCCGCTTAATTGCGATTCAAATCCGGGATTCGTCACAATTCCACCAGGAGCTTCCTCAAGATCTAGGAAAAGATCGTCTGCGTAAGCTGCGCCGTTGATTGCCTGAGCATCATCTTCAGCGGCAAAAATAAAGGCCCCGGCTCTAATTTGAACTGTACCGGTCGGCGCATGTCCTGAAACATAAAGTTTGAACCAGTCATTGACCCCGCCCATATCGGTCTTGATATTACTGATCACATCACCACCGCTATTGAGGAATTCCACTAAAATACCAGCCCGAGCAGAGGATCCAGCGGCAAAATCCGTCTTGATCCATCCCGACATCAACACCGGATCGCCGGCTGCCACCGGTTCGATGATTTGATAAACCTGACCATAATATTCCTGATCTTCAACATCAGAAATGGTATTTTTTACCGCATACGGGCTCCCGTGAACTTCTGTATTAGTAACCCGAAACGGATATCCGATAGACGAATAGCTGTTAAGTCCATTATCAAATCCCGGATTTTCAATCAGATTGTCGGCAAGAGCTAATTGAGGAACGGCCAGCAGCATTCCAATAATTAAAACTTTCCTTAGTATAGGCATATGTACAACCTCCTTAATTTGGTAAATTTCTTGTTTGGGTTTGAAGTATAACATAAGAAAACGCTTTTTGCCAAAAATTCTGTCAAAGAAAGCGTTTTCGCAATTGAAAAATTATTATTAACTTCGATTATTTTGCGGGACGGTTTTTGGAGATGATATAGCCATAAAGAGCAATGATACATCCTAATAAGATCAACTGGATCTGCTTCTGGCTGAATCCTGAGACAAATCCCCACTTGAGCCAGTCGGCTGAAACGGTAAAGAGAATCAGAAGAGTGCCAGTGATCTTAAGAAAGGTGCCTTTGGCGGATCTGGCGCGCGGTGCTTCCTGAGGTCTTAGCTGGGTTTGGTCACATGGTGATTTTGGATCTTTCAAAGGAGGCGTTTTTTGCAAAGCCAGAAAGCTGGCGATTTCCAAAGCGCCGATGGTGAAAAACCCGAACAGCGTCATCCATAATCCGTAAACAATATTAACTTTAAGGACAAATTTATCCAGATCGGTTGAAAGCAGTTTATAGGTCACAGCGCAGACAATCGCAATGGAAACAATGCCCAAAAACAATCGGATGATTTTGGCCCGCCGGAAGACTTTACCGGCCAGAGCAATCAAAACGGCAATCAGCGGCACGCACCACAGCAGATAACTTTTTTTATCAGCATCACGGATTTGGGGATTGAAGATTTTAATCACACTGATCATAAAGCGCGACTCTTCGCTGTTGGCTAAAAGAGGCACGCTAAAACCGCTAATCGAATCAATCACATCCTGACGTTTGCCGGTTAAAAAGCCGGAGATGTCCCCCACCGTCTTGGCCTCAACAGAAATCCAGGGTAAGAAAAAAGCGATCACAATCATCGCCGCTAATAACATGGTTAATCGTTCTTGTCCGTCCATATTTTTTCTTTTCGATTTTTTATTGTACTTCTATTTGGACTATAAAGCAAGAAGGAAGCCGAGCTTAGCTCGGCTTCCTTCATAGTTAAACCAACGACCCCGACGGGACACAACCGCCCCCCCCTGATTTAGAAGTCGATATCGCTACGATAAAGCTGATTTTTAAGAAGTGTGCGCTGGAGATGATCAGCTAGGCAAGACTTACTTTCAAATGTTTCCCGACCGCCACGGCAACCTTTTGCAAAGTAGACAGCTTGATATCCTCGGCATGATTTTCAATCCGGGATATAGCCGTTCGCTGAGTCTTGATCATCCGTGCGACCTCTTCCTGGCTCAATCCCGCTTCTTCTCTGGCTTGCCGAATCATTACCCCAATCTTGAACTCCTCAAAACCCTCTTCATAATCTTTGGCAAATTGAGTATCTGTTTTTTTACGTTTTTCGATATATTTTTCTAAATCGCCCATTTCTAACCCCCTCATTAGCCTTCTTTTGGCTAATATGAAGGTAACACGTGTGTTACCTTTTGTCAAGGCCTTCTTTGCCAGTAATCTTGTTTGTAAGCCTCGGATTTCTTGATTTCAGCTAATGGAGTTTTCTGCGATTTCTTAACTATTCCGTGTGTCAGTACAATTTGATGGCCATCCCAGAAAGCAAAGATACGATAAATATTGGATCCCAGTTTAATCCGGCATTCCCAAATATCTCTGCTCCTTCCATTTTACAAAAGTATTGCGCAGGCACGCGCTCCAGCCGGACCAGTAAGCGCAGAACCCATGTAATTTTTTTTGCTTCTTTTGGTGGCAAAGAATCCAAAAATTCTTCTACAGGACATCGATTATTATCGGTTTTGTAAAATACAACGGTTCTTAACATACCATAGGGATAACATCTACGTTACCTATCATTAAGGCTTTTTTTATGGGCAAAATAAAGCAAGGCTTCATCAACGATTTTCGAACTTATTTGACATTAATAGGTACTATTTAACTGGAACGCATTGATTATCCCGGCATTCACAATTATTGCAAACATAGGCTCCACCTGGTGACACGTAAGGTCCATGTATAGCGTTAGCGCATCCTATAAAAGGCAGGCCGCTTCTAAAAGGCAGGCCGCTTCCTCTTAAACACACGCAGCCTGTCTTCTCTGAACAATACCGAGGAAATTTTATTGCTGAAATTTCAGCAGTGTGCTCTAAAACAACACCCTTATCGACATCAACAGCGACAGCAAACCCGGGAGACAATTTAAACCGTAAAGAATAATCAGCCGCTGCTGGATATTTAAAACCGCATGCTGGACTAACAAAATAACGAATCACAACAGGATTTATAAATTTGCGAGTAAATACATAGGCTTGTGGGTCTATAAATCTATATTCCACACAACCTATAAGATTGTCTTTTCCTTCAGAATATTCAGTATTGCAATTTATGCATTCTCCATAATGCTTCAAAAATGCTTGAACTGCATCAGATTCATTAGCAATCAAAAGGCCCTTCTGGCTGCGCTTGTCATTGCGAGATTGAACTTGCAGGGCGGATGATTTCGTTTTACTAACAAAATATCCAAATAATATCTGTGGTAAATTGCTAAAATAGATGCAAGCACAAATTACAATTGTAGAAAGTATCCAAATTATCTGATTTTTCTTCATAGTATTTATATTTCGGTCTTCTCTTGCTTGATTATACCATTATTCTAGTAGAAAATAAAACCCCCCATAACTTTTTTAGTCACAGGAGGTTGTGGAATTGGCGACCCCAGCGGGATTTGAACCCGCGCCGCAAGCTTGAAAAGCTTGTGTCCTGACCAGGCTAGACGATGGGGTCGAAATTTACGTTGTAAATTTTGACCCTAAATCCCGCCTATAGCGGGATGAAGGATCTTGACATAAGAATGTTTTATTATATTAAAAAATACTTTTTCGTAAAGAACTTTTTAACCGAACCGAACAATGAGAACCGAACAATGGAACTAGTCGTCCTTCGATGCAATATACGCCGCCGAGCTAACCTCATCTCCTTTTTTTAGAGACAGCAAACGAACGCCGATAGTATTGCGCCCGGACTGACGGATATCCTTCACCCGGCAGCGGACAATCATGCCCTGGCGGGTAATCGCCATGATTTCATCATCAACAGTGGCAGCTACCGCCCCAACCACATGACCGGCCTTGGACGAAACTTTGACATTAATAATCCCCTTCCCGCCGCGCGATTGAGTGCGATATTCATCAAAGCTGGTCCGCTTGGCAAAGGCCAGTGAAGTCACCGTCAAAAGTCCGCATCCGGTTTTGCTGATATCCGTAGGAAAAACCTGCATGCTGACCACGTGATCATTTTTGGCCAGATTGATGCCCCGCACACCTTTGGCCGAGCGTCCCATGTCGCGAAGATTGTTTTCCGGAAATCTTAATGCCTTGCCTTCTTTAGTAGCCAAGAGAACGTCATATTTCCCATCGCTAATCGCTGTGCCGATCAACTGATCATCTTTTTCCAGCGTGATGCCAACAATCCCCGCTTTTCGCGGATTGCTAAATGCGGAAAGCTTTGTCTTTTTAATGACACCCTTACTCGTTCCCATCACCAGATAGGAATTCTCTGAAAATTCTTTGACAGCCACAATGGAAGCGATATGCTCTTCTCTCGTGATCGAAAGGAGATTGACGATCGCTTTTCCCTTGGCTACACGCGAAGCGATGGGAATTTCATAAACTTTCAGCCACCGCACAACGCCTTTGTTGGAAAAAACCAAAAGGTAATCTTTAGACGAGGCTATAAATAGATGACTGACAAAATCTTCTTCTTTAGTGCCCATGCCCGAAACACCCCTGCCCCCCCTTTTTTGTCGTCTATAAGAATCGACCGGCATTCTCTTGATGTAACCGGTGCTGGAGATCATGATTGCCATGTCTTCTTCGGCAATCAGGTCTTCGATTTCAATTTCTTCGGCCTTGGCCGCAATTTCCGTTCGACGAGCATCTGCAAATTTTTTCCTAATTGCCTGAAGATCCTCTTTAATAAGATCATCGATTTTTTTCTCTGACGCCAAAATTGTTCTCAGTTCATCGATCGTCTTTAAAAGAGTCTCGTATTCGGCATCGATTTTACTTTGCTCGAGAGCGGTCAATCGCTGCAACTGCATTTCCAAAATAGCCTGAGCCTGAATTTCGCTTAAATTGAATCTTTTCATCAGGTTCTTTTTAGCCTCGTGTGTCGACTTCGATGATTTTATGGTCTTAATGATTTGATTGATTTGCTTGATGGCAATTTTTAAACCTTCCAGAATATGGGCCCGCCGAAGAGCTTTGTCCAAATCAAACTGCGTCCGACGGCGGATTACGATCCGTCGATGTCCGATATATTGATTGATCAACTGCTTAACATTCAAAACGCGCGGACTGCCATTCACCAGCGCCAGATTGATAATCCCAAAAGTCGTTTCCATCTGAGTATGTTTATAAAGATAATTCAATACGATTTGAGGCTCGACATCACGCCTGAGTTCGATCACAATCCGAACTCCCTCTTTGTCGGTTTCGTCGCGAATATCGGTGATGCCCTCGACCTTTTTGTTTTGGACATGCCCAACGATCGCGGTAATCAAATTGGCCTTATTCACCTGATAAGGCAGCTCGGAAATAACAATAGTGTCCTTATTGCCCTTTTGACGTTCAATCGATGCCTTAGCCCGCAAAGTCAGCTTACCCCGGCCTGTCTCATAAGCCTGCTTGATCCCTTCGCGTCCGCAGATAATACCGCCTGTAGGAAAGTCGGGGCCGTGGATAATTCTATTGAGATCCTTAATGGTAGCCTGGGGATTATCCAGAACGTGAATAATGCCATCCGCCACTTCAGCCAGATTATGCGGCGGCATGTTGGTGGCCATCCCCACGGCAATCCCGCTGGATCCGTTTAAGAGCAAATTCGGAAGAGTAGCCGGCAGGACTTCTGGCTCTTTAAGAGTGGCGTCAAAATTATCGTTAAAATAAACGGTATCTTTTTCAATATCCGCAAGTATTTGGCCGGTGATAGAGGACATCCGAGCTTCCGTATATCGCATAGCCGCGGCCGCATCTCCGTCAATGGACCCGAAGTTCCCCTGTCCGTCAATCAACGGATAGCGCAGAGAAAATTCCTGAACCATACGCACAATCGCATCATAAACCGCCATATCGCCATGCGGATGATATTTTCCCAAAACCTCTCCGACGATACGGGCGCATTTTTTATAGGGCTTACTGTGCTCTAAACCCAGTTCTTTCATCGCATACAAAATACGGCGATGAACAGGCTTAAGCCCGTCACGCACATCCGGCAGCGCCCGGCTGACAATAACGCTCATGGAATAGGATAGATAGGAATTTTTCATCTCGGTCTCGATATTAACCGGAATGATTTTTTCTTTTATCGTGATGTCTTTCATTTTGGTTGCTCTCCTCCAATGGTCAGCATTTTATCTCGCTTCATAGCGAAACGGCGATCTCATTAAACATCCAAGTTCTTCACTTCATGGGCATTGTTTTCAATAAATTCTCTGCGTGGAGCTACTTCATCGCCCATAAGAGTCGTAAAAGTTTTGTCGGCCTCAGCCGCATCCTCAAGAGCTATTTGAAGAATCGTTCGCCGGGCCGGATCCATGGTTGTTTCCCATAATTGCTGGGGATTCATCTCCCCTAAACCTTTATAGCGCTGGATATGCACTCCTTTGAAGGCCTGTTCCCGGACAAAAACCAGGACTTCCTTCAAACAAAATGCTTCATGCTTATCCTTTTCGCTCTCCAGCTCATAGAGTGGTTTCAAGCTTACCTTTTTGACTTTCTTTTTTGTTTTTGTTTTTCTTCGCTTTCCAATGGTAATCGTCTCCCCTTCGCTTTCGGGAGCTAGATAATTGGATATATCTAATCCGTGCTTAGCCAGTCTTTTTTGAATATCTTCAAAATCCTCCGCTTCAAAAATTTCCACATATTGAGCCTCTTCAGACCCCTTTGTTAGCTTGGCTAATTCTTTATCGTCATATACAAATTTATTCTTCCCATCCACTTTGACCATATAAACAGGTGGTTTTTTGGTATTTGGATGCAAATTATTCATATAATCACGATACTTTACTCCCCTTTTATGAAGTACATCAACTGTATTTTCCATATCTACAAGAGCGGCAAGTATTTCCTTAAATTGAGATGGAGTATATGGCTTTCTTCCTTTTGTCCTGCTCAACTTGACCCCTTCTATGCCCATATCAAGGATAATATCATTCATCTCATCTTCAGACTCAATATACTCTTCTCTTTGACCCCGCTTTATCTTATAAAGAGGCGGCTGGGCAATATAGATATTGCCATTTTCGATCAGTTGTTTCATCTGCCGATATAGAAGCGTCAACAACAGTGTGCGGATGTGGGAACCATCGACATCGGCATCGCACATCACAATGACCTTGTGATAACGCAATTTCTCTAGATTAAACTCATCGCCCACACCGGTGCCTAAAGCCGTAATAATAGTGCGGATCTCTTCATTACTTAAAATTTTATTGAGCCGGGATTTTTCTACATTGAGGATTTTTCCCTTAAGAGGCAAAATCGCCTGAAAAGTCCGATCGCGTCCTTGCTTAGCCGAACCTCCCGCAGAGTCACCTTCAACCAAATATAATTCGCAATGTTCAGGATTCCGTTCCGAGCAATCAGCCAATTTCCCGGGGAGCCCCCCGCTTTCCAGCGCCCCCTTACGGCGTGTCAGCTCGCGGGCTTTTTTAGCCGCCTCACGGGCGCGTGAGGCCATAATCACTTTATCTAATACCTTATTAGCAACCGACGGATTTTCTTCAAAAAAACTTGTCAGTGCTTCATGAGTCGCCGAAGAAACCAGACCTTCGACTTCTCCGTTTCCAAGCTTGGTTTTGGTCTGCCCCTCAAACTGGGGATTGGGAATTTTGACACTGATCACAGCCAGCAAGCCCTCGCGCGTATCGTCTCCGGCGATTGTGATATTGCCTTTGAGTAAATTCTTATTTTTGGCATACTGATTGATCACCCTCGTGAGAGCGCTGCGGAATCCGCTCAAATGGGTTCCCCCTTCAACGGTATTGATATTATTGGCAAAAGTGAATACATTATCGGCGTATCCGTCATTATACTGAATGGCCACTTCAATGGCGATTTGATCTTTCTCTCTGAGGAAATAAATAACTTTATTGTGCAATTTATTTTTATTGGCGGATAAATGTTCCACAAACGATACAATTCCGCCCTTAAACTGAAATACGGCTTCTTTTTCTTTCTTCCCTCTTTTGTCGATCAACTTGATAATCAGACCTTTATTGAGAAAAGCCAGCTCTCTCATACGCTTGGCTAAAATGTCGTAGGAAAAAACAGTTGAATCTTGGAAGATTTTTTTATCCGGTTTAAAGGTAACCGCTGTCCCGGTGGTTTTCGTCCTTCCGATGACATTGAGTTTTGTTTTTGTCTTACCGCACTCATAACGCTGGTGATGTATTTTTCCGTCGCGCTTCACTTCGACCTCCAGCCATTCGGAGAGCGCATTAACCACACTCACGCCCACGCCATGAAGGCCACCGGAAACCTTGTAAACGCGATGATCAAATTTCCCCCCGGCATGAAGGGTAGTCATCACCACTTCCACTGCCGGCTTTTTTTCGGTTTGATGGATATCGGTTGGAATGCCCCGTCCATTATCAATAACCGTAATCGTATCTTTGGGATTAATGTGCACTTCTATCGCGGTAGCGTGCCCGGCCATGGCCTCATCGATGGAGTTATCCACCACCTCATAAACCATGTGATGCAAACCGCGCGATGTGGTATCACCGATATACATTGCCGGCCGCATGCGGACAGCTTCTGTGCCCTCCAAAACCTGGATATTAGTGGCATCATAATCTGATTTTATCTTGGACGACCGTTCACTATTTTTTTGAGGAACAGATTTTTCTTTGCCTTTTTTCTTTGTTTTTATGATCTTTTTATTCATCTTACCTTTCCTATTTTAAATCGGATATCTTTAACTTCAGTACAATTATATTTTAACTCTTTTATTAATACTTGTTTTCGATTATTCAACTCAAACATCCAAGCCGGTGAATCCACGGAAACGCGAAGCACTCCTTTTTGAAATCCCGTGACCTCTGTGTGTTGCTTCGTCTTTTCGTCATTAATCCGCGTCCAGGCTTCCGTGATTCTGCTTTGCGTACTTATCTTATCCTGTGAAAGAGAACCCATTACTTGATGGACAATATCCTTAAGCTTTTTAACCATCAGATCCTCATAGGTAAAGCCAGGTATAAATAATTATCCAGTCTTATCACACCAGGTTTATCGGATCCCATTAGCTCGAGTTCTAATTGAGGAGCGTCAATATTTTTTAAAACATCAATAAAAAATTGCGGATTGAAGCCGACAATTAATTCTCCGTATCCGTATTGAATCGGAATTTCCTCGCGTGATTCTCCGACATCGGGAGTCGTTTTGGAAATAATTAATTTTTCTTGAAAAACTTCAAACTTAATAGCCTGAAAATCCGGCGTGGTTAACAAATTTGCCCGGCGGATCGCTGCCAGCAATTCCTTAGTATCCACAACGATCTTCTCCTTCTGCGCAGACGGAATCACTTGTTGATAGTTGGGAAATTCTCCCTCAATCATTCTTGTGGCGATTAAAATTCCATCGATATCAAATAAAACCTGGTTGTTCCCGATAACAATAGCAACCGCCGATCCCTCATCTTTGAGATTGCGGTTCACTTCATAAACCGCCTTAATGGGGATGATAGCGGACACGGCCTTTGGGGTCGACCCCATGAGTGGATTTTCCATTTTCGCCAAACGCCGTCCATCTGTGGCTACCAGTCGAATGATCTCTCCCGAAATTTCCATTAATACTCCATTTAAAACATAGCGGGACTCTTCATGCGAAGCGGCAAAAGCCGTCATTCTCAGCATCTCCCTCAGCTTGTCCTGACTTACTTGAATTACATCGGCATTGTCAAACTCCGGAAATTTAGGAAACTCCTCTTTGGGAAGGCCTATTAATTTAAAACGAATGCGATCTCCTTCGATATCTATCTGATTATTCCTTTTGGCATGAATAACAATATCACCTGCGGGTAATTCTCTAATAATATCGCTGAATCTTTTTGCTGGTATTGTTATCGCTCCTTTTTCCAAGATATCTACAGGTAATTCACAACAAATGCCGATGTCTAAATCTGTTGCATTCAATTTAAGGACATCGTCTTTCGTTTGAAGAAGAATATTTGAAAGTACTGGCAGTGTCGCTTTTGTGGAAACAATATTTTGGACAATTTGAATTCCTGAAAGCAGATTTTGTTTGGATATCTTTATCTTCATAGAATTAACAACCCCTTCTGTTATTATTATTCTTTAACAATTTAAAACAAGCAGTAATCATAATAGTGCTTGTGATATATTTGAATAAAATCTCAAAATATTTGATTTCAGATACTTATGTCAAATTGACTTGTAGAATAAAGCTTAATAATATTGCTTTAACCTTCGATTTCCTGAACAAGATGTTGAATAGTGTTTTTTAAGTTTTGATCTTTGGACATTACAGCCTCAATTTTTTTGCAACTATGCAAGACAGTGGTATGGTCTTTTCCGCCAAAGGCATTGCCTATTTCAGGAAGAGAAAAATTCGTCAATTTTCGGGTTAAATACATAGCCGTTTGGCGTGGAAGAACAATATTTCTGTTTCTTCTTTTTGTTTTGAGATCTCTTAAAGAGACATCATAATGGTCTGCAACGATTTTTTGAATCATATCAATACTTATGATTTTAGCGGTTTCTAGAACCATATCTTTTAGAATGATTTTAGTCATCTCTAAAGTTACTGGTCTTTCTTCCAGTAAAGAATAGGCGATGACTCTGACCAAGGCTCCTTCCAATTCTCGGATATTTGTCTTGATTTCCTGAGCTATAAAAAGGATTACATCATCAGGAACCGCAACGGGTTCTTTTTCAGTTTTTTTCTTTAAGATTGCTACGCGGGTTTCGAAATCAGGAGGTTGGATATCCGTAATCAATCCCCAGGTAAATCGGGATGTAAGCCTCTCTTCAAGATTGGCGATGGCTTTCGGCGGACGATCGGATGCCATGATAATTTGCTTCCGGTTATCATGGAGCGCGTTGAAGGTATGAAAGAATTCTTCCTGAGTAGACTCCTTGCCGGCGATAAAATGAATGTCGTCGATTAAAAGAACATCGATATTACGGTATTTTTCACGGAAACGGGTTGTAGATCTGTGGCGAATGGCGTCGATTAATTCATTGGTAAAACGTTCCGATGTTAAATAGCAGTGTTTTGCATGGGGATGAGTTTCTTTAATTTTTTGAGTAATGGCCTGCATCAAGTGAGTTTTGCCGAGTCCCACGCCTCCATAAATAAAAAGAGGATTATAAGCTTTCGCCGGACTTTCCGCAACTGCCAAGCAGGCAGCATAAGCAAAACGGTTGGAAGATCCGATGACAAAACTATTGAAGGTGAAACGCGGATTCAAATTTGATTGTTTAACAGAAGGATTGCTGAAGCCCGTTTCCAATTGAGAAAGACTTTTTTGCTTTGTCTGATTGAGAATTTGGCTATTAACAATAAATTCGCAAACAATGGATTTTGGGGTCGACTGATTCAAGGCTTCCTGTATTAATGTGTGGTAATGTTCCACGATCCAATTTTTAAAAAATTCATCAGGCGCTTCGACAAGAAGGGTATGTGAATCCTTTTCTTTAACATTAAGCGACGCAAACCATGTTTCATAAGTGGTAGGGCCTATTTTTGTTTTGATATAGGGCTGGGCTTGTTGCCATATAGAAACGAGGTTCATTTGTCGGATGTCCTTATATTATAGTACAAGAGTAATACACAGTTTCCACAAGATTTCCACAGATGCGATGATCCCAATTATAGCAAGAACAAAATAAATCACAATGAGAACTTTGACAAAAAATTCGCCATAGACAAAAAGTGTCATCATTATAGCAAAGAAACATTTTTATGCAACCCCGCAAATGATTAAAATCTTTTCAGCAATTGAAAAAGATATTTTCAGAGGTCATCTTCCGCGCAACCATTAGGTAAATATTGGGTTTTGACTCTATGAAAATCGAAAAAAACTTGACGTGCTTTTCACCTATGTTATAATTGACAAACTATGAAGAAAAATTTGAAGACTCCCACAATATTAAAAGGCAAAAGAAGGCATGGTTTCCGACGGAAAAAACAAACATCAGGAGGCCAGGCTGTTTTGAATCGAAGACGTAGAAAAGGCCGCAAAAGATTGACAACGGTGTAACCCGCCGCTTTTTAAATGAAATATTTAATTCTTTTTTTTATACGAATTTACCAAAAGACGGCGATTTTATTTTGCGTTAGCCGTTGCCGCTTTACCCCCTCCTGTTCTCACTACACCTATGAAGTTATCTCCAGAAAAGGTGTTTGCAAAGGCGTGCCACAATCTTTATGGCGCATCATGCGCTGTTCTCCTCTTTTTAAAGGGGGGTATGACCCGGTTAAATAATTATGGATAAAAAAACATTAACAGGTTTTGTGTTAATATTTTTGGTGCTTATTGTTTTTAACATGACAGCTATCAATCCGGACAAAACGAAGGTCGAAGAGACTCTTCCGGCATCCGGCCCAGAAAGCCATGAACCAGCCGCAGAGGCATATGATGAAGATTTTCAAGATCAAAAATCAGAGGTACTGGAAGCAAAAATTCAGGAGAAAATTACGCAAACCATTGAAAATAATGTAGTTAAGTTAGAAGTGGTAAATATAGGCGGTGCGATTCAGGGGATTACTCTCAAGCAATATCGACATGCCTTCCCCCTCTCTGCTTTCTTTGCTCCCAATGAGTTGAATGCTCAACCGTATTTATTCACTGAGGAATTGAGAGAATCAGACAACGGTAAGGAGCTTTTGGCTCAATACAATAATTTATCGGTTCGGAAAATTATCGATTTAGGTGAAAAGAACCAGGCAAAGATCAAAACCTATATTACCAACATTGGCACAAGCCCGGTCAGCCATCGATTCCAAATTGATAACTTTAAAATTCAGATAGAAGACGTTAATGAGATAATAGAAAGTGCGCGCGATAAAGGTTTTTTGGAGTACTCTTATTCAATTAATAATGAAATAACTCGAGTAAATAATGCTTTTAAATTTTCTGCTAGAAATGATAAGACCATATCAGGGAATATAAACTGGCTTGGTTTCAGAGATAGATACTATGCTATTGTGGCAAAGCCAAAATATGATGCTGACACAGTTCGGATAGAATCTTTGGACCGCAAGACTTTGAGAATGTCCATTTTGACGGGTATAATTAACCTTGATCCTGGCGAAAGTGTTGATTTTGAAACTTCGCTTTATATCGGCCCGCAGGATATGCAAAAAATGGCTGATTATGATGAGGGATATGAACAGATCACAGCTTTTATGAGCTTTGCGCCTTTGAATTATATTTCAAAGATGATCATTAGAATTATGGACTTTTTGCATTCCTTTATACCTAATTGGGGCATATGTATTATTATGATTGGTCTTCTGGTTAATGGATTGATGTATCCAATGACCTTGAAATCGATGTCATCCATGAAAAAGATGCAGTCCTTGCAACCGGAATTGAATAAGCTCAAGGAAAGATACAAGAATAATCCGCAAAGATTAAATAAGGAAATGATGGAGCTTTACAAAGAGCATCAAGTTAATCCGCTGGGAGGATGCTTGCCTATGCTTTTGCAGTTACCCATCTTTTTTGCCATATTCCAGGCTTTATGGAGAACAGTTCACTTGAAGGGCGCACAATTTTTATGGATTGAAGATCTCTCCATGCCAGACCGATTAGTTCTGCTGCCTTTTAAAATTCCTATAATAAATGTTGAATACATTAATATTCTACCTATAATAATAATTGTGTTAATGTCTATTCAGCAAAAATTGTCCTCGAAAAATATGGTTGCCACCGACCCGAATCAAGCGGCACAACAGAAGATGATGACCATTTTTTTACCTGTTTTTATCGGCATACTATTTTATAATTTTGCAAGCGGTATGACACTCTACTTTATGACTTTTTACATTTTCAGTATAACGACTCAGCTGAAAATAGCCAAAATGAAGATATAATATGGAAGATAAGCAAATAAAGAAAGTCGAGTCAACAGGGAATACGGTTGAAGAAGCAATTCAAGAAGGCATTAATGAATTAGGTGTTGCAAGGGATAAGGTCAGTATAAAGATAGTTTGCGAAGAGCAAAAAGGACTTTTTGGGATGGGTGGAGCCAAACCTGCCAAAGTCATCGTTAGTGTTAAAGAATAAATATGGTAATCTTTTAGATTGGACATAATGTTTCACGTGAAACATTAAAGAATATATGAGTAAAATCGTATCAGTTTGTAATCAGAAGGGCGGGACAGGAAAAACCACAACAGCTGTAAATCTTTCTGCCGCACTAGCTTTAGCTTGTAAAAAAACATTACTGGTGGATATTGACCCTCAAGGTAATGCAACAAGCGGAGTTGGAATTAATAAAAACACCATCAATCTTTCTGTTTATGAGATCCTTCTGAATCATTCTAAAATTCAAGAAGTAATCACAGAAACCAATATTTCTAATTTATTTTGCGTTCCATGCAATATCAACCTAACAGGTGCAGAGATTGAGCTTGTTGGTGCATTGTCCAGAGAGACGCGGCTAAAGCGCTCTTTGGACATTATTCGCTCTAACTATGACTACGTGATTATAGACTCACCACCATCTCTTGGTTTGCTAACCCTCAATTCTCTTGTTGCTTGCGATTCCATTATTATTCCTATTCAGTGTGAATTTTATGCCCTTGAGGGAGTTTCGCAACTATTAAATACAATTAATCTGGTTAAGGATGGATTGAATTCAAATCTAGAAATTGAAGGTGTTCTGATGACAATGGCTGACTACAGAACAAATTTGACCACCGAAGTCATCGAAGAAATTAAAAAATATTTTAAAGATAAAGTATACCAGACAGTTATTCCAAGAAACGTGAAACTTAGTGAAGCACCCAGCTTTGGAAAGCCAATTGCGCTTTACGATAAAAATTCCATTGGCTCAAAGAAATATGAAGAGTTTGCTATGGAGTTTATGGGTAATGAGACGGATGAGCAGAAAGAAGAAAATTCTGCCAGTCCCAGGGGGAATTATGAAGGCCAGGTTAATAAAGTGACCATAAGCGAGGCAGGAGGTTAAAATGGAAGGAAAAGCTCTAGGCAAGGGATTGTCTGCTTTAATTCCGGAAAAAGAAAAGTCCGGTCAGGCCGAAAATATCGCTTATGTAAAAACACAGCTTGTTCAAGACAGTTCGATTCAGCCGCGTGTTGATTATAATCAAGAGAAATTGGCCGATCTTGTTGCATCCATAAAGGAGCGTGGTGTTCTGCAGCCGATTCTAGTGAGAAAAAAAGATGATCGTTTCGAAGTGATTGCGGGAGAGAGAAGATTGAAGGCGGCGCGAACGATAGGCCTAGAAGAAATTCCAGTGATAATTAAATCGGTTACGGATCGCGAAGCTCTGGTTATTGCATTGATTGAAAATATTCAGAGAGAAGAATTAAACGCGATCGAAGAAGCCCACGCTTATCAAAAGCTCATCAATGATTTCGAATATACACAAGATACTGTGGCGCAATCAGTTGGGAAGAATAGGACAACTATTACAAACCTATTGCGATTGCTAAGATTGCCTGCAGAGATACAGCAAAGCCTGATCGAGAATACCATTACAGCAGGGCATGCTCGCACTCTGGTTGGCATAGAGAATCCGCAGAAACAAAAAAAATTATTTGAACAAACACTGAAGAAAAGTTTATCAGTTAGGGATCTCGAGCGATTATCGAAGGGGGAGTCTGCTGGCGCTAAAAGGATTCAGCAATCCTCTCAGAAAGATCATTACATTATCGCGGCTGAGGAAGATTTGCAAAGAACATTGGGAACAAAAGTGCGGATTGATTCCAAAAAAAACAAAGGCAAAATCGTTATCGATTATTATTCAAATTTAGATTTAGAACGCATTATCGAAGTAATTAAGAAATGAATAATGACCGCGCTCTTATTTTAATTAAACCCGATGGCTTGGCCAAGTCTTTGACAGGCAATATTCTCACCCGTTTGTCGGAATCAAAATTGGAAATTGTTGCCGCTCGAATGATGCGTGTTTCTAAAGAATTAGCCGAAGAACACTATAAGCAGCTCAGCGATAAACCCTTTTTCGGCGAAATCATTAAGTATATTACGGGCAATTACCATAGCCGAAAAAAGGTTATGGCTATGGTTTATTGGGGTCCCGATGCGATTGAGAAGTGCCGATTATTGGCCGGGCGGACCAATCCGGAGGAAGCCGATTCTGTGAGTATCCGTGGGCAATATGGGAGGATCACAACCAGCGGCGTTTACGAAAATGTGATTCATGTGTCTTCGGATCCAGAAGAGGCCGAAAGAGAAATTAAATTGTGGTTTGAGCCGGATGAAATTATAGTCGATCTTTATCCGACCAAAGAAATTATAATTGAAAAACAAAAAAAGAGGGCTTGGGCATGATTCAGGGCATGACCGGTTTTGGGCACGCGGATTTCACTTGCGGAAAAATAAAAGGCTCGGCGGAAATCAAGAGCGTCAACCATCGCTACTTGGATGTTGCTTACTATTTACCGTTGGGGTTTGCCAAAGTTGAAGAAAAGCTGAGGATTCTTTTTAAGCAGAACTTAGAGCGTGGACGAATCAATGTGTCTTTGAAAATTACAAGTAAACCGGAGCCGCAAGTTTCCTTTAACCATCAAGTAGCCAAAACCTATATCCGCAAGTCGGCAAAATTAAAAAGAGAGCTGGGACTTTCGGGACAGTTATCCTTGCCGGAGTTAATTCAGTTGCCGGGAGTGGTGGTAACCAGCGAATGGTCTATTTCCGTTGAAAAGATATGGCCAAACGTTGAAACGTGTATCAAAAAGGCGCTATCGCACATGACAGCCATGAGAAAAAGAGAGGGAATATCACTGGCGGCTGATATTCGCGATAAGCTAAGGAGAATGACGGCGAGAATACGAAAGATCAACCGCCGCACCAAGGCTATTTTTAAAGAAAAAAAAGAGAATTTGACCCCGGAAGAGTTTCTTTCTTTTCAGAAAGGAGTCGATATTAACGAAGAGGTTTCACGACTGACCCATCATGTGGAAGAGTGTCGTTTGCTTTTAAGAACGAAGGGTTCTGTCGGAAAAAAACTGGACTTTGTCGCCCAAGAGATGCAGAGGGAAACCAACACAATTGGCTCAAAACTGCAGGATAAGCTCATTGCCAACGAGGTTGTGGGTCTTAAATCGAAAATCGAAAAATTGCGCGAACAGGCCCAGAATATCGAATAGAAAAATTTAAAAATGACAGCATCCAGCTTGCACAGATGACCATGAAAAAGGGGAAGATATTCATACTCAGCGGCCCCTCCGGATCTGGCAAGACGACTCTTCATGAGCGCCTACTTTTGAGTAGACGACTGAAGGGAAAGCTGGTAAAATCGATCTCCGTGACAACGCGGCCTAAACGCAGGGGAGAAAAACAGGGCCGCGATTATTATTTTATTAGTCAAAAAGAGTTCCTGGAAAAAAGAAAAAAGCGTCTTCTTTTAGAATGGCAGAAGGTTTTTGATAATTTTTACGGAACACCCAGGAAGGCCGTCAATAAATTATTGAAGAAAGGGAAAAGCGTTCTGTTGTGTATCGACGTTAAGGGAGCGGCTGTTGTGGCTGAGAAATGCCCGCAAGCCGTGAAAATATTTGTCGAAGTTCCATCGATGGATGAATTAAAACGGCGTCTTAAAAAAAGAGGCAGCGAATCCCCCGAGAGCCTGTCCTTGAGATTAAAAATAGCTGAAAAAGAAATGAAAGAAGCAAAAAAATATCATTACGTGATTGTTAATGATATGATTTGCAAAGCGGTGTCTGAGCTGGAGAGGATTATTTTAAGGGAACTTGACGCAGAATCCGAATAAAACAAAAGGAGTGTTTATCTATGGGGTATCAACCACTTGAGGATCTTTTACCAAGAGCGGGCGGAAGTATTTATAAATTGATTTTGGTGGCCGCTCGACGGGCAACCGAACTCGCTGACGGCCTGCCGAGATTGATCGATTTTCCGTCATCCGAAAAAGTAACAACGATTGCTTTTGAAGAAATAAAAGAAGGCAAGGTGCAGATAAAAAAGGAAGACATAAAGAGTGGGGAATCAAAGAATTAGTATGTCTTCGAAAGCCGGCAAAATTGTTTTAGGTGTTTGTGGTGGCATTGCCGCTTATAAAGCTTGTGATGTCCTTCGGCAGCTTAAAGATAAAGGATGTGATGTTACGGTTGTGATGACCGAAGAAGCAACCAAATTTGTTTCACGTTTAACATTCGCGTCACTTTCCGGTCAAAGAGTTTACAGCAGTATGTTTGAAGACAATCAGTCGGCTTGGGAGCAAAGTCATATCAGGATTGCGCAGAGAGCAGATGTTTTATTAGTGGCGCCGGCTACCGCTAATTTTATCGGAAAGGTGGCAAGCGGCATCGCCGATGATTTATTAACATGTACCACCATGGCAATAAAGGTCCCGTTATTGATGGCGCCTGCCATGAATACCAATATGTTTCACAATAAAATCGTTCAGGATAATATCGCGAAACTTAAGAAAATTGGTGTGAAATTTATCGGCCCTCAAAAAGGGCGTCTTGCGTGCGGTGCCATGGGATTGGGCCATATCTCGGATGTGGATGTTATTGTGAGCGAAACATTACGTTCTTTAAAAAGAAAATAATGACGCGCAGGCTATTTTTCGGCGTGGTAGCCAAGTGGTAAGGCGGTGGTCTGCAAAACCATTATTCACCGGTTCGATTCCGGTCCACGCCTTCAATGAGCGCATAACTTACAGAGACTTTTAGAGAGTCGTATGATGTAAGCTGTATGCGGGAATTTATCCCCACATAAACTTCGGTAAGTTGGTGCGGGAGCCCGATTTATATAACAATTTAGGTTGCTATTACCTTGGTAAATTGTATATTCGATGGGCAAGTGGTGGAATGGCATACACGCAGGACTTAAAATCCTGTGGCCGCAAGGCTATGTGGGTTCGATCCCCACCTTGCC
>CAYZIY010000004.1:110102-155887 GCA_964478715.1 uncultured Planctomycetales bacterium
CATTTACCCCGAGGAGCGATCCTCAAAAAGAGAATAGAAGCGACGAGGGGTTTAAGCGATGGGGTATGTATATATTGTTGAATGTAATGACGGATTTTTGTATACAGGCATAACAGATGATGTTGAAAAGCGAATACACCAGCATAATCATTCCAAAAAAGGCTCCAAATTTGTGAAGCATAGAAGACCCGTTGTTCTAGAGCATAAAGAGCCATTTGAAGACAAGCGTCAGGCAGCAAAACGTGAGAAAGAAATTAAGGGCTGGAGGCGAGAAAAGAAGATACGCCTCATCAAAGGATGTGGGCTCCCCTCGACCTGAAGGTCTCGGGGTAAACGATCCCCACCTTGCCCATTTACCCCGAGGAGCGATCCTCAAAAAGAGAATAGAAGCGACGAGGGGTTTAAAAATAGATTTGACAATAGGGCCCGTAGCTCAGCTGGTTAGAGTACTTCCTTGACATGGAAGGAGTCACAGGTTCGAGTCCTGTCGGGCCCACCAGAAATCAAAAATGATCAACGAAAATCTTCACAAATTAAGACACAGCTGTTCGCACATTATGGCGCAGGCCGTTAAAGAATTATTTCCCGAAACCAAGGTCGCTATTGGGCCTGCGATCGAAAACGGTTTTTACTATGATTTTGACCGCCAGGAGTCTTTCGCGCCGGATGATTTGAAGAAAATTGAAAAAGCCATGCGGCGAATCATCCAAGCCAAGATTCCGATCACCCAAAAGATGGTTGATAAAGCGCAGGCTATCAAGATGTTTACCGAGGTCGGGGAGATGTATAAGCTGGAATTGATTCACGAAATTCCGGATAAGCAGGTATCTATTTTTTATACTGGTGACCAATGGTTTGATTTGTGCAAAGGACCCCATGTCCAAAATACCGGAGAGATCAAAGCCTTTAAACTGCTCAGTATTGCGGGCTCCTATTGGAGGGGCAATGAAAACAACGCCCAGCTTCAGAGAATTTATGGCACATGCTTTCCGAGTGAAAAAGAGCTTAAAGAATATTTGAATCAGCTTGAAGAGGCCAAAAAAAGAGACCATCGCAAACTAGGCCCGGAGCTTGATCTTTTTAATATTTACCAAGAGGACGCCGGGGCCGGGCTTGCGTTTTATCATCCTCATGGCGCCATTATTCGTACGATCATTGAAGATTATCTCAAAGAACAAAACACTCGCCGCGGGTATCAGATGGTTATTACACCCCATGTTCTTAGCGGCAAGCTTTGGGAGATTTCCGGACATGCTAATTATTACCGGGATTTGATGTATTACGTCGATGTTGACGCAGAAGAATATGCTGTTAAGCCCATGAACTGTCCGGCGCATATTCTGATTGTCAAATCGAAAATCCGCTCCTACCGAGAAATGCCGCTTCGATTATTTGAGCTTGGGACCGTTTATCGAAGAGAAAAAGCCGGCGTGCTCCACGGGCTCTTTCGGGTGCGGGGGTTCACCCAAGATGACGGCCATATTTTCTGTCGTCAGGATCAAATCAAATCCGAAGTAATGGATGCGGTTGATTTTGTCTTTGATGTCATGCGGGATTTCGGATTTCAAGATATGGAAATCGAAATCAGCACCAAGCCCGAAAAATCTATTGGACGCGAGAGAGACTGGGAGGCGGCAACCGAAGCGCTCAAAGAGTCGCTTGACGAAAAGAATCTCAGATATAATATTTGTGAGGGCGAGGGAGCCTTTTACGGGCCAAAAATAGACATCAAACTAAAAGACGCTATCGGCCGGATGTGGCAGTGCGCAACGATTCAGTGCGATTTTGCCCTGCCCGAAAAATTTAACGTCAATTATGTAGATGAAAAAGGAGAGGATTGCCGATGCATTCTTATTCATCGCGCCATTTTAGGTAGTATTGACCGGTTTTTTGGAACACTGATTGAGCATTACGCGGGCGCATTTCCGCTATGGCTCGCCCCGGTGCAGGTTCAAATGATTCCCATTCGGGAAAATCACGAGTCTTATTGTCAAAAGATGAAAGGGGATTTACAAAAAGCCGGGCTTCGAGTTATAATTGATAATAGAAACGAGACACTCAATAAACGTATCAGAGAAGGGACTGTCAGAAAAATTCCGTATCTTTTAATTGCCGGAGATAAGGAAGTCGACAATCGTTCTATATCTGTGCGAAAAAGAGTCGAAGGAGACCAGGGCGTGATGACGGTTGAGGATCTCATCAAGCGTCTGAAAGAAGAGATCGTCCTCAAAGTTTAAACTTTATCAAGGAGGTGCATTATCCAAAAGTTTACTAGAGTCAACCAGCGCATTCGTAGCCCTGAAGTCAGGGTCATTGGACCGAACTCGGAGCAGCTGGGGATTGTGAATATCAAGAGAGCTCTTGATTTAGCTCAGGAGCATGAGATGGATTTAGTGGAAGTTGCCCCGATGGCAAAACCGCCGGTTTGCCGGATCATGGACTATAGTAAATTCAAGTATGATCAAGAGAAAAAAGAACGCCGGGTCAAGAAGGCACAACATAAAACACATTTGAAGCAAATTCGCATCAAACCTCATATCGAGGATCATGATTTGCAAATCAAAGTCAAGCAAGCTATTGCCTTTTTGGATAAAAAAGATAAAGTTAAAGTCAATCTGTTTTTTAGAGGCCGCGAGATGGCCTTTAAGGACCAGGGAAGAGACATCCTGAATAAATTTGTTGAAAAAATCGGCGAGCACGGTTCCGTGGAAATCTCTCCGTCTATGACAGGACGGATTATGTCTTTGGTGCTCACGCCGAAGTCTCAAAAAAAGTAATAGGAAGGATCAAGAAATGCCGAAACTAAAAACCAATCGATCGGCCGCTAAGCGTTTCAAGCGGACAAAAACGGGGAAGCTTAAAAAGCGCAGCGCGGGTCGGGGTCATATTCTCGGGAAGAAATCCCGACGGAGAAAAAGAAAGCTTCGCCAAAGCTCTTATCTTTCTGCGTCCGATGAAAAAAGAATGAGGAGGTTGTTGCCTTATGGTTAGAGCGCGCAATGCTGTAGCCTCCCGCAGGCGTAAAAAGAGGTTGTTTAAGAAAGCAAAAGGGAATTTCGGATTCCGCGGCAATCGTTTTAAAGAAGCCGCGCGAACCGTTAAAAAAGGCTTGGCCTATGCCACACGAGACCGGAAAGTCAAAAAGCGGGAAATCAAGCGTTTGTGGTCTGTCCGGATTAATGCCGCTTGCCGCGAAACAGGTTTGTCTTACAGCCGCTTTATTAAAGGATTAAAGGAAGCCAAAGTAATAATCGACCGCAAGATGCTGGCCGAGCTGGCTGTTAATGCGCCTGGACCGTTTCGCAGGCTTATCAAACTGGCTAAAGACTCATTGCCTGAAAAAACAACTCAGAAAAAGAAGACCTCAGCAAAGAAACAGTAATATAATTCATTTTACTGTTAAAGTTAGGACTTTGCTGGAAAAAGGGGCCTTTATAATATTTGAGGTTTGTTTATGAAAATCATCATCGTTGGAGCCGGAGTAATCGGCTCCAATCTTGCCAAGTCGCTTTCTGAGGAAATTCATGAAGTCTACCTAATAGAGTCCAATGAAGCCATTGCCCAGCGCTTAGATGAGAAAATCGATGCCAAGGTTATTGTCGGAAACGGATCCGATCCCGATGCTTTAAAACGGGCCCAGGTTCAGCAGGCCGATTTGGTGGTTGCCGTCACTACATCGGATGAGACCAATCTTGTGGTATGCTCTTTGGCTGCGGCTTATGGCGCTAAAAAACGGATTGCTCGTGTTCGCGATCATTCTCTGACCAAAGCACTGGAAGAGCTGGGCTTAAATCATTTCAATATCGATGAAACCATCAATCCCGAGTTGATCGCCGCAAACGCGATTATCAAATCGATTGAAGCCCCCGGCGCCAGGGAAGTGGCCGATTTTGCCGGGGAAAAAATACTTTTAAGAGCCTTCGATGTCTTAGGGGGTTCGTCTTTAAGCAATCTTCGCATCGAGGAGCTGAGAGACGAGCATTTTCCCTGGCCATTTTTAATCATTGCCATTTTGCGTGAGGGCGCTGTTATTATCCCTCAGGGAGAGACGACCGTTCGTCAAAATGACCGTATTTATGTTCTTTTACCCAGCGCTTCACTTGGGGAATTTTTAAGCTTCCTTGATCCCCATATACGCCCTCCGGAGAAAATTATTATTTACGGAGCTACGGAAACAGGAGAACGAGTGGCCCAGGTGCTTTCTGATCATGTTCGGGATGTTGTTCTCATTGAGGAGGACGAAGAAAAAGCTCAACAGATCGCCGGGCGATTAAAAAAAGCAAAAGTCATTAACGGTCCCGGTTATGAAGCTGATATTTTAAAAGAATGCGGTATTGAGGCGGCTGATGCCTTTGTGGCCACTAGTGATGGCGACCACTCCAATTTGATCAGTGCTGTTTTGGCCAAAAAAATGGGGGCGAAAACAACTGTGATTACAACGCATCATCCTGATTATTTGACAATTGTCGGCACGTTGGATATTAATACAATTATCAACCCTCGCATATTGGCGGCCTATCAGATTTTACGCTTGGTCCGCGGACGGGGAATCAGTTCAGTCACCAAGCTGGTCGAGTGCAATGCGGAAGCCCTGGAGCTTATTCCCGAAGAGGGCGCTTTAGTAACTCGTGGGCCGATTAAGGATATCAATTTTCCCAAAGGATCCCTTGTCGGAGCTGTGTCTCGAGACGGTGAAGTCCACTTGGCTAACGGTGACACGCGTATCCAGCCTGGTGAGCGCGTGATTGTTTTTTGCCAGGAGCAGGCTGCCCAAAAACTTCAAAAACTTTTTACCCGCAGAAAAATTTTATAATTTTTTTATGCATAAACGCGTTGTTCTTAATATTGTTTCCCGAGTTCTTTTTATTGTTTGCGCTGTTATGCTTATTCCTTTGGCCTGGGGTTTGGCGCTTAATCCCCGCCATCAGGAAATTTCTGCCTTTGTTGTCACTATTCTTGTCGGAGCTCTTCTTTGTATGGCAACCCGCCATTTTTTTCAACTCAATAAAAATGATTTAAAAAAATTAAACGTTAAAGACGGGCTGGCTATTGTGGGGTTGTCTTGGATTTGCCTTTCGGTTTTTGGGGCCCTGCCTCTTTATCTCGGTGGAGCCGTCACATCTTTTACCGACGGGATATTTGAAATCGCCAGCGGCTTTACCACCACCGGAGCCAGCATCATGACCGATATCGAAAGCCTGCCTAAAGGGATTCTTTTCTGGAGAAGTCTCACTCACTGGCTGGGCGGTATGGGGATCATTGTTTTGTATGTCGCGCTTCTTCCGGCTTTGGGTCCTAATGCCTATCAGCTTTACAAAGCGGAAGCTCCCGGCTTGATGGCTGAGCGGGTTCAACCGCGCATCAAAGAGACCGCCAAGATTCTCTGGAGCGTTTATTTCCTTCTCTCGTTTGCCGAGGTGATTCTTTTGAAATGGGGAGGAATGACCTTTTACGATGCGCTTTGTCACACCTTCGGGACCATGGCAACCGGCGGGTTTTCCACCAAGACCGCCAGCATCGGTTTTTATGGGGCGCACATTCAATGGATCGTAATTATTTTTATGTTTTTGGCTGGGGCTAATTTTATGCTTCATTATCAAGTGCTTAAAGGTGATATTCGCGCCTATTGGAAAAGCGAGGAATTTCGCGTTTATCTGTGGCTGGTGATTGCGGCTATCGGAATCTTTTCTTTTGTTCTTTTTCGAAATAATTATGAGGGAGACATTATGCGGGATGCGGCCTTCCAATCCGTATCTATTTTAACAACAACAGGTTATGCTACCGCCAATTCAGATCTATGGCCGAATGTCTTACGGTTTGGTCTTATTACCCTTATGTTTATCGGTGGTTGCGGGGGCTCGACCGGCGGCGGGATGAAGGTAATTCGCGCTCTTCTCTCATTTAAAATCGCTGTTCGTTCCATCGTGCGGTCTGTTTTTCCTAATGCCATTTTGCCGGTAAAATTCGATCGCCGCTCCTTATCGGAACGCTTAATCACGGCGGTTTCGGCCTACTTTATGATTTTTATCGGTTTGTTTTTTATCGGCGTAATTCTTTTAACGATAACAGAAAAAAGCGATCTGGTGACTTTGATGTCCGCATCGGTAGCCTGTTTAAGCAATATCGGTCCGGGTTTAGGGGGCATTGGAACAACGGGAAACTATGCCTGGATGACTTTGCCGGGAAAGTGGGTCTTGATTTTTTTGATGTTGGCGGGGCGCCTGGAGCTTTATTCGATTTTGATTCTCTTTTTGCCGACAGCTTGGAGAAAATAAAGGAAAATGATATAATACTTTTTCAAGGACAAAATGATGAAATGGAATTTTAACAACATTACGCAGACGGCTGAAAACGAAGCAAAGGATATCGGCAACCTTAAGCAACTGGAAGAGTTTCGGATTAAATATTTGGGCCGCAAGGGATTGATCACTGAGATCTATTCGAGTCTGCCGACTCTGCCTAAAGAGGACAAGCCGGCGGTAGGCAAAGGCGCCAATGATTTAAAGCGCCGGATCAGCGATTTGATCGACGAGAAAAAAAAGACGCTGGTCTCTTCGGTCGAATCCGATAAAAAAGGGGCAATTGATGTTACGATGCCGGGAATTTCTCGTCGCGCGGGACACCGGCATATTCTCAGCCAGACGATTAATGAGATCTGCGATATTTTTGAGAAGTTGGGCTTTGCCGTGATGGAAGGTCCTGAGATCGAAACGGAATTCAACAATTTTTCCGCTCTTAATATTCCGATCGATCATCCCTCCCGGGATGCCTTTGATACCTTTTATCTGAAATTACGCGATGCATCAACCAAAGACCGCTATAAGCTTTTGCGCAGCCACACCTCTCCGGCTCAGATCCGCATTATGCAAAAACACAAACCGCCTCTGGCTGTGGTGGTGCCGGGAAAAGTCTATCGCCCGGATGCGGTTGATGCCAGCCATTCGTTTATGTTCCACCAGATTGAGGGGCTGATGGTGGACCAAAAAGTCAGCCTCGCGGATTTAAAAGGGATTCTTGAAGTTTTTGCCAAAAGGTTTTTCGGCGAAGACATCAAGATGAGATTTCGTCCCCACTTTTTTCCTTTCACCGAACCTTCAGCGGAGATGGATATTTCCTGCTATATCTGCAAAGGAAAGGGATGCTCGGTCTGCGGCCGCAAGGGATGGCTGGAGATTATGGGTTGCGGCATGGTTCATCCCAAGGTCTTTCAGGCTGTCAAATATCCGAAAAATAAATATTCTGGCTATGCCTTTGGCATGGGGGTGGAGCGAATGGCGATGCTGCGCCACGGCATTCACGATATCCGGATCTTTTTCGAAAACGATAAAAGGTTCTGCGGGCAGTTTTAACTGCACTCTCTTCATTTTTTGCTTCATTTTTTATTCTCAAATGGTTAGAAAAGAGATCGCTTTCTTAATATTACATGTAGATATTGTTTTTTACATGAAAATGTAATAGACTTTTAGAAGAAGGTTTATGATCAAATGTGAACTCAAAAAGAGGGAAAAAATGAAAAAAATTCCTGTTTTTCTCGTTCCTTTATTTTTTTCCATGGGTATTTTGTTGTGTTTATCTCAAGCGGCTGAGGCACAAAACTCTATGACCCTTACTTCTTACTATCCCTCTCCTGTGGGCGCTTATGATCGACTGCGGTTGGTTCCCCGGACAAGCGAGCCGACCTGCGGCGCGAATACTGAAGGCATGATTTATTATGACGGGCGAGGCGGTTTTAGAGTTTTAAGAATTTGTCGGGATGATGGGGTTGGGGGGTTTCAATGGCTACAGTTTTCAACTCCCTGGACCCGTGACGGGAATGCGGGAGCACTTTATCCCTCTGTTGTCAGCGATAAAGTGGGCATCGGCACAACAAATCCGGATGCTGACGGCATTAATGCTCTTTTGGATGTGGCGGGTATTGCCCGGGCGCAGGCATTGCGCACAGGCGGAGCTAATTATATGGTGATTGAAGGCGCAAGCGGTGATAAGCCGGGGATTAGCGCATTTTTCACTGATGCGGATTCTTTGACACATGTTCTCAATATTACAGCCGAGGGTCAAAAGGATATTGATTTATTTGCAGAGACGATCGGGATCGCCAGGGGCAATGCCTCGTGGATCGATGTGACCGGTCCGCGGGCAGGCAACCATAATGCCCAGATAATCGCGAAATCAAGCGGTTCAGATGCGGGTGTTTCCATTATTACCAAAGGGTCTGGGAAAGTAGGGATCAATAAGGGGGATCCTACCACAGATTTAGATGTCTTTGGCGATATTCAGGCCTCAGGGACGATTTGTGATAAAAACGGTTGTATTGGAAGTGGAGGCGTTGGATCGGTGATGTATTTAGTGAGAGAGTTCAGTCTTGGGGCGGATCCACCAAACTGCCCTATAGATTGGACTCAACTTGATCTTACCGATAACGTGACAATCAACGGAGCGCGCAATGAGATGCGCACATGTTATCGGGACGATAAATTTTGTCCGGTGATTTATATTAAGAGGACATCTTCTCTGGCCTCTGATCCGCCTCTTTGTCCGGCTGGATGGACCCAGGCTGCCTTTACGAAAGATACCTGCAATGAAGTGAGAACTTGCTATAAATGTCCTTAATTGGCAGAAAGATAAAAAAAGAGGGGGTAGATATGTTTCGAAAAATATTCTTTGCAGCCACAATGATTTTGGCATTGGCTTTTAGCGCTTATGCCCAGCAGTCCATGACTTTGACGACCTATTATCCTTCACCGCTTGGTGTTTACGATCAGGTGCGCTTGGTGCCCAGGCCTTCAGCTGGCGTAAGCTGTAACAAGGATGCGGACGCAGGCCGGATGTTTTATGATGAGGTTGATGATCTCCTCAAAGTATGTACGCCCGATGGTATCGATGGTTGGGGATTTGTCACCACAGCCAGTCCCTGGACCCGTGACGCGGCCAATGGAAGGATTTTTCCGGCAAATTTAGGAGACATGGTTGGCATTGGCACCTCAACCCCAGGATGGGATGGCGTAAATACGACGCTTGATGTAGCGGGTCTTACCAGATCCGAAGCTTTCTATACAACGGAGACGAATTATTTGACTATTCAAGGGAATACCAGTGATATGCCGGCCATTGTGGCTGTTTGCACTGATGTAGATTCCGATACCCACGGATTAGGTATATCAGTGACAGGAGCCGGGCCTATTATATTAAGCGGGGGCGAGGTTACATTGGCCTCTGGTCGGGGCAATTGGTTAAGAGTTGACGGAACGTGGGTAGGGGGGGGAGACCCTCAAATCGTTGTTGATGGAGTGGATCCGGATGTCGGGATGGCTATTATGACAAAAGGCGATGGTAAGGTGGGAATCAATAAAACCAATCCGGCTGAAGACTTAGACGTGGTCGGCAATATTTTGGCCTCAGGGACGATTTGTGATAAAAACGGTTGTATTGGAGCAGGGGGGGTAGGAGACTCTGTCATGCATCTTAAGCGTGAGGCTGTTGACGCTACTAATTTGCCTCTTTGTCCTGCGCCTTGGAAGTCTATTGGTCCTTATCCAGAGAAATCGAATGTCTCCCCGACAATATGGGTAAGAACATGTTATCGAAACGATCAAGCCTGCCAAGTTATGCATATGGTTGTTGGAGAGGATGATATTAGTCTTGCCCAATGCCCTTCTGTCGCCGAGGGATGGAGTGAAGTTGTTCCTTATCAAAAAATAGGGGCACATGCTGGAAGAAATATTCTTAGACGCACATGTTATCGGTGTCCGTAAGGAATTATCGGAGGAAGTGATTGTGGGGCGGATTTTGCTTTTGGCAAAATCCGCCTTTTCTATTTTTCTTTTCCCCGAATAAAATCCTATGAAATTCTCTGGCCTTGTTGTAAAATATTTCAAAATTAATAATTCTTTTTTTTTCTTATGAAAGTATCTCTCAACTGGCTCAAAGAATATGTAAACGCTAAAGACGCATCCGACAATCTCGCTCATCGGCTGACGATGGCCGGGATGGAGGTGGAGAAAATCCACCGGGTTGCCGGCGATACGGTTTTTGAACTGGAAATCACACCCAACCGTCCCGATTGCCTCAATCACATCGGCCTGGCCCGGGAAATCTCCGCGATATACAATAAAAATCTCAAAACCCCGAGAGTCAAAAAACCCTCTTTCACAAAGAACAATGTCGGCATCACCATCGAAGACAAAAAAGACTGCGCTCGTTATATCGGCGCTATTCTTAAAAATGTAAATATTAAATCAGCGCCCACCGAAATCAAAAATAAAATTTTGGCGCTAGGAGGCCGCTGCATCAATAATATCGTCGATATCACGAATTTTTGTTTGTTTGAGACCGGCCAGCCCATGCATGCTTTTGATTTCGATAAACTGGCCGGCGGACAGATTATTGTGCGTCGCGCGCGCAAGGGAGAAACAATTATCACCATCGATGATGTCAAGCGCGAACTGGATCCCTCCATTTTGATTATCGCCGACAATGAAAAACCGGTGGCCATCGCCGGACTCATGGGCGGCAAAGAAACAGAAGTCAGCGGCACGACAAAGAATATATTACTCGAAAGCGCCTATTTCGACCCGATTCTAATCCGTCGCGCGTCGCGCCAGCTGGGGCTTTCCAGCGATTCCTCTTATCGTTTTGAAAGAGGCGTGGACATAATGATGGTCGAACAAGCGGCCTATCGGGCTGTTGAACTTTTTCGCAAGACAGCCGGCGGAAAAGTTTTTGCCTTGAAGGATCTTTATCCCAAAAAAGTGACAGCAGGAAAAAAGGCGATTTCTCTTTCTCTGGATGAGGCCAGCGCTTTTTTGGGGACGCGGATAAGTGGAGAGAAAGCCAAAGCGATCTTAGGGCGACTCGGGTTTAAGATCGCGACTCAAAAGATGAGTACCCTTAAGGTCACGGCTCCTTCATTTCGCACTGATATTGTTAACTCACCGGATCTGCTCGAGGAGATCGCCCGGATTATTGGTTATGACCGTCTGCCAGTGCGCATTCCGGCCATCAAACCGTCCTCTATCCGAAGCTCAGAGGCCTATCAAAAACGACAAATCATCAGTGATTGCTTGTGTGCCTGCGGGCTCGATGAGGTGATCACCTTTTCAATGACAAGCAAGGAGGCGCTGGAAAAAGCCGGTTGCGGCCATCTTGCAGCGCTTGAGGTGCAGAATCCTTTAAGCCGAGAGCAGGAGCTGATGCGGCCCACTCTTTTACCCGGTCTTTTGGATATTGTCTCGCAGAATCTCCATAAAGGGCAGAAGGATATGATGTTTTTTGAATGCGGAAAGATTTATAGCGCACAGAAGGAGTCTGAGACACTGGGTGCTATAATCACCGGGGCCAGAGCGCAGAATTGGCAAAGTCCGGCAAGAGATGATTATGATTTCTTTACCCTAAAGGGCGCTATCGTTGGCTCTTTTCAAAAAGCCGGTTCTTTTAGTCTAAAGTGGACGCTTCGCGATGATCCGCTTTTTAGAAACGCCGGAGCCGTGATTTTGATTGAGGGACAGGCGATCGGAAAAGCCGGAAATCTGAATAAAGAAATGCTTCTGAGATGGAACATCAAGAATCGCGATGTTTATTATGCCCAGATCGATCTTCATCCGGTTTATCAGTCGATGTCAACGAAGGTCTGTTATCAACCTATTCCCAGCTATCCGTCGATGGTGCGTGATATCAGTTTGGCGGTGAATGAAGCTGTTCTTTTTGAAAAAATAAAAGAGACGATTATTCAAAACGCGGGAGCACATTTGCAATCTGTGGATCTGACTGAGCAGTACTTGGGTGAAAAAGTCGCTAAAGGCCATCGCGGCCTGGTTGTTTCGCTGACGTATCAGGCGATGGATCGCACACTCACTGAAGAAGAAATCAATGCCGCCCAGCAAAGGGTGCGTGAAAGTCTGCAAAATTCCCTCAAGGCCACTCTTCGATAAAATTTCAGAAATTCCAGAAATTACTTATTGAATCTCCAGGCGGTTCGTGATAATATAATAGAAGAATTTGACCCTGCTATGCTCGTCGAGGATATGTAAAAAAGAACCAACAAATTGACGAAGGGAGCTTGAACTTTTGCCTGAGCCGAGCGTTCAGGCAAAGGGGCGCCCACCTGAAAAAGAGGTTCGTCGCTACTATTTCTTGACGGCAATGCGGGGTAAAGATGAGCCCGCATCTAAAGAAAAACAATAGATGCGGGCTCTTGTCTTTTGTATTACAATAAATACTATGACCAAAAAGTCCCCAGACGATATCTCTCAAAGAAAACTATTCGACTGTTCACAACGTCAAGATTTGCACGAGAAAATGCCCTTAAGTGTCCGCATGCGGCCGCAGTCTCTTGAGCAGTTTGTCGGCCAAAGGCATATTTTGGATGAGGATAAGCTCTTAAGCCGGGCGATTAAATCCGACCGTCTGGGCTCTGTAATCTTTTACGGGCCGCCGGGTTGCGGCAAAACAACGTTGGCCCAGTGCATTTCGAGTGTGACCCAGTCTCAGTATGAGCGCGTTAACGCCGTTTCCTCCAATGTAGAAGAACTGCGCAAAATCATTGCCGCCAGCAAAAACAGAATCGCCGCAACAGGGCACAAGACCATTCTTTTTATCGATGAAATTCACCGGTTTAATAAGGCCCAGCAGGATGTTCTGATGCCCGACTTGGAAGAAGGGCATCTTGTTTTAATCGGAGCCACTGTTTTCAATCCTTTCTTCGCTCTTTTGAGTCCTCTTCTCTCACGTTCTCTGGTGTTCGAATTAAAACCTCTAAGTCAGAAAGAAATACGTCAAATTTGTAAGCGAGCATTGGATGATCAAACTGATGGTTTAGGATTTTACGATATTCAAGCCGATCAGGATGCGCTTGATTTTCTTGCTGATATTTGCGAGGGGGATGCCCGCAAAGCCCTGAATGCCCTGGAGTTGGGTGTGATGACAACGGCCCCTGATCAACAAGGAAAAATCCGCTTTACTCTTGAGGTGGCTCAGGAATCCATTCAGAGAAAACAGGTGGTGTATGATAAAGACGGTGATGCTCACTATGATACGGCCAGCGCTTTTATCAAGTCGATGAGAGGGTCGGATCCCAATGCCACGCTTTATTGGATGGCTAAGATGATTTACGCGGGCGAAGATCCCCGCTTTATTGCACGACGCATATGCATTTGTGCGGCTGAAGATGTGGGTAATGCCGATCCCCAGGCCCTCTGCTTGGCGCAGGCTGCTATGCAAGTATCTGAATTTATTGGACTTCCAGAAGCGCGCATTCCTTTGGCCCAGGCCGCTGTTTATGTGGCCACTGCACCAAAATCCAATGCAGCTTATCTTGGCATTGATCAGGCTCTTGAGGATATCAAATCGGCAAAGACCAAAGAGGTTCCCCGGCATCTGAAAGATGCCAGCTATAAAGGCGCAAAAAAACTGGGCCATGGTGAAGGCTATCAGTATGCCCATGAATTTGAAAATCACTTTGTGAATCAGGAATATATCGCTGATGGGAAGACATATTATCATCCCACAGACCAGGGCTTCGAAAAAGAGATCCGCAAAAGATTAGAAAAATGGAAGGCCCAAAAGGGTCGATGATTTTTGTTGAGCGTATAAGGTAAAAGTGATAAAATAAATTACTTTTATGGCCCCAAGATCCGCACTTTCGGTTCGGTTAAGGAGGCCAGGATAAGCTGAACTCAAGGTGGAAAAGACTTCCAAGAACATTATCAGACAAAAAATTTTATACTTGTTAAGGAATCAAAAGGAGGAAGACCGCTTAACGAAAAGTCGAATTATTCAAGATAAACTACTGGCGATGGATATCTTTCGGAAAGCTGACATTATCTTGTTTTATGCATCGTTTGATGGAGAAGTCGAAACGTTTGAATTAATGAGGCAAGCAAAGGAATACGGGAAAAAAATTATTTTACCAAAGATCGTCATGACTGAAAAGAAAATTATTCCTTCATATGTTGAAAATCTAAACAGTGAACTCGAAAACGGGCCCTATGGGATCAAGCAACCGCGCAAGGACTGTTTACGGCCCGTTGATTTACGAGCTCTGCAGCTTTTGATTGTTCCTGGTGTTGCGTTCGATCGGGATTTTAACCGTCTGGGACGCGGAGGTGGATATTATGATCGCCTGCTCGCATCCTGCTCTCCGGAAATCCCTCGAATCGGCCTGGGGTTTGATTTTCAACTCCTTGACTGCCTCCCTGATCAAAAACCGCATGATGTGCGGCTCTCAAGCGTTGTGACTAATTAATATCACCAAGTCGCTTCCTTATCTCTATCGCCTTTAACCCAGAGGGAGTGTGATTGATTATGTTTATGAGCCCTGTCCTATTGGCCATTGGAATACCATTGCTTATCTGTTCCGGATATTTTCTGAGTCGAATTTTTGCCGATCGTCGGCTCAAGGAAGCGCTTCAGCATGCCCAGAAATTAAAAGAAGAGGCTCAGAAAGAGGCTGAGAGCAGTCGCAAGGAAGCGGATTTGGCCGGCAAGGAATTGATGATCAAACTCAAGCAGGACTTTGAGAAAGAGACCAAAGACCGCCGGGAAGAAATTGTCGCGTTGGAGAAACGAGCGATCCAGAAAGAAGAAAACATCGAGCGGCGCGCCGATCTGCTTGAGAAAAAAGAAAAAGATATCGATGGCCGAATCAAAATTCTGCACGATAATGAAGATAGTGTCCGCAGGAAAAACGAGCAGCTGGACCAGCTTATTCAGGAAGAAAAACAACTTTTGCAAAAGATATCGTCGCTTAGCCCCGACCAGGCTAAGGAACTTCTGCTCTCTCGTCTTGAAGATGAAGTGACCAAAGAAAAAGCAACCATGTTACGACGAATGGAAGAAGAAGTGAAGGAGACAGCCGAAAAGCGTGCCAGAGAAATTATCACAACGGCCATTCAGCGCAGTGCCGGCGATCATACCGCCGAGACAACCATTACCGTTGTTTCTCTGCCGAGTGATGAGATGAAAGGCCGCATTATCGGCCGGGAGGGGCGCAATATCCGCGCTCTAGAGATGGCTACAGGAATCGATGTGATCATTGATGACACGCCTGAGGCGGTGACTATTTCGGGATTTGACATGGTTCGCCGGGAGATAGCCCGCATTACTTTGGAGCAGTTGATTGCCGACGGGCGCATTCATCCCGGGCGCATCGAAGAGGTGGTTGAGAAGGCCAAAAAACAGATCGAAGCCAAGATAAAGGAAGAAGGAGAAAAAGCCGTCTTTGATTTGGGGGTTCACGATCTTCATCCGGAGCTTATCAGATTGGTAGGGAGATTGAAATACCGTACCAGTTTTGGGCAGAATGCTCTTCAGCACACCAAAGAGGTCGCTATGATCATGGGAATTATGGCCAGCCAGCTGGGGCTTGACAGTAGAATCGCTAAGCGGGCGGGCTTGCTTCACGATATCGGAAAAGTCATCGGCCAGGAGGTGGAAGGCACGCACGCTCAGGTCGGCGCTGATTTAGCCAAAAAATACGGCGAAAGCCAGCAGATCGTTGAGGCCGTGCGATCGCATCACGAAGAAGTTGAAATGAAATCCATTTACGGAGTGTTAGTCTGTGCAGCCGATGCCATCAGCGCAGCTCGTCCCGGCGCCAGAGCGGAAACTCTTGAAACATATATTAAACGGCTGGAAGTGCTCGAGGGTATCGCCAATTCTTTTAAAGGTGTTGAAAAAGCCTTTGCGCTTCAGGCCGGAAGAGAAATTCGTATTATCGTCAATCCTGAAAAGATTACCGATGACCAATCCATTATTATGGCCCGAGACATTAAAAAGAAAATAGAAGAAGGCATGGAATATCCCGGGCAAATTAAAGTCATTGTGATTCGGGAAAAGCGGGCGGTGGAGTACGCAAAATAGCATAGAGATATCAGGCGTCAGGTGTCAGTTGTCAGTTGTTGCTTGATGAAGCCTGAGAACTGAAGCTTGGAAACTGAAATCTAAAGCCCGAAGCCTGAAACCTGACATCTGACACCTGAAGTCTAACGATAGGATAGCCATGAACATATTCTGCATCGGAGACATTATTGGAAAGCCCGGCCGTGAAGCCGTGATCGAACTTCTTCCTAAAATAAAAGAAGAATTTCAGATTGAATGCGTTATTGCCAATGCCGAGAATATTGCCGGCGGTATGGGCGCAACACCCCGGCTGGCTAAACAGCTTTTTCAGGCCGGATGCGATGTCATTACTTTGGGAGATCATATTTGGGACCGTGGTGAAATTTGCGACTATTTGGAAGATGAGCCACAGATTTTGCGTCCGGCCAATCTTCCGGAAGAGACAACGCCCGGTCGCGGCTATAACATAATAGAAATCAAGAGCGGGAAAAAGATCGGCGTAATAAATCTTTTGGGGCGCGTTTTTATGCGATATAATGTAGACTGTCCCTTTCGGAAGTTTAAAGAGATCTATGACAAGCTTCGTCGGAGCGCGGATATTATTGTTGTCGATTTTCACGCGGAGGCCACTAGCGAAAAAAATGCTATGGGTCACATGGCCGATGGTGCGGCAGTGATTATTTTCGGAACCCATACGCATATTCAAACAGCGGATGAAAGAATTCTGCCAAAGGGTTCCGGCTATATCACAGATTTAGGTATGAGCGGTCCGTATGATTCGGTGATTGGGCAGAATAAAGAGGCGATTATTAAAAGATTTTTGACCAGCATACCGGTTCGTTTTGAAGTCGCCACAGGAGATGTCCGGGTGTGCGGAGCTGTTTTCAGCGTGGATGACCATTTAAAGAAAGTGACAAAGATCACAAGAATTCAAAGGGGGTCGTTATGAGCAAATGGGATGGTTTAGATCGTAGAAAATTTCCTCGTGCGAATTATCCGTGTTTGATTATTATCCGGCACGGTCAGGCTACACCGGAAGCCCTCTTGACACACACAGAAAATATCGGGATCGGCGGTGTGTGCGTGATTCTTAAGAAGAATCTCAAGTTATTCATGCCCATAGAGTTAGAGATTGATTTGCTTGATACGAGCTCCCATTTGCGCTGCAAAGGAAAGATTGTCTGGTGCATCAAGAGATCAAGCACGGAGAAGAAAAAACCTTCTTTTTATGATACGGGCATAGAATTTACGGGAATAAAAGACGAAGCCGTAAAACGAATTGAAGGCATTATTTCTCACCTGATGGGTGCGCAAAAGGCCGATTCGCAAAAATAATTTCTGTGGTGACCATGATTAAAACCCGCTTCGCTCCCAGTCCAACCGGATATCTTCATATCGGCGGCGCCCGCACGGCTCTTTTTAACTGGCTTTATGCCCGCTCTCAGGGCGGACAGTTTATCCTTCGCATCGAAGATACAGATCTTAATCGTTCCCGACCGGAATATATTGATGAAATTTTAAAAAGCATGCAGTGGTTGGGGATGAGTTGGGATGAATGCTTCTATCAAAGCCGGCGGTTCGATCTGTACCGTGAACAGGCCAAAAAATTAATTGATCAAGACAAAGCCTATTCAGAGGGCGAGGCGGTTCTTTTAAAGATTCCTCAGAAGGAAATTAAGGTTTACGATTTGATCCGGGGCGAGATTATTTTTGATACCGCGGTTTTGAAGGATGAAGTTTTGATCAAATCCGACGGATCTCCGACCTACAGTTTTGCTTGTGTTGTGGATGATACGACGATGGGCATTTCTCATGTGATCCGGGGCGAGGATCACATTTCCAATACCCCTAAACAAATGATGATCTATGAGGCGCTGGAGAGAAAGTCGCCAAAATTTGCTCATTTACCTTTGATTATGGGCGAAGACGGAGCCAGGCTGTCCAAGCGGACCGGGTCTGTAGCGGTTTCGGATTACCAGAAAACGGGTTTCTTGCCGCAGGGCATGATGAATTATCTGCTTCTTTTGGGATGGTCGCCGGGCCAAAATCAGGAAATCATTCCGATGAAGCAGGCGATGAAGAAGTTTTCTATCAAAAAGGTCAATAAGGCGGCAGCCATCTTTTCCATTGATAAACTGAAGTGGGTTAATGCCCAGTATATAAAAAGCAAACCCGTTGAGGAACTGGAAACAGTCATGAGATCCTTTCTCATTGAAAGGGGCTTGATTGCAGCAGATTTTCCTCAGAGCAGGCTTAGAGAGATTATAGCGTTGTATCATTCGCGGATGAGCACATTTCGGGATTTTATTGACCGGGCTGATTTCTTCTTTAGAGATGATTATGCGATTGATGAGGTCGCAGCAGAGAAATATTTGAAAGAGGATCATCAAAAAGATTTCGAAACACTGGCCGAAAGGTTTTCTCAGGTTGAGGATTTTCATGCGAAAAATATCGAAGATATTTTTCGCGACTTTGTTGACGAGCGGCAGATGAAATCGTCCGATCTGGTTCACCCGATTCGGGTTGCTTTAACGGGAAAAGATGTGGGGCCGGGGCTTTTTGAAACTATCGCTGTTTTGGGAAAAGAAAAAACAGTCCAGAGACTCCGACAGGTTTTTACACACTAAGGAAAGGGGATTAACCTTGAAGCGATCAATATTTCTTATTGGCTTATTGCTCTGCAGCGTTCTTTTAATGACAGGTTGCGAGACCCTCAAAGGCATCAAGCAGGACGCCAAGAATTTCTGGAATAACCTTCCCAGTTTTGGTGAGAAAATAGAAAAATTCGACAATAAAATCAGAGAGAATTTGTGGTAATATTTTGCCCTGTGGTGTAATGGTAACACGCTTGACTCTGGATCAAGTATTTCTGGTTCGAGTCCAGACGGGGCAGCCATTGTTGACAACTAGCCGAATCACCGGATAGGTTGATTATATAAGATTACTGGGATTTTAGCTCCTGAAGCGTTAAAATTGAGAAAGAATGGCAAACCACAAAAATGTGTACATAATAGCCGGACCCAATGGCTCAGGTAAGACAACATTTGCCAGAGAGTTTTTGCCTAACTATGCGAAGTGTCCGAATTTCGTAAACGCTGATCTTATTGCGCAGGGGTTAGCTCCATTTTCGCCACAACTGGTAGCGATTAAAGCAGGGAAGCTTGTTTTACAGCAAATAAAAGAATTCGCACAACGGAATGTTGATTTTGGTTTTGAGACTACTCTTGCAGGGAAAACTTATCTAAGACATTTCAAAGAGCTAAAAGAAAAAGGATATAAGCTTCATATTTTCTTTCTATGGATACCCAGTTCACAATTAGCCATAGCCCGGATTAAAGATAGGGTAGCCGAAGGCGGTCATGATATACCAAGCGAAGATGTTAAAAGGCGATTCGAGAGAAGCATTGTTAATTTCTTTAAAATATATCGCCCGCTACTGGATACATGGCTATTGTTTGATAATTCAGAAAAAAAGCCTAAACTTATTGCAAAGAAGGATAATTTACATATAGATGTCAAAAATGATATTCTGTTTCAGAAAATATTAGATAAAGCAGGAGTTAAATTATGAAAAAACGATTAACATTGCATGAGAAAGCCGAACTTGCCATGAAAGAAGCGGTGAAGAAAGTAGTAGCACAGCATAAAAAAGACGGCCGTCCGCTTGCGGTGTGGGAAAATGGCAAGGTTAAGAAGGTAGGGGCAACTTGACCCGCCTCTCCCGCCACTGAAAGCGGCGATGAGGGCGAGACGAGGCGGACGCTCAGGCGAACAAAGAGTAGTAATTATGGATTATAAATTTCAGAGAAAACGTCTAAATAAGATTCCAGAATCTAAAATACTAGAGAAGCTTGAAAAAGCTGCTAAGTATTTTAATTATACAGAGTTTGCACAAGGCAAGTTCGGTAACGTTACTGGTATGAGTGCGACTACAGTAATACGACATTTTGGCAATTGGAGAAAGGCCCTCGTTGCACTTAGAAAACATCTCGAACAAAAAGGTTTGAACTTGGCTCAACGTTCATACATCACAAACCGTCCAATTTGGTCGGAAAAAGAAATGTTTGATGAAATGGAGCGTATTTGGCAAATGGTCGGGCAACGTCCATCTTGTGCGGAATGGGAAATGTCTAAACCAAGAATTTCCTATGATACATACCATAGACGTTTCGGTAGCTGGACTAATGCTTGTTTAAAATTTATTGAATATAAAATGGGAACAACAATTTTAGTAGATGATGATATTAATATCAATGTTGGGAAATCACAACAATTTGGAACAAAAAATAACAACGGGACAATTTCGAACAGAGCAATCCCGTTAAAGACAAGACTCAAAGTGCTAGACCGTGATGCATATCGTTGTGTTCTTTGTGGTTGTAGCCCAGCAACGGAGCGAGGCGTGCAGTTACAAATAGATCATAAAATACCATTTTCTAAAGGCGGGCGCAGTACAATTGATAATCTACAAACGCTATGTCGCGACTGCAACCTTGGCAAAAGTGACGAAGTTTATAAAAGATAATGTCGGTTGTCATTTAGGTTGTCGTTTTGGTTGTCATTTGATATAAAGGTTAGGATATGGCTAATTATTTCGGTTTTATTGATGAAACAGGAGTATTACATAATGATCCCGATCAGCGGTTCTTTGCGATAGGGCTATTGAAATGTGAGGACGCCTCAGCTTTATACGAAGAATTACGCATACTGAAGAACAGAGCCGAATCGAAACTCGATCTTGAAAGAAAGACAAAAGGCTTGCCTCCAAAGAAAGGATGTTTTGAATTTAAGTTTTCAAGCATTACCCGTGGTTCGCATGAATTTTATTATGATCTTATAAGCCTATACTTTAGATTTGTAAAACTTCAATTTTGTAGCCTTGTAATTGACAAAGCAAATCCCGGAGTAAAAATTAAGGAGGTTTTTCTAGATACATGGGAGGCGTATATTGGCTATTCCAAGATGTTGATTAAAAACAACATGAAACCGACTGATAAAATATGTGTTGTTGCGGATTTCTTGGGAAAACCGAAAACGAGTAATAAATACTATGAACCAGAAATTAAAACTTTACCTACTGTTTACAACGCGACCGTATTGGAATCGCACGCCTCTCTTTTTATTCAACTGGCAGATGTTCTGGTAGGCTGTGTTGTTTTGGATTTTAAGAGAGCCCGACAACCAGAAAGAAAAGCGGATATATTTAAAGGCAAAGTTTGCGATTTCCTGAAAGGGAAGTTAGAATTACAATCTTTGGCAGGGAACTTTACGAAGCATCAACCGAATTACTTTAGCGTGTGGGAGTTTAGCCCGAAGCAGACATAAAAAATGCGAGCCATCGACCCAGTCAACGCCCGCATTTGAAATATACCTTAAGAAGCGTTATTTGTCAAGAATTTTGTTAAAATTAGCCTAATTGGATGAAACCGCTTTTATAATGGCGAATGGTCAGTTTCACAAGTAGTTGAATTACTTGGGGTTGGGTGGTTCGTCCAGCGTCAAGGTCGGGCAGGAATTATGTTCGCCCTGCACCAGATCAAAGATCCGCGCAGGGCAACTGTGAACCCATTTTCAGAGAGCCCTAAACAAAAGCATGGATAATCCCAAACAACTTGATTTCATCCGCAAAATCATTGCTGATGATATCGCTGCCAGTAAGAATAACGGAAAAATAGTGACCCGTTTTCCACCGGAGCCAAACGGTTATTTGCATATCGGGCATGCGAAATCTATCAACTTGAATTTTTCCGTAGCGCTTGAAAATAACGGCGTTTGTCATCTGCGCTTCGATGATACTAATCCGACTCGGGAAGAAATGGAATACGTCGAATCCATTAAAAAGGACGTCAAGTGGCTTGGTTTCGACTGGAAAGATAAAGAATTTTTTGCCTCAGACTATTTTGAAAAACTTTATGAATACGCAGTCGCGCTGATCAAAAAAGGCAAGGCCTATGTTTGTGATTTGACAGCCGATCAAATCCGTGAATACCGCGGCACCCTGACCGAGCCCGGCAAGGAAAGCCCGTATCGCGACCGTTCCGTTGAGGAGAATTTAGACCTTTTTGAGCGCATGAAAAAAGGCGAGTTTAAAGATGGCGGGAGGGTGCTTCGCGCCAAAATTGACATGGCCTCTCCCAATATTTCAATGAGAGACCCGACAATTTATCGCATTAAGCATGCTGCACATCATCGCACCGGGGACAAGTGGTGCATTTATCCGATGTATGATTTTGCCCATTGTCTTTCCGATTCCATCGAAGGCATTACACACAGCTTGTGCACGCTGGAGTTCGAAAACAACCGTCCGCTGTACGACTGGATCCTTGATCAGATCGAGGCGCCCTGCCACCCGCAGCAGATTGAATTTGCCCGATTGAATCTCAATTATACGATTATGAGCAAACGCAAACTTCTTCAGCTCGTCGAGGAAAAACACGTAAGTGGTTGGAATGATCCGCGCATGCCGACTCTCTGTGGTATTCGACGTCGAGGATATACGCCGGAGGCCATCAAAAATTTTTGTGACCGCATTGGCGTTGCGAAATTCGAAAATACGGTTGAGATGGCTCTTTTAGAACACTGTTTAAGAGAAGATCTCAACAAAAAGGCGCTGCGGGTTATGGCTGTCCTGAGACCCTTAAAACTGATTATTGACAATTATCCTGACAAACAAACAGAAGAAATGGATGCTGTCAATAATCCCGAAGATGAATCAGCCGGCACACGTAATGTGCCTTTTTCCAAAGTTCTTTATATTGAGCAAGATGATTTTCGTGAAGAAGCCCCCAAGAAATATTATCGCCTCAAGCCGGGCCGGGAAGTCCGTTTGCGCTATGCCTATTTTGTTAAATGCGTTGATTTCAAAAAGGATGAAAAAACCGGTGAGATTTTAGAGGTCCACTGCACCTATGATCCGGCCTCAAAAGGAGGAAATTCACCCGACGGGCGGAAAGTTAAGGGAACGATTCACTGGGTTTCGGCGGCGCATGCCATAAAAGGCGAGGCGCGTCTTTATGACCGGTTGTTTAACGAAGAAAATCCGGCAAAAAACGCGCCTGATGGAGATTTTCAAAAAGCCCTGAATCCTTCCTCGCTCGAGGTGCTTTCCTCCTGCTATTTTGAACCAAGCCTTCGAGGTTGTCAAATCGGGAAGTGTTATCAATTCGAACGTTTGGGGTATTTTTGCCTCGATCCGGATTCCACTAATGAAAAACCGGTTTTCAATCGGGCGGTTTCTCTTCGAGATAGCTGGGCCAAGATCGAGAAAAATAATCCGAGATAATATGACAACAACCAAGCCGACCATTCTCTCTAAAGACAAAGAGCGTATTCAATCCATGGGTTTGAGCGTTGATCAGATCAAAAACCAAATGGAAAAAATAAAGAATGGAACGCCTTTTGTTTGCCTCAAGAGTCCGGCCATTTGCGATAAGGGGATCAATCAAATTGCAGATAATGAACAGGACATTTTGTCAAACCTTTTTCAGGCGGCTATCGAAACCGGACGGGTGACGAGGCTTGTCCCCGCATCCGGGGCGGCTACTCGTATGTGTAAAAACCTAGCTGTTGTTACCCACCACAAAACCGGCAAGGATGCAGAATCGGGATTGTATGTGCTCGAACACGTTAAAAACCTTCCGTTTTATAATCACCTCAAGGATCTTATGCTTAAGAAAAACCGCGATCTTGATGGCATGCTGGCCGAGAAGCGTTTTTCAGAAATTGTGCCCTTTATCATAACGGATAAAGGACTTAATTATAATCATTTACCGAAAGCCTTAATCCCCTTTCATCGTTACGAAAGTCACGCCAGGACGCCTTTGGCAGAACACTTAAGCGAGTCGCGTTTTATCTGCCGGGATCATGACGGGCACATTCGTATTCATTTCACCACCTCCCAGGCTCATCAAGTATTGATGGAAAGATCGGCTCGACGGTTTGCCGCTCTCTATGCCAAGCAGGGAGCTTTCTTTGAGATTAGTTTTTCGTGTCAAAAACCGTCAACGGATACGGTGGCTCTCGATGATCAAAATGAACTTGTTCGGGACCAAGAGGGTCATCTTGTTTTTCGTCCCGGAGGACACGGTGCTTTAATAGAAAATCTCAATGATCTCAAAGCGGATATCATTTTAATCAAAAACATCGATAATGTCAGTTATGAGCATATGCAGAAAAAGCGATGTTATACCGATAAAGTCTTGGGGGGATTTCTGGTGGAGCTCCAGAAAGAAATATTTTATTTTCTCTTGCGTTGTGACCAAGATGGTGTTTCGGAAGATGATTGCCGAACTATGACTACTTTTGTCAAAGAGAGATTAAAGATTGACCTTGATCCTTCCTTTGAAAAGAAATCCTGCGATGAGAGGGCCAAAATTCTTTATCAAAAACTGCACCGGCCCTTAAGGGTTTGTGCCATGGTTTCCAATGAAGGGGAGCCGGGCGGAGGGCCTTTCTGGGTTCAGGACAAAGACGGCGCCAGTCTGCAGATTGTTGAATCGGCTCAGGTTGATAAAAACAACACAAAGCAGAAAAAAATATTTGATGCTTCAACCCATTTTAATCCGGTTATTTTAGCCTGTGGACTGCGCGATTATCGGGGAAAAAACTTTAACTTGCTTAAGTATGTTGATCAGCAGGCTTATTTTGTTTCTCACAAGTCCTATGAAGGGAGAAAGATTAGAGTGCTGGAATGGCCCGGGCTTTGGAATGGGGCCATGGCGGATTGGATCAGTGTTTTTATTGAAGTTTCACCAGAAAATTTCAGTCCGGTGAAAACACTCAAAGATTTATTACGCGAAGAACATCAACCGCCGCAATAAGTTATGTCAATCATCAATGCTATCATTTTAGGAGTATTGCAAGGGCTGACGGAGTTTTTGCCTGTCAGCAGCTCCGGACATCTGACCGTGGCCCAGTATTTTCTGGCCCTCAAAGAACATGTTATTTTTACCAATGTCTGTCTTCATATGGGCACGCTTTGTGCGCTCATCTTTTATCTGCGCGAGGATATCCTCAAGGCTCTCAAAGACAAAAAGCAATTGCTGGCAATCATCTTTGCGTCCGTAACGACGGCTATCTTGGCTCTGATTTTTAAAGAATTACTAGAGGGTTTTTTCGAGAAAACGTCTTTGATTTTTGTAATGTTGATTATCAACGGCGTCATTCTTTTATGCACAAAGAATAAGAAGACATGCGCGAGGCCTATCGGAATCAGGGAAGCCTTAGCGATCGGTGTGATTCAGGCTATGGCTATTATTCCGGGGATCTCACGCTCAGGCATTACGATTGCGGTCATGATTTTTTTAGGAATCGAGCGCCGGGAAGCTTTTCGGTTTTCCTTTCTTGTAGCGATTCCTGTGATTTTTGGCGCTTTTTTGCTTAAAACTAAAGACGTCTTGTCTGTTGATGCGATGATGCCATTGGCGCCTCTACTGATCGGCTTCACCTTTTCTTTCTTTAGCGGTCTGCTGGCTTTAAACTGGCTCAAGAAGGTTTTGGATCACTCTAAACTCTATCTTTTTGGCATTTATTGTCTGGTAGCGGGTTTTATTTTTGTGATTTGCTTTTAAATTAACTCTTGCAAAATGAACAGATTACGCTATACTACGGATTAATTGTTATAATTTTCACGATTAATTTTAACCCCCCGAGGATTTTATGGACAAATATGTGATTTTAAAAAGAAGTGATTTCAATGATTTTATTGAGAAACTTTCTAGTATCAAGCCGGTGATGGCTCCGGTTAAAAAAGGCGTGAAAAATTATGCCTTTGAGCCTGTTACCTCCGGCGAGGCCGTCTCTATCAAATATATCCCCACCATCCTGCCGCCCAAAAAATTCTTCATGCCCCAGAAAGAGAAAATTCAGGAATTCAATAAATCCGAGCAGGTCTGGAAGCCGATCTTACAATTTAAAGAAATGGTGATCTTCGGCGTGCATACCTGCGATCTAGCCGGGATTCAATCTCTGAATATTGTCTTTACAAGCGAGCCGAAAGACATTAACTATATCGCTCGGAAAAATAAAATTACCATTATAGGCCTGGAATGCAATGGTTATTGCGATGAACATGCCAATTGCACAGTGATGGATAATCATCTGCCCAACGGCGGATACGATCTTTTCTTTACAGAACTCAAAGACCGGTTTATCGTTCATATCAATACTCTCGAGGGTGAAGAGATCGTTAGGGATACGGGAGTTTTTGAGGGAGCCAAGACGGCTGATTTGAAAGAACTGGAAGAATTGCGGGCTCAAAAAAGAAAGATTTTTAAAAACGAGGTAAGTGCCCGGCACAATGAACTTAAAGAAATCTTTGAGAAGACTTTTGACAGCAGGGTTTGGGATGATCTGGGTGAGCGATGCGTGGCGTGCGGAAACTGTACGAATGTTTGCCCGACCTGCTATTGTTTTGATATACGCGACGATATCAATCTGGATTTCAATACCGGAGCGCGTTACAGAATCTGGGATTCCTGTCAAAATGAGGATTTTGCCAAGGTAGCCGGCGGCGAGAATTTTCGCGAGAAACGCGGTGAACGCCAGCGGCATCGGTATATGCGCAAATTCAACTACCCGGCTGAAAAATATAACCGTCATTTCTGCACCGGTTGCGGCCGCTGTTCACGCACCTGCATGGCCAGGATCAATTTAAAAGAAACCATCAACGCTTTAGCCAAGGAAGCCAAATGAAGGAAGTTGCCTTAAAAGAATCCGAATATATTGTTTATCGCGGTAAAATTCTAAAAACAAAACAGATGACCAGCATGGAGAAATATTTTGAAATTTCTCTGCGCGCACGAAACAGTCTCGATCATGAACCGGGACAGTTTGTCATGGTTTCCATTCCGGGCGTGGGAGAGGCTCCAATTTCGGTGTCTTCTTCTCCGACCAAGCGGAGCTCTTTTGAGTTGGTTGTCAGAAATGCCGGATCGCTGACAGGCGCTTTACATAAAATGGATGTCGGGGATGTTGTGGGGATCCGCGGACCATTTGGCCGTGGCTTTCCGACCCAAGTACTTGAAGGCAATGATCTTCTTTTTGTCGCCGGCGGCTTGGGAATTGTCCCCTTGCGTTCTTTGATCAATTTCGTAATTGATAACCGGAGAGATTTTGGAAAAGTCAACATTCTTTTAGGTTGCAAAACACCTAAAGACATGCTTTTTGGAGATGAGGTTGATCAGTGGAGTGAACGGCTAGATGTGAATTTCAGCTGTACGGTGGATAAATCGGATCCCGACTGGAAGGGCAATGTGGGATTGATCACTTCTTTGATCCCCGGCGTGACGTTAGATCCTGAGCGCACATTCGCGGTTGTCGTTGGGCCTCCGATCATGTATAAATTTGTTATCGCCGAATTATTGAAGAAGAAAATTCCCGAAAACCAGATTCTGTTGTCATTAGAGCGCCACATGAAATGTGGCGTAGGCAAGTGCGGACACTGTCAGATCGGCGAATATTACTGCTGTCAGGATGGTCCGGTATTTACGTACCAAGAAGTCAAAGGAAAACACGAGGCTTTATAATGAGTAAAAAACTAAGGGTTGCTTTTTTTGATTTTGCTTGTTGCGAAGGATGTCAATTGCAGGTAGCCAATATGGGGGAGATGCTTTTAGACGTTTTGCCTTTAATCGATGTTGTTGAATTTCGGGAAGTTATGAGCGAACACTCCTGGGATTTTGATGTGGCGATTGTCGAGGGAAGTATTACGACCCCGCATGCCGTTGAGCGGATCAAAAAAATTCGTGATGTAGCCAAGGTCCTGATTGCTTACGGATCCTGCGCGACCATCGGCGGGGTTAACGGGATGAAGAATAATTTTAAGCTCGACGATATCCGCGATTATGTGTATAAAGAAAGCGCCAAGCATTTTGAAACCATTCCGACCCGGGCTGTGCATCAGGTTGTTAAAGTCGATTATTTTGTTCATGGATGTCCGGTTTATATTCCGGAGTTTGTCAAAGTTTTAAAATGCGCTTTATCCGGTATTCCTTATTCTGTGCCTGATTATGCGGTGTGTGTGGAATGTAAGCTCAATGAAAATGAATGCATGTATGATAAAGGGATTACTTGCCTGGGGCCGGTCACCAAGGCTGGATGTAATTCCTGGTGCATCAATAATGGGAACATTTGCTATGGTTGTCGCGGTATGGTAACCAATCCAGCTGAAAACGGCGCCAAAGACATTTTAAAAAAATACGACATTCCTTTGGAATGGGTTGAGAATAAAATGAACATGTATAATAAAGCCAGAGAGCTTGAGGAGATAGAGTCTGATGGGAAGAAACGTTAAAGTTAATGTCGAATATTTGACCCGCGTTGAGGGGCACGGCAATATCGTTGTCGATGTGGCTGATGGTTCTCTCAAAGAATGCCGCTTGGAGATCGTGGAGGCCCCCCGATTTTTTGAAGGGATGATCCGGGGCCGGAGTATTTTTGAAGCTCAGCATATTACCTGCCGGATTTGCGGCATCTGTTCCTGCGGTCATACTTTAGCTTCCATTCAGGCTGGAGAAAATGCTATCGGCTTTACGCCTTCTAATCAAACAGTAAAGCTGAGAAAGTTTTTGCTTCACATGGAAGAGCTTGACAGTCATCTTCTTCATATTTATCTGCTGGTCGCTCCTGATCTTTTGGGTGTTAAGAGTTTTGTTCCTTTAATCGATACGCACAATGAGGTAGTCCGCCGGGCTTTGCGGATGAAAAAATTGTGTAATGATGTTTGCGATATTCTGGTGGGGCGTCATGTTCACCCCATTTCATCAATTGTCGGTGGATTTACCAAACTGCCTAAAGATCGTGATCTGGATGCCATGCTCGATATTCTAATCGGACTGCGGGCCGATATGGATGCGACAGTCGATTTAGCCGCAACACTGAAATTTCCCGAACTGGAACGCGAAACAGAATATGTCGGCTTAGTCAGCGATGACAGCGAATATCCGCTTTATACCGGCGATGTGGGCTCCACCGACGGGGTGCGTTTCAAGAAAGAAGAATATCGAAAAGTGACCAATGAATTCGTGGTTCCACATTCATCGGCCAAACACACAAAATGCTCTCGTGATTCTTACATGGTCGGAGCTTTGGCCCGTGTTAATCTCAATTACGACAAATTGCTTCCCAAAGCCAAGAAGCTGGCGGATCAGCTTGGCATGAAACCCAAGGTCGTTAATCCTTACCTCAACACAGTAGCTCAGCTGGTGGAATGCGTTCACTGTCTGGAAGATTCTATCGCCATCTTGGAAGATTTGAAGGCCAAAGGCATCAATCAGGATGAAGCCGTTGTGGTCGGCTTAAACGAGAAAGGCACTATTCCTGTGAAAGCCGGTCGAGGGGTGGGGGCCGTTGAGGTCCCGCGCGGCATTCTCTTTCATGATTACGAAGTGGATGACAAAGGCAAAATCATTAATGCCAATTGCATTATCCCCACCAATCAGAATGTTAATAATATCGAACAGGATATGAAAAAGCTGGTTCCCGAGATCCTCCATAAAAGGGATGAGGAAATTACGCTTGATTTGGAGATGCTAGTCCGCGCCTACGATCCCTGCATTTCCTGTTCGGCTCATTTTCTCGATGTCAAGTTTGTTAACCGCTGAGATTCTGTGCGCCCTGACGCCGCGAGCCGGCAATAACCTCATCCTTACAGCTGGAAATACGTATCGAAGCGACGACGGAATGGGTCCGTTTGTCGCGAGTTCTTTAATCAACCGGGTTTCTGCCGATGTGATCGACGCCAAAGATACCCCGGAGAATATTGTTGATGAGGCCATCGCCTTAAAACCGGATTACATCCTCGTTATCGATGCGGCAGATTTTGGAGGCCAGGCCGGGGAGGTTCGCATTATATCCGAGGAGCTGATTCCGCAGACCACTCTCAGCACTCATATGATTCCCTTAAGCGTTGTGATAAAGTTGATCACATCCGAAACAAAAGCAGAGGTTTGCTTTATCGGCGTTCAGCCTAAGAATGTCGGTTTTGGGGAAGGATTATCCGGGGAGGTTGAAAATACAGCCGAGGCATTGATTCAGTGCTTGATTCAAAATTTTAAATAAAGGAGTTGAAAGATGCACGAAATGCATATCATTAAGGATGTTTACATAGATCTCATCAAAGCGGCTAAGGAAAACGAGGCTCAGAAGATCAATAAAGTCTATCTAAGGATGGGCGAGTTTACTGAGATCAATGAGGAAATCCTCAGGCATTTCTTTAAAGAAAACGGAAAAGACACGGTGCTTGAAGGCGCCGAAATCGAAATCGAAAAGAGCCCGACTCGAGAGCTGCGCTTGGTTTCTTTCGACTGCGATTAGTCATGTGTTACGCTATTCCCGGGAAAGTTAAAACTCTCTCCGACAAAATGGCGATCGTCGATTATTTCGGGGAAGAAAAGAAAGCCCACAATGAAATCGATGATCTCAAAGAAGGGGATTATATTTATGCCCAGGGTGGATACGTCATCAAGCGTATTCCCAAGCGAGAGGCTCTAGATATTCTTTCTCTGTGGAAAGAAACATTTTTTGATCTTCAAGAAGTCGATCTTCGTCTCTCCCGGCTGGATTTAAACAAGGATGGTTTGGATTCCAAATTCTTGCGTATCTTAGATCGGGCGATGGAAGATCGGCATCCTTCCAGGGAAGAATGTCGGTATCTGCTTGAGAGAAATGATCCCAAAGTCCTTGACTATTTTTTTAAAACAGCTAACTTCTTACGCCAGAAGCATTTAAAAAATTCCTGCTGTGTTCACGGGATCTTGGAAATCTCCAATCATTGCAAGATTCCCTGTGCGTATTGTGGTCTTTCGCCGGTCAATAAAACGCTAAAGCGTTATCGCATGTCGAAAGAAGAGATCATCGAGGCCGCTCTTAGGGCGATTGATGACTATGGATTCAAGGCGCTTGTTCTTCAAAGCGGAGAAGATCCGGATTGTCGGATTGACGAACTGTGTGAAGCGATTCGAGAAATCAAAAGACGCTCACCGGCCCTTATTTTTATCAGTTTTGGCGAAGTAGGAATTGACAATCTGAAGGAATTCTTTGATGCCGGAGCACGCGGACTTCTCATGCGCTTTGAAACATCAAATGTCAAACTTTATGAATCGTTACATCCCGGGCAAAAACTGCAAAGCCGGCTTGAGCATATCCGTAAAGCGTACGAGATGGGATACATCATTATCACCGGCGGATTAATCGGTTTGCCCGGACAGACGACGGAAGATATTGTGAATGATCTCACCCTAACAAAAGAACTCCATGCAGAGATGTATAGCTTTGGTCCCTTTTTGCCTCATCCTCGGACACCGCTTGGGGATTACGAGTCCGTAGATTCATCCGTTATGCTTAAGGTGATTGCCTGTGCGCGCCTGATTGATCCTAAAGAAGCCCGGGTATTGATCACAACAGCCTTTGAGACTCTTCACCCAGAGGCTCGTCGAGAAGGACTCCTTTCTGGTGGAAGTTCTGTGATGCTCAATGTTACGCCTCTTTCGCTGAAAAAAGATTATGATATTTATCCGGATCGCGCTTATCATAAGGAAACGATTCAGAAACAGATTGATGAGACTATCGCCCTTTTAGGATCTTTGGGCCGGGCCCCGACGGATTTAGGGAGTAGCATTCAATCATGAAAAAGGTTTCGAAAAAGACAATCAATCGGGCTCTTTTGTATATACGCATTTTAAAAGGGTTGATCAAAGAGAAAAAGCATTTGATTTCAAGCCGTCAATTGGCGGAGATTGCCGGATTAACGGATGTGCAGGTGCGCAAAGATATTTCTCATTTTGGAAAAGTAGGAACACCACGTATCGGCTATAAAACTCTGGATTTGATCAATACACTGGAAGATTTTATCCTTCAGAAGGAGGTCGTAAAAATTGTTCTTTTTGGTGTCGGGAATTTAGGATCGGCGATTTTGAAATATCCCGGTTTTCAGAAAGACAGAATCAGAATTGTAGCGGCCTTTGACCGGAATAAAAAAAAAGCAGGAAAGAAAGTCAATCAGGTTTCTGTTTATCATTTTGACAGGGCGGCGGACATAATACAAAAGTCAAAGGCGACCGTGGGCATAATAGCCGTACCGCAGGAGGCCGCTCAGGAAGTGGCCGATTCCATGGTGCTTTCAGGGCTCAAGGGTATTGTGAATTTTGCGCCCATATCTTTAACTGTTCCTGAGGACGTTTGTGCTCGGGATATGGATTTCACCATTGAGTTTCTCTCTTTATTTTGTGAAATTCAGGCAGTTAACGATTATAAAAAATAGTGTTATGAAAACGGATATTTTTAAATCTCAATTCTGGGTCGATCAACGCATTCGAAACGAGCAGATTAGTAAGTATCAAAGTGGGGGGCGGGATTTTATCGATGATGATCTGATTGAGGGCCTTTTGGCCGAGCACAAAGATCCTGAGCCGGCCCGGATTAGAGAAATTCTTGTGAAATCTCTGCTCATTGAGACTTTAAGTCTTAAAGAGGTGGCCTTGCTTCTTTCTGTGAGCGATCAGGACATGCTCCAAGAAATGAGGCAGGCCGCTTTTCAAATCAAATTGAAAGTTTATGACAATCGTATTGTGACCTTTGCTCCGCTTTATATGGGAAACTATTGTGTGAATAACTGTGCTTATTGCGGCTTTCGTATCGACAATAAAGAGGCCAAACGGCGTGTCCTTTCGATGGATGAGATTCGCAGAGAGGTAGAAATTCTGACCGGGCAAATCGGGCATAAACGCCTGATTGTGGTTTATGGAGAGCATCCCCTCAATGATATTGATTATATTATCGAAAGCATTAAGACGATTTACAGCGTGCAAGTGAAGACAAAGAAGGGGGTCGGCAATATCCGTCGGGTCAATGTCAATGCCCCAGCTTTTTCTATTGAAGATCTTCGGAAACTCAAGGATGTCGGTATCGGAACCTATCAGGTTTTTCAGGAGACGTATCAGCATAAAACTTATGGAGATGTCCATCCGGCCGATACCGTTAAAGGCCATTACGGTTGGCGGCTTTACTGCATGCATCGAGCCTTTGAGGCCGGAATTGATGATGTGGGCATTGGCGCTTTATTCGGTTTAACGGACTGGCGCTTTGAGGTCATGGGCCTGGTGGCTCATGCGCACGAGTTGGAACATCGATTCGGCATCGGCCCGCACACGGTTTCTTTTCCCCGGCTTGAGCCGGCCGCCAATGCGCCTTTAACCAGGCAGTCTCCCTTCCTCGTTTCGGATGAAGATTTCCGCAAGCTAATTCTTGTTTTGCGGCTTGCTATTCCTTATACTGGTATGATTATTACGGCAAGAGAAAAAGCAGAAATTCGTCGTGAGGCTCTTCAAATGGGGATCACTCAGACAGATGCGTCCACTCGAATCGGGATCGGGGCTTACAGCGATACGGATAATCAACAGCAAAGCCATCGTCAGCAATTTCTTTTGGGCGATACCCGTAGTTTGGATGAAGTAATCCGTGAATTCGCTCAGATGGGATTCATTACTTCTTTTTGCACGGCTGGTTATCGTTGTGGTCGCACCGGAAAATGCATCATGGATCTTTTGCGCAGTGGCGATGAAGGAAAATTCTGCAAACTCAATGCCGTCTTAACTTTCCAGGAATGGCTTGATGATTTTGCTTCTCCACAGACCAAGGCTATTGGAGACAAAGTGATCACGAAGGAAATCGAAGAAATCAAGACTAAACTTCCACGAATTTTTTCTAAATTTACGCAAGCTTTAAACCGTGTGAAAGCGGGAGAACGCGATGTTTACTTCTAAACAAACGGAGATGATGCGATGAACATTCTTCTCATCGTTGGCCTCACTATTTTTTTGGGAGCCCTCGCCGGGAAATTATTTCAGCGGCTGAGAATTCCTCAGATTGTCGGATATGTCATTTTGGGTCTTTTTCTGGGGCAGTCTTTTCTCAATGTTTGGCACCATGAGCTGATTGAAATCTTCAATCCGTTGATTCAGCTGGCCTTAGGCGTGATCGGCTTCTTGATCGGGTCCGAGCTTAAAATTGATCTTTTTAAAAACAAAGGCAAAAGCATCTATGCCGTTTTGATTGGCGAAAGTTTTATTGCCGCCCTGATTGTTTATGTGGCGGTTACCTTGCTTACAGGCAAGGCTTATTACGGTTTGCTTTTAGGGGCTATTGCCGCTGCTTCGGCTCCAGCAGCTACAGTAAATGTTCTTTGGGAATATAAGACACGCGGGCCTTTAACGAGTATGATTTTGGCGGTTGTGGCCCTGGATGATGCGGCTGCTTTAATCATTTATGGTTTTGCCAGTGCTTTTGCAAGAAGCATGATTGTTCAAGAGAGCGCTTCATTTTTAGGAAGCGTTTTGTTTCCGCTGACGCATATTATTTCGGCTGTTGCCATCGGGGGGATCGGCGGATATCTTTTATCCAGGATTGCCAAAACGCAGGAAGATAAAGAAAGAATATTTTCTTTTGCGCTGGGGATTATCATATTGGCTATCGCCGCGGCTTATGTCTTGAAGGCCGATTTGATTTTAGCCAGCATGGTAGCCGGCGTGACGCTGGCTAATCTTGCGCCGATAAAAAGCAAAGATATCTTTGATTCGATTAAGCGATTCAGCCCCCCGCTTTATATTATGTTTTTTGTTTTAGCCGGTGCCCACATCGACCTTTCCTTATTGGTTCAGCCGGCCTTGACGACTTTAATCATTGTTTATTTGCTGAGCCGAACGGTGGGGAAAATGTCCGGAGCTTATCTGGGAAGCGTAATCGGTAAGGCCCCTGATGTCGTCAGAAGGTATCTGGGCTGCAGTCTCTTTGCTCAAGCCGGGGTACAAATCGGTATGGCCCTTTCGATTTATCATCTGCTGAGTCATTTTGGTCCTCAGGCGAACCAGATCGGTCTAACCATTGTTAATGTCACTCTGGCAACGACTTTTGTCCTGGAGATAATCGGACCTTTTGGAGTCCGCTATGCGGTGCACCAAGCCGGGGAGGTTGATCGAGATATTACTGAGGAAGATATCATCAGCTTATATCATGTGGCTGACTTAATGGATAAGGATACGCCCATTATCAAAGAAAATGCCACTCTTCATCAAATGGCCGATGCCATTCGAGAGAGTGAGTCTTATCATTTTTGCGTTATAGATAAAGAAAACAAACTCTTGGGTCTGATTTCTCTCGGCGATCTTAGAAGCACTCTGATGGAGGATGAGGAAGGGTTGGATGAGCTCGTGAGGGCTAAAGACATAGCTGTGCCTGCGGTTGAACATATTGAAGCTTCTCAACCTCTTAAAGAGGCCATTGATAAATTCCGTCAAAAGGAAATTGATTTTCTTCCTGTGGTTGACAACGGATCCCAAAAACTTGTGGGCGCTATGCATTACCGGACTGTTTTAGCGGAAATCAATCGCCAGTTGATTCAACGCAGAGGCATTATTTAATCCATTTCCATTTTTTCAGGCAATTCCCTCATGTTCTGCAAATGTTTGTGGTATAATCGCTTATGGGTACATGATTATGAAAAAGGCTCTTTTCTTTTGCGCTATCATTGGTTTTATTCTTGTGTCGCAGACCGGCTGTGATGTGATTTACGGAATATTACAAAAGGAAGGTGCCCAAGAAAAGAAACTTCTAGGCGAGCTTCTGCCGGCAACTCCTAACGAGAAAGTTAAAGAAGTCCAGCAGTTTTTATCTATTTATGGTTACAAAACGGGAAAAGCGGACGGATTAATGGGTCAAAAAACTCGTGATGCACTGGAGGCTTTTCAAATCGACCATGGACTTCGACCATCGCGTTTTGTTGACAAAAAGACATGGGAAAAATTGTATTTTATTTCTGAGGTGGGTCTGGTTGAAAAAGGAGAAATTAATTACAAAACCGTTCAGATTATTCTAAAAAGCTCGGGATTTGACCCCGGAAAAATCGACGGAAAATTGGGCCCCCGAACTGTCAGCGCGATCAGAGAATTTCAGGAGGCAAACGGTCTTAAGTCCGACGGTGTTATTGGGCCGGCCACCTTGCGTACTTTGATAGATTATTTGCCTGCCCGTCCAAGCTAAGTTTGTGACGCAAGAGATTCCTCTCCATGCCTTGACGATCAGTTCTTGCGACGCAGAGAGAAATGTCGTATAATGAAATTCATCAATTCATCCTTAAGAAACGCCGGGCCAATCATCAATCCATAAGGAGCTTCTATGAACAATAAGACGTTTGACGTCGCGGTTTTTGATTTAGACGGAGTGATTACCAAAACAGCGGTTGTTCACGCAGCTGCGTGGAAAAAAATGTTTGATGATTACATGAAATTGAGAGAAAAGCGGGATAGCGAGACCTTTAAGGAATTTACCGTCGAAGGAGATTATCTGCAGTTTGTTGACGGAAAACCGCGATATAAAGGGACCCAGAGTTTTTTAGAGTCGCGAGGGATTCATCTCGAGTTTGGAGATCCTTCCGATGAGCCCGGCAAAGAAACCGTCTGTGGTTTGGGAAATATGAAGAATAATGCCTTTCGGGAAGTGCTTCAAAAAGACGGCGTAAAATATTATGAGCCGGCGATTGATTTTATTAAGGATCTTAAGGCCAATGGCATTCGAGTAGGAGTGGCTTCATCCAGTAAAAATTGTCAGTTTATTTTGCGAGCCGTTGGGCTGGAGGAGCTTTTTGAGACGCGGGTTGATGGAGTTGTCTCCGCGGAAATGGGATTAAGGGGTAAGCCTGAGCCAGATATTTTCGTTGTGGCTGCCAAAAACCTCGGCGCGGAGCCAAATCGGACTGTTGTGATGGAAGATGCCGTCAGCGGCGTTCAGGCTGGATCCAAAGGGCAATTCGGATTGACGATAGGAGTCGCTCGGGAAAATAATGAGAAGGCCCTTAAAGAAAATGGCGCCGATGTGGTTATCACCAGTTTTCAGGGCGTGGACACAGAAAAAGTTATCCAATGGTTTAAGGAGAAGAATAAATAATATGAGCGAATTACACAACCTGCCGGTTGATTTTTTTGATCATATCGGTCAAGTGCAGGATAAACTGAAAGACAAAGGGCTGATTGTTTTTTTGGATTATGACGGCACTCTCACGCCGATCGTCGATAGGCCGGAGCTGGCCCTTCTTTCGGATGGTATGCGTGCAACGGTCAGTCAGCTTTCTAAAAAATACAAAATAGCTGTTGTCAGCGGTCGGGCCACAGATGATGTGAGGGATAAAGTAAAGCTTTATGGTATTTTTTATGCGGGTAGTCATGGGTTTGAAATCGTTGAGCCCACCGGAAAAGTGAAATACAACGAAGAGGCGAACAAAATAAGGCCAATTATCGATGAAGCCCACGCTAAATTGAAGAAACGGCTCTCCAGTATCAAAGGTGCCTTGGCTGAACATGTCAAGTATACCATTTCCGCTCATTATCGGCTTGTGGAAGAAAAAGATCTTCCGGAATTTGAGAAAATTGTTGATGATACTCTTGACGAATATCCGCAACTTCGCAAATCAAGCGGCAAGAAGGTTTTTGAATGTAAGCCCAAAATAGATTGGGATAAAGGTAAGGCGGTTGATTGGATTTTAAGCGTGCTTGCTTCTGAACATTCTCTGCCGGTTTATATTGGAGATGATGTTACCGATGAAGATGCGTTTCGCGTCTTAAAAGATAAAGGGTTTGGTATTCTTGTGGCTGATCCCGTGCGCGCATCTGAAGCCCGTTATGTTGTTAAAGATGTTGATGCAGTAAAGAAGGTGCTGGAGTTCTTTATCGGATTGAAATAATGACCAGCTATCAGCTTTCAGAAACTCCAAACTGATAGCCTCTGATGCATAATAGCCGAAGACCGGAGGCTGTAAAAATGAATCCCTGGAAACTCACGTACGAAAAATTCATACCCGAAGAAGAAAACCTGCATGAAGCTCTCTGTACTTTGGGTAATGGATATTTTGGGACGCGAGGATCCGCTCCTGAGAGTGGAGCGACCAAAGTTCACTATCCGGGAACTTATATTGCCGGTGTGTATAATGAATTGATTACGCCTATCGCTGATCGGAAAGTAGCCAATGAAGACTTCGTCAACTGTCCAAATTGGCTGATGTTTAACTACCGTATTGGCAGTGGTCCTTGGTTTGAACGTCTCAAGGTCAAAGTGTTATCCTGGAGAAAAGAGCTTAATATGCGACGAGGCGTGCTTATGCGTCGGATGCGCTGGCAGGATGCTGATCATCGGATCACCCTGATTGAAGAAGAGCGCATTGTCAGCATGGCCGATCCTCATTATGGCGCTCTCCGTTTTACGATAACTCCGGAAAATTATTCCGGAACCATTACATTTCGCAGCGGACTAGACGGTCTGGTGATCAATGCCGGCGTTGAACGTTACCGTCAGCTCAATTCGAAGCATTTGGAAGCTTGCCAATCGGGTGAAATCGATCAGGACGGTGTATTCCTGCAGGTTCAAACCAATCAGAGTAAAATCCAGATTTCTCAGGCCCAGAAGACAGTCGTCTTTCAAAATCAGAACAAAATCGATTCCGCATTCCGGATTGTAAAACAAGGAAAAGAGAGGATTTCTCAGGAATTTACTCTTAATGTTTCGGGGGGAGAGAAGATCAGAATTGAGAAAATTGTTGCCATCTATACTTCGCGCGATCACGGTATTGACGACAATTGCCGTGCTGCCGTGGATGCCGTAAAGAAAATAGATTCTTTCAGCCAGCTCTATAAACCCCATCAGGCCCGTTGGCGGGCTTTATGGAAGCGTTTTGATATCGAATTGGAGGGAGATCCTTTGGCTCAAATGGCTCTGCGCCTGCATACGTTCCATTTATTGCAGGTGGCATCTGTTTACAACGAAGAGATCGACGCCGGGCTTCCTGCTCGCGGGTTACACGGAGAAGCCTATCGAGGTCACATCTTCTGGGATGAAATGTATGTCTTCCCCTTTTATAATTTAAGAGCTCCGGAAATTACCCGGGCCCTTTTAATGTATCGCTACCGCCGATTGAAAGCCGCCAAAGAGTATGCCAAAGAACACGGCTATCGCGGGGCCATGTTTCCCTGGCAATCAGCCAGCAAAGGCAATGAAACAAGCCAGGTGGTTCATCTCAATCCCATGTCCGGACAATGGGGTCCGGATTTCAGCAGTTTACAGAGACATGTTTCAATTGCTGTCGCTTACAATGTCTGGACATATTACTCCCTGAGCAATGACCGTGTATTTTTGAATCAATATGGAGCGGAGATTCTAATTGAAATTGCGCATTTCTGGTCGAGCATCGCTACATTTCATGAAGGGATAGAGCGTTATGAAATCAAGGGCGTGATGGGTCCCGATGAGTTTCATGAAAAGCTTCCCGGGTCCGAGCGGGGAGGCTTAGATAACAATGCCTATACCAATCTCATGGTGGTCTGGGTTTTGAATAAAGCTTTGCAAACGCTGGAACTGTTCACTGAAGAAGAACGTCATGCTCTGCTGGTAAAAACGGAAATCAGCTCTAAAGAGATTGAGCGTTGGCGCGATATTGCCCGGCGTATGAAAGTTCCCATCGAGGACAACGGCTTGATTCATCAATTCGACGGGTATATGGATCTCAAAGAACTGGATTGGGATGAATATCGGGCCAAATACGATAATATTCACCGTATCGATCGGATTTTGAAGGCGGAGGGACTTTCTCCGGATGACTACAAGGTGGCCAAGCAGGCAGATGTCTTGATGATTTTTTATCTGCTTAATGATCAGGAAATAGAAGGGCTTTTTAATCAACTGGGATATCAATATTCTAAAGACGTTTTTGAAGTCAATTATAAATATTACATTGCCCGCACTTCTCACGGGTCTACTCTCTCACGGGTTGTCCACGGTTATCTAGCTGAGCGGCTTGGATATGAAGAAGACGCCATTCGTTTTTATATGGAGGCCTTAAGAAGCGATATGGAAGATATTCAGGGAGGAACAACCAAAGAGGGGATCCATACCGGTGTTATGGGAGGGACTATTGATGTATTCTTAAAATGTTTCGGCGGGCTTTCTTTTGAGCAGGATTGTTTGTGTCTTAATCCCAAAGTTCCTGAAGACTGGAAAAAAATTGCCTTCCAGGTTCGCTGTAAGGATTTCTGGTATCATATTGAAGCGACTTGTCGAGAGGTCTGTATCGCGATTGAGTCCTTTAAGAAGATGGGTGATTCACCTCAAGAAGTGACGGTGGTCATCAGGGGCAAGAGACAAAAAGTAATTCTGGGCAAACCGTTGGCGATTCCTATAAAAAACCCCATCAACAATGTTTTTAATATGAAAAAGATTCTGAATTTATCCTGATGATGAGTGAGAAAAAAAATATCTTTCTTTCCGCTATTCATCAGCACGCCGGCAAGACGACTATTGCTTTAGGTCTTTATCAGGCTTTGAAAGATCAGGGGATCAGATCTTCTTTTATCAAACCTGTTGGTCAACAGGTTGTTTCTGTGGGGCGGCAATATGTGGACAAGGATTCTTATCTGATCAATAAAGTTTATCATTGCCGCAGGCATATCAAAGAAATGTCTCCGATTACGATCGGCCGCGGATTTACCCAGAAATATATTTTTCATCCTCAAAAAGAATTAGCCGAGCCGATTCTGGCCGCGTTCAAGAAAGTCAGCCGCAAAAAAGATATGGTGATTGTTGAAGGAACGGGTCACGCGGGAGTGGGGTCTGTCGTGGATCTCTCAAATGCGGATGTGGCCGGGATGCTCCAAAGCAAGGTGATCATTATTGCCGAGGGGGGGATCGGCAAATGCATTGACGAGGTGATGATTAACAAGGCCCTGTTTGATTTAAAGAAAATAGATATTCTGGGCGTGATTGTCAATAAAGTTTTACCGGAGAAATATCATAAAATCAAAAAAAGTCTTTCGCGCGGCTTTAAGAATAAAAATATTCGTCTTTTAGGCGTTGTTCCGGTTGATCCGATTTTAGGATTTCCCACAGTCTATCAGGCCATGCAATATTTAAATTTACGTTTAATCTGCGGGGAGAGAAATCTCAAAGCGCGAATCAAGAATACAATTGTCGCGGCCATGGAGCCCCATAATATGATGCCCTACCTGGAAGACAATACCTTAGTCATTACTTCCGGTGACAGGATTGATAATATTCTTGTCTCCATCAGCTCTCATATTTTAAGCAAAGGAAAAAAGTTCAATATTGCGGGTATTGTTTTAACCGGTGGTCTTGTTCCCAGCGCCCGGATCGTTGATCTTCTTCATAAGAGCAAAATTCCGGTTCTTTTAAGCGATGAGGATACCTATACCGTGGCTACTCAAATCCGCTCAATGACCTGTAAGATCGAATTCACTGACAAAGATAAAATTCTCGAAGCTGTTCGATTGATCGCTCGGCATGTCAATATCAAAATGATTCTTAAATACGTCTGAAAATGAATGCTGCTGATTTCAATGATATTTATCTTGTGGATAGCCTGAGAACCCCCCTGGGAAGGACGAATAAATCCTTAAAGAATTTTACGGCTATCGATCTGGGCGCGCATGTAATTCGAGAGCTGGTTCAAAAAAACAAAATCGACAACCGGCAGATCGATCGGGTCATTCTAGGCAATACCGTTGCGGCTGGTCTGGGGCAAAATCCGGCACGGCAGGCTGCTGTTGCGGCAGGACTTTCTGTTTCTGTCTCTGCTTTGACTATCAATAGTGTTTGCGGTTCTGGTTTGCAGTCGGTGATTTGCGCGGTCAAAGATATTATGCTCGGGGAAGCACAAGCTGTGATTGCCGGAGGCGCTGAGAGCTCAACGCACTGTCCTCTTCTTCTGGAAAAAAAAGAGAGAGACCAAAAAGAGAAAAACTTCAAAGACAGCCTTATTCACGACGGGCTCTGGTGTCACATGAGCGGTAAGCATATGGGAGAGCTCACAGAGGATATTGCGGACGCTTATGGAATCACCAGAGAAATGCAGGATCAATATGCGCTTGTAAGTCATCAAAAAGCTGTGGCAGCGAAAACAAAGGGGAATTTTCAAAAGGAAATTGTTCCTGTGAAGCTTCCCGATGGAAAATATTTTAGCGAGGATGAGCGTCCGCGGACGAACATTAATCTTAAGAAGATGACTGATCTTCCTCCTTCTTTTCGTGACGGAGGCACGCTGACAGCCGGCAATTCCTCGGCACCGGCTGATGGGGCGGCTGCCTGTTTATTAGCCTCTAAACAGTTTGTACAAAAACATCACCTGAAACCCAAAGCCCGAATTCTGGGCTACGCCACTCTTTTTATTGATCCCAAAGAGGCTTTTACCTCTACGATTGCAGGGACGAAAAATTGTTTGGAAAAGTGCGGCCTGAAAGTCGAAGATATCGATCTTTATGAAATTATCGAAGCCTTTGCGGTTCAGGCTATTTTGACGATGAGAGAATTAAGATTACCCAAAGAAAAAGTTAATATCTATGGCGGCGATATCGCGTTTGGACATCCTCTGGGAGCGGCGGATTCACGGATTCTCGTGACTCTTCTTCATGCTCTTGAGAATGAAAAGAAAAGCAAGGGACTGGTTTCCATCTGTTTTGGCGGCGGTGGCGCTGTAGCGATGGTTGTTGAGATAGTGAAGTGAAAAAAATTTAACGCAGATAGACGCAGATAACACACATATTTTCGCAAAATGCCTGCGTTCATTTGTGTGCAATTTGCGAATATCTGCGTTTACTATTGATAGGCAAAATGGACTCAGTCGACATTATTATTATTGGTGCCGGTGTGATCGGCCTGGGCGTTGCTTCAGAAGTGGCCCATAACGATCGAAACTTGTATATTTTGGAGAAAAATGAATCCTTTGGAATGGAGGCCAGCAGCCGCAATTCTGAAGTGATTCATGCCGGTATTTATTATCCAAAGGGAACACTTAAAGCCATTTCCTGCCGGGAGGGACGCGATAGGCTCTACGACATATGTCTCCGAGAAGGTATCGGTGTTCAGAAAACAGGAAAGCTGATCATTGCAACATCTCAAGATGAAATCAAGGATTTAGAGAGCGTTAAATTAACAGCTGCTCAGAATAACGTTGAACTTACTTTTCTTAAGAAGGATGAAGTGAAAAAAATAGAACCAAACATCACTTGCGTTGCTGCATTATTGTCGCCGGAAACCGGCATTGTTGATTCACATGAGCTCATGAAATATTTTCTTAAGAAAGCCAAGACTAAAGGCGCCGAGCTTGTTTGCGAGGCTAATGTTGTGAAAATTGAAAAATCGCACGGCGGTTATAAATTGAACATCAACAATCAGGGAGAGGACATTACGCTTAAGGCCAAAATTGTTATTAATTGTGCCGGCAACAATGCCGATCAAATAGCAGCCCTTCCTGGAATTGACATCGACAAAGAAGGATATCGCCAAATATACCTGAAGGGCAATTACTTTCGTCTGGCTGATAAATTTCGGGGGCAGACGAAGCATTTAGTCTATCCAGTTCCCTTAAAACGCACATTAGGGATCCATACGGTTTTGGATTTGCAGGGCGGTATCCGTCTTGGACCCGATGAGGAAATGATTGAAACCTTCGATTATCACGTGAATGAAGAGAGAAAAGGCGATTTCCATGAGTCTGTCAGAAAATATCTTCCCTCCCTTTCTCTTGAGGATTTAACGCCGGATATATGCGGGATCCGCCCTCAATTAAAAAACGCTAATGCAGAGGATTTCAAAGATTTCATCATTGCCCATGAAGATCAAAAAGATTTGTGCGGTTTTATTAATCTGATCGGCATGGAATCGCCGGGATTAACAGCTTCGCCTTATTTGGCGGCATATGTCGGCGAAATTGTTAAAAAGATTAACTAACAGACGCAAAAGAAGTAGTAGAATATTAAACATTAAATAGTTCAAAGGAGATATTTATGAAAGATATGTTTCTTCAGCTCAATCCCTTCGCAAGAACACTGATCATTGTGGCTTTAGGGCTCTTTCTCATCATTGTTTTTAATCAATTTTATTTTTCTGAATATGAACAGGAAGAGCGCATTTTAATCGACCAAAGATATCCTGATGCGGCCCTTCCGGAAGAGAAGATCGGGCAAGATGAACCGGTGGGTGCTTTTGATGCAGGAATTACTCACGAAACCATCATGCAGCCACAGCCTGATCCCCAAGAGGTTTCGCTAGAGGCGTTGTCACGAAAGCCTCAAGCGCCTGCAGAAATCAAAAATGTCTATTCGATTCAAATCGCTTCTTTCAAAAACGAGAATCATGCGAAAAAACTGGCGCAATCTCTCAAAGCCGATAATCGTATTATTGATATTGTGAAGCCCGAGAATTCCATGTTTTATCGCGTTTACATCGGTCGTTATTCAACCAAAGCGGCTGCTCAGGAAGAGCTTCCCCATTGGAGCCAAGAATATCAGGGAAGTTTTATCAAATATCGGACACAATAGAAATTGGACATTGACGAAATAATGGTTGCATCGTATATTATGGCCTAAGAAATTATTGTCATTATTATCAATTGTCAGAAAGGAAGGGTGTATGGGAAAGGGAGATCGAAGAACTCGACGAGGAAAAATCTGGCGAAAATCGCATGGCAAAACTCGTCTGCGCAGTAAAGAAAAAGCCAAACAGTCATGACTGTTCGAAAAAAAAGAAAAACAGGCGCAAGAGCCCGCGTTGATGAGCTGAAAATCCTGCGGGATATCGCGGATATTACCAGCTCCGAGCTCGAATTGTCCAAAATTCTAGATGAAGTTGTCAGCATCGTTAATGATGTCAGTAGAGCCGACTCTGTTTTCATTTATCTGTTAGAAGAAAACAAGAGGAGCCTGGTTTTGATGGCCAGCAAAACAGCTCATTCCAAAGAACTGGGGGCGCTCACGCTGAAAGCCGGCGAGGGTTTAACCGGTTGGGTAGCCCAGAAAAATAAAACCGTTGCGATTTCCCAAAAAGCCTATCAGGATCCCCGGTTTAAAGCTTTTGATGTTCTTCCCGAAGATCGCTATGAGGCGTTTCTCTCCGTACCTATTATTACCAAAGGAAAAACCACCGGTGCTATTAATATTCAGTGTAAAAAATCACGGACGTTTAGCAAATCGACAGTAAATTTGATCGCTACCATCGGAAAGTTGGTTGGCGGCGTCATAGAAAACGCCCGATTATTCCACGAGACAAAATTGAAAGCCGCCCAATTTGACAGCCTCATGAAAGTCAGTCGCAGTATTACCAGCGAAAAATATTTGGATGAGATCTTAAATCTGATTGTGGTTGTGACTGCTGAGATGCTTGATTCAAAAATCTGCTCGATTATGCTGCTTGATTCCAAGCATCGGGAGTTGAGTATCCGGGCAACTCAATCACTGAGTAATGATTACAAGAGAAAGCCCAATATCATGGTGGGACAGTCTCTTAGCGGACAAGTCTTAAAAACGAAAAAGCCGTTGATGGTTTATGATGTGCGCGAGGAGAAGAAATATGCCTATCGCGATCTCGCCATCAAGGAAAATCTTACCTCGATGCTTTCGGTGCCGATGAGCGTCAAAGATTCGATCATTGGAATTATTAATATTTACACGAAATCGCAACATGTTTTTTCTCAGGATGAAATTGACGCCCTTCAGATTGTGGCCAATCAAGCGGCGGTGGCCATTCAGAACACGAAATTAATGGAAGAAAGCCTGAAGGCCAAAGAGGCGCTCGAAACACGAAAATTGGTTGAACGCGCCAAGGGGATCTTGATGCGAATGAGCGGACTTACCGAGGACGCAGCCTACAAAATGATCCACAAAAAGGCTATGGATTCCTGTAAGACCATGAAAGAGATTGCTGAATCAATTCTTTTGATGGATGAGCTGAAATCCACTTAGCGTTTAGAGCCTCTTTTACTTAAAAAGGCGAGATTAGTGCCACTAGTGGCACTAATCTCGCTCTTCCATAATCTTGACAATATTCCGAAATAATAAAAACGCATCCGGTGATGAAAAGGTAATGTCAAATAAATTGTGTAAATTGATCTAAGGGTTTATCCTTCCAAT
>CAYZIY010000005.1:0-103187 GCA_964478715.1 uncultured Planctomycetales bacterium
TAACATTAACTTCTTCATTCTATTGTTTTATGTGGGATGAGGATTATACCAGGAGCCTGTCATGAAAAAAGTAATCGTCACTTGCTTGAGTGTGCTTGTTCTCACATTTAGTTCCTCCATACTGTCTGCCGAAATGCACGGGAAGATGCACGAAATGTCCACGAAAAATTCGCATGAAAAAATGAAGAGAATGCACGCTTCAGGTTATGGAAAGAAGGGATTTAAAGGAAAATTTTACAAGAAAATCAAACTCATCATCAAGAAATCAGACGAGCTGGGTATATCGGATGAGCAGCTTAAGCAGGTCAAAAGATTGAAAAGTGAAACAAAAAAGAGCCTGATCAAGCAGGAGGCCGATCTTGAGAGCATCAAAGTGGATTTTGATGATGAGATGGAAAAAGAGAATCTGGATAAAAACACAATCAATAGATTGATTGATAAAAAATACGAGATCAAAAAGAACAAAGCGAAAACAATCATTGCTGCTTTATCCGATTTGGACGAAATTCTTAAGAAAGATCAGAAAGAAAAACTGAAAGATCTATGCAAAGAGATGATGGAACAAGATACCTCCTTGCGCAGGCGGGATCCTCAAGGAACGCTGATGCATCGTAAACGACATTGGCAGCAAGGACTTTGACGATAGGGGCGTGTTCCTCTGTTCTTTTTTGTGATTTCCCTAGTCTCTGTCACTCCGATTCATTGACTGATGAGAGCGGAAAAATCGACGGATCAATAGCTTGGCCAGAGCGCAGAGGCCCAGACCCATCAGGGCATGGATCATCAGCAGAAAACCGTCACTGCTTTCAATGGTGACAAACAGTTTCTTCTGATTTAAAGTTACCAGCTGGCTTTGGGTGATAAAATAAGTTCCCCAGGCGATGATTCCGGCCAGAAAATCGCGTCCGTATTTGCTATTTCCTGCAAACATCAACAGGGCGCAGATCACAGCCAAAGCCGGCGGGAGATAAACCACATAAACCATCGGTCCCATCTTTTTGATGGATGGATCATCGGAAAACGGGATTTCATAACCAGAAAGCGTTTGACGTGTCTTTCCCCCGGAAAGAAAATGAGAAATCCCGTCAACGACGTTTTTCGAGATACCGATCATGTTTTTGGTTAATCCCGTAAAATCGATTTTCTGGAAAATTCCGGTGACTTCATCGATAGGCTGAAACACGCTGCCGGTGCCCGCAATCCAAGGCAGAAAAAAGGCATAGACAGCAACGGTCGCCAGGAGTGCAGCAACCAGGTTCACTGCAATCAGCAATTTTCTTTTGCCAGACACAAATTCATCATAACATAAATTCTATGAGACGGCTAGTTGGTGGCAAAATGCCCAAACCGCAGGTTTTTGTTTTCTTTCCAATGCCATTTTGTTATATAATAACACAACAATAACCTGATTTTTTAGACAGTGCTTTTGTTATGCTTGAAAAATTCATATCCTATTTTGTCAAACGTCATCTCCTAACTAATCTGGTTTTCTTTACGGTTTTTATCAGCGGAATTTTTGTCTGGCAGAACATCAAAAAGGAAGAGATGCCCGATGTTACCTTTGACCGGGTGCGGATTTCGGTTAATTATCCGGGGGCCACCGCTGAAGAAGTTGAGCACTTTGTCACCCGTCCGCTGGAAGAAGAAGTCGTCGGCTTAGACGGAGTTTACCGGGTAATAAGCTCCGCCAGCCAAGGATCCACAACGGTCACCGTTGAAATCGAGAAAGACTATCCAAATAAAGATGAAGTGATCATCGAAATCCGCAATGCGGTTTCGGGTGCTGATTTGCCCGAGGCCATCAGAGACGACCCCGATGTTCGTGTTTTTAAAACAGCGAAAAAAGCTATTATCGATATTGCCCTTTACGATCAACGAGTCCGCCTTCTGGATACGGACAGACGTTTGCGTCTTCAGGAATTCGCCCATGCATTAGAAAACCAGCTGGTCCATCTGCCGGAGATTAATAGCGTTAATAAATCCAATTATCTTCAGGAAGAGATCCAAATTAAGGTTGATCCCCAAAAAATCATTGATTACGCCATTCCCTTAAGTCAGGTGATCAATGAGGCCAGAAACAGCCATGTGCGTGAGCCCGCCGGACATATCGAGGCCCAAAACGAACCCAAGGTAACGCTCAATGCTCAAATGGATACGATCGAAAAGCTCGACGGGTTGATTGTCCAGGCCGGTTTTGAGGGTCAGGCCGTGGCCTTAAGGGATATCGCTTTGGTTGAACGGGCCTTTGATCTGCCCAAAGAAATCACCAAAGTCAATGGCCGGGAAGCGATTATTCTCAATGTTGTCAAAAATACCTCTTTCGGTATTCTGGAGTCTCTGACTGCCGTGAATAGAATTGCGGAAAACTTTAGAAAAAACTATTTGCAGGATACCGGTATTAAGATTGTCACTCTCGACGATGAATCGATTGATTTACGCAACCGCCTTTCGATCATATTTCATAACGGCCTGATCGGCTTCACTTTGATCTTGATCTGCCTTTTTCTTTTTCTCAACAAACGATCAGGCTTATGGGTGGCGATGGGTATTCCCTTTACTATCTGTTTTACTCTGGTTGCGGCTTATTTAATGGGTTTTACGATCAACAATATTACATTAGCGGCTGTTATTATTGTGATGGGTATGATTGTCGATGATGCTATCGTTGTGGCGGAGAATATTTCGCGGTTACGGGCTCAAAAAAATTCTATGGAGAAAGCCGTGGTGGAGGGAACCGCGCAGGTCTTTTTCCCTATCTTGGGCAGCATCCTAACCACGTGCATTGCCTTTGTGCCGTTGTATTTTTTTGCGGGTCGTTTCGGGCAGCTAAACCGGTTTATGCCGCCGATCATCTTTTTAATGTTGGGGGCGAGTCTGTTGGAATCTTTGATGATCCTTCCCGGACATATGCATCTGGAGATGCCGAGAAAAAACCGACGCTTTGTTACCAACAGACAGCAAAATGATTCAGGAAAGGTTCATTGGTTTGAGAAGATCGAAAACAGATACGGACGATTGCTTGAGAAAATTCTTTCGTGCAAAAACTTTATTTTTCTGGGATTTCTTATTTTGCTGATAGTTTGCGCTCTCGTGGTCAAGACCACCATGAAATATGTTATGTTTCCCCGCGAAGAGACTCGGGAAATTACTATTTCCGGAAAAACTTATGAGAAGGCCGATCGTTATGAAACCGAGAAATTAACCCGTAAAATCGAGGCAGTCATTTCGCCGTATTTAGGACGGGAGGTGATCGCCTGGAGAACACAGATTGCCCGTAGCCGCAGAGGAGGCGCTGTTGAAGAAAATCAATTCCGGATGATTGTTGAAATCGTACCGAAAGAAAAAAGACGCCAATCCGCCGACAAGTTGATCGCTTTATGGAAGCCGGCGATTGAGGGTATCGGGGGATTTGAAGAGATCGCGATCCAAAAATCACGCTGGGGTCAGTCTTCTGGCAGCGCGATTGAAATCATCGTTCAGGAGGATAACGATATTTTACGTGTTCAGGCCGTCGAGCGTCTGGTCGGGTTGATGGAAAAGAACCCTGCTTTGATGAATATCGATGTCGAACGTCCGATCAAGATTCCCGAATACAAAATTGATTTGAAACGGGAAAAAGTCAAGCGTCTGGCCATTAATCCGCCGGATATTGCTTCGACTTTGCGGGCATCCCTAGAGGGTGTGATTCTTTATGAAATTCCTAAAGGCGATGAGGAAATAGATGTCCGTTTAACCGTTATTGACGAGAATAAAGGAGATATTGAAAAAATACTGGATGTTCCGGTCGAAAACAAAAGCGATTACCTGGTGCCCGTGAAAGATGTCGTTTTCGTGCATGCCGCGGAAACGCCGAATGCGATTTCCCGTAGGGATCTCAAGAGAACAACCACAGTTTATGCGGACTTGAATCCCAAAGCCGGCCGTACCCCTTTGGATGTGGCCGTTGAATTGGAAGAAAATGATTTTATGCAGGTGACAAAAAATCAACCGACGACGGCCCTGAGTTTTGTCGGCGAGGTTCAAGATACCCGCGAAGCTGGAGGTGATTTTAAGAATGCAATTATTCTGGTGCTGTTCTTGATTTTTGTGACGCTGGCTTTGCTTTTTAATTCCTTAACCCGACCGCTTGTGATTATGATGGCGATTCCTTTTGGCATTGTTGGCATTGTTTTGGCCTTTCTGCTTCACGGAAAACTGGTTTTTGGGTTCTTTGCCTCTGTAGGGGTCCTTGGGTTGGCTGGTGTCGTGATCAATGACTCTATTATTATGCTCACCAAGCTGGACAGGGAGTTGCTTCCTTTAAAAGCAAGAGCCAGCGATCAACAAATTGCCTCGATCGCCAAAACCCGCTTAAGGGCCGTTGTGCTGACAACATTGACTACGGTTGCCGGCATTGTTCCCACCGCTTATGGATTTGCTGGCTATGATGCGATGCTCTCGGAGATGATGCTTGCTTTAGCTTGGGGTCTTTGTTTTGGAACGCTGATTACTTTGGTTTTAGTGCCCTGTGCGTATAGTGCGATGCAGGATATTCAATTTAAAGTCAGCAGCCTGTTTAGAGAGAGTGCCTGATCGATGAATAAGAGCAGCAAAACTTATGGGTTTTCAGTTAAAATCGCACTCTTGGTGTTGGGTCTGATTCTTTTGGGATTGAACCAAAGCCGCGCCCAGGATGAATCCGTTGCCATTGAAGAGATTACCATCGAAGAAAACCGGGCTGACTTTAAGCCGTTGGCTATTGAGGATTTCATTGAGAAGGCCGCTGCAAATGACAAAGTTTTTGAAGAGATCTTGGTTGACGAACTCGTTTTGTCGTATCGTAAAGATCTGTTTTTGCCTGCCAGGGATTTTATTCTGGAAGTCAAGGGGCAATATGATGTTTTCTTTGACCAAGGCCGGGAGGATGCGGATGTTAGTGTTTCGTTAAGCAAATTGTTTCCTTTTACCGGAACGGATATTGAGGTTGGTTATTTGAATGCTCCTTCCTTAACAACCGATACCATGAATTCGGAATTCAATGCCTTGATTTCACAGCCGATCGCTCAGAATGCATTTGGCGCGGCAACACGTCTGCAAGATAAAATTTTGGGTATTGAGATTGATGTTATCCGCTATCAGATCATTGAGGCCTATGAGGATTACCTGGCCAGTCTCATTAATCTCTATTACAACTGGTATTCGGCTTATGAGAGGCTTCAAATCGGAGAGGCCTCTTACCGGCAGAACTTGACATTGCTTGAGAATATGCAGAAAAGAGCGCAGAACAAAATCGCCCTTCCGGTGGATGTCAATAAAGTAAACCTTTTGGTGATGTCCAAAGAGGAAAATGTAATTACTCTCAGGCGGGAATATCGACGCTTGTTCAATCTGATCGTGAAGGCTATCCGTTATGACGTAGATAAGGAGCTTATTCCGATGGATCCTTCGGCTTTTCATGTGTTCGATATTGATTTCCAAAAGGACTACCGCTCTTTCACAGAATCCAGCCGGACTTATGATATTCTAAAATTGCTTGAGGACAAAAGCTCTATGCAGGTTAGAAAAAATGCCGATGCGCTTTTGCCCAGCACAAATTTACTGATCGGCTATAAACTGGACGGGAGGGATTGGCCAATCAGGGACGAAGACAGCATGTTCTATGTGGGCGTTGAGATCAGTTGGCCTTTTAACGACCAGGTGGACCAGGCGACATATCAAACATCACGTATCGACTACCGCAAAAAGCGGTTGACTAATCAGAATAAATATTTCCAGCTTGAGACGGATTTAAAGAATCTATATGAACAGGCCAAGCGTGACAAAGAATTGATTGCTTTGGCCAGTCAGAAGATCGAGCTGGCCGAGTTGGTTCTGAAAGATGAATCACGCAATTATTCATTTGGAAAAATTACGCTTAATGATTATATCGATGCGGTCAATAAGCTCGATGAAAACAGATTCAACAAGATTCTTTATACGGTTGAGCTTAAGAAAAGAATTTTGGAATGGCTGCGGCTCAGCGATCAGCTTATTCGCAAAAAAGATATCGACTGGCCAAAATAGCGGTTGAGTGAGTAAGGAGTAACGGATTCAAAAGAGACGACCCATGACCAATTTCTTTCGCTTGACATTAAGCTCGTCAAGAATAAGTGAAATACGGCTGATTGTTCGGGTGTTTTTTTGTATAAAAACATGCGCTCTGATTTATTTCGGCCTGTTTTGCGTGACAGCTCAGGCGCAAATATTTCCTCCCAAATCGCCGACGATTGAAAACATCGGAGTTTATGAGGGTGAAATCACGAATATTGATATGGGTCTCTCAATTATTGTTCTGCGTTATTATATTGACGAGGATAAAGGAATCTTAGGTCGGGTGACTTGTTTTCTAAACGATGATACCGTTATTCAAAAAGGATCACAGGAGATTTCCCTGGGTGGGCTGAAAGAAGGGCAACGGGTCACATTAACTTGCCGGGAATATCTTTTCGAAGAAAGTAAAGCCGAGAAGATTATTGTTCAATGATCAACACCAGACGTTTCTCTTTATGGGGGCTCATCAATATCTGTTAGACTTTCCGAAGAGAACCAATCAAAGAAAAATACGGTCCGGCATGGACCAAAAGACTTAAGGGAAGATAGCCCTTGCGTGTTTTTTGCAATTCGCAGTCTAGTTCTTCAAACCCTTGAAAGAATGATTCCCTTTTCCGGAGAAAAACATTTCGACCGGCAATTTCATTTTGGATTTCAGGTTGTCCGACAAAAGCCATGGCATGTTTCCGATTTTAAAGGGTTTTGATTTGACTTAAAAGTATTGTGAGGTTGTTCTATTGAGATTTTATGGGGATTTTGAAAAATTTGTGTGAAATAAAGAGAGTAAAAGACGAAGCGCGGTTTAGCTCAAACACCTAAAAGGGCTCTTAAGGTTGTACGGGCTGTCTCCATAATCCCTTTGGATTTGGTACGGAGGTTGTCGTATTCATTGCTGAAAATGGTGTAAAGTTGCTCAAACTTTTTGGCGCTGATTCCGTTTTTCTTTTTTGGCTCTTTTATTTGACGCCACAATAAAGAGAGCATCCGTTCGATGCGCTCGATTTGATCAATTGATCCTCTGTAGTCCCGGAAAGAAGTGGTGTCGGATAAACAGCCCAAAGGAGAGATAGATATATCGTATTTCCACTGCGATTTTTCATAATCCCAGCTTTTGATTAGAAAATTCAGCGTTTGCTCATAAGCGAAGTTTCTGTTATTGATTAACAGTTCGCGCAGGGCAGAGGTTTTGATGTTGATGAATTCACTTCGGGGACGATGCAGGGGTAGGCTGCGGATGGCTTGTGAGATTTCTGGAAACCAGTTGGCCAAAAGAGAATAGGTGCCGTAGGTGTCTACCAGACTCTTGGCACTGTATTTATCTCCTGTTCCGAAGTCTCCGATGGCAATATCCGGATTGGATATCTCGAAAAAATCTTTCAGGTTCTCATAAAACTCAACGTCTTCCCGAACATAATCGAGATCACCGGGGATTTGTACGATTCGCTCGACTTTAGGATAGTTATCCAGCACATGACCCCAGCCGCAAAGCCAAGTTTGGCAGGTATCCACGGACCAGGTCTGTATTACCTCCAGAGAATTATAGCGGGGATCTTTAATGAAGGAGGCCGCATCTCCCCGGATGACTGTATCCCGAGGAACCACAACGATTGGTTGGGGATCAACCTCTTTGCATCTTTCGACCGTCCACCAAAAATACCATTCGCATTGTTTGTTATTTTCATAACCCCGGTAGGGAAAGATAATGATCGGCTTGGGACGACTGCTTTTTTGAAGAGAGTACTTGACCATGGTTTTGATCTCTCAATTACAAATGATTATGCTTTTCCTCGTCTAATTTCCAGCTGTTTACGTACATCGTGCGCCTTTTCTTCGGTAATGTCAAAGAATCGTATAATAAGAAGCGCTATAAGAGATGTAGCAATCGGGATTCCAACATCCAATATACGCATCCACAATAGAGTGCCAGCTGTTTGATCAATGCCTTTGGCTTGCTCAAAACCGGTCCACGTCAGCATCGCACCGCCTAGAAGTCCTGCAATGGCCAGGCCCAATTTTACCATCCACCAATAGACCGCGCTGAACATTCCTTCCCGGCGCTCGCCGGTTTTCAGTTCATCAAAGTCGCAGACGTCGGCGACCATCGAGAGAATAATTGTAAAGAGCGATCCTAAACCAAAGACAATCAAGGGGGCACAGGCTAAGAGAAGATAATGCTCCTTGGCGAGAAACACGCAAACTTTTAAGAAATTCATGGCACCGGGGTTATTTAACATCTGCCATAGCTCACTCTCGGCAGGATGGATTTGATTATATCCGATCCACTTCATGGAATAGCCGATAATGGAGAGCGGGATCGTCACGAAAAAGGCGTTTCTTTTTCCCAGCTTTCTAGATAGCCAGGGGATGATCGAAACGACACCTACCGTGCAAATTGCGCTGAATGTTCCGTAGATACCGAGTAATTTTCCGCCGGCACTGTAAGCCAAATCATTCGAGGGAGCATTTTTAAAGACATAAAAGAAAATGACCCATAAAATAAAAGTCGAGCTGAGCATAAATCCGTTAAAGATTAAGAATGTCGTGGCACATATTTTCACAAAAACCTTGGTCTTAAACGTAATGGCGATATTATCAAATAATTTCTTCAGAACCGGATTCGCATAAAGAAGGAGAAAAATGCCCGAGAACAATGCTCCCCCTAAGGCAATGACGATGAACCGGATGATAGGCCAGGAATTCCAGGGAAACGCATAAAAGGAAAAGCCAAATGCGACAGTGCTAAAGAAAACGAAAAGCCTTGTGATAAATTTTGGATTGCGTGACCTTAAATTTTGGATAAAGTCACCTGTGATTTTCTTTGGTTTGGGAAGATTGGCGAAATGTTCTTTAATAAAAATAGCCGGAAGGATACCCGCCAAAATGATAATCGCACCGATAATGATGGCTACCGTGCGAGCTCCTAAAACCGGATCTGCCTCGCCCGTCTGAGGATTAGAAAACCAGCTTTTATTATACATGATTGCCCAACACCAGGGAGCCAGCAGCCACGGAATTTGTGCCAAAGCCCTGCTCCAGCTTTGGAGATTTGTCCGTTCATGGTAATCGGGGGTCATCTCATAGCCTAGGGCAATCCAAGGGATGGAGTAGCAGGTAAACGCTCCGAAAAAGATAATCTGCAGGATAAGAAAATACCAGCCATTAAAGGTATTGCTGTTATCTCTAAAAAGCTGGAACATAAGGGCGTAACAGATACCCGCCGTAATGGCTCCAAAAAAGATAAACGGCCGACGGCGTCCGTAACGGGTGCGGGTATTATCTGAGGAAAAGCCAACAATAGGATCCAAAATAGCGTCAAAAATTCGCGGAACGAATCCAATCAAACCGACCAAATGAGGGCTGATACCTAAACCAAGAATTAAAATGGCGACCATTTGCCCGATCCAGGCCGCTTGAGAGTCATTGGCTAAAGATCCCATGCCGTAGATAAATTTTTGAAAAATCGGAATGCGGTCTTCCGGAGCTGTGACATGGTGATGTGGCTGAGCTTGTGACTGCGACATTCATTCCTCCTCTTTGATGAATATTCAGTTTTACGGTATAAATATTTTACGTATTCTTTAAAAAATGAATTATAGCAAACAAACTGTCTGGGTACAAATATATTTATTCATAGAAAGCTAGTTAGAAGCTAGTTACATTTAATAAGAAAAACACTATCTTCATTCTTCGGAAGTGTTATACTAAAAAAAAATCAATCAAAAAAAGGTATTCTTTAATGAGAACTGTTCTATTTGGATTATTCCTATTTAGTATCGCCTGCTTCACTTCCGGATGCGCCATCCTCAGCACAGCCGTGGCCGCCGGTATCGCTTACGGTATTTCCCAAGTCTCAAAATAGGGTCTTTTGGCAGAGAAAAATTTGACACCGAGACGAAACCTGTTAAGATACAAAAGGTTGCCTTCGGTACCATCAAATTTTTTTATCCTCCCAAAGAGATCGCATGAAATCCGTTGTTTTTTATTTATTCCGCTTTTCTATTTTTAGGAAGAAATTATGTTTAAACTCAAAGATAAGCTGCAACACCCCGAGAAAGGGATTTGTGAAGTCAAAACCATTTTTAAAAGAGACGAGAGTCCGGTTTACATGCTCAAGCCCATTCATTCCGGTAAAAAATTGCAGCGGTTTGAAATAACTCCTGAAAAAGCAGTGGCCCTGGGCATGCATTATCCGATCCAAGCGAATGACGTGGGGAAAATATATCATCTTTTAGAGAAGAAACCAAGCGACATAAGAAAGGATCGGGAGAAAGGATATCCTCAGACAAAAGAAAAAATTGCTTCTGGCGATCTTTTTCAGATGGCGGAAGCACTGCGGGATTTAGGGGCCTTAGGCGGGCTCGATCTGATGGGTCAAAAGCAAAATTTTATAAAGGTGTGCGAAAAATCATTGATTCAGGGCCTTTCCTCTGCCAGCGGCCAGTCCGAAAGAGAAATCCGCCGCTCTATGAAAAAGAAACTGCATCAGGCCAGAAAGATGTCAAAGAAAAATTCACTAAGAGAACAGACTAAGAACAGGGATAATTGATTGATGTGCGGAATTTGCGGAGAGATAAATTTTAAGGGAAAATCCGTTTCTTCAGATAATCTCCGACGGATGGCGCAGGTGATGAGTTGCCGCGGGCCGGATGCCTCGGGGATATTTATCCATGACCGCCTAGGATTTGCTCATCGTCATTTAAAGATCATGGATGCCAGCTCTGGCAGTGAGCAGCCGATGTTGGATCCGGCTCTGGGTCTGGGAATTGTCTATAACGGTGCGGTCTATAATTATCCCCAGATCAAAAAGGAGTTGGAAGCTCTCGGCCATCAATTTTTCTCGTGTGGAGACACTGAAGTTATTCTAAAGGCATATGCTCAGTGGGGATTAAAATGTGTTAAGAAATTCAACGGGATGTTTGCCTTTGCGATTTGGGAAAGAGATTCCGGGAAGGTCATTCTGGCCCGCGATCGCCTGGGCATCAAGCCCTTATATTACTCTCGCTTTAAAGATTCTTTTCGGTTTGCTTCCTCCCTGCCGGCTTTACTCCAGACAGACTGTATTAACACACAGATTGATCCGGCGGCTTTGCATTATTATTTTACATTTCATTCGGTGGTGCCGGCTCCGCACACGATTTTGCAAGGTGTGCGCAAATTACCACCGGCCACCGCAATGACTATCGATCGATACGGCAGTGTTTTAGAACATCGATACTGGACATTGAAGGCTTGCCAGAGTGCTTTTGATCCTGCCGATTATGATGCCTGGGAAGAAAAAATAACGACAACACTTAAGAAAGCTGTTCAATATCGACTGGTCGCCGATGTTCCGGTGGGTGTTTTATTATCCGGGGGTGTCGATTCGAGCTTGGTCACTGGACTTCTGGCTGAGGCCGGACAGAAAAATCTGGAGACCTTCTCGATCGGTTTTGAATCGAGTGATCAAGAACAGGGAGACGAATTCCGTTATAGCGATATCATCGCCAATACTTTTGGCACCAAGCACCACAAATTATTTATCCAGAACAAAAGATTGCTTCCTTCTTTGAAAGATTGCGTGAGGCAAATGTCGGAACCTATGGTCAGCCATGATGTGATCGCTTTTTATCTTCTTTCCCAGGAAGTATCAAAATATATCAAAGTAGTGCAAAGCGGTCAGGGAGCGGATGAAATTTTTGGAGGGTATCACTGGTATCCGCCTTTAACGCAGTCAGATAATGCGCTTGAAGATTATCAGAAGTATTTTTTTGACCGGAATCATCAAGAATATTGCCAAACAGTAGTTTTTTGTTATCAGAATGAGAATTACAGCCGTGATTATGTGCGGAATCATTTTGCCCAGTTGACAGGGGCGGCTCCGGTAGATCAAGCCCTGCACTTAGACAGCACGGTGATGCTGGTCGATGATCCGGTTAAGAGAGTCGATAATATGACCATGGGCTGGGGGCTGGAGGCTCGGGTGCCGTTTTTGGATCATGAATTGGTTGAATGCGTTTTTGATGTTCCCTGGCAGTGGAAAGTACGGGATCGAGGGAAATATATTCTTAAAAATATTGCCCGAAAAATTATTCCGGCCGAAGTTATCGATCGGCCCAAGGGATATTTTCCTGTTCCCGGCCTGAAACATCTACAGGGAAATTATCTGGAATTTGTGCGGGAAATCTTAAGACAACCTCAGGCCCTGAAGCGGGGATTGGTTGATAAAAAATATCAAGACAGATTGATCGACGATCCTTTAAAACACATGACCCCTTTAAGGGGATCGAAGTTGTGGCAGGTCGCCTTGCTTGAATTTTGGCTTCAGGTTCATGGAATCGAAAGCGAAATCACAAATAAAGGACGGGTGAGATGAACGAGCAGCCTAGAAAAAAGAAGGATGTGGTTCTTGCCTGCGGATGGGGGAATGTTATCTTCGCTCAAACATTTTCAGATAATGACCAGATCATCCAGAAGATCAGAAAAGAACAAAAGGGTAAGCGCGATATCATTTTCTATCCCCGGGATCCGCATGTTTTGATTGCCAAGGCTCCTCATGAAATATTTATGGATCCCAGTCATACGTATCGTCTGGAACTTAAAAAATATCAAGAAGAGGAAACGGCCACGCCGGGGTTTGAGATCAAGCCTTTGATGCCCGATCAAATAGGGGAGTTTCGCAATCTGTATCTTCAGCATCATATGATTCCGCCCAGCGAAGAATTTGTGATGCAAAATTATCAGAATCCGCTTTATACCTATCTGGTGGCCGTGGATGAGAAAACTGACGGGATTATCGGGGGTGTTTTGGGATTGGACCATCAGCTGGCGCTCGGAGGCAATGAGCCGGGAAGCAGTTTGTGGGCTCTGGCCGTTGATAAGCAGTCTCTTTATCCGGCGGTCGGTCAGAACCTTGTTCGGGTTTTGGCTTGTGAATTTAAAAACAGAGGCAGGCATTTTATGGATTTATCGGTAATTCATGCCAATAGTCAGGCCATCGGGCTGTATGAAAAAATGGGATTCTATCGCATTCCCGTTTTTGCCCTCAAACGAAAAAATCCTTATAATGAGCCCCTCTTTATTGGTCCCCAGCCGGAACAGGAATGCAATCCTTATGCCAAAATTATCATCAATGAAGCGAAAAAAAGAGGCATTAAAGTTAATATCATTGATGCCAAAAAGGGATATTTTAATCTGATTTTCGGAGGACGCAAGATCACCTGCCGAGAATCCTTGAGTGAGCTGACCTCTGCCATTGCCATGAGCCGTTGTGATGATAAATCGGTAACAACATCATTGCTTAAAAAGGCCGGTTTGCGGGTTCCCAAACAAATGCAGGCTCAAGGCGATCGCGAGGATGAAGAATTCTTAAAAGAATGCAAAAGGATTGTGGTTAAACCGAAAAAGGGGGAGCAGGGAGAGGGGGTGAGCGTCAATATAGATAATGAGACAGAGATGCAAAAGGCCATCAAAAAGGCCTCTTTATGCAGTGAGGATGTTCTCCTTGAGGAGTATATTGAGGGATTGGACCTTCGGATTATTGTGATCAATGATGAAGTGGTGGCTGCGGCCCTGCGCAAACCGCCGCAGGTTGTCGGCACGGGCAAGCATTCTGTGAGGGAGCTGATCGAAAAACAAAGCCGCCGTCGGCAGGCTGCGACTGAAGGTGAGAGCAGAATTCCCATTGATCCGGAAACAAAACGCTGTGTGCAAAGCAAAGGACATGGCTTGGAAGATGTGATTGAAAAAGGCACATCCTTTGTGGTGAGAAATTCAGCCAATCTCCATTTGGGTGGGACTATTCATGATGTAACCGATCAATTGCATCCTTCCTTGAAAGAGGTGGCCTGCAAAGCGGCGCGGGTTTTGGGGATTCCGGTTGTCGGTTTTGATTTCATTATTGATTCCCTTAAGCATCATCAATACGTGATTATCGAGGCGAATGAACGCCCGGGGCTGGCGAATCATGAGCCTCAGCCAACTGCCCAGCGATTCCTTGATTTGCTTTTTCCTTATTCTAAGGTTGTGACCAAATTCCACTAATAGTCATTCCGATCGGGGATCATTCCATCCGGGCAATAAAAAGTGCTCCTTGGATCAATTCCTTTCTTTATCAAATCTTCTCTAGTATAATGATCTCAACAGCGGCCTTCAGATTACGGGCTGCATCATTTTGAAGGAAAAATAATGTTTCGGATTCGACGTGTTTATGATGATATCGCGCCGGTTAACAAGCGAGCGCTCAATCAAATTGAGCGTATTTTAAAGAATCAATTTTTTGAATTAACCGCGCGGGATATCACCCGAGTGACCGAGCAAATTTGCCATCCACAGAATTTTCGTTTCAAGCCTATTCTTTTTGTCGCTGATAATCACCGGCATGACGTGGAGGGATTCGCTTATCTATCGTATTTTCCGGATTTACGGTTTTGTTTTCTGGACTATCTGGCCAGTAAAAGACTTCAAACCAGCCGGGGGATCGGCGGGGCCCTTTATATGCGGGTTCGCAAAGAGGCGCTGATGCTGGATAGCATCGGTCTGTTTTTTGAATGCCTGCCGGATGATCCGCGGTTGTGTAAAAAACCCAAGGTGCTTAAGCAAAATCAAGCCCGTTTACGGTTTTATGAACACTTTGGGGCGTATCCGATTATCAATACGCTTTACGAGACTCCGGTTAAACTCAAACAGGACAATCCTCCCTATATGGTGTTCGATCCATTAAACCGTCCGGTAAAATTGCATTGTGATATGGTCCGCAGCATTATCAAGGCGATTTTAGTGAGAAAATATCCAGGTGTGTGTTCGCCGCAATACGTGAAGATGGTGGTTAACTCCTTTAAAGATGATCCGGTCAAGATCCGTGTTCCCCGATATCTGAAGAAAAATAAAAGCCCATCAATCCATCCGGATGTCCCGTCGGACAAAAAAATTATTTGCGTGGTCAATGACCGTCATCATATTCATCATGTCAAGGATAAAGGCTATGTCGAGACGCCGGTCAGGATTAAGAGCATTCTTAAGGATCTGAACCGGACGGAGCTTTTTGAACGCATCCGTCCAAAAAATTTTCCCGAAAAACATATTACGGCGGTGCACGATAGGGAATTTGTGCGTTATCTGAAGCGAACCAGCGCGCAGCTGCGGCCCAAGGAATCTGTTTATCCGTATATTTTCCCGTTGCGTAACCGCACCCGTCCTCCGGTGGATTTGACCGACCGGGCCGGATATTATTGCATCGACACCTTTACGCCTCTAAATCGCAAGGCCTATATTGCCGCCAAGCGGGCGGTGGACTGCACCTTGACCGCGGCGCAGACTGTTTTGCGCGGTCACCGCCTGGCCTATGCATTAGTACGGCCTCCGGGGCATCACGCTGAGCGCCATGTCTTTGGCGGATTTTGTTATTTTAATTCGGCGGCCGTGGCCGCTCAGTATTTGAGCGCGCACGGGAAAGTGGCCATGCTGGATCTGGATCATCACCACGGAAATGGCCAGCAGGATATTTTTTATCATCGCAAAGATGTTTTGACGGTTTCTGTTCATGTGCATCCACGCTTTGACTATCCGATCTTTACCGGTTTTAAGGAAGAGCGGGGCCAGGGCGAAGGGATGGGATACAATATCAATTTTCCTTTGGCCAAGTATGTCGATGGGAATAAATATTTATCTGTCATTCACAAAGCGCTTAAGCCCATCAGAAATTTTCATCCGCAGTTTGTGGTTATGCCTCTCGGGTTTGATACAGCCAAGCGGGATCCGACCGGGACCTGGCGGATAACATCTAAAGATTTCCGGACTTTAGGGTCTCTGGTGGCTTCTTTGAATGTTCCCATTTTGGTTGTGCAGGAAGGCGGTTATAATAATCGGTTTTTAGGAATCAATGCGCGCTATTTCTTTTCGGGATTATGGGAGGGAATATTTAAGGCATTATGATCCTTGACGCCGATGGGGTTAGCGCAAATAATTCTTCAGGCATTTCTGGTTATGAGATATAATGAGTAATTATTTCAAAATGAAGGAAAAGTCAATGAATCAGTTATCTGTGATCGTTCCGGTTTATCATTCGCATGACACCCTTGATGAACTCATTGAGCGTCTTGATAAAACGCTGACAAATTTTGCTGAAAATTATGAAATTCTTTTAATCGATGACGGCAGCCGCGATCACTCCTGGACCGTGATCGAAAAGATCACGAAAGAAAGAACCAAAGCAAGAGGCATTCAGCTGACCCGCAATTACGGTCAGCATAGTGCTGTGCTGTGCGGTATTCGACAGGCTCAATATGAAATTATTGTGACCATCGATGATGATCTGCAAAATCCTCCGGAAGAAATACCCAAATTGATCAAAAAGCTAAACGAGGGGTATGATGTGGTTTATGCCCGGCCTCGCGTGGAGCATCACGGGTTGTTTAGGGTTTTGGCTTCGCAGTTAAGCAAGAAGGTTTTGCAGGAGACCATGGGGGCGCAGACGGCCAGTCAGATCAGTTCCTTCCGGGCTTTCCGGTGTTCTTTGCGCTTGGCATTTGAAGACTATCAAGCCTCGTTCGTCAATATTGATGTGCTCTTAACGTGGGGGACAGATCGTTTTGCCTCGGTGGTGGTTGATCATCAAACGCGCGCGACAGGTTCTTCGCGATACACATTTTCTCAGCTGGTGCGCCATACATTGAATATGGTCACCGGGTTTTCGGTGATTCCTCTGCAGTTGGCCAGTTTGATCGGTTTGCTTTTTACGCTTTTCGGTTTGGGAGTTTTAGTTTATGTTCTCAGTCAGTATTTGATTCATGGCCGCGTGGTTCAGGGATTCGCGTTTCTGGCCAGCATCATTGCTATTTTCTCCGGGGCGCAGTTATTTGCTTTAGGGATTTTTGGGGAATATTTAGGACGGATTCATTCCCGCAGTATGAAAAAGCCGCTTTATTGTATCCGACAGAGAACCGATCAGAAGATTTAAATTTTTCTTATGAGCCATTCCAAAAAAATTACTCATATACCCTGGGATACCCGGATTTTCGGGTTTGATTGTTATGAGATTCATGAAGTAAAATCCGATATTATGAAAGAAGCCTTAGAGAAACCCGGGCATTTTACGATTCGCGTTAATCCCCGTTTGGATAAAAGACTCCTGCATGATTTTGGATTCTATTATTGTGACACTCTGGTCATTCCCCATTGCCGCAAAGAGCATTTTCAGTTTTTTAAACATCAGGATGTTGACATGGCGAAAGAGAATTCACCCAAAGAGATTCTTGATCTTGCCGATGGAGCTTTTTACGGCCGCTTTCACCGGGATTTTAACATTGATCCCCAGCTGGCTGATTTGCGCTTTAGTGAGTGGATCAAGGATTTTGATATCTCCAAAGAAATCTTTTCTCTTCAATATCGAGGGAAGCTGGCCGCCTTTTTTGCCTTTAAGGATCATAAAATCAGACTCCACGCCATCGGTTCTGCCTTTAAGGGACAGGGACTGGCAAAATATTTATGGAGTCTGGCCTGCCGGGAATTATTTCAAAAAGGCTATCAGGAACTGGAAAGCTCCATCTCCATTTCGAATTCGCCTGTTGTTAATCTCTATTATTCGTTGGGTTTTAAGTTTAAAGACGCAACCGATATTTATCATAAACTGGTTCAGTGATTTTGATGGGCTATAGCAAAAGCGTTAACAAAGGAGTTGTGAGAATGAGATATGTTAGAATAATCCCCTTGATCGTTTTTTCGATAGTAACTATGTGGCCTGTGGTTTGCCAGGCTTTGGAATATGATGTGGTAGAGATTGTTGATCTGACGGATCCGTCTCTTCATTCAGGGTTTGAGCCGGTTGCTTTAAACAATCATAATGTGGTTGTCGGAAATGAAGAGCAGGAGGGGAGCTGGCACACATCGGCTTTCCGCTGGGATTCGGAAAACGGATTTGAGTGTATCGGCTTTTTGGGGATTGACAATACCACAGCCCAGGATATTAACGACAATGGGTTTATCGTTGGTTATTCCCGCAATGCCGATAATCATAGCAATGCATTTCTCTGGCATGAAGATATGGGAATGATCAATCTCGGTACTTTGGGAGGCAATGCGAGTTTTGCCAAGAGCATTAATGAATATAATGAAGTAGCCGGTTATGGCAGTGAGATTCCCTGGCCCAGCGCTCTGCATACTTTTGTTTGGGATGAAGATAACGGCTTTACCGATTTGATGGCCGGTGATACGATCGACAGTCATGGATTTGTTATTAATAATCTCTCGACTATTGCGGGGACGGCCTATTATGCCAATACATCCACAGGAGAACAACCCTGTCTCTGGAAATTAGTAGACGGCACTTACCAGCAGATTTTTCTGAACATGGGTGATTTTGATTCGGGTGGGACCGTTCATGATTTAAATGATCAAGAAATTGTTGTCGGAAGTATCATTTTCGATGCTGTCTTGTGGGATCAAAATGGTGATCTTCAGTTCTTATTTGAAGATCCGGATGTTTCTTCCAGTAAGGCTCAGGCGATTAATAATCAGGACCAGATTGTAGGACGTTATCAGTTGTCCGGGGGTGGTTATCCCAGAGGCTATCTCTACAGTGAGACAGACGGTATTCAGGATTTGCAGGATTTATTATCGCCCCAAAGCGCAGACTATCTGATTGTCGATGCGATTGATATCAACGACAACAGGACGGTTTTGGCACAAGGAATTATCGAGGATCAATGGAAATATGTACTTTTGATTCCGCGAAAGCCGTATCTTTGCGGTGATGCCAACGGCGATGGAGCGGTGGACATTAATGATCTTTTCGAACTGGTTAATTATGCCTTTGCGCAAGGGGCCGCGCCGGTTTATTTAGACCGCTGCGATTTTAATCAGACGGGGGCATTGGATATTTCGGACATCATTACCCTGGTTGAGTATTTATTTCATAATGGACCTGAGCCGAATTGCGAAGGATTCTCCTGAAGGACTCTCCTTAAGATGAAGCTTGAATAGTAAAAGGATTGTCGGTACAATACGTCTCATGAGTTATCCGCATTGTCCCCGTTGCCAGGGCCGCAGGGCCTGCCGCGATGAAACCATTTCCTGGATCATAATTTTTGTCGGCCTTATTGCTACGGTTGCCGTTCGGGTTGTCACCATATTGATGAATCTTAATCCCCTGTGGGGGAAAACGGCCTGGTATAGCGGGATCATCGGTTTTATTATTTTCTTTTCCTATAAGTTCAAAGTGTTCAAACAGCGCGCAGCTATTATTGATTCTCATCATTTGATCAAGAAACTTGCTTCAAACGAAAGCCTCAGCCCTCAAGACAGAGAAGTTCTCTCAGTGATTCTCTGCAAGATCCGCTCCAATAAGGAACGTCTGAATTTCTTATTTATTTTTACCGCGTCTTTTATTGCCTTAGTAGTTGCGATTTACTTTGATTTTTTTCAATAGCCAAAAACAGAAAAAAAGAGCTAATGCATATAGCGTCTTAAAGGAGAGTGAGGATTATGAAGAAAAAAGATAAATCCCAGCGCATCGATGAAAAGATAGATAAAATTTAGGAATCGGCTGAATTGATAACGGAAGTCAGCGAGCAGATCGACACACTCAACAGGCAACTTAAAAAAACCATGAAAGAGAAATCACTTTTTTTGTCCATGGCCGCGCATGAGCTGAAAACACCTCTGGCTGTGATCCGCGAGGGCATCAGTTTAATCCATGACGGTATCATCGGGGAGATTAATGAACAGCAAAAGAAGTATCTAACCATGGCACAGACCAGCGTGGATCGCCTCAGCCGCTTGATTCAGAATCTTTTAAACTATCAAAAGCTTGACTCAGGGCAATTGGATTTTGATTTCAAACGGATTGATCTCAATGAGATGATCAGAAAGACTGCCGAAGAAATGAAACTGGTTTTTGAAAAAGAAGGCCTGACTCTTAAGCAGGATCTTTGCGGACAGCTTCCGGCTATCCAGTCTGATTATGATAAGATCAAGCAAGTTTTGATCAATTTGATCAATAATGCGAAAAAATTCACTGAAAAGGGAGGGGCCACGGTTAAATCTGAAATTGACCAAGACAATGTGGTGATTTCTGTTAGTGATACCGGCTGCGGTATTCCCCAGGATAAAATCAAAACCCTTTTTCAACCCTTTTGCCAGGCGGAGAATAAGGAGGCAAAAGAAAAAGGAACTGGTTTAGGGCTCGCGATCAGCGAGAAAATCATTATCCAGCATGGGGGACGTATTGGGGCATCCAGCCAAGTCGGCGAAGGATCAACCTTTTCTTTTCAACTTCCTCTTAAAAGATAATCCATGGCGTATCAAATTTTATTAATCGATGATGATCGTGATTTTCGGAAGGAATTCCGGGATTATTTCTATGATCTTAAGGTCCTTGAAGCGGCCAACAGCCGCGAAGCGATCAAGATTCTTCAAAAACCCCATCAGATCGATTTGATTATTCTTGATGAGATGCTGTCCTGCGAAAGAGGCACTCAGATTCTTCCGGAGATTCGGTCTGCTGCTCCTCGCGTGGGGGTCATGATCCTGACCGGTTACGGCTCAACTGATGTGGCTGCCGAGGCCTTGAGAGGTCAGGCTGTTGATTTTCTGGAAAAGCCTTTGAATAAAAGAAAACTACAATTAATCCGGTCGCGAATTAACTCGAGTTTTCTTTCGAAAGAGCCGCAGGCGCCTGATGAGGTCGAGAGAAAGATTGAGAAGGCCAGGCTTTTTGCTCTAAGAAATTATGACAAAAAGCTTACTCTTAATGATGTTGCCGCGATTGTGCATTTGAGTCCGAAATACTTTAGCCGTTTATTCAAAAAGCGGACGGGATTTAGCTTCAGCGAATATCGCTTGAGTGTGCGGGTCGAAAAATCCAAGGAGCTTTTAAAGAAATCCGGGCAGAGCATTGATCAAATTTCATACTCTTTGGGATATAAGAATACGGAATCCTTTATCAGGATATTCAAGATGTTTTGCGGTCAAACGCCTCACTCGTTCCGTCAGAAGAGCAAGAAGAAAAAGAAGAACATCAGGATCCTGCCCGATAAAGGCGTTTTGAGTTCTATCTATACCCATTTGCAAGAAGAAAAAAAGCGTCTTATTAAAGATAAAAAAACCTTGGGTCAGAAAAAACAGATCCTGCAAAAGGTAAACAGGAAATTAAAAGAAGAAAAAGAATATATTGAGGTTCAAAAGTCAGAAAGAGATCATTTGATCCGCAAAAAAACCAAGGAATTAAAGGCTACCAAACAGCAGCTGCGCAAAGAGAAACATCTTTCCGAGATCGGTAAACTGGCCTCGGTTATCGCTCATGAATTACGCAATCCCCTGGGAACCATTCAGACAGCTTTGTATAATATCAGACAAAAGACACGCAATAAAAAGCTATACGGTCATCTTAACAGAATAGAAAAAAAGATCGATGAAAGCGAACAAATTATCAAGGGCCTGCTTCATTATGCCCGTATTTTGGCTCCTGCCCATCAAGAAATATCACTTTATCCCCTTATCGTAGAATGCATCAAAACCCGTCGTCAAAGATTCAAGAAAAAAAGGGTGCGCATCAGTCAGGATCTTAATATTCTCAAAAAGAAAAAAATTCAGGCTGATGCTCTTCAGATGAGGCAGGTTTTCAATAATATTCTCAATAATGCTTTCCAGGCTATCTCTTCCTCCGGGGGGCATATTAAAATAACAGCAAGAAGACATCGAAAAAGTGCCCTGAAGATCGACATTCAAGATAACGGTAAAGGGATTGATCCGCTTGAAAAAGACAGAGTCTTTGAGTTGTTTTATTCGAGACGCCCTCAGGGAACAGGATTGGGTCTGGCCGTGTGCAAACAGCTTGTCGAACTTCATAAAGGTCAAATCAGCATAAGAAGCCAAAAAGGTAAAGGCGCTGCCGTTACGATTTTTCTGCCATTGCGCAAGCGAAGAAAACTCTCTCGCTTTTAGATTCAACAGCCAATTTCGGTCCATTAAAGTAGAACAAAGTCAATTATTTCAGGAAACAGTCTATTCCCTCAGGGGGTCAATAGATTTATCATAGTAGTGTCTTATGAAAAAAAGGAAAAATAAAAAGAAGATTGTCGCCATTGATGACCAGAAAGATTTCTTGAAGGAGCTAAAGGAAACGCTCCAGATTACCGGTTATCAACCTTATGTCTTCAGCCGGGCCTCTCAGGCGCTTAGAGAGATCAAGAAGATTAAACCTGATGTTATCCTTCTGGATTTGAGACTGGGGAAAGAAAATGGTGTGGAGACAGCTCTCCAATTAAAAAATGAAAAAGAAACAAAATCTATTCCCGTGATCATTATGACTGCTTTTTATGACCAGGATGATTACCGTTTGTTAAAACAAACATGTCAAATCGAAATGTGGCTCAAGAAACCTCTCAAACCTCTGGATATCATCGCAGCTATCGAGAAGAAAACTAAAGAAGTTTAAGATATCAATAATACCGAATCAAAAAAGGAGGGTATGGCCATGACGGAAGATCATAAAAAAGCCTATCAACAGAAAGCCGAAGCTCAGATTAAGGCTTGGGAGCAAAAAATGAATGAGTTTAAATCCAAGATTGATCTGATGAGCGCGGATGCCAGAGTGAATTTGATAGAAAAATTAGGGGAGCTCAAAAGGAAGACAGAGCAGGCCAAGATGGGGCTGGATGAGGTCAAGAATTCGACTCAGCAAAACTGGGAAACTACGAGAGATAAAATCGAGGGGATGTTGGAGGCTACGAAAAATGCCGTTGACGATATTGCTTCGAAAATCAAAGGCGAGTAACGGGTAAAAGCGCTCAGAGATTATGAGAAAGAAAAAAGTGAAGGTTGCTGTCATTGGCGCCGGCACAGCCGGGCTTTCGGCTCTTCGCGAGGTTTTCAAAAAGACCAAAGATGCGGTGCTGATTAACGGCGGGTCTTACGGAACAACCTGCGCGCGGGTCGGATGTATGCCTTCTAAGGTGTTGATTCAGGCAGCTGATGATTTTGACCGCAGAAGATTATTTGCCCAGAAAGGAATCAGGGGAACAAAGGATCTTCGTCTAAATACCAGGAAACTGATGGATCATGTGCGCTGTAGGCGAGACTATTTTACCTCAGGTGTTTTAAAGACCATCCGGAAAATTGGTCAACGAAATCTTAAAGGATATGCTCGTTTTATTCATCCTCGCCTGCTTGATGTGGATGGACAGCGAGTCAAAGCTGATGCGATGATTATCGCAACCGGCTCCTCTCCTGTGATCCCGTCACGCTGGAAGTCACTAGAGAAGCATCTGATCACAACGGATAATTTCTTTGAACTCAAAAGTCTATCGGATCACATGTCTTTGATCGGTGCTGGAGCCATCGGTCTGGAAATCGGACAGGCCCTTTCCGGTCTAGGAATTAAGGTGGATCTTATTGAGGCTTCCGGATCGATCGGAGGCTTAAGTGATCCTGAAGTCAATCGAATGGCGTGTAAATATTTTGAGAGTAAGATGAATTTGCATCTTAACACTCAAGCGGATTTATCCTTAGAACAAGAAAAGGTTGTTATTCGTCTCAATAGCAAAACACTTAAAAGAGACAATGTTTTCTTAACGATGGGTCGGATGCCCAATATCGATAAGCTGGAACTTGAGAATCTTCATGTGAGGCTCAACGAGAAAGGTCTGCCTCATGTTAATCCCCACACCTTGCAGGTGGGTTCTTTGCCTGTTTTTATGGCCGGAGATGTCAATGGAGACCGTCCGGTTCTTCATGAGGCCGCTGATGAAGGCGTTATAGCCGGATACAATGCCTTGCGCAGAAAGCCGTATTGCTTCAAAAGACGGGTGCCGCTTGCGATTGCGTTTACAGATCCTCAGATCGTGGTTGTCGGAAAAGGATATCACCAAGTGAAGAAAGAACCTCATAAAATTGGTGAAGCCAGATTCGATTCTCAGGGCCGCTCTTTAATTTTGGACCGCAATACAGGCTTGCTTCGGCTCTATGTCCGACCTTCTGATGGACGGCTTTTAGGCGCCGAAATGCTTGCGCCCCACGCGGAATATATAGGGCATCTATTAGCCTGGAGTTTGCAAAACTGTCTGAGTGTTTTTGATATACTCAAACTTCCTTTTTATCATCCGACCGTTTTAGAAGGCTTAAGGAGCGCTTTAAGAGAGGTGGCCGGCAAAGTCAAGAATAGGAAACCTAGCCTGGAGCTGGCCCCCTGCGAAGAGTTGCCTGTTTCCTGTTTTAATTGATTGGGTCGATAAAGCTTGATCTGTAACCCACATGACAGAGCTTTTGATAGGAGAATGAAACAATGAATAAGGATCTTTTAAGAAAAATGAAAAATTATTTCTGGACCGGCATTGCCTCATTGTTTCCTATTCTGATCACCGGATATGTTATTTATTTGATGTTTTCGATCGTTGAGAAATTCATCGGGAAACCGATCAATCATTTCTTTGTAGATCAATTCGGCTATTATCTACCGGGAATCGGTTTTGTCGTTTCTTTATTTTTGATTGTCGGAGTTGGATTTATATCGAGTTTATATGTTGGCCGTTGGTTTCAATCTTTACTGGAAAGCATATTACGGCGGATTCCAGTGATCGGAAATATTTATCCCTCGGCTAAAAAGGTATCCGAATTTCTTTTCAGCAGTGAACAGAAAAAGCAATTCAAAAAGGTAGTTCTGGTGGAATATCCCGGTAAAGGTAACTGGTCCATAGGTTTTATTACTAATGAAAAGATCAGCGAAGAAATCATGAAAGCCCAAAAGGACGAAGTTTGCGTTTTTATCCCTCTGGCTCCGGCGCCTTTTTCGGGCTTTATTGTGATAGTGACTAGGGATCGCGTTAAAGAAATTGATCTCAGCATTGAGGAGGCCATCAAATTTGTTTTTTCCGCTGGTGTCGTAACGTCCTAAAAACACATCTCATTAAGGAAATTTTATGATTAGCCGTATCAGAAATTCTTTAATCAATTATATGATTAAGAAAACGGCTCGCAATTACGGGTTTTTGGATCCCATGAAATTATTGGGACAACTCAACCGTTTCGCCCAGCCTTCCAGCGTGTTGGTGCCTACGGAGTTATTGCGATCCGGCGCCCTGTTGCAGGCCCGGGGATTGATCAATTCTCAGGCCATTCAACATAATCTGGATTGGCTTTGGCCTTTCTGGGTTCGGCGTCAATTTGATCCCATAGATATTTCTTTTATTCCCCGAGCTTTTTCTCTAACACATATTAATTTAACGCATCGAAATTGGACCGCCATTGGTCTGCCCGGCTGTTCGCAAACGCCGATCGTTGATCCACGCGGATTATTAACGCCCTTCTGGGATGGCTGGTCATTGGATTGCTGGATCGTTCATAAAGATAGAGAGGATTTAATTCCTTCTCAAATGAATTCGGTGGATCAAAAGATTCACATCAATGATCAGCTGGCAGTCTCTACGTGTTTTGATCAAAAAGGTTCCCGGCTTTTAACCTGGTGTTTCGTCGAGCGCCAAGAAGGCGAATATATCTGCCGGATGGATGTCACGGCTCAAAGTTTTCAACCGGCCTGGCTCGCTGTTTCTTTAAGGCCCTATAATCCCGAGGGGGTCAGTTTTATTCACACCATTGAGCGTCTTAAGGATATTCCGGGATGGTGCGTGAATCAAACGGATCAAATAGAGTTTTCTTGCAAGCCTCAACAATATTCTTTCTCTGATTACCGTCAAGGAGATGTTTATCATCGTCTTTTGGCTCAGCCCGATAGAAAGAAAATCAAATGCGATGTCGGCATGGCAACGGCAGCGGCTTTATTTGATTTATCCAGTGAAAAAGAAAAATCGCTGGCGATTCAGGTCCCTTTGAAATATGAAAAAACAGGAAAGGTTTCATTTCAGAAACAGAAACCCGTTATCCAAACATGGGGCGAAGCGCTAAAAGAAAGATGCGCTTTAGAGATTCCCGATCAACAAAGCAGCCGGCTCTATGAGATCGCGTTGCGGACAATGGTTTTGCATGCCTCCGATAAGCTCTATGCTGGACCGTATACATATAAACGTTTCTGGTTTCGGGATGCTGTGTTTATTTGCTATGCCTTTTTGTGCGCCGGTCTTAAGGAGAAAGCTTGGGAGATGATGAACCAGTTTGAAAGACGGCAAAAAGCAAACGGATATTTTGAATCCCAGGAAGGCGAGTGGGACAGTAACGGGCAGGTCTTGTGGCTTTTGGAAAAATATTGCCAGCTGACCGGAGAAAATCTTCCGGATTTCTGGAAAGCCATTATTAAGAAAGCGGCCAGATGGATTATCAGAAAGAGACTTGTCGATGATATCAATGCTTTACATGCCGGTCTGATGCCTGCGGGTTTTAGCGCGGAGCACTTAGGGCCCAATGATTACTATTATTGGGATAACTTTTGGTCTGTTGCCGGACTCCGTTATGCAGCTTCGCTGATGGAGCGTTTTCAAGAATGGGATGAGGCCAAAGGTTACCGGCAGGAAGCCGAGGCATTAATGAGTAAAATAGAAAAGAGTTTGCAGGCAGTTGCTCAACGGTTGTCGTCAAATGTTATCCCGGCTTCTATTTATCGACGGATGGACAGCGGAGCGGTGGGCTCTCTTGTTGCCGGTTATCCGCTTCAATTATTTGGTGAAAAAGATCAGCGTTTAACCGAAACCGTTGAGTATCTTTACCGGAACTGTCTGGTGGATAAGGGATTTTTTCACGATATGAGTCATTCGGGGATCAATCCTTATCTGACATTACACATCGCGCAGGTTATGTTGCGTGGCGGTGATATCCGGTTTTTTGATTTAATGCAGGCTATTCGCGATTTGGCTTCCGAAACGGGCCAGTGGCCGGAAGCTATTCATCCCATAACCAAAGGCGGTTGTATGGGTGATGGGCAGCATGTCTGGGCTGCCGCCGAATGGACCTTGATGATGCGCAACTGTTTTGTCCGAGAGGATGGATGCGATCGATCATTGATTTTATGCCAAGGAATCATGCCCCAGTGGTATGCCAATCAAAGAGAAATTTCTTTTGGCTGGACTCCGACTTCTTTGGGAAACCTGAAAGTTAAACTCCAAACTTATTCGGATAAAATCATCATTAGCTGGGATGGCCGATGGCATGACAGGGAACCTTTAATCGACATCCGACTTCCCGGATTTCAGCCGGTTTTGGTGCCTTCCGGGAGCCATCAGAAAGTTATTTTCTCTCCGCAAGGAATCGAATCATGAATATTGTGATGATGACTAATACGTATAAACCGATCATCGGGGGTTTAGAAAGATCCGTAGAAGCATTTACCGAGTATTATCGAAAAAAAGATCATCAGGTACTTATTGTTACTCCCGAGCATCAGGAGGCCCTCGGGCACGAGGAGGGCGTGATCCGTGTTCCCGCTATCCAGCATTTCAATGGGACCGATTTTTCTGTCGAGCTTCCGATTCATTTCACGCTTCTTAAAGAATTAGATCAGTGGAAACCGGATATTATTCATTCGCATCATCCGTTTTTGATCGGCGATACAGCTTTACGTGCTTCGGAAAGATATCAAATTCCCATTGTTTTTACGCACCATACTCTCTTTGAACAATACACCCATTATGTGCCCGTTAAAGCCAGGGCCTTGAAAGATTTTGTTGTGGGACTAGCTGTAGGCTATGCTAATCTTTGCGATCATGTTTTCGCTCCCAGTGAAAGTATCCGGGATCTGATCAAAGAACGCGGCATCATCAAACCTGTCAGTGTGGTCCCGACGGGAATTGAGACAGAGAAGTTTCTTAAGGGTGACGGGGAAGGTTTTCGAGAAAAATACGGAATCAGGAATGATTGTTTTCTTTGTGGTACGGTCGGTCGAGTTGCAAAAGAGAAAAATACTGATTTTTTGATGCACGCGATCGCGCGGTTTCTTAAAGACAATGACCGGGCTGAGTTTGTTGTCGTCGGCCAGGGAGATGCTCTTAAGGGAATGAGCAACTATTTTGATAGGGAAGGTTTAAGCGAACGGTTTCATACAACTGGTTCGCTTCAAGATCAAGAGTTGGTCGATGCTTATCATGCGATGGATGTCTTCGTTTTCGCCTCTCACAGCGAAACACAGGGATTGGTTTTGATTGAAGCGATGGCCTGCGGCGTTCCGGTTGTGGCTGTCGATGCCCCCGGTGTACGGGAAGTTTGCGAAGAGCGAGTCAACGGCCGGTTGATCAGCCGGGACAATGAGAAAGATTTCTGTGAGGCCTTGAACTGGATGGCGAATCTGGATAAGGACATTTACCTTAAGATGAAATCTTTGACCCGTCAAAAGGCCGAGGAATTTACTCAAAAGAAGGTCGCTGAGAAAGCCTTAGCTATTTATGAAGAGCTGATCTTAAGGAAATACAAAGAAAAACCTCTGGATGATAATCCCTGGAGCCGGGCTGTTGGTATGATTAAGGCAGAGCTCAAGTTGCTCCAAACCTACTCCCAGGTTTCGCAGGAGGCTATAAAAAAGAACGGTCAAAAAGAAAATCATTTCCAAGGATGATTGCACACAATGTTGAAGATACAAAAAGGAGGATGAAATGACTCAGGCAAAAAACGGTGACAAAGTGAAAGTTCGATATGTCGGTAAATTCACAAATGGCGAAATTTTTGATAATTCTAAAGAGAAAAATCCTTTAGAATTCACTCTGGGAGACGACAATATTATGGCCGCTTTTCAGCAGGCCGTGATCGGCATGGAACCGGGTCAGTCGAAAACAACAACTATTCCTTCGCAAGAAGCCTACGGCGCTCGGGATAAAGATAAGGCTGTAAAAGTTAAGCGAGACGACTTGCCGAAAGGGTTGAATCCTGAAGTCGGCCAACAACTCAAGGCTCAGGAGGAAGGCGGGCGGACGATTCCCGTTCTCGTGACGGCCATTGATGAGGAAAGTGTTACGCTGGACATCAACCATCCTTTGGCCGGAAAAGATCTACTGTTTGATATTCATCTGGCAGAGATCGTTAGCGGCTGATCGGCGTCTCTGGAAATAGAAAATAAAAATTTTCATAATCAAAAGGCTTGAATATGGAATGGAACAAACAAGTATTATTTTTTGACAGCAAACCGTACGATAAGCAGTATTTTAATCGGGCCAATGAAGGTTTTGGTTTTGACCTTCAGTATTTTGAGGGGCATCTGAGTGCTCAGACGAAGGATTTAGTCAAAGATCATCGGGCTATTTGCGTTTTTGTGAATGATCAGATTGACAAGAAAATGGTCGATTTCTTAAAGGAAAAAGGAGTCGGATTGGTTGCCTTGCGCAGCGCGGGCTATAATAATGTTGATCTCAAAGCCGCCTATGAAAAGATTCATGTTGTCCGCGTGCCCGGTTATTCTCCCCATGCGGTGGCCGAACACGCCACGGGACTGATGCTTAGCTTGAATCGCAAGATTCATAAAGCATATTATCGAACGCGAGACAATAATTTCTCCATTAATGGACTGCTTGGATTTGATATGCACGGCAAGACTTTAGGCGTTGTGGGGACTGGCAAGATTGGCAAATGCCTCATTGCCATTGCCCAGGGTTTTGGGATGAACATTTTAGCTTATGATAAGAAAGAAAATGAAGAGTTTGCGGCAAAGCAAAATATCTCTTACGTGGATTTGCCAGACCTGTTAAAGCAATCTGATATTGTTTCTTTGCATTGTCCCTTAAACCAAGAAACCTATCACCTGATCGATGAAGAGAAAATCTCTCAGATGAAAAAGGGAGTCATTCTGATCAACACAGGACGGGGCAAATTAATCAAGACCGAAGCTTTGATCCAGGGCTTGAAAAGCGGTCAGATCGGTTCGGCTGGGTTGGACGTTTATGAAGAAGAAAGTGAATATTTCTTTGAAGATTTTTCTAACAGCATGATTAGAGATGATCTATTGGCCCGTCTATTGACTTTTCCCAATGTGCTTGTTACCAGTCATCAGGGATTTTTTACCCGGGAAGCGCTTCAAAATATTGCCTATACGACACTTGGGAATATCAAAGAATATTTCCAGGGAGGTTATTTAAGAAACGAGATATGCTATCGGTGCGATAAGCCCTGCAAAAAGAAGAACAAAGAGCGTTGTTTTTAAAAAGGCTTTTATTGTTTTTTTATATGTGTTACAATTCTTACTCGTCGTGAAAGGAGATTTGGTTGACGGAATCTCGCAAAAAGATTTCCCAAAAGAAGTTAAAGGAATTCGTGAAAGAGGAATTTCTGCTTGAAGAATTTCTCCACAAGGCCCGGAAACGTTATCAAGAAATGGGAAAGCCAAAGAAAGATCCCGCGGGTCAATGGGTTCAATCCCAAGAACAAATGAAGAAAAAATAAAGAAGCGGGTTGATGGCTCGCTTAAGAGGAAACATAAAAGAAAAAGATGAGATGGGAAAGGATGATTTTTGATGATTGAAGTTGGGGTGATTTCGGCGAAAATTTTATCATTACTTGAAAAAAGTAAGAAACCCAAGAGCATTGGGGATCTTCGCGCGGCCTCCAAAGAATCAAAAGAAAACACCTGCATGGCGATCGGCTGGCTGGTGCGGGGCGGCCTGGCGAAAGTGAGTTATGAAAAGGAGAAATACGTAGTGACATTGATTCTAAAAGGAAGCATTTGAGGGGGTTTTGATGTACAAGATTTTACTGATGACTTTTGAATATCCGACGGGAAGAAAATATTGCGGGGGTGTGGGGCAAATCGTTAAACAGTGTCGTGATGCCCTGGCGGGATTAAACAATGACGTGTATGTTTTGATAAGTCCTGCATTTCGCAAGAAACGTCCCCTGAGAGTCTTGATGCCGGATAATACGATCAAGAAGTATGAGTCTTTTTATTCCTTTCAGAAAGAGCATTCTCTGGCGGATTTTGATATGATTATTCAGCATTTTGTTAATTGGACCCAGGCGTTGATGAAACTCAAAAAGCGCAGAGGGAAACGGCCAAAAATTATCTACCATTTCCATAGTATTTTACGAAGGGAGAGAGATGCTGGATTTAAGACATTCAACAGATTCTTGCTTAATCAAGAAAAAATGATCGAGATGGCCGATCAAATTATCTGTCCGTCTAATTATGAATATGAAAATTTTAACCGGTATTTTCCTTATTTCTCGGAGAAAGTACAGGTGATCGAGAACACAATTGAAACCTTCCCTCCCCAGGCAAAGATCATTGAGGAGCTCAGGAAAAAATACAGGATAAAGAAAAACGATATTGTTTCTATTTACGTGGGACGGCTGGAGCGGATCAAGGGGGCGCACATTCTTATCAATGAACTTCCCCAGATTCTTAAGAAGCGAAAAAATAAAAAGATTTTCATCGTGGGGAAGTCTGCCGAGAAGGGACTTCATAGAAAATTGCGTAAGCTGTTGAAGGAATATCCCAAGCGTATTTTCTATATAAAATATTTGAAAAAAAACATTCTTTATCAGCTTTATTATTTGAGTGATATTTATATCAATACATCATTGAGCGAATCCTTTTCTCTAAGTACGCATGAGAGCGCTTATTGCGGCAATGTCCTTTTATTAAACCGTATTCCTGTTTTTGATAAATTTGAGAATGAGGCTCTCTTTTTCTCGGGTCATGAGAGCAATGGAGAGAGCTTTGCGCATCAGTATGAGGGCCTGATGCAAAGCAAGCATTTAAGAAACAGGCTTTCCAGAAAATCGCGTAATGTCGCCAGGAAGTTTGTGGCCAAGGACCGTCTGAAGAGGGAATTTCGTAAACTGCTTAAAGCAGGATAGCCGAAGGTGATTGATGGCCAATGCTCAGAAAAAAGACAAACAGGTGACGATCACCCAATATAAATGGGCCGGTCGCAGAGGTCCTTTTAAGATCAAATCCCAGTGCGATGAATGTAATTTGGTGACCCACACGCTTAAGGTGATGATGGATCAGGAATTTAAAGAGAAGAATGTGAAGCTTGAAATTCTTCCCTGGCTGGATAATGCTTTTTATTGTCTGGCCAGAGGTGCCTGGCACCCGCCGATTATTATGATCAACGGAAAAAAGTTCTTTCAGTTCAGCAAAAGAAAACCGATGTTTGATCGCGCCAAACTTGTTTCCGAAGTCGAAAAAGTCCTATCGTAATTCTTCTATTTTCCAATTGTTATAAAAGAATAATAAATTTGTCATTAGTTTATTATCCATGTATACTTATGACAAAAAAAGGAGCAGTGAGTGATGAGAAAAATACTGTTTTTGGTTTGCGTCTTATTGATTTTTGTTTCACCGAAGGCTTTTAGTCAGGAAATCTATCTCGAGGAGAAAGTTATTTCTGCGACAGAAGAAATTATCGCAGATACCGGACGCCCGACAAGCGGAGGCGGTCCCATTCCCATGGGAACACTGTTGAATTACAATCAATGGCTAGCTGCCCAGTTTACAACGGAACAGGATTATACGATTACAACGATACAAGGTTTTATTGCCAAGAGTCAGGGCGAAACCCTGCATGTTGTGATTTATGGTGACGGGGGAAATATTCCAAATGTGAATCAGGAGATCCACTCTCAGCAGATTGTTCTCCAAGGGCAAGGGGAGCTAAGGGATTGGTACGGGACTTCTGATCTAGACTGGAATCTTGCTGCCGGGACATATTGGGTGGCTTATGAAATCAGAGAAGGCGACACTTATTACGGAGGTATGTATTATGATGCTCCCAATCCACTACCTAAAGAGGCTAGCGTACATTGGGAATATAGCGACGGTTATAGCGGAGACGGCAGTTCGGGCGGACATGGCTGGAGAATTAAAGGTGTTCCTGTGGCCGACAATGAGCCGCCCGTTGCTCATGCGGGTATAGATATTATCTGTTCGGCTAATGCCTTGGTCAAGCTTGATGGCAGTCAATCTTGTGATCCCGATGGAGAGATTGTTATTTATCAATGGACGCGTTTGCCCGATCAAAAGCTTATCTGTCGCAGTGAACATCCGCGATGTTCTGTTAGAGCTTTGGGAAGGGCTGAGGAAGTGATTCAGTTGAGAGTCATCGACAATGGCGGAAACGCGGATACCGATAAAATGACGATTATTAACCGGCGAGTCAGGCAGGCCAATTCAATTGAGCCGCTTATCGAGCAAGTCGGATCCGTAAGATAAAGGAGATTGCCACTTGGTTATTTTTAGATAGAGATCAAGTTTCGTTGTTGTCTAAAAACGCTTCATAAATATAAATATTGACAAACCTAGGAAAATAGGACATACTTAAAATAGTTTAAGGACGCAAGGTTTAGAAGACGACTGAAACCGCAAGGTTAAAGCAGATCGGCCTTGCGGTTTTTGTATAACCACTCAATCAAGGAGGACAAAAAGTGGTTAAAGGTACAGTAAAATGGTTTAGCAACCAAAAAGGCTATGGTTTTATCGCCGCCGAAACAGGAAAAGATGTTTTTGTGCATCATTCTGAAATTCAGGGCGATGGCTATAAGACCTTAGACGAAGGGCAGTCCGTTGAGTTTGAGATTACGGATGGTCCTAAAGGGGAGCAGGCCAAAAACGTCGTAAAAATGTAATTTGGTTTTTACGTGAGGGGCATTTTTTGAGAAATCAAAAAATGCCCCGATTGTTTTCTGGGGGCCAATGCTTTTGCATTGGCCCCCTTGTTTATAAACCCGAAGGGTACAACACTACGGCTTTAGCCGTGGGTATTTATTAAGAAAACGCTTTCCCAATTTAGGCAGAAACATCATTTCCCGCCTTGTTGACATCTTTAATCGTGGCATACTTTTAATAACTAGTAATAAGAAGCCGATCAATTGAGATAGGCGGGAATATCATGCGCAAGCTTCTTTTCAAAAATACAAAATCTTTGAATAAAAAACGCTCTGAGCTTTTTTTTGCCGAACATGTTCAGCGTGGCACAATCACTCAGGATATCGAGAAGAGAACGGTATATCGGATTAAAGAAATTCTGGAATTTACCGATTCCCTAGATCTGGCTCTCTTTTTGGATGCCAAAAAGGATGATACGAAACCACAAACTTTTATTATTAATTCCCTCAATACAAAGAAGCTAGTTAAAACATATACTTATAAAGTAATTGGCGAACAGTTGGTTGTAATAAACGACAAAGTAATTATTCTCAAAGTGACCTATTGTTATAAGCGGACAATTATTGACCGTAGTTCTCATTTCTCCTACCATTAATTATCTTTAATAATATTTTTTAAAAAATGTTCTATCTTATTATCAAATAAGACTTTATCCAAAATGCTTTCAACTTGCATCTACCTGTGGCCTATGTTAGAATCAATCACTGATGACGAAATTTTTCTACAGGGCTAAACAGGGCCCCAATGATGTTGCAGAAGGAACGATCGAGGCCGATAATCTTGATAATGCAGTCCAAAGCGTGATCGAGCTGGGCTTAACACCGATCGATGTTTATGTCGCAACCAAAAGAGAAGAGCTCCTGGTAAAAAAATCCAGGATTTTTTCTTTTTCTTTTCCTAGACGAATTAATCCCGCAGATCGGACTATTTTCACAAGGCAGTTAAGTGATTTGATTGAAGCTGGAGTTCCTTTACTGCAGGCACTCAATATTGCCGTTAAGCAGATGCCCCACGCTCTGTTGAGGCAGATTATCGAAAAGGTTAGGGATGCCGTGCGTGACGGCAGCACGCTTTCCGATGCATTGGCATTTTATCCCGCGCTCTTTCCCAGGCTTTATACCAGCATGATCCATTCCGGGGAGATTAGTGGAAACCTGGGTCTGATTTTAAGCCGTTTAGCCGAATTTTCTGAACGGGACGAAGAGGTCCGCTCAAAAGTTAAATCGAGCCTGATTTATCCAAGTTTAATTTTAATTGTGGGGGCTGTCACTATCTTTGTTCTTTTATCTTTTGTGATTCCACGCTTGACGGTGATGTTCGATGATTTATCTCAAGATCTGCCTCTGATTACGGTTATTCTTGTTGCTGCTAGCCGTTTCTTGGAGAGATTTTGGTGGCTTATTATTCTCTTTTTGGTTGGTGGTTTGCTTTATCTAAAAAAAGTGTTCTCGACCTCCGAAGGAAAGTTTTGGTTGGATTCCAGGAAACTCCGCCTTCCTGTTTTGGGGCGGTTCATTGCAGATGTTGAGCTGGGGCGTTTTGCCCGTACGCTGGGAACGCTTCTAGATAGTGGTGTCGTAATCGTCACGGCTCTGGAAACCGTTTGCGGACTTTTAGATAATGAAGTATTCAGAAATGAAATCAGAAAAGTCCATGAGGAAGTGGGGCAGGGCACTTCGCTGAGCCGGGCTTTAGAAAATTGTCCCCATTTTCCGGAAGATGCGCTGCATATGATTGTCGTGGGAGAAGAATCGGGCCGCTTGGAGCAGTCTTTGTATAAGTTGGCCGATACCTACGAGAGACGCTCGGATAGATCTGTCAAGGCGGTGACCAGTCTTTTGGAACCGCTATTGATTGTATTCGTGGGATCTGTTGTGGGCTTTATTGTTATCGCCATGTTGCTGCCGATCTTTAAGATGAATTTGATAATCCAATAACAAGCAATACGGAGGAGTTATGATGATAAAAGAAAAAAGTGGTTTTACTTTGGTAGAAATTATGCTGGTTGTCATAATTATCGGAATTTTAGCCACGATGGCTGTCACGAATCTGGCCGGCAGAGGTGAGCAGGCCCGGGAGGCAGCCGCAAGGGCCGATATTGAAGTCACTCTGGCTACAGCTCTGGATCTTTATGAGTTGGATAACGGCCGGTATCCCACAACCGAACAAGGATTAAGGGCTCTGATCGTTGAGCCGTCCTCAACACCTGTTCCCCGCAACTGGAGTGGTCCCTATTTGAAAAAACAACGAATTCCCAAAGATCCTTGGGGCAATGAGTATGTTTATGTCAGTCCCGGTATCCATAACGCAGAGGAGTATGATTTGTCGTCCTATGGTTCGGATCAGGTCGAAGGCGGGGATGACGATATTGTTAATTGGGCCCAGGAAGAATTCGATTTAAATTGAAGTCCTTTTTCTCTTTCTTTACCCCCTATTCATGTCTTTTTAAACAAAAGCGATCCTTCACGCTAGTGGAGCTTCTCCTTGTGGTTATTATTCTGGGGATCATAGCCGGTATTGCTGTTCCCAGCTTCGGTCCCGCGATGGCTCATTTGGAACTGAAGGAAACGACCAATAATATAGCTTATTTGATGCGTTATGCGCAATCCAAGGCCGTTGTTCAAAACACGGTTTATTCGATCATCATCGATCGGGGTCAGAAAAAATATTGGCTGGCGCGTGCTGATGATGACGCCGATGAGAATGATACGCAATCTTTTAAAAAGATCACAGGTCGTCTCGGGCGGATATTCGGTATTCCCGATCATATAGAGATTGAAATGCCCAAGGAGTTTGTTCTTTTTTATCCGGAGGGTCGCATAGAGAAATTAAAAATATTTTTAACCAATCGAGGGAATCAGACATATACCATTGCTACAGATCAACAGATCAATCGGATTCTGGTTTTCGATCTGCGTCTTGACTAAAGGAGATTGCGCTTTTGAAAAACCGACAAGCGATTTCAAAAATGAGGGCTTCGATTCTGATCGAGGTTTTGCTTACGATTACGATTTTGGCTGTCGGTCTGACTATGGTCATCCGCTCGTATGTCGCTGCTCTTAGAGCGCGCAGCTATTCAACTGATTATGAACAAGCTGTGATCTTAGCTGAAAATAAACTACAGGAATATATTCACAAAGGCTTAATTGAATCGGGGTTAGATGAGAGGGGATTTTTCCCCTCGCCCAATAGCCAATTTGAATATCGCCTTGAAAGTCGGGAAGTCGCCTCAAAAGAAGAACCCTTGGGATCTTTAGCCCTTGTGACCTGTGAAATATTATGGAGAAAAGGAAGACGTGATAATAATATTTCAGTATCGACCTATCTATTTCGCGCCCAGAAAGATGAAGAATAGAAGGAGTCAAGTCGCCTTTACATTAGTTGAGCTTCTCTTGGCTTTAACGATTTTTTCTTTGATCTCTCTGAGCCTTTATGCGACTTTTTCTTCGGGGCTTCGCTTGTCAAAACGAGCTCAGGAAGATCATCATGTTTATCAGGACATCCATTGGTCTGTGGATATTCTCAGTCGCGATTTGCAAAATGCCGTTTTTTTTGATGTCTCGAATCTTGAAGGCGTAGAGCTGTCGTTTGAAGGAGGGCCGGATACAGTCGCTTTTCTGACCCAGACAGAAGACGGACTTAAATATGTTCGATATTATTTAAAGCCTCTGGAGACAACCCATATTCACGAGGTGGTCGTGGGAGAACATCACAAGAAACTTGATGAGATTGTCACTTTTTACGAAGAGGAGATGAACCAGCTATGTTTTGTTCGCGAGCAAAAATCTCTTACGGATTGGATGACCTCCGGCTCTGAAGAGCAAGTTGAGGATATTATAAGCTTTGCCATGTCGGAAAACGGACTTCGTTTTTCCTTTCCTTTTGCCGAGTTAGACCAGAGTCTGGAAACGCAAGAGACAAAAGTGATCTGGAAGGATTCTTGGGCACTCAATTATCTTCCCAGCGCCATTGAAGTAAGCCTAAGTTTTTTATATCCCGACAAAGAGCAAGAGCCCGTCAGGATTAAACGAAAGATCATTATTCCCACCGGGTATGTGGGAATTGAGGAAGCAGTGAAATGAAGGATTTTCATTTCAACGAGAATTGTCAACAACGAAGAAATCATCTCTTGCGTCTTTTTCCCATGAACAATTCTGGTATAATACTGATAGTTGTCTTATGGTTTTTGATTATTCTAACTGTCATGGCCGTCGGCCTGGGCAGGCGCACGAGCATTGATCTGGCTATGACGAAGCATTCGATTGGAAAACTCAAAGCCTATTATGCGGCTTTTGGTGGATTGATTTATGCGGTGGATTTTATCAAACGGGATGCCGAAGATCAGGAAACCAGGAATTTTGATACACTCTATCTCATGGGGCTTAAGCTCGAAGAGGGGGATAAAAAAGAAGAACTTTTTCAGGATATTGAGCTTGGGGAAGGAGTTTTCAGTATTTATTTTGAAGAAAACCAGAATGGGGAGACCATCCGCCATTACGGTTTTCATGACGAAGAAAGTAAAATCAATCTTAATGGGATCAAAAAGCAAAATATCGGGGCTTTGGTCGAGCTGATTAAACTTTTTGATGTCGAGGAAGAAAGGGCTCTGGCAATCGCTTATTCGGTTATTGACTGGCAAGATAAGGACGAGCAACTTTCCGATGAAATCTATGGCGCTGAAGGGGATTATTATTCAGGCAGCATTCCTACTTATTCATGCAAGAATAAGCCATTTGATACCGTGGATGAGCTGAAACTCGTTCGCGGAGTTACAGAAGATTTGTTTGAAAATATAAAGGAGTATTTAACAGTTTATCCGAAAAACGCCACCAATTTGAAAGTCAATTATGATTCCGCTTCAGAGACCGTCTTGAAGGCATTGATGCGTTCGATGGCGGGCCAGAGGTCTAATACCGAGATCGCTGATGCCGATAGTCTTGTTGAGAAAATGCTGACTTACCGCAGAGGGGATGATGGCATTCAGGCCACAGAGGATGACGAGCGAATTGAGATTGGTCAGATGCAGCTTAATGCCAAAGAGCGAACTGTTTTCTTAACGTCCCAAAGTTATGTGACTAAGAAGTCTCGATTTCTGCATTTACTAGTCTCGGGAATTGATCACTCAAGCGGTGCGGAAAGTATTCTGGAGGCTGTTGTCGATAGAGAAAATTATGCTTTTGTAGAATTTTACCGGCATTAAAGATGGCAAATAATAATATGACGGCTATTGAAATTACCGATACTCACATCAAGATTTTTCACGGAATCTTTAAGGGGCGCTTTCCTGTCGTGGATTTGTGCGAAGTCAGATCGATTCCGCAGAAAGACGATGCGCAGATAATCCATACGCTGCGGCAAATTATTCGCGCTCACAAAAAGACCAAGCTGACTCGCGTGATTGCCGCTATTCCTCGACGATTCGCTATTCTTCGCACGATATCCTTGCCGTCGCACTCGGATCGAGAAATCGAAAAAATGATCAGGCTCAAGATTGCTCAGCAAATTCCTTATCCTAAAGAAGATGTAGTCTTGGATTATCAAGTCATTCGAAAAGAATTATCCGGGTATAGTAAAATATTAGTTACGGTTGTTCATAAAGATGTCCTCACCCGCTATCTAAAAATATTTAGAGACAGCCAACTGCACGTTGAATATTTAACCTTAAGCTCTGTTGGAGTGGCGAACTGGTTTTTCTTCCAAGAAGCAAAGATTGGCAAAAGAGAGAAAGAAACGACGGCCGTGATTAATGTTGACTCGATCGATACGGAGATTTGTTTCTGCCAGGAAGATCATTTACTTTTTGCCCGTGGCATTCCTTTTGGGGCCAAAGATTTGCATGTGGATCATATCGAGAATTTTGCCGAGCAGATCGGTTTAACCATTATGACCTATATCAAAGAGAAATTGGGCGAGGAAATCAAAAAAGTGATCCTGGTCTCTAATGCCGAGGAAATAATACTTTTAAGAGAGAAGCTGGAAAACGAATATCATATCAGTGTCGACATTATGAATCCATTTGAAAATGTTGCCCGGAAAGGAAATTTAAATTTCCCTTTGATCTTGAATCAGGAAAATGTTTCTGCGGTCGTGGGCTTAGGGCTGCTGATGGGAGCCAAAAAGGGATTGATCAATCTGGTTCCACCGGATATTGCCGATAGCAGAAAAAACAAAAAACACCGATTAGAAATCATGAAATTCTCTTTGCTTCTTTTTGTGACAGTATTGCTTTCTATCGGAGCCCTGCGGGTCAATCTCTACGAACGTTCCTCTTATCTGTTGTTGATTGATCGGGAGATTGAGGATCTTAAGCCGAAGGTTCGCCGCTTGCAGGATAAGTATAATCGGATGGAATTTATCAGGCAGCGGCTCAATCCGGGATTAACTATCGTTGATGTGATTTATGAACTCTATGGGTTGACCCCGACGGAAGTTTCGTATAATTTATTGCAATTAAGCGACCAGGGGCAAATGATTCTACAGGGAACGAGCCAGCAAAGCTCAAGCATAAATGCCTTGCAGAGCAATCTTATTAATTCTCCCTTGTTTGAGGAAGTAACAGTACAGTCGGTTACCAAGCGCAAAGTTTTTCGGGGCGAGTTGACAGATTTTAAAATCACTTGCGAAATTTTGCGCAAGGAGTGAAAAATGGCCTTAAAACGGATGACAAAAAGAGAACTAATAATTTTTATTATCTGCCTGATTGTGATATTTATTTTTATTGGTGTGAATTTTATCGTCAAACCATTGCTGGAGCAATATGAAAAGTTTTCCAATGAAATAACACGAAGAAAGGAGCTGTTAGCCGAATATCATCAGAAACTTAGACAGGGCAAATCCATCGGTGATATATATAAAAAGTTTTCTCAGCCTTTATTACAAAAATTATCCGACGAGGCCGAGATGGCCGCTATCCTTTCGGAGATCGAATCTGTAGCTAATGAGATTGATTTGCGCGTTTCAGATATGAAACCTAAAAGAGTTAAGCGTACGGAATTTTTTAATACATTTCTCGTCAGTCTTTCACTTGAAGGGGATTTGGCTTCGATTACCCGATTTTTATATGTTCTTCAAAATAATCCGCATTTGTTTGAAGTCGATGAAGTTCAGCTGCAAAAAAGATCGTTGAGAACGTCTCGGATCAAATGCCAGCTAGTCTTAAGTCGTTCTCTCATTTTCCAATAATCAAAAGATTGACAATTTTTCCAAATAACCGGATTTGGTATTGACTTGCGTGCGTGTGTATATAAAAATGAAAATAGACTCTCTACTCAGAGAGTTGTTTATATGTGAATGTATTTCAAAGAGATAGACTCATGCGGCCGATTTATCTGATCAAAGATCTTTCTCGGACAACAGGATTTTCTGTGCATACTTTAAAATATTATGCCCGTATCGGTCTATTAAAAGAAATCGGGCGCAGCCCGGAGACCAATTTCCGTTATTATGATCAGTCGTCGGTCGAGCGCTTGTCACTGATTTCATATTTACGAAAACAGGGATTAGCGCTTAAGGATATTAAAGAAAGAATGAGTCCGTCGTGAGTTTTTATTCATTGTTAAATTTAGAAAAAGAACCGTTTTCGACCAGTCCGGATCCAGGCTTTTTTTATCAATCTTTTGCCCATCGGACGGCTTTGCAGCGATTGGAAATTACGATTCGCTTAAGAAGGGGCTTGAGCATTATCCTGGGTGATGTAGGCACTGGTAAGACCACTCTTCTCAGGGCTCTTTTAAGGCAATTTCATGAAGACCATGATTTTATTTTCCATATGATCCTGGATCCTGACTTTAAAACCGAGTATCAATTTCTTTCAACATTAACCCGCATGTTTGGGATTAGCCCTTTTTTCCGTTCCACCATTGACCATAAAGAAGCAATTGAGCGTTATTTGTATCAGAAAGGAGTCGAAGAAAACAAAACCGTTGTTTTGCTGATCGATGAAGGCCAAAAATTGTCTCAGCCTCTTTTAGAAATCTTAAGGATTTTTTTAAATTATGAAACTAATGAACAGAAGCTGCTTCAGCTGGTTATTCTTTCCCAGATGGAGCTTCTTCCACGCATTAAACGAATTCCGAATTTTATCGATCGGATTAATTTTAAATATATCATTAACCCCCTGAACGAAGAAGAAACTCGCGAACTTATTTACTATCGTCTGATGCAGGCCGGTTTTCATGGCCGTTATGCCTTGTTTACTTATGAGGCCGTCAAAAAGATATATGAAATTACCGGTGGGTATCCAAGAAAAATTTCGCATGTTTGTCATAACGCTTTGGAACATTTGGTCATGGAAAATCGTGAAGCCGTTACCGGTGATTTAATCGACGAGCTTTACGCGCAAGAAAGCGCATGGAGATCTTGATGAACAAGATTGACTCTCCGGAAGAACGTCTTTTGAAACATCTCAGGCAAGCTAAGTTGCAAAATCCTGGAGATAGAAATCTGGTGTCTGGATCAAAAAATTCCGTCACGGTTGCTTTTGCTTCATCCAGAGCGAATGAAAGAAGCGTGTTTCCTCTTCTTGACTCTTTCTTAGTATTAATTTCTCTGTGTCTGGCGGGATATATCGGTTATATTTATTTGGCATCGCAAAAAAAGGTCGTTGATTTCCCTCAAAAATCGGATGCGGTTACAGCTTTCGCAAATGAACAAATAATTGTCAAGCAGCCGCGGCCTTTTTCGGTTTATGAGCAAAAACTTTCTCAAAGAGATATCTTTGAATCTCCGCTTCAGAGCATCAGGGATAGGAATAATCCGTCTTTGCCAGAGCCCCAGACATTTGGTCGCACACTGAAGTTGGTCGGAATTATCCTGGATGAAGAAAAAGAAGCGGTCATTGAGGATTTGCAGGATCGTCAGACCTATTTTCTCAAAACAGGAGATGAAATTCACAGCGCAGTCGTTCAAGATATTAGAGAAGGAAAAGTGACACTTCAATATGATGAAGAGATTATCGAGTTGGTGCAATAGAAAAGAGGCTACAATGAAACCCTTGGGGATGATCGTTGGGATTTTGATATTTTGTTTTCTTTCGGTTGATTTAGGACTAGCCCAAGAATCCCAAAAGAAATCCATTTCACAGGCACTTGATATTATTGAACACTATTTTGAGAATCAAGATCAGCGACTTAATCCGGTTACGGAGGAACGCTATCAGAGTGTACAAAATGAAAATCAAAAAGAAATGAAAGAGAGCGATCAGAAGAAGCAGGCAAAGATTATGATCGATGTCCTTGAGCTCAAAGATATGGATATCGGAGATGTCTTGAAATTAATCTCAAAAAAGAGCGGACTCAATATTGTTAAAGGAAGAAATGTCAAAGGACAAGTGACGATCTATCTAAAAGACGTTGATGTGCGTGATGCGCTTCGCATCATTATGGAATCAAATGATCTGGCCTATGCGGAAGAGGATGGTATTATTTCTGTGATGACGGCCAAGGATTATGAATTAGCCTTTGGTCACCGATTTGGAGAGAAAACCCAGATTAAAATTTATCAACTCAAACATGCCAGCGCGGCCGATGCGGTGGCTTTGTTAAGCCAGATCAAAAGTATAATCGGGAAGGTGATCGCGGATGAAAAATCAAATACTGTAGTTTTAATTGACACGCCGGAGCGCCTGGAGGCTATGGATCGACTGGTACAGGAGATTGATGTCGCGGTCGGTACCCAAGTATTTAAATTGAGTTATGCGAAGGCCGAAGACGTTTCCAAGCAAATCGAAGAAATTATTACAAAAAATATCGGTTTAGTCAAATATGATGAGCGTTCTAATAAAGTTATCGTGACCGATACGACTCAGAAACTTAAACGCATTGAGAATCTTATTGATGCCTTCGATGAAAAGCATAAAGAAGTTTCGATTTCAGCAAAGATTATTCAACTGACTTTGACGGATCAATATAAAATGGGTGTCGATTGGGAGGCCATCGTTTCCGATTATCACAGCCTGACCTTAAAAAGCGATTTCGATATTCTCAGCGCAACGGACAAAAAAGGCAAAGTGAGCATCGGAACACTTTCGACTGATGATTATACCGCCTTTGTTGAAGCCCTCGACACAATAGGAACGACAGATATTCTTTCTTCGCCGAGCATTACAGTTATTAACAACGAAGAAGCGAAGATTCTAGTTGGCTCAACACAGCCCTACGTCACAACGACAACCACAACCCCGTCATCCGGAGCGACCACGACGGCCGAAAGTGTCAACTTCATCGATGTGGGCGTTCAGCTTTATGTAACGCCCACCATTCATGATGACGGCTACATCACTATGAATATTAAGCCCGAAGTTAGCTCCGTGACAAGCTTTCTTACAACAGGAAATAATAATCAAATTCCGGTTGTCGAAACCAGCGAGGCCGAAACTACCGTGATGGTCAAAGATAGAACAACAATTGTGATCGGCGGGCTGATTAAAGATGAGAAACTGGAAACAGTGAAAAAGGTTCCGCTGCTTGGAGATGTTCCCGTTCTCGGCAATATTTTCCGCAATAAAGATAGTTATGTTAGAAAAACAGAGATCGTCATTTTTCTGACACCTGAGATTATTTCTGGGGACAGTTCTGTTAGAAAATTCCAAGATGATTTTTAACTCTTCGATTGCTTTTAAAAAAATTTACCGGCTTTTTATCTTCTCGATTTTTCTACCAGTTTTCTTCTATGGCTGCGCTTCGGTTCCATCAGGTGGTTATACATATTCGGCAAAAGAGATTGATATTAAGGATATCTGCCACCGTTTTAATGTTCACTGGGATTTAGACAGTATTAATCAGGTTGTGGTTTTAACCAAAAACGGTAAAGAAGCGCGTCTTCTGCTTGGAAGCCGAACCGCTGTTGTTAATGGACAGAGAGTGACGCTCAATGAAGCGATTAAAAGAAAAAGAGGATCCATTGTTGTTCCGTCTGATTTTAAATCCAAGATTATCGATCGCCTCAGAGAGGAAGCGCAGACAGCGCTGATCCGGTATCTGCATATTGTCATTGATCCGGGGCACGGTGGGAAAGATCCGGGGGCGGTCAGTCAAAGAGGGCTCTATGAAAAAACCATCAATTTGGATATTTCTAAAAGGCTGGAGAAAATTCTTAAGAAAGAAGGAATGCAGGTGACCTTAACGAGGATAGACGATGTATTCATTACTCTAGAGGAAAGGGCGGCCATTGCTCACAAGGCCAAAGCCGATTTGTTTATTAGCATTCATGCCAATGCTAACCCCTCAAAAAGGATAAAAGGTTTTGAGACCTATTATTTGCGACGTCTGGATGGACAAACGCTGAAAGAAGTTTTCCAGTCACAACCAGTGGAGGAGTTATTAAAATCAAAAAATATCAAGCGGCATTCCATTGTCGATGAAATTGTTTTTGACATGCTTTATCAGCACAAGCAAAAAGAATCGGCTCGCCTGGCTCAGTATATTACCGATCAAACGACCAGAAAATTGGATGTTGAAAATAGAGGGTGCAAAATGGCTGGTTATTCTGTTTTGCGTCATACGCTGATCCCTGCGGTTTTGATCGAAGTGGGATATTTGTCCAATAGAAGCGAAGAGAAGCTTTTGAGTCAGGAACATTATCGTCAACAACTGGCCGAGCAGATCGCGGCCAGTATTACGAGCTATGGCTGGTTATAATAAAAATAAATGCGCCATTGGGGTTTTTGATTCGGGTTTGGGAGGCCTGACTGTCGTTAAAGAACTAATTAAAAAACTCCCCCATGAAGATATTATTTATTTTGGCGATACTGCTCGCGTTCCTTACGGAACCAAGTCTAAGGAATCGATTATTCGATTTTCGAAAGAAAATGCCCGACTTTTGATGAAGCATCATGTCAAACTTATTATCATTGCCTGTAATTCCTCCTCCAGTGTTTCATTGCATGTCCTGCGCCGGAAATTCCCCGTTGACATTATCGATGTCATTCATCCCGGTGCTCGAAGAGCCATTGAAGCGTCGAAAAATAAACGAATAGGGATTATCGCGACCCAGGCGACAATTCATAGCGGAGCTTATGCCAAGGCCGTTCGATCTTATAAAAAAGAAGTAGAGGTTTTTAGTCAATCCTGCCCTCTTTTTGTTCCTTTGGCCGAAGAGGGATGGTTTAAGCATTCAGTGAGCACTCAAATCGCTGCATACTATTTAAGCGGATTAAAACGCGCGAGAATCGATACGTTGATTCTGGGCTGTACTCATTATCCGCTTTTAAAATCGACTATTCAAAAAGTTATAGGCGTAAATGTAACTTTAATCGATTCGGCGCAAACGGTTGCCAAAGAGGTAAAAGATCTGATAAAAAAGAAGAAGATGGAAAACAAAAATAAGACAAAAGGTAAATATCTTTTTCTTGTCAGCGACGAACCAAAACATTTTCAGACACTAGCCAAGAGGTTCTTGGGTCGGGCCATCACTGATGTCAGAAAGGTACAGCATGTTTGAATTAATTATCAAAAACGAAATTGCCGCGTCTCATTATGTGCGTGATTATCCCGGTAAATGCAGAAAGTTGCACGGGCATACCTGGAAAATCGAAGCGCATATTATCAGCTCGAAGGTCAATAAAATGGGAATGGTGGTTGATTTTAAGATGATAAAGAAGAAATTCGAAGTATTTCTTGACCAACTGGACCATATCTGCCTGAATGATTTACCTTATTTTCAAGAAAACAATCCGACGGCCGAAATGATTGCCCAATTTATCTATCGGGAGTTCGGCAAACAATGCCGTCCTTTTCGACTCAAGAGCGTAACCGTGTGGGAATCGGAGCGTTCCGGCGTCACGTATTCAAGAAAATAGCATGAATAATAATAAAGCGGTTGTTCTTCTTTCGGGCGGGCTCGATAGCGCGACTACTCTTTATGCTGCTAAACATAAAGGCTGTCGTGTTTTTGTTTTGATTTTCGACTATCATCAGAGACATCGCAAGGAGATTGAATGTGCCAAAAAGATTGCTCTTCAAGCCCGATGCCCTTATCAAATTATAAAAATAAATTTTCCCTGGAAAGGATCCAGCTTGTTGGATACTCGAAAGGTTTTGCCTCAAGGAAGGGAGGGTCAGTTTTTAAAAAAAAGGATCCCGTCGACCTATGTTCCTGCTAGAAATATCATTTTTTTAAGTTACGCTCTTTCATATGCTGAGACTATAGGGGCTAAAAAAATATTTATCGGAGCTAATGCCATTGATTATTCCGGCTATCCGGATTGTCGACCAGAATTCCTGAGTGCGTTTCAGAAAGTTATCGACACGGGAACAAAATCTTGCGTTGAAGGTCGTCATATCAGCATTGAAGCTCCCTTGATTCAGAAAACAAAATCCCAAATTATCAAGCTGGGGCTTCAGCTTAAGGTTCCCTATGATTTAACTTGGTCCTGTTATGCGGGCCTCCGGAACCCCTGCGGTGTTTGTGATAGTTGTTTGTTAAGAAAAAAAGGCTTTGATCAACTCAAGAAGGATGATCCCGCGTTATGATGCATGCTAAGATTACAGAAATTTTTAGATCTTTTCAGGGCGAAGGTATTTATCTTGGTTGCCCTCAGGTTTTTATCAGATTCTTTGGTTGTTCCTTAAACTGTTCGTTTTGCGACACTCCTCAATCGAAAGAGGGAAAAGAAGCAACCTTCAGAGAATACACTCCTCGGGAATTAATTCAACACGTTTTAGATATGTCTCAACCTTGTCATTCGATCAGCTTAACCGGCGGAGAGCCTCTGGAGCATGTTGGTTTTCTGAAGCAAATTTGTCCCGAGCTAAAAAAACACAAAAAAATTTATCTGGAAACAAACGGTGTTTATTTTCAGCAACTCAAAGATATCGTAGATGAAGTCGATATCATTTCTATGGATATTAAACTTCCCAGTTCGATGGGGGGTAAATCCTATTACGAGAAGCATCAGGAATTTTTGAAGATTGCCCTGAGAAAGGAAGTTTTCATCAAGATTGTTGTTACCCGTCAAGCTCAAAAAGGCGAGATAATCGAGACTTCTCAACGAGTATCTGCGATCAGCAAGGATGTTCCAGTCGTGATCCAGCCTAATACCTTCGATCTGGAAAGCGAACTGGTAACAAAAAGCTTGACCTTTTGCGATGATTGTTTAAAGTACTTAACAAACGTGCGACTCATTCCCCAAATTCATAAATGGTTAAAGGTGCAGTAGACATGAAAAGAACAAAATCATACAAAGGTCTGCAGGAAAATGTCCGGCGATTAAAAACGCCTGCCATTGAGGTTTTTGATAATAAATATCCTGATCGTGAATATACAATCCATATCGAAACACCGGAATTTACCTGTGTGTGCCCCAAAACCGGTTTGCCGGATTTTGCTACCATTAAAATATACTACCAGCCGGACCAAAAATGCATCGAGCTTAAATCATTAAAAATGTATTTCTTGTTTTACCGTAATCTCGGTATTTTTCACGAGCATTTGACAAACAGGATTTTAGAAGATTGCGTTAAGTCAACTTCCTGCCGGTGGATGAAGGTGGAGGCAATCATGAATCCGCGCGGTGGAATTACAACGACAGTCTCGACTTGTTATTCAAAAGGAAAAAAAAGACAACCAAAGGATCACAATGATGATACGCCCTAGCGGTCGCGCCAAAGACAAGCTGAGAAAAATTAAGATCACCAAGCCGTATTCCAAATATGCCGAGGGTTCTTGTCTGATCGAGTTTGGAGATACTCGTGTGATTTGTACGGCGACATGCGAAGAGAATGTACCGCCATTTCTAAGAAATACACAAACAGGATGGGTAACAGCTGAATACGGGATGCTTCCGCGGTCCTGTGAGAGCCGGATTTTGCGCGATAAAGTATCGGGTCGCCGTTTTGAGATTCAAAGATTAATCGGGCGTTCTCTGCGTAGTGTCGTTAATATGGATATCATGGGAGAGCGGACCATAAAATTGGATTGTGATGTCATTCAGGCGGACGGGGGAACCCGTACTGCTTCAATAACCGGCGCATTTATTGCTTTGGCCGATGCCTTTCTGAAAATAAAAAATCAAAACTTGATTCAGCATATGCCTTTGACGGATTATGTGGCCGCTGTCAGCGTTGGAAGCATTGAGGGTCAGTTGCTTTTAGATCTTGATTACGCCGAGGACAGCCGGGCTGATACGGATATGAACGTAGTAATGCTTAGAAGCGGAAAATATATCGAGGTTCAAGGGACTTCCGAAGGGAAACCTTTTTCCAAAAATGATATGGACGGCATGATGGAATTGGCCTCTAAAGGAATCGGCGAATTGATTCAACTGCAGAAAAAAGCATTAAAGGATTTGAGTTTGTAAATGAAGGAATTGATTGTTGCCACTCGCAATAAAAAGAAACTTAAAGAAATCAAAGAGCTGCTTACGGATTGTGATTGTAAAGTGACTTCAATCATGGATTATCCCCTAATGCCGACTATCGAAGAAAACGGAAATACATTTGTGGAAAATGCCATCAAAAAAGCGGCGACCATTTCTCTTTATACCGGCAAATTGGTAATGGGGGAAGACTCGGGGCTGGAAGTCAAAGCTCTCCATAACGGGCCCGGAATTTATTCTGCTAGGTTTAGCGGTCCTCAAGCTACGGATAAGAAAAACAATGCCAAATTGCTGCGTCAACTTAGAAGTGTTCCCGTAAACCGGCGGCAGGCCCGTTATCGTTGCGCTGTTGCATTAACAGATAGAAAAGGAATTATCGATGTAGTTGAAGGCAGTTGCAGTGGACTTATTGCCCTTCGGCCCAAGGGGACCAATGGATTCGGTTACGACCCCCTTTTCTATGTAAAACGTTATCAAAAAACTTTTGGCGAGATGGATCCGGCTATCAAAGCTAAAATCAGCCATCGCGCTCGTGCCCTCAAAAAATTCAAAAAGACTATTCAAAAATACCTTGCAAGGTATCCAGAATAAAATCTCCCGTCTTTCTTAATACATTTACGGAATCCGGAACAACAAGATAGTGGGGGTCATCCAGGCTTCCTGTTAATCGGATGGTCAGGTATTCATCGGTTTTGGTCAGGATTGTTGTGCTGAGTTTCTGCAAAGATTCAGAATTACGGATCACATTCTTATCAAAGAGAGAAAACAGATAGAAATTGAGTTTCTTATTGAAACCCAGCCACCCTCGGCAAATCATCGTCAGTGGTTTGCTTTTCAGCTCAAAGTCGTCCGTAAGAATCCGTTGATCCTTGATCACAAAATGACCTTCGGCCTCCTGAAAAACAATTCGACCATACTCAGGAATTAATAAAAATTTTCCAAAATCTTTGAGGAGATCTAATTCCCACAAATGACCGTTTGTAATCCGCAGAAATCCTTTTCCATTGGCTTGCTTTAGTTTCGTTAAAGGCCCGTTGAGAGAAAGATTTCCAGAAATCAGACCCCGTATGTTTTCATTACTCCAAATTGTATCTTTCTTCAATTTTTGTAAATCGATCTTTTCAAAATAGGCGGAAACGCTGGAATTTAAATCAGAATCATCGAGTGCGGTCATCAGAGTGGTTTCAAAATTTCCTGCATAGAGTTGTCCTTTCAGGGTTGCTTCGTGGATAGTTTGATCAGATTGTGTATATTGACCCTCAAGGTTACTGAAATGATAACCTGAGAGAGAAAAATCTTTGCTGGATATCTTTAAAGAGGCTGTCCAGTTTTTCAAGTTAGGATAGGAGCCTCTTAATGATCCATCAAGCAGAAATCGACCCTTTATTTCCTGTCTTTTCAACTGATTCTCTAAGTTGGGAAAAAGCAAAATAAGATCGGGAGAATTGACGTCAAGACGCCCTTTAAGATCAAATTGAGGTTTCTTTTCTACCGGCAGTAGAAGATGTCCGCTGATAGAGAAATTAGAATCATAAAGATGTCCTTCGCATTTTGTTATTTTAAAAGCCTGCTTGCGGAATTTAACCTCTGTTTGGAGCTGGCCGATTTCTGAGGTGAGGGTTGTCTGAAGGAAGGGCCAGTCAAAGTTTTTTAATGTTCCATTGGCTGTGAATTCATTTTCCGCAAAGGAACCCTGAAGATTGATCCAGGCCAGGGAGTCATTTCCATAAACAATCTGTCCGTTTATTTTTGTAATAGGTTTCGGCCAGTGGTTCATATTAAAGGACGCATCTTGCAAAAGAGCGCTGATCTTAAAATCAGACTTTCGTATTTCTCCGATATGGCTCAACAATCCTTGATATGCAAAAACGGTATCGCCTTTTCCCGCAACGGACATCGGATACGTTTTAAAAATCTCAGGAAAAAGAACAGGAATTTTGGCCAAGTCAATCAGACTTTTACCGCTGAAGATCAATGTCGGTTCAGTGGCGTCTTTGAGCTTTGCAATCCGTCCGTTGGTATCCAGAGCGATATCCTCATAGCGGAAGCTTACATCTTCCCAGGAGATTTCACCGTCTTCATAATAGATGGCACCGGTGATACTTTCAAGAGGGGCGGGTATTCGATCGGTTGTTAAGCGGGTTTGCGAAAGAGTTGTTCTTAGTTTTAAGGCGGAAGGATCGATCTTTCGTAATCGCCCCTGGTAATCGAGATTCATCTTGGCCGGACCTTCCATTTCAATAGCATATTCCTCAAACCATTCGGGAAAGAGACGGGTCAGCTGAGACAGATCAAATGAGGAAACAATGGAGGCATCAACCCTGGGATCGGCAAATTTTGTTAGCGTACCTGACAATTCCAGGCGGATATTATCGTGATATCCCGAAAGCCCCGACGTGCTTAAGAGGGGATCCTTAAAATCCAGGCGTCCCCGGATATCGCGAATTTCCTTTAGGCGCGCAAGACCGCTTAAGGAATCTTTTTGAAAGTCAATCGCCCCGCTTAATTTGATCGGATCATCTTTCCCGGGATGATAAGTCGCATCCAAGCTGATCAGGGGATTCCCTTGATATACATAATGGGCATCCAGAATGAACCGGCAGCGTCTTAAGTTGGAGCGGCTGGTTAAATTCCAGACACCTTTTTTGTGTGTTAAAATGCCGCTTGATTTTTCAACGATACCTTCGGGCATTTGAGCGGTTCTGAGATGGCCGTAAAGAGTCAGATATTTGGCCAGATCAAGAGCTTTGAGATTAAAATCCGTATAAAGTGATTGCGAAGAATAATTATAGGTTCCTTTTGCGATGATGGAAGGGAAGCCAATGCTTTGCGGATAAGCCTCAATCGAAAATTTAATATTGTTTTTAAGAAACAACGAAGCATTGAATTTCACGTTTTGCAAAAGTTCGGAAAAGGCGGGCTGTAAGGATTCGTCAGTGATTTGGATGCTCGATTCTTCAATGGAAAGAGAACCAATGATGATTGAAGATTCAATAAGTTTCTGATTATCCGAAGTTAACAGATCGTCGAAATTCCACTTTTCATTTTTATCTTTATGGAGATAAAGGTAAAGCTTTTTTATCTTAAGAGAAGGAATAATAAATTTCCTTTCTTTCAAGATTTTTAAATACAGGATATTAAAGGATAATTCATCGATATAACAATTTGAGTGCTGGGGATCGCTTTGATCGCTGATAGTTATTTGCTTAACAGTGAATCCTGTTAAAGGATTGAACTCAATGTGACCGATAGCTACCTTTCTATTGAGGATTTCCTGGGTTTTGTCTGTGGCGAATTCTCTTAGTTTTTGGGGTACAATTGTCTGGTTGGCCATAAAGAGAAATATGGCCAGAGCGACAATGAGAGGGACAAAAGATTTACGAAGAAGTCGTTTCATAAAACAATATTATATAACAGTTTCGAAAGCAAAAGACAAGGTCATCTTTCAATTTGCACAGGATAGATGCGCGTGATATACTAATCGATTAATTCGGGGCGTAGCGCATTTATCCCGAGCCACACCGGAGGTGGGGCGAGGGAGATTGGCCCTATTCTTTGAAGCTTTGTTCCCTTGCGACTAGAATCAATAAATTGTCGCTCGGGATAAATTCCGTCCGCAAACTTATTTTCACTCGCTTTTGCTCGCTCCATAAGTTTGGGCGTTATTCACGGGGCGTAGCGCAGCTTGGCTAGCGCGTCTGCTTTGGGAGCAGAAGGTCCTGGGTTCAAATCCCAGCGCCCCGATTTTTTTGTTATTTTGACGCTGCTTTATTTCCCTAATATTTCTTTTCGAATTCTAACGAGTTAACTGAAATGTGTTAACAATCTCAGCAATTTTTCTTATCCATTTTTTGTCCCAGTTACTGAACCACTGATAAGTGATGATGTGATAATCTTTGACATGAGGCAGGATAATCGAGTTGGAATGCCTTGTGACGTCACCTTTTTGTGCTTTGACAACAAGACGAGTGGCGCGGTAATTTGCAAATATAGCTCCTTTTGTTTCAAAGTTAAATTGACGATAACCCTCTTTTTCAAATTCTCTTTTTAGATCCCGCACTTTTTTGGAAATTATGCTTCTTAGCTGAAAACCTTCTGGGACAATATCATTCATAAAGGCGTACATTTCAATTTCAACTAGGAGTTGGCGGCTTTGAGGGTGATGAAAGGTGTAGACGGTTTTCTCTATTTTCATTGACGAGCGATCGACTTCGCTGGTGATTTTCCAGTTTGAGGGATACTCAATCTCAAAGGTGGCTTCCTGAAGGGTTTCGCGTTCTTTGGAAATCGTCAGATTCGCAGGCTCTTTGGAGCACCCGGTGATCAGCAGGAATAATATAATGCAACAGGAGAATTTCATTTCCATTATTCTTATTTTATGACCGCAGGAAGACGATTTCAATGAAGAACTCTGATATTTGCTTGTCATCTTAAAGATCAGAGGTTAAAATAAGGCTGCCCTTGTGATGAATATGAAAAAAAAGCGCAAAGTTCTCATTATCGATGATGATCCGGAGATAATCGAAAAAATCCAAAAATGGCTTTTTTCGTCTCATTACGATGTTATGAGCGCTCTTAATGCTTCCGTCGGCATAGAACGAGCCAAGAAAAACAAGCCCGATTTAATCCTCTGCGATTTAATGCTTCCTGATCAAGGCGGTGTGGATGTGGCTAAACTTTTGAGAGCCGATGTCGAAACACAAAATATCCCCGTTGTTTTTGTTACTGTCACAATGGGTGTTGAACTGGACAAAGGAGATGAGACAATAGAGATTGACGGCTGGCTGTATCGAATTTTCGCCAAACCTCTCCATTCCCGAAAATTGCTTAGTGAAATTCGCAAATCTATCAATAGAAAAATTCATAAGAATATTTCACGGATTCAGGGAAGTTAATCAAAACAATGAAGGGGTAATTATGGGAAAGAAGATTTTAGTCGTTGATGACGAGCAGGATCTTTTAATGATGGTGGAGACGCGGCTTTCGGCCAACGGCTATGAGGTTGTTACTGCCGAAAACGGTCTTCAGGGGCTTGAGAAAGTATCACAAGCAAAGCCCGATCTGATCATTTCCGATGTTTTGATGCCGGAAATGGACGGCTTCGCTTTTTATAAAGAATTGAAAAACAAAGAAGAAACCAAGAGCATTCCGGTTTTGATTTTAACGGCCCGCGGAAAGATGCGCGATACGTTTATGACTATCGGGGTCGATGATTTTTTGGCTAAACCTTTTCAGCCGGAAGAATTGCTGGGCAAAGTCAGCGCTCTTCTTAGTCTCAGTGCTGCTGAGGTAACTCAGGCCCAGGAGTCTGCCTCGGTTTCTAAGGATAATCAATCCGAGAAACCTGCCGAAAAAAGAGAAGAAAAACCGGTGGCTCCGTCGGCTTCCGAAATTTTTAAAATTCTTATTGTAGCCAGCACTCCGGAGATTGCCCAGAGAGTGACAAAGCAGCTTAGCGAGAAGAACTGTGAGATTCAGTCCGTGACCAAGGGGGGGGAGGCCTCTGCCAAGGCACAAGAAATCAGTCCGAATCTTATTCTGATGGAAGTCCATCTGGATGATCAGCCCGCCAAGAACGCTATTGCCAAAATCCGGCGGGTGATGGCCTTAAAGAAGACACCCATTGCGCTTTTCAGCTATTTAGATAAAACGCAAAACAATGGAGAATCTATTCATCAAAAGCAAATCCAAATCGACGGTGAAAGAAAGACTGCTTTGGATGCCGGGGGTACAGAATTTTTGGGATGTCTTAATGAGGTCTCTTTTGCAAAAGGTCTAAGAAAATATCTCCCTTAGGTTTTATGTAAGACGCTTTGTCCTGCCTTAAAAAAATCCATTGAAAACCACACATATGTGTGGTATTATTCCTCTACCCCTGAAGAGTCTTTTTTAACATAGGAGGAGAGGATCGTATGTTTTCCCGCAATGCCCGCTGGGATCGGCATCTTCCCCATGAAAGCCATCACGAAAAATCCATTGAAGTCGGCGTCATTTTCAAAAACGGGAAACTCTATCCGCGCTGGTTTATCTGGCAAAGTCGCAAGTACATCATCAAGGAAGTGACCTATGAATGGAAAGACAAAAAGGGTGATGAGATATTGCATTGCTTTTCTGTCAGCGATGGAGCCAACCTCTATCATATTCATTTCAATCATAAATGGGTTCACTGGAGGCTTAAGAAGATATGTCCGATCGAGTGATGCATATCGATATGGATGCGTTTTTTGCCTCTATTGAACAGCAGGTTAATCCGGCCTTGCGCGGCAAACCGGTGGTGGTGGGAGGCCGCAACAATAAATATCGTTCCATTATTTGCGCAGCCTCTTATGAGGCCAAGGCGCTGGGGATCAATTCAACGATGCCATCCTGGAAGGCATTTCGAATTTGTCCTGAGGTTGTCTTTGTTCCTGCGGATACCGCCAAATATCTTTATACGTCTGAGGAAATTTTCTATCTTTTGGAAGAATTCAGCCCGAGAGTGGAAGCCTATTCGGTGGATGAGTTTTTTGTCGACATCATGCACTGTGAACGATTTTTTAAATCAGAGAAAGAGATGGGCCAAAAGATCAAAGAGCGTATTAAAGAACGCTTTGGCATTACCTGCTCGGTCGGCATTGCTCCGACGAGAATAACCGCCAAATTGGCCGCCAAGCTGGGAAAGCCGGATGGGCTTGTCTCGCTTGATTATGCAAAAGCCAAAGAGGTTTTGAAATCTCTTTCTGTTGAAAAAATATGCGGTATCGGACCGCGGTTAAAACGGCGATTTTCTTCACTTGGCATTGAAACATGCGGGCAGCTTGCAGAATATCCGGATGCGGTCCTTAAAGAGCATTTTGGGGTAGTTGGGCTTTGGCTGAAATCATCCTGCCTGATAGAAGATACGGTAAGTTGCTCGTATTTCCAAAAAGCGCCTGATACCCCCAAGTCGGTGGGGCATTCACAAACTTTAAAAAGAGCTTGTGCCGATCAGGAATATATCAAAAACTGGATGTATCTTCTCTCTGAAATGATTGCCGGGCGTCTGAGGCATTTGCAAAGGCAGGGGCGCACCATATTTTTTTATTTCAGTTCAGATTTCCATCAGGGGTGCGCCCGTCAAAAAACATTTCAGGAACCCACCTATGATGGCTATGAGATTTATCAAAGAGTCCTCAAAGTTCTTCAAGAAATGAATGTTAATGAGCTGATCGTGCGCGTTTTGGGAATCAATGTCTCGAATCTGTGTGAGGCCAACAATCGCTATCTTTTTCAAAGGCAGAAAAAAAGGGAAAGGCTGCTTCAGGAGATCGATCACATTAATGATCGCTTCGGATCTTGGACCATCTGCCCGGCTGCACTCAAAAATGCGGAGCATTAATTTTGCAAGCCATATTCCTTCTTGCCCAAAAGGACAACACGCATTATGATAAGGCCATGTGTGGACGGATCACATTCACAGAAACAGACGGAGGGCAGCTTAAGGAGCGGTTCCAACTCAAAAAACTGCCTGAAAATCTTCAACCTCGGTATAATATTGCTCCGTCTCAAAATATTCCTGCGATTCTAAACACATTTCCTAACGAGTTAAAAATGGTTCGTTGGGGTCTTATTCCCAGTTGGGCTGAGGATGAAAAGCTAAGTTTTAAAATGATCAATGCCCGCGCCGAGACCATTTTTGACAAGCCTGCTTATCGGAGTGCGATTCGCAGGCGCCGCTGTCTGATTCTTGCCGATTCATTTTTCGAATGGCAAAAGACAAATGGAAAAAAACAGCCTTACCGCATTATCCTTAAAGATCAAAATCTTTTTGCCCTGGCCGGCATTTGGGATGTCTGGAAAAAAAACGGTCAGGACATTCCCACCTGTTCTATTATTACCACCTCTCCCAATACTTTTATGCGCGAATTTCACGATCGTATGCCGGTGATTCTTGAGAAAGACAAAGAGCGGGAATGGTTAAGCGACATGGCCCCCAATGGTATTGCGGAATTCCTTAAGCCCTACCGATTTGATAACTTGCAAGCTTATCAAGTTGGCCTGGCAGTCAATTCTCCGGCCATAGATACGCCGGATGTGATCCGCCTCCTTGAATGAATTTTGTGTAACCCCAAAATGAATTTTGTTTGACATATTAGGGATTGTCCTGTAAAAGGGATATACATTAAGTTTTGCAGGGAGAAAGATATGGCAGAAGAAACGCGTTTTGAGCTGGATGACCTATTGTTTATCGCAATGAAGATCGAGAAAAACGGTCAGAAGTATTACCAGACTCTTTTCCGCAAAACCTCTCATCCGAAGGCAAAGAAATTCTTCCAGCAGCTGGCCCAGGACGAGACCCGCCACGAAAAGGATTTCCTTAAAATATATGATGAACTGAAGAAAACCCTTCACGATTTCTCCTGTCATTTTCTTGAGAAGATTCCCGTCCTTGTAAAAGTCGCTGATCAAACAGTCTACACGGATAGAAAAATGAATGAGATTTTGCGCGGGGCTTTAGACAATCAAGCTCTGGTTGATCTGGCTCTCGAAGCTGAAGATGACAGCGTGCGCTTCTATGAAGAAATGAAAAATCTCGTTGACCAGGCTTACAAAGACGTCCTGGATCAGATTATTAATGAAGAGCTGGGACACAAAGAAAAGCTTCTTGAGTTAAGAGAAGAAGCGAATCTCAATCTAACCCATTGACCCAAAGGAGGTCACGCAATGAAGAAAGCCGTTGTGTTTTTAAGCATTATCTGTTTAGCCGTCGGCATGGGCTTAATGGGCTGTACGCAAAAAGCGGCCAGTTCATCAGAAGCCATCAAGCAGGCTGAAACAAAGCAGACGGTTGACGAAAAGGTTGACTATCTTGTTGGTCAAGCCAATGCCTTTATCAACAGCCAGGAATTCAATGAGGCAATCAAAACTGCCCAGTATATCCTGAGCAATTTGGATAAAGATTCCGAGAAAGCCAAGAGCATTATCGAAAAGGCCAAGATGGAGCTTGAGGCAACAGCCAAAAAAGCGGCTGGCGATATGGCGAATAAGCTTGGCTTGGGAAATAACTAACTTAACATCACGAATCAAAATCAGAAATAATCAGAAATAAGGGGATAAGATGGCAAAAAAAGAGTCCTCATTGTTTGCTCGTTTGGTTCAATTTATCAGCGTTGATATCTGGCGGATCAGGACAAACAGGCTTCCCAGAACAAAGTCATTGCTCATCAAGCAGCTTCGTATTTTGCTTTTGTCCATCAGGGGTTTTGATGAAGACAAATGCCAGTTGAGGGCTTCCGCGCTGACATTTTATTCCCTTCTTTCGATTGTTCCGGTAGTAGCCATGGCCTTTGGCATTGCCAAGGGTTTTGGCTTTGAAAATGTTTTAGAGAACCAGCTTCTTCAGAAATTTCCCGGCCAGCAGGATGTCATCACTCAGATTATCAATTTTGCCCGCTCTATGCTCGAAAATACCAAAGGCGGGGTGGTCGCTGGCATTGGTGTGGCCATTCTCTTTTGGACGGTTATCAAAGTTTTGGGTAATATCGAAAATTCTTTTAATGATATTTGGGGAATCAAAAAAGGGCGTAGTATCGGCCGCAAATTCAGCGATTACCTTTCCATCATGTTAATCTGCCCGATTCTCTTTATCATGTCCAGCAGTGTTACCGTGATGATCACAAGTCAGGTGAAAGTCATCGTTGAAAAAATTGCCTTACTAGGAGCCTTAAGTCCGCTGATCATGGCCCTTCTTAAACTGCTGCCTTATGCCGTGATCTGGATTATGTTCACTTTTATCTATGTGTTTATGCCCAATACAAAAGTGAACTTCAAAGCCGGACTCTTTGGCGGGATTATTGCCGGGACCATTTATCAAATTGTTCAATGGGCTTATATTACTTTTCAAATTGGGGCATCCCGATTTGGGGCGATTTACGGGAGTTTTGCCGCTCTGCCGCTTTTCCTGATTTGGCTGCAGATGAGTTGGATTATTGTTTTGTTTGGGGCCGAGATTTCTTTTGCCCAGCAAAATGTGGATACTTATGAATTTGAACCGGATTGCCTGAAAGCCAGTCATTCTTTTAAGAAATTGCTGGCTCTTCGTATTGTCCAGCTTTGCGTGCGTCATTTTTCCGATGGAGAAAAACCGCCTAATGCCGATGAAATTTCCCAAAAACTGGATATTCCTATTCGCCTGGTTCATCAGTTGATTTTTGAGTTGACTGAATCGGGGATTTTGGTCGAAGTCAAGATGAACGATCATAAAGATGCGGCTTATCATCCAGCCCGCAATGTGGAGAGTCTCACGATTAAAGAAGTTGTCCATGCGCTAGAGAGCAGGGGGATAGACGATATTCCCGTGGAAGAGTCCCAAGAGATGGAGAAAATCCAAAAGGCGCTTAAGGCTTTTGGGGATCTGGTCGAGTCATCCGATCAGAACGTGGTATTAAATCAAATTTAAGAAAAAGACCCGTGGAACTTTTTGCCCTTGTCATTTTATCGATTTCTTTTCTGGTTGGCTTTGCCGCCATTTTTTTTACGACCTTTGGTACGCTCATTATTCTTTTCGGTGCCCTCACCTTTGCTTTATTGACCCATTTTTCTATTTTAACCATTGAAAATATGATTATTGTTCTGATTCTTTATGTTCTTGGCGAGGCAATGGAGTATTTTTGCGTCATTGCCGGGGCTAAGCGCTATGGTGCTTCCAATGCGGCTGTTGTCGGGGCTTTAATCGGCGCTGTCTTGGGAGCAGCAGTCGGCGCTTCTTTTTTGGGCATGGGGTTAGTTATCGGGGCTTTTACAGGAATCTTTTTGGGTGCTTTTGCAGTGGAATTGATTCTTAAAAAAGACTTGGCCTTGTCTTTAAAGGTGGGAGTGGGAGGTGTTTTTGGCCGCGTGGGATCTGTAGTTGCAAAGGTCTTTATTGCCTTGGCGATGACGGGATACTGTGTTTATTTTATCCTTCATTAAGGAGAGGAAAATGAAAGAGAATCTGATATTAATGATTTCAATGGCTATCCTGAGTTTGGGTTTGACAATAAACGGCTGGGCTCAAACAAAGTATCAAGACGGTATTTATCAGGCCAAAGACCTCATGGTCAATGTTGAAGTGACGATAGAAAACGGTCGGATTGCAGAGATCAATATTCTAAAGCATCGCGGCGGCGGAGAAAAATATGAAGAAATGATAAGACCCCTGATTGAAAAGATGATCGAGAAACAATCAACAGATGTGGATGCGGTCACCGGGGCTACAGTCAGCAGCAAAGCTCTCAAAAATACTGTGACCGAGGCGCTTCAGAAAGCGCAAACAATACCATGAAAACCCTTATTGTTTACTATTCCTTTGAAGGAAATACGGAATTTATTGCCAAAGCCATGGCTGAGGCCATCGGCGCCGACCTTCTCAAATTACAACCCAAAAAAGAAATTCCAACCAAAGGCTTCATGAAATATTTTTGGGGTGGGCGTCAGGCCATGATGAAGATGAAGCCGGAGCTTCTCCCGCTTGAGAAAAATCCTGCTGATTATGATTTTATTATTTTAGGGACACCCGTTTGGGCTTTTACTTATTCTCCGCCTTTGGCGACATATTTTTCGCAGAGGCCTTTTAAAAATAAGCGTATAGCCTTATTTTGTTGTCACGGAGGAGGAAAGGCCGGGACTTTGAGAAATATGAAAGAGGCTCTCAAGGGAAATACTTTTGTGGGTGAAATCGATTTTATAGAGCCGCTAAGAGGCAAAACACAGAAGAAGAAAGAAATGGCGGTTGACTGGGTGAATCATTTATCGAGAGAGATGACCGCATGAATCAAAAGAAAAAGAAAAATGTGGCGGTTGTTGGCGCCGGAGTTGGAGGCCTGGCAACGGTTGCTCGCCTTGCCTCGCGAGGCTATCAGGTAGATGTCTATGAAAAACTGCCCGAATGCGGTGGGCGGGCCCATATGATCGAGGATCAGGGGTTTAAATTTGACACCGGCCCGTCATTTGTTTTAATGCCGGATTTCTTTAGAGAAGTTTTTACCTATTGCTATGAGAATATTGAAGATTATCTGACACTTAAGAAATTGGATTGTCATTACAAAATATTTTATCCCGACCGAGAAACATTATCGGTTTACAGCGATACGGAAAGGACAAAGCAGGAGATAGAACAGATTGAGCCGGGAGGGAGTCAGGCTTTTGAAGGCTTTCTTAAAGAATCAAAGCGGTACTACAGAGTTGTTGAGCCGCTATTATATCGCTATTTAAAGCCGAGCGATATTGTTTCACCGGATATTTTAAGCCTCATTATTAAACTCAAAGTTTGGCAATCTTATTGGCAGCTGGCCAAAAAATATTTCAAAAATGAGCGCATCTGCTATGCCTTGACTTTTGAAGCGATGTTTATCGGTGTGTCTCCTTTTAAGACACCGAGTTTTTACAGCATCATCACTTATGCGGATCATATTCAGAAAATCTTTCACCCTATGGGGGGAATGTATGAAATTCCTCTGGCTTTAGAGAAATTGGGTAAGAAATTTGGAGCACGCTATCATTACGGAAAGGAAATTAAGAAGATCACAACTCATAACGGCTCTGTGAAGCTTCACCCACAGGAGGGTAATGATATCCCTACGGATCGTGTTGTGATTAATGCAGATTACTCTTATTCCCAGGAAACTCTGCTTAAGAGAAAGCTGCCAAATTTCACTTATTCCTGCTCGGTTTTTCTGTTATATCTGGGGCTAAAAACCAAGGTGCAAGGAATTGAGCATCATAATCTTTTTTTCTCGTCTGATTTGCGAAAGAATTTGGAGCAAATTTTCGATACGAAAATTTCACCGGAAGATCCATCTTTTTATGTTCATGTCCCGACGGTGACCGATCCAGGTTTAGCGCCTGAAGGGAAAGATTTGTTTTATATTCTGATTCCGGTCGCCAATCTTCAGAATCAAAAAGAGATTTTTGATAAGTATCGGGATCAGTTGAGATCCTTGATCTTTTTCAAGATCAGAGAACAGACCGGGATTAACCTGGAAGATTTAATCGAAGTGGAACATCATTTTATTCCGCAGGATTTTATTGGTCGATATAATATTCAATATGGAGCCACCTTTGGCTTGGCCCACTCGTTTGCTCAAAGCGCTTTCTTTCGACCCGGCAATCAAGATCGTCGATATTCTAATATCTACTATGCCGGAGCCAGTTCGCAGCCCGGCGGTGGTATTCCGCCAGTGATAGCGAGTTCACGCATTGTTGCCGATTTAATTTCTAAAGAAGACCGACCTATTTTAGTTTCCGAAGGTACTTAACGATATTTTGTGTTGTCTCATCGGGCGTAGAAGCTCCTGCCGTTACACCGATGGTATCCAATTTTTTAAACCATTGTCGATCGATATCTTTCACTGATTGGATCCAGTAGCTTCTGGCATTCAACACTTTTGAAATTTGGTAGAGTCTTTTTGTATTGGCGCTATGTTTAGAGCCGATAATGATCATCACATCATTCTCAAGAGGCAAAGTTTTGATTTCGGCCTGTTTGGTTTGTGTTGGCCGGCAGACGGTGTTAAAAAACTTTAAGTTTTTAATCAGAATCCGCAGTTTGGCGACTATTTGGCTGACTTTTTCGATATTTTGAGTGGATTGCACAACAACGGCCGCTTTTTTCAGGCGTCTAACTTTTTGCACGGGGATATCTTCTGGCCGGTCAATAACGATAGCTTTTGTCTTTAATTGGCCCAGAATCCCAAGAACCTCGTCATGTTTATGATCTCCGATGATGATAATCCGGTAACCCCGATGCTCTTGTTCTCGGACGATTTTATGGATTTCCTTGACCATGGGGCATGTGGCATCAACCAGAGAATAGCCAAGGACTTTCGCTTGGCGGTAAATCTTTTTTGGAGCTCCATGAGCACGGATCAAAAGGGTTTTACCTGTTCCTTTTTTCAATGATTTGATATTTTTAATACCAGCGGCCTTGATTTGCTTAACCACATCTTCATTATGGACAATATGACCAAGCATCTCCACATTTTGCCTGGATTGAATTGTCTTTAAAGCCAGGTTGATGGCCCGGGTCACTCCGAAACAGAAACCGGCGGATTTCGCCAGACGAATTTTCATCGGTATTCTCCTTTACGAAAGACATTAAAGGTCAAAAAAAGCTTTTCACAGAAGCTGGTATGAGCCCTTTGTGAAAAGATGTCGTATTTATTTCTTTCTATGGCTGATAGGATTCCGGCATAAATATCTTTCATCAGACAGACCACAAAACGGCAGCGGGAGTTGCTGATAAAAGGGGTTCCTTTAAGAGCACTGGCATAATAGAGTCGGGCCCGTTCGATCTGGAATTTCATAAAATCTTCCCAAGCTTTGGTCACTTCGCCGTTTCTAATAATATTCTTATCTATGTGGAATTCCTGAAGATCATCCCGGGGAAGATAAAGTCGTTTCATGTCCCAGTCTTCCTTAATATCTCTTAAAATATTGGTTAGCTGCATGGCGATTCCCAAGTCAATAGCCGCCTCTTTTGCTCGGGGATCAGCCGAGCCGAAAATCTTCAGCATAATCAGACCCACCACACCGGCCACATGGTAACAATATTTATATAAATCATGAAAATCCGCAAAAGAGGTGTTCTCTAAATCCATTTTCATTCCCAGAAGAAGATCATCAAAGTAGCGATAAGGGATTTTGTAATCACGGACTGTTTTTCGAAAAGCCGCACACAAAGGTTGGGTTAAAGGTTTTTTTTCATAAGCGTCTCTGATACGGGTTTCTATTTCTTTTAGCTTTTTTTGAGCGGATAGATGTGTTTGCTGATTATCGACGGAAGAATCAGAGATTCGGCAAACGGCATAAACGGCATAAGAGGCCCTTTTTCTTTGAGGATCAAGCCAGTGGGAAGCAAAATAAAAGCTTTTGGCGTGTTGTTTGGTGATGTGGACAGCTTGTTGATAGCCTTTTTGAATAAGTCTTTCAGGATTTTCGGCCATGGGGCTCATTGTATCTCACAACAGAGACAAACGCAATTTTTTTCAAAATGATGCTTTTTCTGTTAAAATACTCTACCAATCGAGGGGGTAATGAGATGTTTACCTATTTGCTTATCAATCTGGCTACCGTGTTCATTCCCTTAGCACTTTCTTTTGAAAGCCGGATTCGGTATTTCAAGAAATGGAAATATGTGGCGGCATCAACAGCCATTGTCGGATTTTTCTTTATTGTCTGGGACAGTTTTTTTACCCAATGGGGCGTTTGGGGATTTTCTCCTGCCTATTTGATCGGCATCACTTTTTTCCATCTGCCTTTAGAAGAGATCCTTTTTTTCTTTTGCGTTCCGTTTTCCTGTATTTTTATCTATGAGCTTGTCTGCCATTTTGATCGCGACGTTATCTTAAAATCTCTGGCACGTCCGTTAACTATAGGATTGGCAGTCGTTCTATTGATCTTGGGTTTTGTTTTTCTCCATAAAGTTTATACCTCGATCACTTTTCTTTTGCTCGCTTGGTTGCTTGTCATTCATTTTTTTCTCTTAAAGAAGGAGTATATAGCTCATTTTTATTTAGCCTATGCTATCAGCGTTATTCCTTTTTTACTTGTTAACGGAGTTCTCACAAACGGTATAGGTTTTATTAGCAAGAATCCGGTTGTCTGGTATAACAACGCGCAGAATTTGGGACTGCGCTTGATGGGAATTCCTCTCGAAGATTTTTTCTATTCCTTGCTTCTTCTTTTAAGCAATATTACGATTTACGAATATTTTAAGGGAAGGGAATACAAAGCATGAGAGGGATGTGGATCGTTGTATGGCTTTTGGGGATAGCTTCCCCGTGCCTGGGGCTGGAATGGATCCAGCTGCATAATAAGGCAAATGATCAAAATAGAGCCTTTTCTCAAATCACAGCAAATTCACCCACGATAGAGCAACGGTATATTCTAGCCTTAAGCTATCTCAATCGCTATCAGATCGAAAAGGCAAAGGCGGAATTTGAGAAAATGCTCGATGAGAAGCCGGATCTAATGGAGGCTCGCTGGGGAATAGCGGAGATCTTAAGAAGGGAACACAAATATAGACAAAGCAGAGAATTGTTAAAGGACCTGTTAAAAGAGGATTCCACATTTGCCCCTGCCTGGATGACCCTGGCCTATATCCATTATATTCAAATGGACTTTAAAGAAACCGCACGCCTAACCGGCAAGGTTATTAATTTTGGTCAGGACAATGTCGATGAAATGAATTTTATTAGGGCCCACGGACTTTATGCAGCCGCCAAGGGGATGATCGCCCATTACGGTGGTCCCTTTTTAAAAGCAATTAATGGGGCAGCTGTTTTGAAGCATCTAGCTATCATTCGAAGAATCGATCCTGATTCTCCTATCGCGACTTTTGGTTACGGGAGTTATTATATGTTGATTCCGGAAATTTTTGGCAGAGATTTAGAAAAATCAAAGATATATCTTGAGGAAACAATCAAAAATGATCCATTTTTTCCTGATCCCTATGTTCGATTAGCCCAGATTTATAAGTTTGAGGGGAACCAAAAAAAGTATGAGGAGTTGATCCAAAAGGCTTTGAGTCTGGATCCCAGAAACGAGTTGGCTTTGGATATCCAGAGCCGTAGCTGTAAATATATTTGCCTGAAGAAGGAAAAATGAAAAGAATCATTATTATCGGCGGGGGATTTGCTGGATTAAGTGCTTTACGCACAATCGGTAGGTTTCATAAGGATTTTGAAATCACATTAATCGATCAGAAAGAAACCTTTGATTTTCTTCCACTTTTGCCAGATATAATAGGCCGGAGGATCTCTCCTCGGTATTTAACTTATTCTCTTAGGGATATTACCAAGACCTGCGGGGCAAAATTCCTGAAGGGAAAGGTCGCATCTATTGATTTTGCTAAAAAAGAAGTGGCCGTCGAAAATCAAACAGTCGATTACGATTATCTGATCATTGCCGCCGGGGGCAACACAACTTTTTACGGACAGAAGGAGCTGCGTCAGAATACTTATATTTTGAACTCGGTGGAAGATGCAAAGAAACTAGATGCAGAAATACGAAATCGGAATTATAAAAAATATTGTGTGATCGGAGGAGGTTATACCGGAATCGAGATTGCCTCGAATATCAAAAGATATTTAAGATTACAGAAAATTGAAAAAGAAGTGATGATTATCGAGAAAGCTACGTCGATTTTGGGTCCACTGGCTCCATGGATGAAGGACTATACTGAAAAACATGTTCGCAAGATGGGGATCGAGATTCGATGTGACAGCGGACTTAAAGAATATAACGGCCATACAGCCAAGCTGGCAACCGGAGAAGAATTATCCGATGCTTTTGTGGTTTGGAGCGCGGGGGTAACAGCCTCGGATTTTATTGCCGATCTTGATATAGACAAAGGATCGCAGGGCAGAATCAAAGTTGATGAGTATTTACGATTCTCGGATGATTGCTATGCCGCAGGGGATGCGTCACTGGTAACTATCGATAAAAAACCTTTGCGGATGGCTGTTCAATTTTCCATTGTTCAGGGAAAAACCGCTGCCTGCAATATTATCGCTCAAGATCAAAATCGTCCCTTAAAGAAATACAAACCAGTGGATCTTGGGTATGTCGTTCCTATCGCCAATAATAAATCATGCGGAAAAATGCTGAATATCAATGCCCGAGCGCCGATTACAACCTGGCTGCATTATCTGATGTGTCTTTACCGCAGTTATGGAATGCGAAATAAGTGGGGTATTTTACGAGATCTTTTTAGATAATTTTCTTCATTCAAAATTATTAGCTGAACTTTAAAAGATTCTACGATGCTTTATTGGTTGGCAAAACTTACTTCTTTTTGTTTTTTTAAGCTATTTTTTAATATTGAGCTAAAAGGGCAAGGAAAAATACCATCCAAAGGCCCGTTCATTTTAGCGGCCAATCATCTCAGTTATTTTGATCCCCCTCTTGTGGCAACATTTATCAGATGCAGGATATGTTTTCTGGCGAAAGAAGAACTTTTTCGCAACTGGATTGGCCGGATATGTTTTTCACAACTCGGAGCGATTCCCTTAAAACGTCAGACGAATGATTTTAGGGCCATGCGTTTGGCTTTGGCATTATTGAACAAAAAGCCGCTTTTAATCTTTCCCCAGGGAGTGATCAAAGCCGCTTGGGATGATTTTCATGCGGGGGTCGGATTCTTAGCCCGACAATCCTCGGTGCCCGTTATGGCGGCCCGCATTTATGGGGCACAACATATTCTTCCCCTTAGAGAGTGTTTCAGGCAAAAAAAGAAGATCAAAATTGTTTTTGATTGGGTTGATAATATTCAGCCCGAAGATAACAATCAGATTATAGCCAACAAGGTCATGGAAAAAATCAAAAGCCTTTGATGAAAATAACATTTGTTTATCCCCGTTTTGAGAAATTTCTCAGCAATAATCCTGAATTCGACCAGGGTGTGGTCGATTATTTTCTGGGGAATTTTACGACGCCGCCGTCTTTAGGCATTCCGATTATGGCATCCTGGACCCCGCCTGATATAGAAACCGAATTAGTGGATGACAATAGCGGAGACACCCTTGATTACAGCGCACCAACAGATTTGGTGGCTATCAATTGTTTTACGCCTCAAGCCACGCGTGCTCTGGAGATTGCCGATGGCTATCGGGCTCATGGGAAAAAAGTAATTATGGGTGGATTTTTCCCTTCGTTTATGGTCGACGAATGTTTTCAATATGCGGATGCGGTTTGCGTCGGAGAGGTCGAACCAATTTGGGAATCTGTGATTGAAGATATGCGTTGTGGAGAGCTGAAGAAGAAATATGTTGGCGGATGCCGTTTCGATCTTTCCAAAATGCGTATCCCTAAGCGCGATATTTTTTATAATAAACATAATTATGACTGGGATGAAGACCTTGTCCAGATTACGCGCGGCTGTTCGTATAGCTGTGCGATGTGCGCGATCCCTGCTCATATGGGGCCGCGGATTCGCCTGCGTCCCATCGATCATGTTATCCAAGAGATCAAAACACTGAAATATGACAATGTATATCTGGCCGACGATGTGTTGTTTTTCCCGCAGAGAAGAATATATGATTATGTCACCCAACTCTTAGAAGCCCTTATCCCTTTAAATAAAAAATATTTTGTCAGCTCGACGATGGCGTTAAGAACTGATCCCAAGTTCCTGGATTTGGTCGCTAAAGCGGGCGTGCGCAATTTCTACTGCACCATGAACGTTGATCCCGTATCGATTAAGGCTATTCAAGGAGGAAAAAAGGAACAACAGATGCTCTGTGATCTGGTCAAAAATATTGAAGAGCGCGGCATTCGTTTTTTTGGGTCTTTTGCGATCGGCCGCGATTGGGATGACACAAGCATTGCTGATCGTATTATTGATTTAAGCAACAAAGCTAATATCCGCACATCCGAATTCTTTTTGTTTACGCCGTATCCGGGTACCGTTCATTGGGAAAGGCTTGAGCGTCAGGGAAGAATTTTTGATCGCAATTGGAGCCACTATAACGGTGCTCATGTAGTGGCCCATCATCCAACGCTTAGCGATGAACAGCTCTATGGTCAATTCGTGAAAATTTGGAAAGAGTTCTTTAAGAAAAATAAAGATCAGCATGCCGTGCATATGGCTCCCATTGAATATGAGGGAGGCAAAGTTGTCGCCGGTAAGCAGCTTCGAAAAAAGGGCATTAGAGGCCAAGCGGTGATCACCGGAGTCGGTTTTCTCAGTCCGATTGGCAGTGACAAAGAAACACTTCTGGATTCTTTGAAAAATGGTCGCCACGGCATTGCGCCAATAACCAAATTTAACGCATCTCATTTTTCCACTAATCTTGGTGCGGAGATTAAAAATTTTGATCCCCAAGAATATTTGAGTGATTCTGAGCGTCGAGAATACGATGATGCCTATATCCAGTACGGAATTGTCGCTGCCCGTAAAGCCCTTCAGGACGCCGGTTTTCCGTTAGGAGAAGCCCCAAACAATCGCGACACAGCGATGGTTCTGGGAACTTGCAATGGCGGTCTCTTATCCGGAGAAAAAGAATACAGATGGATCCACGGCCAATCGGATGTTCCCTTTGATGAAAAGATGAATTTGCTGGTTAAGTATTACGGATTCGGAAAGGCTATGGCGCATGCCCTAGGTATTGGCGGAGAATTATGGATGGTCACAACGGCGTGTTCTTCGACCACAGCAGCGATAGGGTTGGCTCACATGCTGATCCGCCGAGGATATTATAAAAAGGTTCTGGTCGGCGGATCGGATAGCTTAAGTTTGGCCAGCATGTCAGGATTTCATGGCCTGAAAGCACTCTCTTGTGGTCAGACTGCTCCGTTTTCTTTACCGGTTGGTTTAAACATCGGAGAAGCCGCTTGTTTTTGGGTTGTGGAAGAGATGGAACATGCTTTGCTGCGGCATGCGCGTTGCTATGCAAAAATTGCCGGCCATGCCACTACCTCTGATGCCTATCATCCAACGGCTCCCGATCCTAGAGGGGATGGTGTATTTCGTACATTGTCCCGCGCTCTTAATCATGCCGGGATTGACTTAAACCATATCGGCTATATCAATGCGCACGGGACTGGAACGGAAGCCAATGACAGAGCGGAAAGCAAAGGAATTACTAAGTTTATAAACAATCACTCTATTCCTGCTGTTTCGCTGAAGTCATATTTTGCCCATTGCATGGGGGCAACCGGCATTCTGGAGGCGACCTGCAGCCTTCTGGCTATGGAAGAAAACTTCATTCCGCCGACGATTAATTTTACACAAGGACGTCCGGGATGCACGCTTGATTATGTTCCAAATAATTTTCGAAACAAAGAACACAAAGCCTTTATATCCGCCAATTATGCCTTTGGGGGTAATAATGCGGCGGCAGTTATAACCCAATGGAATTTTCCGACACCTCCTGTTACAAACAGCACCCAGCGGGTTGTGATTACCGGTGTGGGGGCCATTTCTTCTCTTGGCACGACCATGGAAGAAAATCTAACAGCGTTACGCGAGGGTAAGCGTGGAATTGGCTCTATCAAACGATTGAACCTGAAGAATATGAAGTCCGAACTCGCCGGTTTGGTTCCAGAGTTCAACTCCCAAGACATCGATCGGCGTCTTGATTTTTCTCATATGAATCCGATCAGCAAATTTGCCACAGCAGCGGCCAAGCGGGCGCTTGATAATTCAGGTATCCGTGTGAGCAGAAGCAATGCCGATAAAATCGGTATTGCCATGGGCGTTTGCAGTGGGCCTTCAGAAGAGAGTCACATGAATAAACTGTTTACCAGCGGAAAATATGAAGCAGATATCAGCTGTTTTTCTAACATCACGGCTAACTCTACGGCCGGCTGGGTGTCCAATGCTTTGTATTTAAAAGGCGTAAATATTTCTTTGGCGCCGGGTCATCATGCCGGTCTGCAGGCCTTGGCCTATGCTTTTGATGCGTTGGCAGAAGGTCAGGCCGATCAAATGGTGGTTGGTGCTGCTGAAGAGGTTTATCCTAATAATTATTGGAAATATGATCTGATCAATTATTTGTATACGGGCGAGCAGGAACATGACTACCGCCTGAGGTTAGACAATGCCAAACAAAAAGTGATCGGAGAAGGCGCTGGCATGATGGTTATGGAGCCGCTTCATATGGCCCAAAGCCGAGGGGCTCCCATCCTCGGAGAGGTGCTCGGCTATGGAATGTCTATGGATGGGGGGTCATTTCTTAAACAGAATCTGGATACGCACGGCTTACGCCATGCGTGTGAATTGGCAATACAAAGATCGAATAGTAAAGAGGACGATATTGATCTGGTCGTCTGGGCTCCGCAAGGAAACGTTCAGGATAAGAAGGTGATGGATGTTTGCAAAGATATTTTCAAAGAGTGTTATGAACATGTGCCTTTGGTGACAACCACATTTCATACCGGATATATCGAAAGTGTTTCGATTATCCTTACGCTGGCGTGTGTTCTTTCGGCTATAAAGGAGGATTCTGATCTCTGGCCGCAAATAACCGGTATTAAGGAGATCGATCAAAAACCATTGAATAAAAAACCTCAGAATATTCTGGTTTTAGGCAGCAGTGATGTAGGATATAACTTTGCTGTTGTGATTAAACCCGATCCGTTCGATAAACTCCCATCGATTTCTGCATAATTCTGTGCCATTCACCATTTTCTTGTTGAACCTGTAAACTATTGTTTTTTTGCATGTTTCGTGTATAATTTATAAATTTGAAAGGAGAAATTGACGGTTATGGACAGCGCGATGCAAAATGCTATAGAAAAACGGGCCCGCGTGATCAATGCGATGAAAGAAGAGCTGATCAAGCGACTCAATTTGCCCTACACTCCAGAAGACATGCACGAAGATATTTCGCTTTTTGGGGCAGGACTTGGCCTTGATTCGCTGGATGCGCTTGAGGTCGTTTTATGCGTTGAGCATTGTTTTGGTATTAAAATTCCCGACCATAATGTGGCGATTTTACGTTCAATTAATACCCTGGCCGATTATGTCATAGAACAAAAAGAAAAGACGGAGATAGCCCATGAGAACGCTCCCGCTTCGTGATCTTTTGGCCGCTCAAGGGGCCTCTTTTAAAGAACGTTATGGGATCGAAGTTCCAACTGTCATTAGTGATCCCAAAAAGGAATATCATTTGATCCGCGATACGGTAGGCATTACGGATTTTTCTTTTATGCAGAAATACCGCATCTCCGGAGATACGGGCGTTGACCTGCTCGATCAATTGTTTGCAGGCAATGTGGCCAAAATCCGTTTTTGTCGAGTTTTACATACATTTCTTGCAAATAAACAAGGACAGCTAGTTGTTGATGCCTACATCGCCAATAATGATGAAGAGTTTATTGTCTTATGTGAAAGCATTATCGATGATGCCGCTTGCAAGGATCTTTGCAGGCTTAATGGTGATTCTGGCGGTCTCGAGGATTTAACCGACAGTCACGTAGTTTTCAGCATTGACGGGTATGATGCCTGGAAGGTTGTCAAAGATCTTTTTGGCGCCGACGTGCTTGGCTTGCCGTATCTTTCCGTAGAAACATACCCATTTGAAGATAGCTCTGTTTTCTTATTTCGCGCCGGAAAGACTTCTGAATTTGGCTATCTGGCCATGGCCCCCAAAGCAATCGGTCCACAATTAATGAACGCTTTGACTACCGCAGCCAAGCAGCATGGCGGCGGGCTTTGCGGAAGCAATATCCATCACGACCTACGCCTAGAAGGCCGTTTTTTTAATATTTATGCTGAAGGAAAAAGAGTCAGAGATCCGCTACCCCTTGGCTTGCAATGGATGATTGATTTTGACAAGGAATCTTTTCTGGGTCATCAAGTGATTCGCGAAAAACGCAAACAAGGTTTGAAGAATAAAATCATCGGTGTAAAGATCGCCGCTTCCAGCGGGGCTCTTAAGGTCGCAGATCCCGTTTTTGACCAAGAACAACAAGTAGCTTCCGTTGAAGCAGCATGCTTTTCCTATGTCCTTAATGCCCATGTCGGTTTGGCCTTGTTTCCTTTTTCTATGGCTTATGCCGGTTTAGCATTCCATCTCGGAAAGCCCGGTGGCCCCCGTCTTGATACCATTTCTATGCCTCCGATTATGCCCAAAAGTTTAAGCGTTAAGCTTGATGAAATGTAATGAGTGTTCAGGATCTAAACAGTTCAGAAGGCCGATTAATCAAACGCAAAATGAGAATCACGCCAAAACTGTATGAACTTGATATGCAGGGGGTGGTGTATAATGGTCACTATTTTAAATGGTTTGATCAAGCGCGCTTTGAAATCATTTTGGAAATGATCTCTATTGATGAGATTCTTCAAACTGGTCTAACATTTATGATTTCGGAAAATCATTGTGAATATAAAAATTATGTGAGCTACGGTGAACCTTTAGTGCTGCATACGTCGCATCGTATTCAGCCTGTGTATCAGGGCCGGTTGACTTTTCAACATTCGATTATGCATGAAAAAAAGAAGACCGAAATTGCCAGCGGCTATTCCAATCTGATTGTTGTGAATCAGAAAACAAAACAGCTGATTAAGGAAATGCCTGATTTTATCTGGCAAAGATATATCCATCTGCAATCCAGCGGTGAACATGTCATTTGATCATAAAGTTGTTGTTGTAACCGGCGGATCCAGAGGGATCGGTAAGGCTATCGTCGAGGCCTTCTGCGCACATAAGGCAAAGGTTTATTTCACATATCACAAAGATGAACAAGCGGCACAGGATCTAACAAATTCTTGCAAAGCTGTTGCCATCAAGTGCTCCCAAACGGATCTTGAGAGCATTGAAAAGACCGTAGAGTCCATCATTAAAGAGAATCAGTCGATCGATATTTTGATTAATAATGCCGGTATTACGTCAGATCAATTTCTGATGATGATGACCTTTGATCAATGGGAAAAGGTCATTAATACCAATCTGCACGGGGCTTATCGTTGGGCCAAGATTGTGGGCCGGTCGATGTTGGCTGAGAGAAAAGGGGTTATGATCAATATCGCCAGTGTAGCCGGTTTGGTAGGCATTGCAGGGCAATCCAATTACGCAGCCAGCAAAGGAGGACTATTGGCCTTTACACGATCTATGGCTGCTGAGTTTGGACCCAGGGGTATTCGCGTGAATGCCGTTGTTCCCGGTTTTATCGAAACAGATATGACAGCCAAAATGTTCCGTCAGATTAAGCGACAAAACATCGAGAAAATTCTCCTGAAACGTTTCGGCAAACCCGAAGAAGTGGCCCAGGCGGTTCTGTTCTTATCCTCAGAAGGGGCCTCGTATATCATTGGCCAATCTATCATTGTCGACGGTGGATTATCGGCCGTAGCAATCTAATTATGAACAAAATAGTTTTTTTATTTCCCGGACAGGGATCCCAAGAGGTTGGTATGGGGCGGGATCTGTTTAAACAGGATGATGATTTCCGTGCGCTTATCAATGAAGCCAGCCAGCAAGCCGGGGAAGACCTTGAGCTTATCTGCTTAAGAGGACCGGCAAAAAAATTAGTGAGGCCGTCTTTGCTCCAGCCTTTACTTGTGGCGGTTAGCCTCGGGTATTTACGTCATGTCATAAGGAAAAATATTATTCCTGATTTTGTGCTGGGGCATTCTTTGGGTGAAATCACGGCATTAGTTGCGGCCGGTATCATTGATGACCGCTTGGCTATTTCCATAGCCACCAAACGTGGCCAGTTGATGGATGAGGCAGCTACCGTCTGTGAAGGCGGCATGATGGCGATATTAGCAGTCGCCCCTGATAAAATTCAAGGCATCATAGATGACCTTGGTCTTGACAATCAAATAGTGATTGCGAATTATAATACGCTGGATCAGACGGTGCTGAGCGGTAAGCGATCTGCTTTTGATCAGTTGGTTGCGGAAATTCATAAAGCCGGAGGAAAATGTAAGAAACTCAATGTCGCCGGGCCATGGCACAGCCCCTACATGCAAAACGCGTACGAACAGTTTCGCATATGGGTTGAGCCTTTGACATTCCAGTCACCCCAAATGCCCGTTATTCTTGATGGCACAGGCCAAGCAGAATCAGACCCCATTGTTATCAAACAGGCCATCACATCGAGCCTTATTAATCCTGTTCAGTTTAGAAAATGCATGGAATATTGTCATGCGCAGTCCGTTAAGACCTTCCTTGAGATTGGACCGGGGCGGGTTTTGTCCGGACTGGTACGCGCCAATGGATTTGAGGACACAACCCGCATCTACAAGGTCAATAATTACCGCGGTGTAGAATTGGTGGCCTCTGAATTATCTTCACAACCGCAATCCGCTTAGAATTAATCACAAGGTAGAGGGAAGTATTTATCGAGTCGGGAGAAAAGCATTTTGTCTCCTTGAATAACGAGCTTCTGATCCTTAAGCGCATTGCGCGCGTCGAGCTCTCGTAGGAAAATCTGTGACCACACATCACTCGTGGTGGTTATGCGCAGATGATAATCCTCCGATAGGCATTCTTTGACCGTACATTTTCCTTTATTGATTGTAATCGTAAAATGGATATTTCTATCAGTAAAATCAAATTGAACAGATGCTTTGATACGGGCTGTGGCTTGGGAATCAATGTGCCGGACCATTTCGCTGATCAGAATGTAAGGATTTTTAAGAACATGGTTGTTGACGGAATTTGGATCCATAGCCTGCTTGCCTAGCGCTTGTGCTTCCTGCCAATAAATGTTGGAATCCTCTAGAAAATGGGAAACATTTTCAGAAAGAGGCACACTGACATTGTTTATTATTGATTGTGAGATCTTACCCTGTGTCGCAAGCTCGGTGCCCGCGGTTCTAAAAGAAGACATTACAGTTCGAATCGTCTTGGGCTTTAAATAGGTAAATGGCAGCAGATAGGATTCACCGCGGATCAAGCCGCCAGCTAAAGGTAGGTTTAATCCTTCGGAAAAGAGTTCAAGCGTTTTACGGGCTCCTTCAAACGTATCTAAACCACGGAATGCCCCCACCAGGATATAGGCCATTTTTTGTGGCCATTTTTTAGGATTGCGGATGGCGTTACGAATCTTATCTTGACCAGCGGGCAGATGCACATTTTTCATATAGGGCAATAAACGATCAAAGAATACTTTCAATGTGCCGCTGATACTGTAGATATATAAGGGTGTGGAGAAAACAACAATGTCGGCTTGTGTGAATGTTCCCATAGCAGAGGTCATATCATCCTTATAAACGCATTGCCCGGGAGTTATCAGCCAACAATGATAACAACCCTTACAGGGATTGATTCTTTTGGTCGTTAAATCAATCTCTTGAACGTTGGCATTGCCTTGTTTCAGGCCTTCGATAAACAGATCGGTTAGCTGTTGGGTGTGGCCGTTTTTTCTGGGATTAGCGCGGATGATCAGGGCGTTCATAGCGTTCCTTCTACAGCTGCAAGAGTCAGGATACCTTTAGCAACGATTTTACGGCCAACGGTGGCTTCAACAGTGTAACTATAAAGCTGTTCAAATTGTTCACGAGTTTCCGAAATCAATTCAAGTGTTTCTCCCGGAAAAGCAGGGGAGGTGAATTTGACATTAGATGAGGCCAAGTAGAATATCTTGGGGGGTTCTTGCTGATTGCTGGGGATGGCTTTTTTACTGAAGCCTAAGAGCAACCCACTTGTTTGGGCTAAGGCATCCAGCACTAAGGCTCCGGGCATAATCGCTTTTTGCGGAAAATGACCCTTAAACCATGGCTCATCTTCACGGATGAATCTTTCAGCAATGATAAGGTGATCCGGTTTGAATTTAATGACTCGATCAACAAAAAGAAAAGGAGGGCGATGGGGGATAATATCGAGGATCTCTTCTAATCTGAATAATGTATTTTTTTTCATCATGAAGTATTTTCGATAAAGACTTCTAAAAAAAATATAGCCGATACATTGAGGAAGTTAATGGGAGCCAGCAGCATTCTTAACTGGATCAGAAGAAAAGGATGAAGTAAAATTCTCGACGGTAGTCAAGATATGGGCTGATCCCCGACCAGACTCCAGTCCTTCATATTTCAACCAGACACGAGGCTTATCTTTACTATACCACAACAAAGTCGGCGGCACAAATTGGTCAACAATGGCATTGAGAAAACCCATATCGGTATTTATTTTGATTTGCACAGTTTCTATTTTTTGTGATTCAACCATGATAGAGTCTTCTTTAAGTAATTCGGCTTTTAACTTATAGAGACCTGGTTCGCTGCTGACAAAATGAAAACGTATCGTTTCTCCAGCTATCAAATCATCAAGAAAAGGTTTTAAAAAATAAATAAGGGTGGCATAATCTGTTGTGCGCTCCTTTAGAGGCAAAGATTGTTGTTCGATTATGTTCATATTCTCGTCCAAGCGTCTGATATGGATAATCTTATCTTGATAATCGTAATCATTTTTAAGAGTGGAGATAATCCGATTTTCTCTATTTCTAATTGTAAAGAGAGTATAAAGTGGACAAAGAAGATCTTCTCTGCTTTCTGTTTGGGATTCAAGCTTCCAGCTTATATCGTTGAATGATCCGTAATTTCCCAGACCAGCTTCCTTAAGGACAAAGCGATCATTACTTAGATGCTTAAAATTTCCATCAAGGCGAGAGCGCATGACCTTGGTCTTTTTGTCGATTGATATTTGTTGATACGTTTCGACTTCAGGCCAAAGGAATTGGCCTAAGCATGGGCTGCAGCAGGAAAGGATTCCTAAGACAATGGCTGATTGGCGAATAAGCCTTTTCATTAACGGTTTTCAGAAGAAAGAAATTGTTGATAAAAATCGTCAATTTTTCCTGGCAATACGTCGTCTTTTAAATCACTGTGATAAAGGCCAAGAGTCGGGATATCTTCACGTGGTTTCTGAAAAATAAGCTCGACTGTTTGAGCGATAGCGTTTTCGATTCCGGTTAAATGCGCGGTGCCAAAGACGCCAACGTGCTTGTCAGAGATATCATTGGCATCGATATAAGTGCGCACCGCCGGAGTGACATTGCTCCACCAGCCGGGGGTGCCGATAAGAATAATATCATAATCCTGCGGATCGCATTGAAGCGATTTCAGTTCAGTTAAGTTACCGGCCACTGCATCTTTACCGGCCCGCATAAAGGCGATCGGGCCGGTTCTCTTTGTTTGATCAATCAATTCTTCTAAATCTGCATTAAACTTTTCGGATAAACGTTGGGCCACTTTCTTCGTGTGTCCGTCACGGGAATAAAAAACAACCAACGTTTTGGATATTTCCTGTGCCGGGCATGTTATTGGGAGATTCATTAAAAATGCAGCCACAATGAAAAGAGTAATTACGAGTCTTTTAAACATAGCTTTTGCGCTCCTTTTTATGCCAATTGACCTTGATAAAGAGTGGCAATGCCACCTGTTAAAGATTGTGCCCGAATATTTGTAAGTCCATAGTGATCCATGATCGCTAAAATCCTTTTTGGCGGCGGAAATTCACAAATGGTTCTGGCTAGATAATCAAAGGCCCTGCGGTCTTTCAAGAAGAGACGGCTAACCGCAGGCATAATCTTTATCAGATAGAACAAATAGATCTTTTTAAGAATTTTATTGTTTGGAAGAGAAAATTCAAGGATTTTCATTTGCCCGCCTCTTTTCAAAACACGAACCATTTCACAAACAGCTTTCTCAATGGAGTGTTCATTCCTTAAACCGAAGGTATTAACTACCACATCGAATGATTGATCTTGAAACGGCATCGAGAGTCCGTTGGCCCGAAATATCTTAATTCGATCAGAGAGACCATGAGATTTAATCCGGCGATAAGATTTTTGAAGCATACCATCAGAGATATCCACGGCGACCAGTCGGCTTTGCGGATGCTCTTTAGCAAAGGCGATGGTGGTTTCGGATGTGCCCGCGCAAACGTCACAAACCAGGGGAGCGTTTGGCATAGTATAAGATTGAACCAGAAATCTGATCCAGTTCCGATGAATGGAGGCTGAAAAAAGTGAGTTTAAAAAATCATAACGAAAGGCAATCGAATCAAAAAGTTTTTCCGTTTTATTGTGATTCACTGTCATTGTATTATCTTTTGTATTTCTTAAGATGGACATGATCTAATTTATCCATGAACTTGCTTGTATTTTGAGACGGATGACAAAGTATCCATCCGGTGAAATTTATCGATGATTTTTTTACGCACTTTTTGATGCCACCCAAAAGGCAAGCGAATAGAAAATATTCTAATACACACCCTTAAAAGAAACTTGCAAATAGGGCCCGGATGAAAGCCTCTGATGAGAGTAATTTGTTTGAGAATGGGCTTTAAAGATCGACGATATCTTTCTGCCAAATTGGGAGCATCTTCAAGCAGACATTGAGCGGCTATTTGACCTGTTTTCATGGCATAATAAATCCCTTCACCGGTTAGCTGCCTGACCGCCCCGAGGGCGTCTCCACATAAAAGAATATCCTCATGGCCAAACTGTCTAGCAACAGCCACCGGACAGCAGGCTCCGCTCAATCTCTTTTTCTCAAATTCAGCAGGGATTAGATTTTGAGTGAGGGCATATTGAAGAAACTCATCCAGCATTTGATGAAGAGGTTGGCGTGTTTCTCCGATCAAGCCCATTCCCAGGGCATAGCCATCAGGATTGGGGAAAATCCAGCTGAAACCAAGTTCGTTTTGCCAATTTAAGAAAACAGAGGTTGAGCCCTGTCCCACATGAGCACATTTCAGATCATATTGGATACAGCGGCCGTAATCAGTGCGGCGAGCAGGTCGGTTCCCCAAAAAGCGGCTCACGACACTCCCAAAACCGTCGGCTCCGATGATCTTGCGCGCATAATAGGTTTTTTCTCTGCCTCTTAGGCGGTAGATGCTTTCTTTGTCTTTGATAAGTCTATCAATTTCTCTGATCCGACATGTCTCAAAGCGAACTTGAGGAGACTGTAATGCAATTTTGACAAGCGCATGATCGAAATCGAAGCGGTCAACGACATCAAAAATATGGATATCGGGCGTATGATAAAAATAGGCTTCATTGCAATAAAAATGAAAGTCATAACAGGAAAAAGCCGGCAGTTCATTTTGAATGAGGCGGAAATTTTCAAATTCAAGCGGCCAATCCTCGACGAAAAATAATCCGCCGGCACAACATTTTTGACGCGGAAAATCATGGGCATCAACAATAAGGATATTTTTGCGGGGGTCTTTACCTAAATAATACGCGGCTATAGATCCTCCTGGACCTGCGCCGACAATCATCACATCGTAGATTTGAGAATCGGTAATCCGCGGATCCAAGAAGTTTTTAGTGTCCATGTTGTTTACTTCCTGCGCAGGGGATAAAGTTGCCGTTATTCTACTGAGAATCGTTCATTGTGACAAGAACTATCTGAAGGTGTATACTATCTCTATATGAGTGTAGTTTTAAAAAGACTATTGAAGAAGGCTTTGGTTTTATTTGTGATGAATCTCCTTTTCTTGGGAGCGGTGGCCGGAAGTGCGCGTGGCGGGCAAAGCAAACAATGGCAGCTGAGTACGGATGCAATAGATCATATAGGTAAGAGCAGTGAAAATAATATTGATCTGACAGATATGCTCATTGAATTGAGCGTAAAGGCCGAGGCCGATCTGATGGATTCGGACTTATCTTTTAAAAAAGAAAAACAAAAATTTGATTCTTTTTTATCGAACATCGAAAGTCAGATTGATCGGAAACAAACGATTAAAGAAATAATAAACCAAATTAATGGTATCCTTTTTCAAAAAAATAATTTTCGCGTGAATCGTCAGAGGATTTTTGAAAGTTCTCTGGAAGATATTCTATTAACGCGTTTAAGAAGGCGAAAAAAAGGCAATTGTCTGAGTTTATCGCTATTGATGCTGATTATTGCGGAAGATTTTCAAATGCCTCTTAAAGGTGCGATCGTTCCGGGGCATTTTTTTATTCGCTATCAACAAAAAGGTTCCTATAGGAATATCGAGATGACTTCTCAAGGCAGAGAGTTGCCGGATGAATATTATCGGAAGAATTTTACTCAAGGCCAACCCGAGGATTTTTCCATTCGAATATTGAAGAAAAAAGAAATTCTTGCTGTTTTTATAAGCAGTCTGGCCACCCATTATAAATTAAAAGGATATCATGAGCATGCGATTTGCTTATATCAGGCGGTTTTGAAAATAATAAATGATTTTCCTGATATCTATATTAATTTAGGGAATGCCTTTGAGCGTGACGGCCAGATCAAACGGGCTGTCTTTGAATATCAAAAGGCCTTGTCCTTAAATCCCTATCTGTGCGAAATTCATCACAATCTCGGGTTGATTCATTTTGTTTATACTGGCAATATAAAGGAAGCGCTTCGTCATGGCAAAATCGCAAGGATTTTGGGTTGCCAGCTTTATCCTCAATATAATAATTTTGTTGAGCATTTTGAAAATTTATTCAGATAAGAAATGAAATCGATCGATCAAAGAAGAACACGTCTAGTTAAAAAGGGGGATAAGCAGCCTGGACCGGTAGTTTATTGGATGAGCAGGGATCAGCGAAGGGATGATAATTGGGCCCTGATCTTTGCTCAACAGACGGCCTTAAAAGAGAAGAGACCATTGATGGTTGTGTTTTGTCTGGTTCCTGAGTTTCTAAGCGCTACGATCAGGCAGTACGGATTTATGCTTAAAGGGCTAGAGCAGCTCGAGCAGGAGTTGACAAAAAAGAATATATCGTTTATTTGTCTGTGTGGTGAGCCTGAAAAAGAAATTCCGCATTATGTGAACAAAAACAAGAGCAGTGTCTTGGTGACAGATTTTGATCCTTTACAGATTAAAAGAAAATGGAAAGATGCTCTCAAAAAGAAGATCACAATTCCTTTTTATGAGGTCGATGCCCATAATCTTGTTCCCTGCTGGCTGGCCAGCGACAAACAGGAATTTGGCGCTTATACCATTCGCCCAAAAATTCACCGAGTGCTTAATGAATATCTTCAGGATTTTCCGAAGGTACAAAAACATCCGCATTCCGCAAGCCCGGCGACAACAAAGACTAAATGGAAAAGCTTGGGTAAAAAGTTGTGCATAAATAGAGCGGTTAAAGAAGTCAGTTGGATCAACCCAGGTGAGAAAAAAGCCCTAAAAATGCTGAAAGAATTTATTCACAAGAAGCTCAACCATTATGATGATCAGCGAAACGATCCCAATCAAGACGGCCAATCCGATCTCTCGCCGTATTTACATTTTGGACAACTGAGCGCTCAGAGAGTGGCCTTAAGTGTCATGGCAGCTAAAGTGAATGAGCAAAGCAAGCAGGCTTTTTTGGAAGAGTTGATTGTCCGACGGGAATTGTCTGATAATTTTTGCTATTATAATAAGGATTATGATTCGACCGATGGCTTTCCGCAATGGGCGAAGAAAACGATCAAAACGCATGCAAAAGATAAGCGCGCTTTCCTCTATTCTTTAAATCAGATGGAAAGCGCGCAAACACACGACGATCTATGGAATGCCGCGCAGATGGAGATGGTCAAGACAGGAAAGATGCACGGATACATGCGTATGTATTGGGCCAAGAAGATTCTGGAATGGACTTCCTCGGTGAAGCAGGCCATGAAAGCCGCCATTTTTCTAAATGATAAATATGAACTCGACGGTCGGGATCCCAATGGGTATGCAGGCATCGCCTGGTCGATCGGCGGTGTTCATGATCGCGCTTGGGGTGAGCGCGCTGTTTTTGGAAAGATACGATACATGAGCTATCATGGCTGTCAATCAAAATTTGATATTAAGAAATATATCAAAAGAAATCAGCCTAGCCACTAGTCGGGATTTTCTATAACCAATGTGGAAATTATATACGGAGAGTGAGCCCCTTTTTCAAATCCTTGATATTGTAGCCATCGATAGGGATGCTGGGCTTCATACCAGATGTAAGTGGGTTTAACAAACTGATCGAGGACATCATCGAGGATTCCAAGATCAGCGGTGAGTTTGATTTTGAGAGCTTCCCATATCTTTCTCGAAAGCTGGATTTTTTCTTTTTTCAAAAAACGTAAATTAACCTTATACATTTTTGGCTCATCAGTTAAAAGGTAAAATGCTTGCTGATTGCGATGATGCTCATGGGGAATAAAGGAATGCACAAAAAAGATGAGCGTTGTATTGTCACACGTTTGCCCTTTTAGAGGAAATGCTTTACGGGTAGTCTTGCCCGATGGAAACTCTTCTACACTCCATATGATTATTTTGTCTTGATAATCGTATTTCTTTTGATATTTTTTTAAGGGTTGACCTGATTCATCGAAGATCTCCGTTTCGCTGGTGTGAGTCTGAAGAAAACCCTCGCTTAACCGGCACCATGATCGAGTGGTCCATGAAGCTGAAGAGAATTCATCGATGGCACCGGTGCCCTTTTGGGTGATCACATATTGGCCGTCTTGCTTAGGATCATTTTCGATTACTACTGAAAGCTGACAATGAGGGTTTCGCGGTTCAAACTTGTGGTAATCAACCTGAAAGGAATGGCCGATGAACTGAGAGAAGAGAGGCTGATCAAAAGCCAAGACCTGAAGATTTAAGGCCATTATCGAAACTATCAGGATAAGCAATAACGAGATCTTTTTCATCCACTTCAATTTACCACATTTCATCATTTTTGGCTATAATACAAGAATGCAGAAAATTTCTATTATCATCCCTGTTTATCAGGATGACGAATTATTGCGAAAATGTATTGAACATCTTCATTGCTTTGGCGGAAATCATGAAATCATAGTTGTGGATGGGGCCGCAACTTCTCAAGCCAAGGTGATATGTAAAGACAATAATGTCTGCTATCTGCAAAGCCAAAAGGGGAGAGGCTTGCAATGCAATGCGGGCGCTTTCAAGGCGTCGGGAGATTTGTTCTTCTTTCTTCATGCGGATAGCATTCTTTGCGCTGAGGCTTTTAAGCAAATCGAAGAAGCCTTTCGAGACGACAAAGTGCAGGTGGCCAGATTTCGTTTATGCTTCGATCATCCCCATTGGCTTCTGAAAGTCTATGGGGCTTTCACGCGCTTAAACAGCATTTGGACACGATTTGGTGATCAGGGTATAATCGTTCGGAAAGATTTCTTTGAGGTGCTGGGCAGTTTTCCCGATTGGCCGATTTTTGAAGATGTTCATTTTTTCAAGTTAGCCAGAAAAAAAACAAGGATTTACTTGTTGCCCGGACCAATCACAACATCTTCCCGGAAATTTATTAAAAACGGGATCATCCGCCAGCAGTGGAAAAATTTCTGGCTCATTATTAAATATTTACGCGGCGTTTCGCCGGAGATTCTAGCTCGTCAATATTATTCTTGAGGGATTTGTTATGCAGAAAGACGTTATAGTCGGAATCATAGCTTTTATTTTGATCTTTTTACTGGAGAGCCTTCTGCCGGCCCGAAGAGAACAGCGTAAAACCTGGAGTCACACAACAGTGAATCTCTTGATGGCCGGACTGAGCTTTGTTATTACTATCTTATTTATCGTTTTAACGGTCAAAGCGATGAACTGGGCTGCGGCCAATCAATGGGGTCTTTTGAATATATTCGACGTCCCTTTAGGTTGGCGCATTGTTATAGCCGTTGTCTTTTTTGATCTGTGGATGTACCTCTGGCATCGGGCCAATCACCGCATTTTCTTTCTCTGGAGATTTCACCGCATGCACCACACTGATTTGGCCATGGATTCGACAACCGCTTTGCGGTTTCATCCTGCAGAAATCATTTTCTCAACCTTATGTAATATCGCCGTGTTCGTTATTCTAGGTTTGCATTGGCAGGATTATGTTATTTACAAAATGATTTATTTTCCGGTCATTTTATTTCATCACAGTAATCTTAGGATCAACGACCGGTGCGATTCGATCTTAAAATCATTGATCGTAACACCTAACATGCACCGGGTCCATCATTCGATCAAATATAATGAAACAAATTCGAATTACGGAACGATTTTCTCTTTCTGGGATCGTCTGATAAAATCTTTTCGGCACCGAGACGATATCCCGCAGATTCGCTTTGGTATCGGTATTCTCGAGGGACCTAAATGGCAGAAATTCCCTCACATTTTATTTGTTCCTTTTAGCGGAAGGAAAAGAAGATGAAATGGAAATTATTTTTGAGTATTTTTTCATTTTTATTATGCAATATGATCATCACCTCGTCTTCTTCGGCGCAAGATGATCTCCATCAGATCTATACCGAATTATTATCGGAGCATGTCCAAAACGGATGGGTTGATTATCCGCAGTTGTGTCAGGATGAGCGTTTGGACATTTATACTCAAGATTTGTCGAAGCAGTTTCCATGGACATGGTCTAATATTACAGCCCGCCTGGCCTTTTGGATCAATGCTTATAATGCTTTTACCTTGAAAATTGTTTGCGACAATTATCCTATCGACAGTATCAATGAGTTGCATTTTGGGGGCTTAGCGATTGGCATGATCTTTAAGACAACCGTCTGGGACAAACCGTTTATCAACATTGGGGATAAAAAATTTTCCCTCGGCCGGATTGAGCATCAGATTCTCCGTCCGGAAATGAACGGGCAAGTTCATTTTACTTTGGTCTGTGCCGCCAAAAGCTGTCCGCCGCTTCGCCCGGAAGCCTATTCGTCTCGAGCCTCCGAATTTGGAGAGCAGCTCAATGATCAGGGGCGTATCTTTTTGAATAATGTTGAGAAAAACCGATTTGATCAAACAACCCAAACAGCTTATCTCTCCTCTATCTTTAGCTGGTTCATGAAAGATTTTGCCCGAAACAGAACAGAGCTGCTTCTGGCCCTCACAGAGTATTTGCCACAGCAGACGGCCGGGGCAATTAAGAAAAATCCTAAACAATGGAAAGTCATATTCAGCCCATATGACTGGAGTTTAAACGAGAAAAAAATTAAACGATAAAAAGAAGGGGAAGCTTATGCAAAAAAACTTCCAATTCATTGCTTTTTTAACTTATGTAGGTATCGCGCTGATTTCCATGAGTCTGGGCGTGTATGTGTTTATGGATTTTGAGGGGATGTTTAGCGGGAAATTCAGACGTTTACAATCGGCCTATATTATTTCCAAAGACGAGAAAAATGTGCTTCTGGCCCGCTCACAGGTGGAGTCTTTTTTAGAGACCGTTAAAAACGGGAATTATGCAGAGACTTATCAATATTGGTATTTTCCGGCTCATCAAACGATGATCAATAATCTGGGCGGTTTAGGAAAGAAAACTGTTCTCGCTCAAATCATCAAGGACACCGATACCCAGATCAATATACAAAAAATTGTTGATATTCTCAAGGGATTCAAGCAGTTTTTACCTTATCGAGAGACAGACTGTCCTTTAGAAAACAGAAAAACAATTCGCTTAATGGCTTCCCGTGAAGGCGCCCACGATGATCAAAACCAGAGCTATACGCGCCTTCAATATTTAGCGAAAATTGATTCCGAAACATATTGTGAGATATGTTTTTATGTCTTTTTTGTCGGTGACCAACCCCTGATCAAGCGGATCACCATAGAGGGCCCGGAAGCCCAAGTGGCCGCCTTGCTTAAAGACATTAAAAAGAATAATCCCTTAAGCTAATCCGATTTTCGTTCTCAAAGCTCCGCAGTCAATTTCACAAATAATTCACATCAATTTCTCTTTTTCTACAAATAGTAATTTTATAGTTGTAATGATTAATATTGCGCTATATCAATTTTCCGGTACATGCATGTCATATATTCTGCGGACAAAAATATTTCAGACTCTACGCATAAGCGTAGCAGCCCTCTTTTTTCTTAGCACACTCACCCCAGTTTCATTACTGGCCCAAGAACCGTTTATGCCTGCTCCTGGATCCCTGGTCTATACCAGCGTGCCTTATGCTCCTCCAATGCTCAAAGGTATTATCGTGGATCCTCAAGCCCCGCTGGCCTTTGATTTTATTCTCGATGTGGGCGATGGAGGAAAAGACAGCCAGAAGCTTAAAACAGAAGGCGAAAAACTGATCAAATATTTTTTAGCCTCTCTGACGATACCCGAAGAGGATTTATGGGTTAATCTTTCGCCGTATGAGGAAGATGAAATCATTCCCGACTCGCTTGCGCGCACCGACTTAGGGCGCGACCTTTTGGCGCAGGACTATCTGCTGAAACAGTTAAGCGCTTCTTTAACATATCCCGAGGATGAAATCGGAGAAGCTTTTTGGAAGAAAGTTTACCAGAGAGCCCGGGAGAAATACGGGACCAGCCAGATTCCGGTTAGCACTTTCAACAAGGTTTGGATCATTCCTGATCAGGCTAGAATCTATGAATATCAAAACCGGGCTATTATTGTTTACAGTCATTTGAAAGTATTAACCGAAGATGATTATTCCAATTATTGGGAATTCAGAAAGAATCAAGGGCAAGCAACAAAGGAAGCAGATGAAAGCAAAGAAACGATTGATCTATCGACGGAAGTGCTTAAAGAAATCATTATTCCCGAAATTGAACACGAAGTAAATTTTGGCAGAAATTTCGCTGCCTTACGTCAGATTTATCATTCCTACATTCTGGCCGCTTGGTATAAAAGAAAGATCAGAGAAAGCCTACTCGGTCAAAAATATATCGATCAAAAAAAGATCAAAGGACTCGAAACTACTCACCAGAACGCCCGCGAAGAAATTTTCCAAAATTATATGAGGGCTTTTGAAAAAGGCGTTTACGATTACATCCGAAGAGATTATGATCCGGTTGAGAAGAAAATGCTTCCTCGCAAATATTTTTCCGGCGGAGTAGAGCTTCCCCGGGAAGATTCCATCGCGATTATTCAGCCTGATGATATCACGGCTAATGCCATGCAGATCATGGGACAAGATCGATCTTTCATTTCGGCTCAAGAGACCGACGTGCTGGCTCAAGCCATGACTGTCTTAGCGAATCAGGAATCCATAGACCAGGATCGATTGGTCAGAATGAAAGGCGTTCTTTCGTCTTCCTCAGAGGATTCTCTGAAGGATTATATCAATTCGCTTAGCTCAGCAGCTTTTGCAACGGCCTTTCAAAATATTCTTTCATCCGATGAGTTGCGTATTGCAAATCCAAAGCGTTATGATCTTCTCATCGCCAAAGGCCTCACGCCACAGACCATGAGAATTCAGACGATGGGAGCTTTGGCTGTTACGGAAGAGATTCAAAGACAGTATACGCAGCTAGATCAAGACCTTGGGGGGCTTCACGATGGAGAGCTTTCCGAATCGACCGTGGATGATATTCTCTCTTCGCAACTACTTGAGGAAATGCTCTCCAATGAGGAAATATTTCCCGATGATACAAGTGAGGAAAACGGAGAAGAGACCGAATATATTCCCACGGATGAAGAAGAAAGCATTCGGGCCATTCGCAATGATCCCAACCGCTGGAAATTTCCCCGGGCTTTTCAAAGCATCCCTCCTCATATTTTAAAAGGCAAAACGGTTTTTATCCGGGTTGATTATAATGTGAAATATGATCTGGAAGGCAATGTGATGGAAGACAGTCGTATTGCCGCGACTGTAAAATTTATTGCCTGGTGCATGAGAAGGGGGTTAAAGATTATCATAGCCAGCCATCTGGATGATGTTAACAAGCGGGTCAAAGAAGATCTCACTGAAATGGCCTCATCGGTCGCTGGTGATTTTTCCAATGAAGAAGCTTTCTTTCAAGAATATGGAGAGATTGCGGACCGTTTAAGACGTCAGTATATACAAAAATTCAACATGGAATATGCTGCTGCTCGCCTGAAGGAGCTTTTAGACCAAGAGCTAGGATATGACACAGGCGTTTACTTTAATCCTAACTGGGGCTCGACAAGAAAAGCGCGTCCTTTTATCAAAAATTCAATGAAGCCGGGTGAAGTGATCGTCTTGCAGAATACCCGTTTTGATGATAGGGAAATGGCTTTGCATAAGGCAAAAACAAAGCTCAGCGATGCGATCAGCAAAGATATCTTGAAAAATAAACGCAGAAAGAAATGGCTAGATAAAAATCTGGGTCCGCAGCTTATTGAGAAAATAGAGCGCCTTCAAAGACAACTAATGGCCGATCAGCATTTGAGTAAAGAGAAAATCGATGCGATCCGTTCGGATTTTATCCGAATTCTGATTGATGAAGATGTACGCAAGAATCTTGCGATGGAGTTTAATCAGCCGATCAAAGAGATCAGTGTTAAAACTATGGATGCCTTTATGGATCAAGTTACTTCATCTTCCTTAATGCAGAGCCGGATATTTCATATTTTTACCGAAATCGATCAAGCTATTAAGAAAATTTATCCGGCCCTGAAGGATCATCTTGAATTTCAGCATGAGCTGACCGATGACGCCGATTTTTATGTAGCTGAGCATATCTCGGCTTTTCACCGAGGCCATGCTTCAACCACCGCTGGCAGTTGGACCCAGGCTTATGTCGGACCTCTTGCTATGGAAGAGATCCATCATCTTGTCAAAATTCTCTCTCGCTTGGACACGGCGGTGATCGGCGGTAAAAATGTTAAAGCTCTCGATGAAAAATTGCTTAAACTGCTTCCCGGACTTATCGATAATGCGCCTCTTCTTCGAAGAATCTTAACTGGGGGAACAGTTGGGCAAACATTTGTTAAGGCTCTTTACGAATTGGAAAAGGAAGAAAAGGCTAAGGATGGAAAACCTCCCGAACGATTTTTGGTAGCAAAAAATCTTTGGCTAAAAGTTCCCCAAAAGGAGCTGGATCCCAGAAAAAATGAAAAGAAGTATATTGATTTTGCGAAAAAAATCATGAGGAAAATGTTGGTCCAAATCATCAGGGAGCTGGAGCAAAAATATCCGGATGCTCCGGAGCTTAAAAGCCTGCTTTCTCAAGAAAGAGATGAAGAAACTAAAGAACGAGTCGCCTTGATCAGTGATCTTTTGGATACTCAAAATCTTATAGCCCTTCAGAATAAATATGATCTAAAAACACCCATCATCATTGCGCCTCTGGGATTACGCTTTGCGCGTAGGATGAGAAATCCAAAATATATCGAAACGATCGAAGTTTCTGTTGATGAAGAAATCGAAGATGGCTGGAACGGATTCGGGCTTAGTCTGGATACTATGGATTTACACAAGCAGGTGCTAAGAGAAAGCATGGCTGCCTTTTGGAACGGGCCCATGGAAGTCAACCGCAGAAACCGTTCGGACCGGTTTGCTTATTTTGTTAATAAAATTCATTACCTGGGACGGGACGGAAGCAAGAATATTGCCGAGACCATGCACGAAGAAAAGGATAAAGTCATTAATGGAGTTAAGAAAATAATGGTGGCCGGAGGCGGAGGAACGGTTGAAACTGTTAAGTGGTATGGTGATGAAGATTATTTAAGTTATCTATTTAAAGGCGGCGGTTCTTCATTGACATTTTTTTCTGGTGGTTTATGGCCGGCCTATCTTTCATTGATTCAAAATAATGTTCCTCAAACCTTTGATGATTTTTTGCGGATTGAGACGTTAATAGAAAGCGGAGGGTTGATTGAAGAGGCCATGTATGCGCATGTCGTTCATCATGCATTTCAGAATCTGTTCGAGGAACTAAAAGAGGTAATGCAGGGATTTGATAAGGAGTTAAAGACGGAGTTTACCGACAAAAAACTGGCTGAACTGCGGTGGTTTTATGACCAATTAAAAGATATCAAAGATCCCATGCCCTTGGGGCAGGAAGTTTTCATTGAGGGAAAAGACGAGAAAATTGCTGAAGAATTTTTGCATAAAATTAAGAATGCCTTTCAATCCCGGAATTTTCGAAGAATTTTCGAAAGTTCTATTGTCCGCGCCGGAGAATATAAAGAAAAAATCGATCGCTACATGCAACAGGTTGATGAAAAGAAGCTTGATGCGATCAATACATGGATCCGTCAGATCAAGAAAGTCCGACATGATATTTGGCAGGTTTACCGTCAATTTGCTGAAGGTTCGATACTAAAATATGATTTTAATCTTCCGCAAGCTGTTAAAGAAGAGATAGAGAAATTGTGGGTCAAAGATTATCCCGAAGATGACATTCCGGAAATCATGAAAAGTGGAATCGTGGATATCGATTTTAACGTTGAGGGAAATATCCCTTCTTTCGTGACCGATGATGCGAGATTTCGTCGAGCCTTTACATTGATTTTAAGAAATGCAATTCGCGCGGCTGTAGCCAGGGATGCCTCAGGTCAGTACCTCAGCATAGACGAAATAATAGGGAATCAAGAAGGAACCAAAAGCCGGATTCAGGTACGGCTTACCTATGACGGCACGAATATCCAGCTGAGCGTAATTGATAATGGTATCGGTATGACATCAGAAAAAGTCGATCGTGTACGACGTCATTATGTGACCGAAGATTATGAAATCAAAACGGAAATCGAGCATCAGGCTCAGGTCTATCAGGTAGGATTCGGTCGCCGGGGAGGAGGCGGGATCGCCGCCTGGGAGCAAATCATCAGCGAAATGATGGGAGTCGTTGAAATTTCTTCTTTGCCTTATCGGGGAACAGAAGTCAAAGCGATTTTTGCTCCCATTAAAAAAAGGGATATAAAAGAGCTGAATTTAAGTCCGGAAGCAGTCGAGAATACTGCGCAAAGTATATTAAAAAGTAAAAGACCTCCCAGAGAGGAATCTTTCGATAGAATCTTGATAAGGTCCCGAGCGCCGGCCCTAATCAAAGAAGGACTATCCCGCGTGTGGGATATAGCGGTCTCTTCAAAGAGTTTAACAGAGGAGCAAGGCAGCAAGTTTCATCAGATTTTGGAAGAAATAATGACCGGCTACAATGACCTGAGGCCACAGCGGATCAAGGAACTAATAACGATTCTTGAAGACATGGGGAGGAGTTTAGACGATTTATTAGATGAAGAGCAATTTGTTTATGGATTTATCCTCAGTGAAATTACGAATATCGTTACGGCCAAAGACTGGTTGATTGAGCACCATCAGCCTTCCAAGGGTCTATCGCGTAAGGATATCGAAAAGAAAAATACTACCTTTAATAAAATGGTTGAGAATTTCAGTTATCAGGGAATAAATCACATTACAAAGGCGGTAACCGTCAACAAGTTCTATGTCGATCCCGGCAGAAGCAGAGGCTGGTTTGCATCCTACGTCAAAAGCCATCAAGATCGAAGTCTTCTCGAACGATTGGCCGCCGGGAGTGCTCTTTCAGAGCAAATTCAATCCTTTGCCGGACGCCCCAGCAGAGCCTCTATCGAAGCGCAACAAGCTGGCGTGGAAATGTGGACTATTGCCGAGCGCTGGGGATTGATTGCCCGATCAACTAGAGAGACTAAAAATGAAGGACCTGCGGATACCACGGCGGGAGGCGATTTGATCGGCAGGCTTTATGATCAAAAAGGAAATCCGGTAACAGAAATACGGCCTAAGGTTGAATTGATTGATGGTCAGTTTACTATAGCGCTTTTGGATTCGAATATGAATCCTCTGTATGATAAAAATGGAGAGCAGATAAAGCCTTTGGTCGCGGGAACCGAAAAAGTGCAGCAAGAGACCAAGGCCGCTCTTGTTCAGGGGCTTCGGAATGCTTTCGAGAGGAAAGATGAGCGAATGCAACCGGAGGAACGAGCTATTGCTATAGGAGCTATTGAGTTTGTCCGAAAGCAGGATATTTTTGTGCTTCCTCAAAATGCCCAGGGGAAATATCCAGTTGGGGGTTTTCCGCTTTTTGACCAAGAAATTGGCGGACTGTATATTGCTAAAAATATTTTAAATATCGTCACTGTTTTCCATGAAGCGGTTGAAGGGTTTTTAAACAGCAGGGAGGGGCATAAGCTCAGGCAGTGGGTGGAAGATCAAGGGCTCACACCCCACACATTAGCCCGTGGCGCCGGAAAGAAGGAAAGGGTTAGCGGGGCAGATTATCGACGAGGATTGCAGGATATGCTATTTGGAGAACTCGTGAATAATCGGGTTTCTCTTGAGATTCAAAATCTTTTTGAGGAAACGCTTACTGCAGAAAAAGAGCAAGCTATAGCTCCAAGTCATTCTCCAGAGGAAACCGGCGGTATTGATTTGCGCCCGGAGAACCTCGATTTGAAAACAGAAGGAACAGGCTTTGATTTTGAAGTCGATTTTTCTTCCCAGGAACTTAAGCAGATTGACATTCCGGGTTTGATTCCGGTTATCTACAGTATTACCCCCATCACCAATCTTCCTCAATTGCTGGGTCTTGAAACGGGTGATTCACCGGAAAATAAGATCCATGTTAGTTTGGCAAAATAATCACCACGGAATGAATATGGGTCGGGAAATATTGACAAGATTCAATTCTCAGAAGAGTTTCTATAAAAATCGATGGCTTTATCAAGGATAGCCGTGGCTTCTTTTTCTGATCCTTGGCCTTTGAGAATCATCTTGCCAGGACCTTTATAATGATTAAACCAGGTGATGATGATTTTAAGCGCCTCGGGGAATTTGTTTTCAAGGTCGCTAAAATTATCGACAGCTCCCAAAACCGTTTCGGGCAAGACAGCGATCAATTTGTCGTCTTGTTCACCCCGATCCTCATATTTGAGAACACCGATCAATTTAGCTTTAACCACGGCGCCGCGGGTGCTGGGCCCACCGATGACAAGTACATCCAGCGGGTCTCCATCGCCGCCGTTTTCTTTGGGCAGTATGGTTTGAGGGATCATACCGTAATTCCCCGGATAGCCAAGATATTTAACGATACGCGGTCTGCCGTTACGTCTTTCCAGCTTGATCTCTTTGGCCTCTTTATCGAATTCCCATTTTTCATTGGTGCCGGCGGGGATTTCGATGACCGCATTGATTGTCCCATCGGTATTGCGCGCCTCAAAGGCATCTAAATAATCGATTTTGGATATAAAGTTAAGCGCGATGCCCGAACCTTGAGCCAGTGAACTGGCGAAGAAAAGATAAAAACAATAAACAAAAAGGCAAAAGACCATTAGAGAGAATCTTTTTTTCATTGAGACCGTCCTTTCATAAAAAAAATCATTTTGAAAATCATAGTACATTAGGGTATCATACTATTCAGTCGCAGATCAAATAAAATTTATATTAAGTCAAGAGGGAAGAGAGATGAAAAATAAAAAACAGCAAGGTTTGATCATTTTGTGCGTGTTACTTGTTTTGATTTTCAGCGCGAATAGTTTCGGTGAGACTTTGGTTCTTAAGAGCGGCGAGAAAATCCATGGAACGGTTGTGGAACACAAAAGTGATTCCTTGATATTTGAATTTTCTGGCCTGCAATTAACTTTTTACCGGGATGAGATCGAAAAAATCCTTCCAGATCCTATTAAAAATATTTCCCAATCTTCTCAACATCATCACACCGTCAGAGAAACATCAACCTCAGTTAGATCGATGGATGAGGTGATTGAGACGGCCAAACAGATGAGAGATGATGTGAACGAATTCATTGACGCAACCGTCTATGCCCTCTCTGAGGCTGTCGGTGATCACAATAATCAGGAAAAAATCGGTATTCTTTTAGACGGTGTCCGCCATTTAGAAAAAATGAAAGATAAAGTCAAAGCAGCGGAGGCGTCAGAAGAGACCATAAATCTGAAGAGAATTCTCAATCAATATCTCGATCAGTTGATAGTGTATCACAGTGCCTTGCTGAAAAAACAAGCTATGCCGTATTCTCCTGAAGCCAATCAAGCTATTCAAGAAGCCCGAAAGGAGTTTAAAGAGATAGAAGAAACATTTGATGACGCGCTTGAGCGTATAGATGAAGTTAAAGATAGAAGGCGATCTTTAAAAAAATCATTTTCAGAGAAAAAACAGCCGATGTCATCCATTAATAAAATGGAAGAGGAATATAGCAATCTCCTCAATCGGCTGGAAGAACTTGTAGAGATCAATGAGGCTTTAACCGCAGAAACACAACAGCTGGTGGAGAAAAACAAAGTCCTTCAGTCCCGGCTGGAAAAGCAATTAGGCTTAAAGGAGACCCAAACAGAGGAATACATCGAGAATGAAGCTCTCCAAAGTATTACTGCTAACTAGCGCGTCATAAATTATTCATATAAATATAGTTACTGCTCAGACACGTCCCTCATAGAATTCACTCACTCCTTCCAAACCTGTCACATAGTTATCACATTTATTATATATTCTATTACTGGTTAACCGAGCAGACACAAAATCTCAAAAATCACTTTTAACAGTAACTGGGGATCTTCGTGGCAGATCACAATCAACAGAAAGACAGGAATAAAAAAACACGCCAAATTCTCTCTTTGTTTGCTGTTTCTTTTCTTTGTGTTTGCGCCGTCTTTTTATGCTCTCCATCTTCTGCCATGGCCCAGACAAGTGACGGGCTTTTCATCAATGAATTTATGACCGGAAACACCAAGGTGTTTGACGAAGACGGAGACTCGTCCGACTGGATCGAAATCTACAATAGCTCCTCGCACACGATAGATTTATCCGGCTACGGCTTATCCGATCATCCGGATGAAATCTACAAGTGGACTTTTGCTCCCGGCACCACAATTTCTGCCGGCGGCTATCTGGTGGTTTTTGCATCAGATAAAGACAGAAGGAATCCTTACGGAGAACTCCACACAAATTTCAAATTATCCAACAATGATGATACGGTTGTTTTAACAAACCGCAACGATGTCTCCAAAGATGAGGTGATGTTTCCACCGGTTCCCCGGAACTTATCCTATGGCCGGACTTCCTCGGGCCCATACGAATTGTTTGTTGATCTTACACCCGGAGTGGCCAATAGCGCTGCACCTCTGGCACCGGTTCCGCAGTTTGAGATACCAGGGGGCTTTTATTCTTCTTCTGTGAATGTTTCTTTTGACAATTATCCCGGCGGTCAAATTCATTATACAACCGACGGAAGAAAACCGGATAAAAATTCCCCCGTCTATAATTCACCAATTACTCTTACACAAACAAAAACACTGCGCGCTATCGGAATTAAAAGTGGCTATAAAAATAGTGCTCCAGTCGGCCAGACTTATTTTATTGATTTCGATCGCCGTGAGTATCAACCCGGAAAAGCTGTTCCTGTTTTGGTGATTTCAACGGAAGAGGAAAATCTCTGGGATCCTTCTGTGGGGATTTTTCCTGGAAGTGGAGACACACCTGATCTTCCACCCAATATGCAGAGAGGAGAGCGGCGGCCGGTCCATATTGATTATTTTGATGAGCAGGGTCATTCCGTTTTTTCTGTGGATGGGCAGATTCAGGTCGTAGGTAATAGTTCCCGCCGAGAATGGATGAGACCTTTCAAGCTTTCCTGCAATGAAGAAGTTGATCCGATGCATTCTCATTTTGAATATTCCGTTCTTAAAGGGGGTATCAAAAAATATCGTCATCTGCAGGTACGCAATAATAATCAGGATGGTGTACGCATGACCGATTTCACTCCTGATTTTCGTCCTACTATGGGAATTAGAAATTCTCTATTCACTGATCTTTCCAGAGATCAGCAATACATGGATGTTCGGGAGGATAGCGGACCTATTCTTCTAATTATAAATAGGGTTAATTATGGTTTGGGAAGTATTGGCGAGAAGCGGGATAATTCAACCATCGAAGTCAAAAATTCCGATATTGACGATGATGATGTGGATATGATCGTCTTACGCGATGATGAGTTTGAAGCGGATTTGAGAAGACCGGAAGGATCTGTGGTTAGCTGGGATTATTATGGGGAAGCCGTGGCTGAATATGAAGAGGTCAGCAATAGTGCTCAACAGTCTGGAGGGACTCAAGGAATTACCGATCTCTTTGATGTGATTGAATATATCCGAACTCACAGCATGAGTAATCCTACACATTATGCTTATGTGCAAAAGCGTCTGCACACTGAAAGTTTTATTACCAGTATGGTCTTTCAGATTATTGCCGGCAATGTGGATTATATCAATAATAATATCGGATTCTGGCGTTCGGCTCCTGTCGGAGAAGAGCCCGGACCCTTTTATACGACCAATTATGATTTCGATGCGACCTTTGGGATTAGTCGTTATGTTCAACGGGTAAATTCAATGGACTCCTTTTACGATAATTCTAAATTAATTCAGCCGCTTTGCAATAACCCTGAATTTCGTAACGCGTTCATTCGTAAGTTCGATGAGCTTCTTAACACTGTTTTTGTTCCTTCTTATGCCCAGGCCAAGGCTCTCGAAACGAAGGAAAAAATAGAACCCTGGATTGATTTTCACCTTGACCGCTGGGCCGCTGGATTGATTCGAGTCGAAGACTGGCAGCAACATGTGAGCGCCTTGATGAGTTTTCTAGGAATACGACCAGCGGATGTGCGTTATATGGTTAAGAGACAATTTAACCTGCCCGATCACAGTCCATTGACTTTCTCGGTCTCTCCTGATGCGGGGGGAGACAATGTCGCCGGAACTATTTATTTGGAAAATTTAAGCGAGAAACTGATTGCATCCGGAACATATTTCAGCGGTCTTCCCCTGACCTTGGTTGCAAAAAATGAGCCCGGTTATCGGTTCATCGAATTCCGTATGAACGGAGCTAGTGTTTCGACGGAAAGCCGCTTTACTTTTATTCCCAATGGCCCTGCTGCAATTGAAGCTGTTTTTGAGCAGGATGACACGGCTCCTGTCGCCGAAGTTGTCATTAATGAAGTGGTTAATAGCGGCAACCAACAGCTTCAAAACTACGATTGGATTGAGCTCTACAATACGACAGATCGCGTGATCGATTTAACAGGTATGTATCTTTCAGATGACGAAGAGGAGTTGGCGAAATGGCAAATACCGGATGCTTCTATCGCTCCGGGAGAATTCCTCCTTATTTTTGCATCCGGACTCGATACGACAGATTCAGCAGGTTATTTGCATTCGAGCTTTGGATTATCGAGAACCGACAATGAGCCGGTCATTTTGATTGATTCCGATGGAGAAACAATCATCCATCAGTTGACCAGCCAGCAAGTGAGCGATATTTTGGAAGATCATTCCGGCGGCTCTTATCCGGATGGATCAAATAGTTTTATGTCTTTTGAAGAAGCTACACCGGGTGGGCCTAATCTTCCTCAGCCGATCCAGGCCGAAATAGAAACGCCGGAACCTTATTCGACTTTGACTTCTTCCGAAGTTGTTTTTACCTGGAGCGAAGGATTTCAGGTTGAGCAGTATCATTTAAACATCGGCAGAACATCTACGGTCTGCAGTATCCGTGACTCGGATCAACATTTGTTTTCGCTCTCCACGACAGAGACCGGCATAACGGCTAATAATATTCCGCAAGATGGCGCTCCCATTTTGGCTTGCCTGTGGTCCCATATGGACGGTGAGTGGGTTTCGTCCCGGCCGGTGGGATACCGAACAAGTGTTCCCACTGCAGCGCTCGGAGGTTCGCCAGATAGCGATGATCAGCCGCAGATAACCGATATGATTTCAGGTTTTCAGATGCAGATAAGTCCGCCTTTGTCTCAGCAAGACGAATCCGAGCAGATGGTTGAAGAATCTGCCGAACAAAGCCAGCAGGCACAGGGGCAGTTAGAACTCGCCGAGGCTTTATCACCTGACATTTCTTTGGATAGGCAAACCATGGATCCTAACGATATTGTTCGAGATCAAGAGTCACAGACAAAAACGAGTTCCTTGCAAAATCAAACACCGTCAACGCTTTATCAAGTTGCCGATTTGGTTGTTGATGATCTCAAGCTAAATCCGGCAACTCAAGATTATCAAATAAGATGGAATAAAGGCTTAGGCGTTGATCGGCTTTATCTTGATGTGGGCACTGAAAGAGAATTCCTTGCTTCTCGGGGAGAGGGAGATCTTTACTCAAGGGAAGTGGATTTAACCGCCGAGAGTACTCTGGTTGAGGGACCAGAGGCTGGCAGCGGGCCGGTTTATGTCCGGTTGTGGTCTTCGATTAAGGGTTCCTGGATTCCGGGACCTGTCGTAGAAGCTGACGAATAAAAGGTAAGCAGGAACTCGGTCATTCCTCTTCTTTTCAGCTTTTGGAAGACAGACAAGAAGAGGATTTTTTGTCGAAATTCGAAGGATATACAAAAATGAAAACAAACTTACACATCATAATGATTGCTCTGATAAGCACGTTGATCTTTTTCTTCCCATCGGCTGTCCGGGCACAATATAGTGACAATGACATCTTGATCGAAAAGATGGTGCAAAAGGGTTTGCTCTCCCCGATTGAAGCGGAAATTATCAAAGATCAAACAAAGGAATATGTGGCCAAACACATGGTCGAGGGCCGCCTCATGACTCTTCCAGAGTGGGTTCAGCACATCAAACTCAAAGGTGAGTTTAAACTGAGATCCCAGTATGAAAAAGGGAAGGACAATCCGTCCGGAAGGCAAAGAGGAAAAATCGGCGCGAAAATCGGGTTGATTGCTAAATTTGATCATCAGTGGGAAGTAGGTGTCGGGATAGCCACAACAACAGAAAAAGCGGGTTCCCAAACTTCTGATCCGCGTTCGACCACCGTAGATTTTACGGATAGCTTTGATCGGGCCGGCGTTCGTCTGGATTATGCTTATGCGGAAAATAAAACAGCGCCCTGGTTTAAAATTATCGGCGGGAAATATGAAAGAGGAGATTACCTCTGGACCCCGACAGATCTTTACTGGGACAATGATCTTAATCCAACCGGTGGTAGTATTCATATTGAAAAAAATATTGGTTCCATTTTTAAGGTCTTTGCAAATGCGGGTGCTTGGTTGATCGACGAGAGAGAATCTCAACCGACAGATCCGGCCGGATCCTATGCTCAACCTGGTGTGAATCTGGAAACAGATCATATTGATGCGACACTGACCGGTAATTATTATCAATTTTATCACATGAAAGGTCGCCGGCTGGATAATACAGCCTGTTCTAATAGTGGGCTTACACTGGCTGCTGATGGAAGCTGCAGCGATAATATGGATTTTAATTTTCGGGAGCATGGCGCTTCCCTGGAAGTGGGATATCGCCATATGATCAATGAAGAATTTAAACGGATTGCCTTTTTTGGCGATTATATCCGCAATGACTGGGCTCCAAAGCATTTAAGTAAAGGCTGGGCCTATGGAGGAAAGATTGGAGATATGAATATCCGAGAACGCTGGGACTGGCAGCTGGGTTATCAGTTTTCTCGACTGGGGCTGGACGCTGTTCCTGATATTTTGCCCAATTCAGACCGTTACTACGGACGAACCGGCGTTAAAGGGCATAAAGGATTTATGACGCTTGGTCTTGCGAGAAATGTCCTGTTTCATTTTGAATATTATTATGATAAACGATTTCAATATTCAGACGATGCTTTAGAGTCTCCTGAGGAACCACGGCAGTTATTTAAAGCTGATCTGAAGTTCAAATTCTAAACCTTACATTTTCTCTCCAGGATACACATTGAATCGTTATCTTTAGAAATTTTAGAAATGAGAAGGATTGTCTGGGTCAAGCCGGTTTAATCAGGAATAAATCCTCAATAGAATCACCCAGTTGCAGTTCTTCCAAAGAATAATTCACTAGCTTTTCACATTTCCTTTACTTACCGTTCATAAGCCTATTTTATATTTGAATTGAATAAAGAAAGCGTTTTTTTGCAATATGAACTATTCGCGAAATACCGAGAATCCGCAAGATAAACTCCTTCCTGTCATTAATTTTTTAGCTTTGTCTGTCGTGTTTTACTCAGGAAATCGTAACATACCGGTCGAGAAATATAGAAATATTTTGATACAAAAAAGGAATATAAAATCATGAGACCAAAAAACATTACAAAAAAGAATGTCCGACTCAACAGATTGCTATCGGCTTTTATCGTTGCCCTTTCTTTGGTATCTTCGGCTTATGCACAGGGGGTTACCGTCTCCATCAATGAAGTGATGTCTTCAAACGGTAGCACCATTACGGATCCCTTTGGAGAATATTCCGACTGGTTCGAGATTCATAATTACGGAACAACAGCCGTCGATCTTTCCGGCTATATCATTTTTGATAGCGGTACCTATTGGACAATTCCCGATTCCAACGTGAATCCTTATGTCATCCTTCCCGCCGGAGGCTACTTGATTTTTTGGGCTAATGACGCCGATCATCCCGCGAGCCTTTCAACCAATTTTAAGCTGGCTGCCGAAGGTGATTCCTTGACACTAAGAAATTCAACTTGGGGGCTGGTCGATGAGATGACCATTCCTCAGGCCGCTACCGATGAATCATATGGCCGATATCCTGACGGGACAGGGGTCTTTGAGAGAATGCTTATACCCACACCCGGAGAACCCAATGAGCACACAAATACTGATCCCGTCCCTCATGCGGATCAGATTGCCATCAATGAAATTGTTACGTCCAATCAAAACGGAATCTTGGATGAAGATTTTGAATCTTCCGACTGGCTTGAACTCTACAATCGGGCTAATTTTGATATTGACGTGATGGGATTGCGCTTGGCCGATTCCGGCAAGCAGTGGGTTCTTCCCGATGTGACCATCGGGGCTAATGATTATTTGCTTATATGGGCTTCAGATAAAAACCGGAGAGATCCTGCTGGACAGTTGCACACTAATTTTAAAATAAGCGCCCAAGGTGAAATATTAAGGCTTCTCGATGCTGACGGAACGGAACTTGAGAGTGTTACGGTTCCGGCCATTGCGCCTGATTTTTCCTATTCCCGGATTCCAAATGGAAATCCAGGAGGAGTATTTCAGGAGGTTTCCGTACCGACACCAAGGCAGGAAAACATAGATATACCTCTTGAACCTAATGAAGATGCCCAGAATTATTTGGTGATCAATGAAGTCAATTCTAATAATGTCAGCGGTCTGCGTGATTATGAGAATGATTTTGTTGATTGGGTCGAGCTCTACAATAAAGGAAGTATGGCCATCAATCTTGAGTATATCCGCTTAGGAGATGAGTCGAGTGTTTGGGCTTTACCTTCTGTTGATATTAGCCCTGGCGGGTATTTAATTGTCTTCGCTTCAGGAAAGAATGAAACAAGCCCCGAGCTTCATACCAATTTTAGCATTTCTTCAACCAACGGTGAGCTGGTTTCGCTCTATAACACGGAAGGGACTTTAATCGATTTCGTTTTTGTGGATCCCTTGGCGGAAGACACATCGTTCGGCCGTGATCCAGTCAACCCCTTGCTTTTTAGGGTTTTTAATGTGCCTACCCCGGGTGAATTTAATGAGGATCTGCCCGATCCAGACCCTAATCCGGATGCGCATCATATTAAAATCAATGAAGTATTAACCAATCCCACCGATGGCATTGGTTTGGCTGATGAGGATGGAGAGTATGTTGACTGGATCGAGCTTTATAATTCCAGCCCAGATACCACAGTCAACCTTGAAGGCCTCAAACTTAAAGATTCTTCTGCGACTTGGCCTTTTCCTGAAGTGATAATGGAACCCGGCGACTATCTTATTGTCTTCGCTTCAGATAAAAACAGGATTAACGGACCCTATCATACCAATTTTAAGTTAAGCTCTTCCGGAGAAGAGCTTCAGTTTGTCAATCTTGACAATACACTTATTTCCAATATTCCTATTCCGGAACTTTTCCCCAATCAGAGTTATGGACGTTTTGATCCCAATGGGACTGGTTCTTTTCGGGTTCTTTTAACCCCCACGCCGGGCACCGAAAACAGAAATGATCCACTGCCGCATAATGATGATGCCCATTATATTACCATTAACGAAATATCTTCGGATAATGAAACATATCTGGACGAAGATGGAACGCCTCAGGATTGGATTGAGCTTTTCAATACCTCATCTGATACATCGGTTAATATGGAAGGATTGATGTTGCGCGATTCAGGAGATGTGTGGATTTTTCCAAATATCACAATCGAGCCCCAGCATTATTTAATTGTTTTTGCCTCGGATAAAAATCGCGATGATCCGCAGAATCCTTTGCACACAAATTTTAAGTTGGAGTCAAATGGAGAGCTACTCGAATATTTAAATTCAGATTATACACCCGAAGAGTCTTTGGATATTCCAACCCTGCTTTCCACCCAGTCATTCGGTCGTTATCCAAACGGCAGCGGAACGTATCAGATTATCAATACGCCAACACCCAATGCCCCCAACAGCCTGGTGGCTAATGATCCACCGGTTTTAGATCCTATCGGAGATCAATCCGTTGATGAAGGAATGATCTTGAATTTTAGTGTGTCGGCTTCTGATCCCAATGGAGATGATACGACGATTACAGCTGATCCGCTGGAACCTTGGATGTCCTTTGACGGTACAATTTTTTTAGCTTCTCCTGACTATACTCATGCCGGTAGTTATCAAGTTACTTTTATAGCCAATGATGGCCATGGAGGGACTGATGAACAAGCGATTACTATTACGGTCAATAATGTTAATCGAGCCCCTGAACTTGATCCGATTGGAGACAAGGAAGTTAACGAGGGAGGGACATTGAACTTTACCGTTAGCGCGAGCGATCCTGATGGAGATAGCATAGGCATCACTGCTTCGCCGCTTCAATCCTGGATGATTTTTGATGGGAGTAATTTTACAGTTACGGCCGGATATGACGATGCTGGCGCTTATGATGTGACATTTATAGCCAATGACGGTAACGGCGGCAGCCATTTTGAGACGATAACGATCACGGTCAATAATGTCAATCGCGCTCCTGAACTTGATCCGATTGGAGACAAGGAAGTTAACGAGGGAGAGACATTGAACTTTACCGTTAGCGCGAGCGATCCTGATGGCGACAATGTCTTTATCATTGCTTCCCCATTAGAAGATTGGATGGTTTTTAACGGAACTAGTTTCTCTGCCATGCCCGACTATACCCACAGCGGTACTTATACCATAATCTTTATTGCGACAGACGACACATTAGCCGATGATGAAACAATTACATTAACTGTCAATGATATCAACCGGCCTCCGGTCTTGGATCCGATCGGCAACCAGCATGTCGATGAAG
>CAYZIY010000005.1:103287-129688 GCA_964478715.1 uncultured Planctomycetales bacterium
TCACCGTCACCGTAGGCGATATCAACCGGCCTCCGGTCTTGGATCCGATCGGCAACCAGCATGTCGATGAAGGAGACACAGGAACCTTAACTCTGACCGCCAGTGACCCTGACGGCGATGATGTCAATATTACCTCATCCACTCTCGAAGACTGGATGACCTTTGACGGAACGACCTTCACGATGAGTCCCGCCTTTGGCGATGCCGGCACCTATCCGGTGACCTTCACCGCCTCGGATGGTTCTCTGACCGATACGGAAACCATCACCGTCACCGTAGGCGATATCAACCGGCCTCCGGTCTTGGATCCGATCGGCAATAAACAAGTTCAGGTTTACAATGAATTAAAATTCACGCTAACAGCTGAAGATCCGGATGATGATACGCTCATATTTGGTTCAGAAAACCTACCGTTTGGCGCAACCCTTAATGAAAGTAATGGGAAATTCAGCTGGATCCCGACAGGTGCACAGCTGGGTGAACATATTGTTACTTTTACGGTTGAAGACGGCAATGGCGGGTTTGATTCTGAGACTATTACCATTACGGTTACAGAGTCCCCAGTTAACAATCCCCCTGTGCTTGACCCCATTGGCGATAAAACAGTGACAGAAGGAGAAACATTAAACTTTGAAGTGACTGCCTCAGATCCTGATGAAGATGTCTTGACTTTTGAAGCCGCCAATCTGCCTGATGGTGCGTCTTTTGCCCAAGGGTCTATTCACTATTATTTTCGCTGGACACCGAAAAATGGTCAAGCGGGTCAATACCGGGTGATTTTCCGGGTTGATGACGGCAATGGCGGCTCCGATTTGGAGACGATCCTCATTACCGTCAGAAGCGCCCAAGAAGGATTTATTCTCAACCTGGATAAATTTCCTTATTATCAATCCTTTCCCGGGTCTAATTCGACGGATGATAATCCCCAAAACGCTTTGAAAAAATACAGCGGATCGGCTGTCGCTAAAATGATTCTGACCTATCTTTGGTGGAATAAACTGGACAATCCTGAAGGACCGCCGGAGATTCACGACGATATTATCAGTGATCAGGTTGAGCTGTTTCTCTTCGGCAAGAAGATGAACTATTGGCCCAACTGGGATCTGGACCGGTTGGATGTTCGCGGCTTGTGGTTTACACTGCAGAGATTGGATCCGGCCTATTGGCCCTATCATTACAATTGGGGCATGAGACGTCACAGACTTGTGAAAAAGGCGCTGGATGATATCTGTTATTGGATCTCGTATCCGGCTGGAGGAGGAAGCGAGAATCCTTACGGTTATGGAGTTGACGGTCATCCTGTTCATGCACCGGCAGCGGTTCCCACCGGAGGTAATTATGATCACTGGATGGTGGTTCGCGGAATCCGTACAACCGATAATCCCTGGACCAGGCGACAGAAAGAATACGGAATTTTCGGATTCTGGGTGAATGATCCTCATCCTGAAGGAATCGGTGAGAATATTTACGTTACAGCAGAGCAATGGAAGGAAAGATATTATCTTCCGCTTAGAGATATTAATCCGCGAGATCCGAATTATAACAAGTGGGCGGCCGTTTTAGAGCCACCGGCAGAAAGTGCTCAGGTAACGGTTATTAAGCCCAAACCGCGCTTTGGGAACATGAAACAAAAATATTCCAATCATTCAATTATGCAGCTTAGTTCTTCGGCAGATGCGCCATTCAGTGTTCGGGCATACAATAATCCGGAGCTCTTTTCGGTCATTCAAGCCGCTGTTGACGGAATTAAGGAAGAGTTGCTTCCTTTTGACAACTCTTTTGCGGCGGTTTATCAAGACTCAATTCCCGGGCAACCTCGTTATGTCGAAAGTAAAGACGGACCTTATTATTTGGTTCCCTTTGAAATACCGGTTTCAGAGATGAGTGTGAGAGAGCAAGAGGGCCGGGTTGTAGAATATCAGGTTATTGAGAATAAGGATGTGGTTATCGTCGACCGGGATTATGGGTCCATGCGGCTTTCTAAAGAAAAAGCCCCCGAAAATCGTATCGTAGCTGTGGCCTTGATCGATGCCGAGACAGGCGCGTTTCTGGAAGCGAGCTGGGTGAATGAGCCGGTTACTTATATGTCGGTTAATAAGAACAAAGCGATTCATCTTGTGACCCAAACGAAGGATGAAAATTCTCAGCGTTTATTCTCCCTGAGAACTCTTTCCTTGGCGTCTCAGCCGGTAAATCAGGCGCAGGCTTATCTTCAGTATGAAGAAGGCAGCCGCTATTATCCTTTCTGGAAGGTCACAACGCAGGAGGGTGTTTACATGGTTGATCAAAACCAGAAGGTAAAAAAGATTGCGACAGAAAAGAAGTCGCTGGAAGAAAAGGTTACCGTAAGCGAATCAATCAGCTTTCAGGTGAGGTAAGAGAAATACCGGCGGCCCCTTAAAGGGGCCGCCGTAAAAAAATCATATGTTTACCTATTACGAAAGAGAAAAAAACGGATTCAAATTTCAGACCATAGCCGCCTTATTGATTCTTGCTTTGGTGGGCGGTCAAACGTTTGGTCCGGGCACAGTTTATGCTCAGACCCTTGTCATGCCGCCTAGCGCCGGTCTTTTGAGTCTTCCGGCCCCCGGGACGCTTGTTCAACCTTCACTGCCATTTACGCCTTTATTGCTTAAAGGGATTACCGTTCATCCGGAAAATCCGCTTGAATTCGATTTTATTATCGACCGGGGCGATTCCTCATTTGAGAATGATCAGCAATACATGAAATCCGTTGAAAAGCAGATCAAATATTTTCTGACCTCTCTCACAATTCCTTCCGATGAGCTGTGGGTGAATCTTTCTCCTTATGAGGGAGACCGTATCATTCCTGGCTCATTTGGAGAAACCGCTATGGGGCGCGACTCTTTGTCGCAGGATTATATTCTCAAACAGCTCACGGCTTCTTTAATGTACCCGGAAGAGCAAATCGGTGAAAAAGTTTGGGCTAGAATTTATAACCGGATGTATGAAGAGTATCAAACAACCCGCATTCCGGTTAATACTTTCAATAAGGTCTGGATTGTTCCTGAGAAAGCTGTTGTTTTCGAGAAAAATAATAACGCCTTTGTAGTCGAAAGCAAGCTGAAGGTGATGCTTGAAAAGGATTATCAAGCCCTCTTTGAGAATATCGACAGCGATGCCTTGGGGATGAAGGACATGAAGCAGAAAGATGTCCAGGAGATTGATTCAAATTTTTCCGACGTGATTCGCGAAATTATTATTCCTGAAATAGAACATGAAGTTAATCACGGGAAAAACTTTGCCGCTATTCGTCAAATCCTCAATGCTCTGATCCTGGCCGATTGGTACAAAAAGAATCTGCGCAAAACGATTCTTGGTCAGGTTTATGTTGATCAGAATAAAACTAAAGGGATTGATATCGAAGACAAGCAATTTAAGCAAAAAATTTATGATCAATATGTGGAGGCATTTCGAAAGGGAGTTTTCAACTACATCAAAAAAGATTACGATCCTAATCTGAAGGAAATGATTCCGCGGAAATATTTTTCTGGTGGAGTTAAATTGATCGCTCCCGATGATACGCAGATTATTAAGGAAGATGAAACAAAACTGACAAAAGTTCAGCGTCAGGTGATCTATCCGGACGACGCCGAAATGGCCAGACAGCTTCGGCACACGACGGCTTTGGTTGAATTTACAGATACGAATGCGACGGTCGCCCGCAGTGTTCCTTTGGCTACTGTCCCTCAGCAAACCATTACTCCTGCCCGTCAGGATGCTACAGAGGTTCCGGAATTTCTTTCCGGCCGGCCTTTCACCGGAGATACCCCGATGGAGATCACGCCACAAGACGCTGAAACAATCGCCCAAACCTCCCGTCTAAGAAAATTTTGGACTTTGACCATAGAAAAAATCAAGGGTCCCTGGATTTTAAGAAGACCTGACGGCGAACCGACCTCGTTGGCTAAAACCCTGGGACTTTCTGCGCTCATTCTCACCGGTTTGATTGGTTCTCAGCTTCCGGGCGTAGAGGACAGCGGTACCCAGCTGGCCTTCGGTAATTTCTGGTACTATTTCGCTATTCCATTTTTTGAATTTTTTGATGTCAAACGAACGATGATCCGTCGGCGGGCTGCCGGCATAAAGGATTTGGGACGAAAACTATTTTTTACCTTCATTTTTGTCAATCTAGCCCGTTACACGATTACAGATCCCGACCGTCGGACCAATAATCCCCGGCCTACCGATGAAGAAGCGCAGGGAAATATTTTCGGCAGAAGAGCCAGGCTGGAAAAAGACTATGTGATCGTCGAAAAGGGAATGACCGCTATTCAGCAATTTATATCTCTCAATGGGGATAATGTCGATCAAAAGAAAATGGGAGAGCTGGAACGCGTCCTTCAGAAGATTATTACAGGTTCAAGAGATGATCAAAAAGATAAAAGGGCCAGGCTTGATTCACTTCTTGAGAGAATCGATCAAGCGTATGGGCGCAAGCGGGCTCTGCGGATGATATCCTCTCATCCCGACCAAGGTAATGTGGCCGAGGCTCTTCGTTTTATCGGCCAACAGGATTTTATTCCAAGTCAAGAAGATCGCTACCATATGATTATCGAGGAAGACGGACCTTATCAGGATGTGGTTCAAAATGCCGATACGGTTCTACAAAATCTGATAGAAAGAAAATTAGATGAAAAAGAAAAGGCGCAGGCATCTCCTGCGATCGGTATGTTTGATGATGTTTCATTGAAGATGATGGAGAATCATGTGACCCAGGCGGGTGTGACCGCGGATGATGTTGAAACGTTTATTAAAACAGCCGAATCTTATGCCCTTTATGCCGATCATCCCCAAATGGTCTATGAGCATTTATCTGAAACATCTTATATTGAAAAAATCAAAGACTTTTATGAAAAGAATCAGCAAGCCCAGGAGCAAATGGATCAGGTGGTTAAAGCCGGCCTTTTGGACATGGCCTGGGGTACCGTCGAGCAGATCGACGAATTTATGCATTCCAATTATAAATGGATATTAACGGCCCTGTTTTTCACCATGGCCTTTATGTCGGTGATCCAGGCGCGTGTGCGTATTGAGATTTATCGATCCGATGTTCCAAAATGGTATCGACGGATATGGGAATTATCTAATCTCACATCTTTGGCGTCTTTCCTGGTGATCTTCTGGGGATTAGGAACCGATATTGTCGGAGCCAATATCCAGTATATATTTGATTACAGCCCCCCATATTACCATACCGATCCTGGCAAGAAAAATATATATCATCCTCCGGGAGACAAAGTGATTCCGCCAGATCTTGTTCAAAGAGGCGGTCATAAGAAAATTGGCCTTTATATAACAAATTTCGTGGCCTCCGAAGGTAAGGATCGTTCAGCGCATTTAAACCGTCTAACAGAATATCTCCATTATGAACAGGTGATCGATGATGTGGATTTGATGAAAATTTATGCCTGGCTGATCGATGATCCCCAAACGCTTACAATTGCCAATCAGTTTCTGAGTCAACCCGGGAAAGCCAAATTCTATGGAATACAAACAATTGATAAAAATAGTGTTAATTTTCTAAATACAGGGCTTAAAAGGCAGTTGTTAAATGATATTACTATTTATATTATGAAGCTGAGCTATCCGGGTCTATCTTTTGATAATCGTCTGGATGTTTACAAATTACTATGGAGTATGCGTTCGGCTCCCAGTGAAATCGACGAGTTCCATAACTTATGGATTGTAGATGAAGATTCCAAACCAGAAGAAAAGTATCAGTACTTAAGAGAAGATCAACAGCGGCTTGCAGCCCGTCAGCAGTCGACAAATAATGGCAGCTTTACCCAGGATAATGAATTTTTTTATTATTTGCAAAACGGAATTGAAAACGGAAATTTATCTCTGATCAGCTTTACGGAAGAAGGCGAAAGCCGTATCTTTCGGGCTCTAGAGAAGCTGGACGAGCTTCCCTATGAAGTGCCCAAGGGATTTGTGGCCGATCAAGAGATGCAGGGTTATCTGGATGTTGAAGGGATTGAAATTCCGGTTGGTGTTTTGGCCGAACAGGAAGCAGGACTGCGCTACTGGATTGTCAAGGATCCGCTAAAGCTTCAAGATTCCTTTGAAGAAATAGAAAAACAACTTCAACGAGGTGCCCAAGGCAAGCAAGTCATTAATACCTATTCCAAAGAGCAACAGCTTCAGCGTTTTGATTTTCTGGCCGAGATTGATCGTCATGTGAATAAGATTCCCAAATCAGCTAATGATCAAGCAGATACTTCTTTAATCGAATCAGATCTGGAGCTCAAAGAACTGATCACATCGGCTGTCGATGCTATTGAGCAGGGTCTTAAAGGAATCGATTTAGATGATGAGAACCTCTCGAAGGAAGAAAAAGGATGGAATTATAATCTTTATGCCAAATATGTTTTCTTTTTAGCGGTTTTAGGTGTCATTGCCTCCAATAAGAAATCAAGGCGATTGGGCAATATGGCGCGAAAAAGAATCATTAAATATATTGTTGAGGGGGCTAAGGAACTTCAGGTGGGTCGAATACGCGAAGAAAGAGAAATGAGTTATCGGGGCGCAAAGGCTACTCTTTTTTATCTCTTGGCCTTCTCGGCCGGTATTTCCGCTTTGATGACGGAGCGGGAAAATGTCGAAAGAGAAAAGTCTTTGATCCCCAGTGCCGACAGCTATGAATTTCATACCGGTGAAGATGTCCCGCCGGTTCTCACTGAAGCTACGGTCTGGCGGCTCATCTCACGGATGAGAGTGAATCCCGAGTCGGCTATCAATCTAATGGGAGAGCTTGGGGCGGGAGAGGCCCTTTATGATTTAGCTGGGTTGGCTGTGGCCTATGAGGATTATGATCCTCAGTTAAGTAAATTAGCCCTGCAAATGATTGATGTCATCCTTGATGTTCAGGATTTGCCACCGTCTGAACAAATGGAAGTCGCCAAAGATTTTTATAAGAAATATCCCAAGATGGTTTCGGAAGGATTAATGGATTTCTGGTTTACGGCGACCAACAATGCCTTTGAATCCATTTCAAATGAAAATATGCGTCAAGTATTGGTGAAATGGAAGCTTGAGATGTCGCCGGATCAAATCCAGAAAGCGGGGGAACATTTTGCCCAAATGGAAGCCTGGCGTCAAGAGGCAGGAGTTGAAACCGAAGAAGAATTTGACCGCACACTTTTAAAAGTTCAACAAACCAATCCCGAATTATTCAACAAAAACTTGCAAGCTGTGACCCGTCTCATAGCTTATGGCAAGAATAATCCCGAACTACAGCAAAACGAGGAACAATTGAAGCAATGGGAAAAGTGGTATGATCAGATTCAGTCAGATCGGACTTGGGAGAAAATCGAAAACTGGGGATATGTCCTGGCGGCGGGAGCAGCGGCTCTAGCCCTATTTCGGTATCTCCCCAAAACATTCGTCGGCCGTTACTTTTTTGCCAATTTAGCCGATGACGATATTCCGGGCGTAGAAGATTTTCCGCTTGAGGAACTGGATAAGATTTCGGAAGATAGAGAGAGTCCTCAAAATCCATATTGGATGAAAGTTGGTCTTCAGCAATATTTGATTCTCACCCAAAAGGCCTGGAAGCGTAATGAGGAAACTCTCAGATACCGCAACCAGGTTCAGCAATTAATGGAAAGACAACAGGAAATTCCGGATCCCCCGTCACCAACCAAAGACGAGATTCTCCAAATAAGAGATGAATGGCGGGATCGTGTCGTGTACGGACGTTTGATCAAAAAAACGACAACCTTTGAAGGATTCAAAAAAGTTGTCTCAGACATGATCGAGGCCTATCCGGCTTATTACGATATTCTGATTGATTTGCTCAAAGAGATGGAAAACATCTTTGGAGAGAAAGGCTATAAAAATCTGAAAGAGAAGGTTAAGACAAACGGAAAAGAAATCAAGGTTGCTCTAAATAAGATCGAACAACTCCAGGCGCAAGAGAAAGATCCTGAGCAAATGGAAAAGAAATTGCAGGAGCTAAAAGAGGAGAGGGACCAGATTAAAGACCGACTGGAGAAATTAGATAGGATTCTTCCGCAAAGCAAAGATATCAGCAAAGAAGTTTCTTCTTTAAAATGGATTATCCCTCTTTATCGCCATTTAATCTTACCTTTGGATGCAGATCCGGCCAATTATATGGCCCGTACGATGCATATTCGCGCTTTGGGCTACACAAAATTGCAGGAAGCCGGAGAATTAGTCCGCGAGGCTATTACGAGGAAACCCCCGGAAGATTTTATTAAGTCCATGTGGCAGGCGCGCAAAATAAGACTGCATGAGCACAAGGAAGCCGGATATGACCGGGATCCGGCAGCAGTCGATATTATGTCTCCGTTAAAAAAGACTCAGGAGAAAAAGAAGGAGCATTCGACAAGAATTGATCATTTGACCCGACAGGATCCGGTCAATGCGATCCGGGCGTTCTGGTCAGCCGGGCAATCCGTTATGAGCAGCGATGATTTTGAAGAGCTCTTTGAGGATGATCAAGATGAGATTTTAGAAAAAACTAATGCCTATCTTCAGGAAAGCCGGGAAAAGGCCCCTTCAAAACAAGAGGGAGAGAAACAGCGTTCCTGGCCCTATCGGTTCGGTCGATGGCTTTATCATGACTTTCTCGAACTTGATAAATCGGGAAGATTCTCATGGGTTTTGATTCCCGTGACCATTGGACTTGGCGCGGGGAACTGGTCTTGTTCTTCAACATTTCGAAGCGTTAAGCCTGTGGATGAAATCAAAAACGAGACGAAGAAACCTTTTATTCGCAATGATGAAGTGGCCGCCATGAAGGTTTTACTTCAGGCAAATGCCCGCCAGTCTGGAATGTCACTTATGGAAGCCGATCTCAAAGCGTCCTATGAAACCAGAGAATTTCAGGGATGGCTTGAGTCTCTCTTAAATAGTCAGCCTGATTCACTTCCAACGGTGGGTCTGGATGCCGCTTTGGCCTATAGTCAGTTTATCGGACTTTATGATCAACAGACGTCTATTGCCGTCGACCAGGGGATGGACTGGTTACGTACTCGAATGCAAAATTCCATTGAACCTCTGGAATTTCGAGGAAACACTTACAGCAATGGGAATAAGGCTTTCGATGAGGTTGTGCTTCCTGAATTATTGAATTGGGTTCAACATCCTTTTGAGTCGATCGCCGGGGTAGCGACGAAATACTTGATTGTCTCTGAAGCCGATGATGCAACCGTTGGCTTACGCTGGATTCTGCAAAACAGCGACAATACTACTGTCAGGGCACGGATATTGCAAATTCTGGCTCTGCGTGGAGACGGATACGATGACTGTATGAATGTTGCGATTCAAGAAGATGTTTCGGCTACCGAGCGCAAGGCTGCTTTGCAGGGTTTGGCCTGGATGGCCGGCGGAAAGATTGATTTAGCCGATAGCCAACTCGCCTGGCTAACTAGAAATCTTGCCGAATTTCTTCAGGTGGACGCGGATGATATCGGGGAGTTGCGTTTACAAATTGCCTGGAACGGAAATCCTGAAGACGGAAAAGCCAAGCGGAGACATATAGAGTTAGAGGGATATTTTCGTTTCGAAACGGAAGAAATCGAATATGACAGAGAATTCGGAACGCCGGGTTATGACCCAAGAAAATTTAGATACGAATCTCATTATATCGATCGAACAACAGATGCGCGAGTGGAATTTGAAGATGGTGTTCTCAATACCCTTTTGAATCGTATTGTGCTTTATCCTTTGGGAGTAAGAAATCCAGCTGAAGAATCATTGATCAATTTTGCCACTCTTCCTGATCAAGAACTGCCCGAATTACAGCAAGAGGCTATCAGGCAGCTGGGCTTGCTGGATCATTCTCCGGAAGCCTTGCTGGCTCTAATTGAACTTACCGAATACAAAGACCGTTATATTCAGACCCTCGCGCAAGAAACATTTGATGCCACCACAGCCCGAGTGGATTTGGTTGATCAAGCTCTTTGGGATACCTATCAATATCGACATCCCAATGCTTTTGTAAAAATCGGACAGGCTTTGGGCAATGCCTTAATGCAGGCTATTTTTCAATATGCCGAGATGGATCGTACGGGAGTCAATGAAATTCCCGGTTCACAATACATTGCCGGCAGTTCTTATTTCTTGACCGAAGCCCAGGAAAGATCCGGCCTAGAAGCAGCAGCGGAAGCGGTAGGTGTCGGTATTTTGGCTGAGGCTGTTTATGAGGTGATCGATCGAAGCGGAGTTCCTGCTCTTGTCGAAATAATGTTTAAGGGTTTTGGATCAGAAGCGGCTGTCCAAAGTCGAGAGATCAAAAAGATAAAGGAGAAAGCCAAGGCCGACGATCCGACCGAATTCTGGTTGTTTATGATGACCACCATGGCGGATGCGGCTAATCCAAGATTTGAACCGGTCTTTAGGGTCTTTATTGGTAACGATGATATTCGTGTCCGTGCTCAAGCCGTGCGGGGATTGCGAAGAATTAATGCCCCGATTCCGATGGGCGGTTTTATTAAAGAATTACAATCAGATAATTTAAAGAAATCTACCCTGGCAGCAAAGGTGCTTGCTGAAGTAGCTACGCTAGATGCGCAAAATGCTTTGGAAACAGGCCTTTTTGATGGAAACAGGGATATTCGATCCGATGTATCTTTCACACAGAAAAAGAACATGATCTGGGGTCTGGCCAGAATTGCGGCTCAGTCACAACCGGATCTTCCCGACGCTTGGGGAGCGATTGAAGACAAAGAATTACAAAGTGAAGAATGGAAACAAGCTCAAGCCAAAGCCCTTAAAGCTATTGGCCAAGCCGTGACTTATCTGGAAAGAAACTTAGACACTCGGGTGAATGAGGCCTTACTACACTTCGTTTGGGAACAACTCCAGAAACTCTCACAGCAGGTTTCCGATGTCGAGATCAGAGGACAGATTTTAGATGTTTTAAGCGGGATTGCAGAATTCGAAATATCTCGGCTGCCTTCAAGTGAGACCGGCCAGGTTTCTGATCGCATCCATGTTCCTGTAACAAATTTTGGCCGGGAAGTGGATCCGGATTCTTGGATAAAAGACATTGAGGATGTGCAGGCGCTTCAAGGAGCGTTGACTCGCAGTTTTTATCATACGGATCCGGCTTCGCTTGATCGTCAAATTTATTATTTAAAGGCCTTGGGACAAATGGCTCGGCAGACAGAAATCGACAGCCTCGTTCGCACGCAAATTGCCGATACCTTGGTTCAATATGCCCAGCAAGGAGCTTTGGAAGTCAGACGAGTGGCCGAAGATGAACTAGGACTAGTGGATGTCAAAAAATTTACCGAGCTTTATAACGGCCGAGTGAGTCTTCCTGCAATCGACGATGTCACCAAAAGAACTATTGTTTTGTGGAACGCTGCTGGAGACAGACGCTTCGTTTATATTTATGAAGGAGATGATGGTCAGCAACAGCTTCGCGTCGTTAACTTTGATGAAAAATTGAAAGAATCTACTAAAGCGCGTCAGTCTTCTACGGAAATTTTGTGGGCTGCACGAAATTGTAGTTATCTGGATGTTCAAAAGGCCGCTATCAATGCCTTGGGATCTTTGCCGACCCCTTCCTCTTTAAATGTCTTACTAGAGATTGCAGCTGATGACAATAGTCAGGCCAGCGGTTATGCCGTTGAGATTTTGATGTCTATCCTCGCGCAAACATCTGACCCACAATTGCAGGAAAAAATTATCGGGGCCATTGCGCTACGCCATGATTATTGGGCTATAGGCCAAATGAATGTTCATGCCGTCAGAAAGCTGGCTCAGCAAATGATCCAGGAACTTAACCGTCAGGAAAAAGGAGATGAGTTTGCTTTAGATTCTCAAGATCGGTCACAGAAAATCGCCATTCGTCTGCGAACCATGTGGCGGTCATGGATCGATCAGCTTGCCTGGATTGTAAATTGGCAAAACGGCGAACCTTTAAAGACCAGAGAAATGGCCAGGCAAATACTGGATGATTTAGCTGAAGGCGGAGGCGTTTCTGCTGAGGAGCGTATGAGGCGCGAACGAGATGCCGGATATGATCCTTTCTCTGAAAATCTTGCGCTTGAATCATCTGACCAAGAATCCCCTCTTGTCGTGCAAGCCGAAAGAATTTTCCAGACAGAAGCCATGCAGGAAATAACGGACCATCAATTCTTAAAGGCCTTGTTGAGAAATCCTGAATCAACCAAAGATTATTTGGATGATCTTTTGAGTCATCGGAATCCATCGGTTCAAAAGATTGCTGTCTATGCCGCCCAGTTGCTTGATCCGGCCGATGAGCGAGTTACGGCTTCTTTGCGCGCAAGTTTATTTACCGGTCGTAATATGGAAGTTTTCTCGGCCAAAATCGGGGCTTTGATTACCAGAGGAGCCGATGCCAAAGAACTGAAAGACCGGTTGATCGCGGTCTTGCGAAGTGAAAACAGACCGCTGGCGCAAAGAATCAATGCCGCCTATGGAATCGGAATCCTTCGGGAAGAGGGTAAGATTCAAAGAGATGATATCGATGCCGTGGCCGCTTTGATGCATTATCTAGATCATCAGAAATATCCCTATGATTTGCGTTCGGAGACTTTTCTGGCTCTGGATGGATTTAATTTCCGAAACTTAATCGGCGGCGAGCTTGATTCTCTTTCTTCCGAGGCCTGGAATGACTTTGAGAGGATAACCACTCATCTAGTTGAGGATACGACTGTTTATGATGTTCAGGGCCGGCCCAAGCACGAGATATATGGTATTTTGAGTATTTTTACTCCTTATGAAATTTATCGCTCCGGCTGGAGGAATGCTCATCTTGATGATTTAAAAGCTGCCCGCGATTATATTTTTACCCGCGTTAATCGCTTTGATGATATGCAGGCCAATCGCTACAGGGCTCAAAATAATTTTTTGAGGATAATCAGAAATGTAGGAGGGTTTTCCGAAGAAGCCATAGGGCGCAGAAGCAGCGCTTATAATGCCTTGGGCGATCAGCAGGAATTTACACCCGGCAATGTTAATAGTTCTGTTGGAGTGGTCCCCGCGCTTTACGCGAATGGAGTTTGGGAAAGATATAGTTCTCGACGAGAATTATTCGGAACTCTTGAAAACTATCCCTTTCAGTGGACGCCTCTTCAAACCGAAGAAAATCGGGATATCTTTTTACAAACTGTGGAGGACGTGACCATTAATTTAATTATCTCCAATGTTGTGGAAAAAAGGCAGATTTTACGCAATCTGGATTCTCCCAATTTTCAGTCGGAGGTTGTTCAGGATTATGAAGGAGAGGACGATTGGAATGCGACCATAACGAAGATTTTGCTGAATATCATCAATGATAACACTCGCGGTGATTTAAATCGAGGCCGAATGTTGGCCGAAGCTCCTCGCAGTAAGAAATGGGATCGATTTTTTGATTTAGAACATCTGGAGTTTGATCATCGTCTTGATCAGCTGAATCATATTATTGATCACTTGATGAAAGACCTATTGAATTATCGGGAACTTTCCGAGGAAGAAGCTCTTTATTGGAGTCCTATTGTCAATGAAATCGACAACCAAGTCGATTCTCTAAAAATCGATGCTTCCCAAAAGAATGATCGAGGACAATACCGTAAAGCTGAAGAAAAGGAAGCGGCTGCCAAGGTAGGACCCTGGGCACCAATGGTTTCCAAGCTAGAAGAACTTTCGCGCTCTATCAAAGAGGGAACAGTTGGGAATGAAGAGATCGCTCAGCAAGCAAGAGAATTTCAGGCATTTGCCCGTCAGAGACATCCGAAAGCGGGTGAAAAGAAACCGGCCAGCCAAAGAGGTCTCCCCGATCGACTTTACGAATTAGGTGAGAGCCTTATACAAATTCCGGCGGAAGAAATAAATGGAAATCAGGATATTCTTAAGAGAATCCAGTTTATCCTCAATGCGATTGGCGGCAGATATGATTTTTTAGGTCTTTCTTCCGATTCTGGACAGACTGTCGAAGATCGCTTAAAGGACTCGACGCAGCAGCGGTCGCAAAGATCACCGGTCAATCCGGGAGAGCAGGGACGCTCATCTACCACGCCCATACAAATCAGGCTGGTCAATGCCCATGCGGAAAATCAAAAAGGTGTGCAGTATAGAAATCATCCAGTCCAAAGCAGCGAGGCTCAGCCGGATCCAGCCGATTATTTTGAAGTGACCGCTAATCAAGAAGTGAAAAACTTTGAGGAGTACGGAATTGCCATTGGAGAATATGGACCGATAGAAGTCGGCGCCTTTGTCGATGCAGAGGTTCTTAAAGATCAAAATATTGTCCTGAGGCCAAAGGGAGCGTCATTGCGCATTATTGCTTCCAATGCTATCAGCCTCGAGGATCTTAAACATTGGAGAAAAGAAGCGATTGTCTTTGATTTGAGCGCCATAGACAAAGACGGAGACGTTATTCGGATTTATGAGCCGGGCAATTTTATCACGCCGGCGGTTGAGGTGAATGTGCCTTCAGGAATAGAACAGAATGAGGTTTTGATTTTTGAAGGGGAACAATCCGAAGAGGGTATCATAAAAGGAGAGCGTCGCCAAATCGATAAGCGTAATGCGCAAAGATTTATTCAAGGAAGCTCTCTTCAAGATTTTCTCCAGGCGCAAGATGCCTCATCCTTCTTGCAGGAACTTGATTCCATTAAAGCTGGGATGCGCAGCTCCTTGACACTTAAATATGTTGTGGAGGAAATTAGTGATCAGAAACAAGAAGGTATTTTATCCATTGAAAATGTGGCCGCTCTGGCTAAGAAAATTGATTCGGGATTGGCGAATCGATCGTCTGAAAAAGCCGCGGCAGAGCTGGCCAGAATTTTAAATAATCACAGTCAACCTGCTGTGCTTGTCATTAATGAATTATTTATAAAGCATGAGCTCAAACCGGTGGCTGTCCATCCACAGATTCTAGCGGGCATCATTCATGGGGCTCAAAAAGAAAAAAAACTGACATCTCCACTGGCCCGGTCGCTCTCCCGCATGATGAATCCTCAGGGAAATTCAGACATTGAATCACTAGCGGATGTTCTTAGCGAAAAAGGTTTTGAAACCGCCGCATCATTCCTTGATCCCGCATGGCTGGAGATTATGGATCAAACCCATCAAATGCGTTCATTAGAGAGTGATTTACAGCAGGGCGAAGACCTTGCTGTCAAAGCAGTTGTTCTTGCCCGCGATCAAAGTCCCAACCAAAATCCGATGAGTCCCGAAGCGCCGGTCTTGGCCAGAGATGTTTTTGATTATGCCCATCAGCAATTCGAGAAAATACTTTTGGCTGATCCCCAGGCGCATATTGTTATTCAACCCAATGGTCAGTGGGTCGAACATCAAAAACAGATAGATCCTGAAGGGTATACTATTATTGAAAGAGGCGATGAAAAGAGGCTTATCGATATAAAAGAGCAAAAAGAGCATCAGCAGCGTAGAGCCCGCGTTTCTGCTCTTTTAGCCGGGATGACGGCTCTTGGGGGAATGGCAGGCGGTTTGCGACGACGCTCTAGAGAAGAGGATGAGACAGAAGCAGAGCAAGATCCAAGCCCAGAGGTGGCAGATGGTTTAGATTTCAACTTAGCTTTGCTTCAATGGGTTTCCAGTGAGATCAAACGACGAAAGCACAATGATCTTTTAAATAAAGAAGAGCTGATTGACTGGGTTCAGAAGATAAATCCCGATCTTAAGACAGAAGACGAGACGACTATTCTAAAGATTTTTGTTCGAATACTTGATGACATAGGGCATCATTCTTCGGCCAAAGATGTAAATGATTTCCTTGAGGATCAACAAGAGGGTATTATTTTGACAGTTTTAAATCTTCTTGCCGCGGAAATCAGGCGGAATGAAGAACCTTGGAGTGTCGAATCGGCTGCTGCTATGGCCAGACAATGGGATCCCAATCTTGCCGATGTTTCCAATCAGCAGGCGGTTCGAGAATTTACCCGATCTCTGGATGAGGAAGGATATGTCGAGGAATCTATCCTAATGAATAATGTCTTAAGAAGCGCGAGTTTTGAACCTATCAATAGCAAGATAGAACAGGTTGCCCGACGATTTATTCAGCGATATCAGGCTTATTTGGAAGGTCGGGAACCGGATTTAGAGCTGGATAATATCAGAGATCTAGCCAATATTCTCGATTTTGTTGATCAGATGTCCAGTTATGAAAATTTAGCCCGAAGAATTGCCACTTTGTTTAAGCAGTCCGGTCATCAGGTTCTGGCCCGTCAGATTGACGGTGTATTAGAACCGGGTCAACGCCGGCCAACTATTGAGCAAGTTGGTGAAGAAATCAGGTATTTTGATCAGCAACAGTCTCTTAGCTATGAAATGATTTACCGTCTGGCGGCCTTGCGTAATCCTCAGATGATTGGTCAGAACGAATTTCTTGTCATCCGAAAACTCAAAGAGGAATTCCAATTAGTGGGAGATGTCGAATCTGTCGTGTTGGTTGAACAGATTTTTAATACAGCAGAGCAGGATCAGAAAAATGCCCTGGAACTCCATGATCCCAAAAAGCAGTTTAAAGAAATAAAAACTTTTAACTTAAACGAGGCAGCCGAAGCGATAAAGAATCAAGAGCTGGATTATCACCGAATACTTGAAATCGCTGTTTTATGGAATCAAAAATATGCGGGTCAGGAACTAAAGGCTATTCAGGCTCTGGCCAAAGCCTTGTTTGAGCAAGGTTATTTCACGCAGGTCGCCACCATCAAAAAGATGTTAGAGCAAAACGGCTTTAAGCTTGATATGGCCTCTGTGGATGAAGCAGGTGATGATTCAAGCGATTCAGATCAATCCGGGGGTACAGGCGTAGAGGATGAAGCACAACCCAAGTCCACAACAACAGGACCAAAGAGAAAGGGTGGGATCGATCTTAATCCTGAGATGTTTGAAACCCAGATTTTGAGAGATCCCAATGGCGCGCCGCTTCCTATGGAGCAGCAGCTTCCGGCTATCCATATGCAGATTGAAGGATTTATTCCAGTGATTATCCAAAGCTCCCCGGTCATCATTCCGCTTTTACTGGGTCTGGGAGAGGTGGGGCCGGATCAAAAAAGGCAGGCTCAGAAAGCAGATTCCAAAGATCCGGCGGTTTTAAGTTCCAGTGACGGGAATACCTCGACGGATCAGGAAATAGTGTATGCCAGGCATGTCGCGCAGTAAATTCTTATCCCTCAATCATTTCACAAATTATTTACATTATATCCATAATTTGATCACGTTGAGTGCGTATAGTTATTGTATTCAAGGATGGATGAAGAATTAATTATAATTTTAAAAGCCTGAGGAGGAGATATGAAAATAATGAGACCCGAAAAAAAATTTAGCCCAGATTGTTGGAAATTATTTTTTGTCGGTATCTCGGTTAGTATATTTCTTTTCGTAGGCCATTCTATTGCCTCGGCGGCCATTGTGATCAATGAATTGATGGCCAATAATGATTCGACAATTATGGATCCTTATGGATATTTCACAGACTGGGTCGAGCTTCATAATACAGGATCAAGCTCAGTTTCACTCTATAATTATAAGATTACCGATGACAATAATGAGTGGATCTTTCCCTCTGTCTCCATTCCCGCCGGCGGATATTTGCTGGTGTGGTGCAACGGCAATGATGATCAGGCAACAATGTCAACTGATTTTAAGCTTTCTGCTGACGGAGAAACAGTATCAATCCTTAATCAGGGAGATGTTCTTCTTGATCATGTGACATATCCGCCTCTCGATGATGATGAGGCCTATGGGCGCAATTCTAATGGAAGCGGCAGCTTTGAAATCCTTGCCGGGGCCACACCCGGTGAGAACAATGACGGCAATCCAGATGCCCCTCTCGTTACTCTCAATGAAATGGTTTCCAATAATGCCACAGGTATCCAGGATCAGGATGGAGATTATTCTGACTGGATCGAGCTTTATAATACATCTTCTTCAGTGAGCGTGAATCTTTTAGGTCTTAAACTTCAAGACACTTCAAACGAATGGGTGTTTCCAGATATCACGATGAATCCACAATCGTATCTGATTGTTTTTGCCTCCGGAAAGGATCGATTGATGGGAGAGCTCCACACCAATTTTGGTTTAAGTTCTAGCGGAGAGACGCTTTCACTTGTGAACTTAAACGGGGTAGTAATTAACACCGTTGAGATTCCCCCACTCTATCCTGACGAGTCTTATGGACGTTTTCCCAATGGATCAGGAGATTATCAGGTCTTTGTTAATGCAACCCCGGGAACGGAAAACGACGACTATGTAGGTCCACCTCCAGATCCTGTTTCGATCACAATCAACGAAGTTTCAAGCAATAATGAGACTATCATTGCAGATGAAGATGGTGATTATGAAGACTGGATTGAGTTATACAATACGGGAAGCACGACAATCAACATGGATGGGCTGAAACTCAGGGATTCTGGGCAGGTTTGGACGTTTACAAACTATGCTTTTGATCCGGGGGCTTATCTCATTGTTTTTGCCTCAAGCAAGGACAGAGAAAGCGGTGAATTTCACACAAACTTCAAACTCTCTGCTGATGGAGAGGTTCTGGGACTGCTCAATACGAACAATACTGTTATTGAGCAGATCAACATTCCGCCTCTTGATGCGGATACATCGTTAGGACATCTTCCTAATGGAGCAGGGCCTTATGTGGTTTTTGAGGATCCGACACCAGGAGAATCCAATTATACGTGTATTTGGTCTGCCTGGACGAAATGCCATAAGGGCAAGCAATACCGTTATTGCAGTTGTTCACCCGAAGCCGGGGGATGTGATGGGAGATCGACAAGAAGGTGCTCGAACTCACCGGAGTTGACCGTTGAAATGTATGATGTTATGAGATAAAAATAACAATTAACCAACAGGAGGAAAAAGATGAAGCCAGGAATCATTAACAGGAAAACAGTTCTCGCTTTTGTGATTGTTTCCATCGTCGTCTGTTTTTGGGCACATGAAGCAAAGGCCGATATCGTCATCAATGAGGTCATGGCCTCCAATGATACTATTATTCAGGATCCTTACGGAGACTATTCCGACTGGTTTGAGCTTTACAATAATGGCGCTAGCGCTGTGGATTTAACCGGTTATCACCTTTTTGACAGTGCCGCTCACTGGATCTTTCCTTCGGTGCAGCTTCAACCAGGGGCTTATCTTCTAGTCTGGTGCAATGATGTCAATGACCCTTCAACCATGTCGACCAACTTTAAGCTTTCAGCCAGCGGAGAGATCCTTACCTTACGCGACACCAACTTTGCTTTGGTGGATGAAGTGAGTTTTCCGGTGGCTACCCCCGATGAGTCTTACGGGCGATATCCTAACGGAACGGGTGAATTTGAACGAATGGATGATCCCAGCCCAGGAAGCGCCAATGTCAGCACGACGGTGGATCCAAATCCTTTAGCCCAATACATCAAGATCAATGAAGTTGTCACATCGAACAATTCCGGCTATGTGGATGAGGACGGAGACGCTTCCGACTGGATCGAATTTTACAACACCCATCCTTCGGAGAATATCAACTTGGAGGGCCTGCGTATTGCCGATACCTCTAGACAATGGGTCTTTCCCGCTGTCACGATTAATGCCGGGGACTATCTCTTGGTATGGGCTTCTGATAAAGACAGGACTTCTCCTCAACTGCATGCCAACTTCAAGTTGTCTTCGGGAGGGGAGACTTTGACTTTTTATAATACCGATGGAACATCTGTGGAAGACACAATGGTGATTCCCGGCATTATTCCGGATAATTCTTTTGGCTGTTATCCTGACGGAAGTGAGAATTTAGTTGAGATGGTCACGCCCACACCTCTCTCAGCTAATATCGATATTCCTATTACCAATAATCCTGATCATGAGAATATCACGATCAATGAAGTCGTTCCCGATAACCGCAGTGGTTTAAGAGATTTAGATAATGGCTTCTCCGACTGGATCGAACTCTACAACAAAGGTTCTATCGCGGTTGATCTTGAAGGCCTCAGAATAGCCGATACCGAGCGGGTCTGGGCCTGTCCGGCCGGCCAAACATTGAATCCCGGCGATTATCTGGTGATTTTTGCCTCAGGTAAAAATATCACCACTGGAGATCAGTGGCATACGAATTTCAGTATTTCATCAACTTTGGGAGACACCTTGCAGCTTCTGCATAAAGACGGCACCAATTTTGAGACGGTTGTGACCACTCAAGCTTTTCCCGCTGATTATTCCTACGGTCGTGAACCTAACGGCGCGGGAAATTTCCGTAACTATGAATGGCCCACACCCGGCGCTCTCAATGAGGTCCTGCCGGATCCCGACCCCAATCCTGATGCAGCCCATATTATCATCAATGAAGTAGTTTCCGATAACAGCTCTGGTCTGCAGGATGAAGATGGAGATTACTCTGACTGGATCGAACTCTACAATGAGGGAGCCGTAGCGGTTAGTCTCCAGGGATTAAAGATCAGCGATTCTTCGTCGACTCCGACTTTGTGGGTTTTTCCAGATGTGACCCTGGGACCGGATAATTATCTGATCCTGTTTTGTTCCGATAAAGACCGCTTGGTTGGCGAGCTGCATGCCAATTTTAAGCTTTCAGCTGATGGTGAGACTGTGACCTTTATCAATCTGGATAACAGTGAGATCAGTACTGTTAGCGTGGAGCCTTTAATGCCTAATCAATCCTATGGAATTGATCCCGACACGGGTCTTTACACCGTCTTTACACAACCTACACCCGGAGCTTATAATGATCCGGATCCGATTGTACCAAATCCGGATGCGGGACTCATTACGATTAATGAAGTTTCCTCAGACAATGAGACCGTTCTTTTGGATGAAGACGGCACTGCTCAGGATTGGATTGAGCTTTATAATACCTCTGCCGATACCGCGGTGAATCTCATTGATCTTAAACTCAGAGACTCTGGCGATGTATGGAGTTTTCCGGATAGAGTTTTAAATCCCGGAGAATATCTGGTTGTTTTCGCATCCGACAAAAACAGAATCGGTGATGAGTTACACACCAACTTCAAACTGGAATCCAACGGAGAGATTCTTTCACTACTCAATAAAGATAGCATCCTTGTGGAGCAAATCCTGATTCCGCAGTTGTTTTCGGATCAATCGTTTGCGTATTTTCCGGATGGTGATGGAGAGAGGATTATCTTTGATGTGCCCACTCCGGGTATTGCCAATGGGTATTGCGCTGATTTGAATAGAAGTGGAGGGAGCCCAGATATCTCAGATTTGACCTATCTAGTGAGCTATATGTTTTCAGGCGGCCCCATGCCCGATCCACTATGGACAGCGGATGTCAACGGTGCTGATGGCGGGCCTGATATTTCGGATTTAACTTATCTGGTCAGCTATATGTTTTCCGGAGGTCCTGCTCCTGACTGTAACGGCGATGGTCTTTCGGATATTAGTTCGGGATATCAGGGAGACCCTAAAGAAGAACTGATGACCCTTGAGGGATCCGAAGCGGATTTGATTCAGAATATTGTCGATTCAATAGAAAAGCAAAAAATAACGACATCTAAGGAGACGACAAAAGAGGTTTCCGAAGAGCTGTTAGCAAAATAAAATCAATGTCCGTTTATGCCGCGGAATAAATAAACGGTCTTGACATAAAAAAGCCACGGATTGGTTTAAGAAGAAGAGACGGAGGGAGAATACAGATTTCTTGCTGCACCTTCTCCTTGGGCCAAAAGGGCCTCTGGTTCCGCTTGAAGCGGAACCAGAGGCCCTTGATCATTAATCAATATTGCACAAATCCATATGCCTGCTATAATAAGGCCGTTTAGTTTAGAAAATAATATTTAAGCCTGTAGCTTAACTGTATAAAGTATTAGTTTTTCATTAAGGTAATGACTTATGGAACGAAGTGGAATGAGCCCCTCAGCCGAATTGACTTTGACGGAGCGTCCGGGCTAAAATATATGACAACATGACCCTGTAGCTCAGTTGGATAGAGCAACAGCCTTCTAAGCTGTGGGTCGGTGGTTCGAATCCACCCAGGGTCGCGTAGTATATGAGATACTAAATTTTAGTGCGGGGTAGAATAGACTTCTTTTCGCAATCTGTAACATGAAAATTAAAAGAATTATCCTCACTATTCTGATCCTTATTCTTATCGCCTTTGTCGCCTTAAGTATTTATTTAACGACAAATGGGAAAGACTTCATCATTATTCAACTGGGAGAAGTTTTTCAGCGTTCCGTTTCTTTTGAAGAGATCAGTTTTACTCTTCCGTTTAATTTGCTTATTAAAGATATCAATATTGAAGGCTATCTAAAGGCTGAAGAAGCCAATATTCGCGTGGGACTTTTGGAGCTTTTAAAAAGAGAAATCAGCTTTCCGGTGATTGCCTTAAAAGAACCGGAAATCACAATTCAGCGTGATCCGCAAAAAAGATTAATTTTTGGCACGATTGCGCCGCCTTCGAAGCAGGAGACGAAGCCTGCTGAGCTCCGCTCAAAAGTCCCGTCTAAATCTGCCAAGGACCAGACGGCTCAAAGTCTCCAAGAAGCGGATCTCTCTCTGGTTATCAAAAGGCTAAAGATCGATAAGGGAAAAGTCATTTTCCTTGATAAAAGCCAGGAGGACCAGAAAGTTTACATCATAAAGGACATCAATTTGACCATGCGTCAGTTTGCCTATCCTTTTAAGTCTCTGCGGACACATTTTGAATTTGACGCCTTTTTAGCCGACAAGGACAATAATGCCTTTGGTCAAATCAATGGGTTGGGCTGGATCAATCCTTTTAAAAAAGACATGCAGGCTGATCTCAAAGTGGAAAATTTGAAAGGGGTTGAAACCTCGCTGGCGCCAGAGTTTCTCAGTAATGTCAAGGGCATGACCATGGATCTCACCGCCCATGTCACGGCGCGGAACAATGACATGACTGTTGATGGAAATTTTCATCTTAAGAAAGACGAAGACTTTTCCGCAAAGGAAACGACAAAAGACCTTTCCTGGGAGGATTATGCGATCGAGGCCATTTCATCGTCCGGAATCAAAATATCAACCAATTTTAAGTTTGAGACCAAAATGGATGAGTTTAAGATCGAAGGCATCTCTTTCACCGGAGAGATTCTGCAGAATCAGTAATAATAAAAATGGTGGATGCCCCGACTTTTCTTGGATAAATTTTAATTAAGTCGGGACTACCACCATGCCTTTTTATAAAAAAAGCTTTAAAGGTAGCATGGTGGATGTAGCTCAGCTTGGTTAGAGCACTAGATTGTGGATCTAGGGGTCGGGGGTTCAAATCCCCTCATCCACCCCATATGTTACTCCCATACGAACCGAGGCAATTCCAGTCCACGGTTTGTGTGGGAGTTTTCTTTTGGAAAGTAAAGAAGCCCTCGAATTCACGCCCCAAGAGATGCTTGAGTTTATTCACTTTATTCGCAAGAATTCCAAAACCTTTCCCCGTACCTATTGGGTTGAATTTCCTTTTTATTTTGCTGTAGACAATCACAAGAAACATTTTTGCCTCGGATATCGGCCCGGAGATCTTGATTATATTGAAATCATTAATAAGAAAGCGTTGAGAAAGCATCGGGCGTATCTTAATCGTTTGGATAGATTTCCTCTGGATAAGGCGGAATTTTATCTACGTTTAAAGGAATCTCAGGGCATTAACTCGGTGCGTGGCCTTTCTAAAATTTCAGGTGAGGATTGGTCATATATCGCCAGAGTCATGCGACTGTTGAATCTACCGGAAGCGATCAAAGGTTTTCTCCGCAATAATAAAGGTGATCCCGCCATAGTCAAATTATTTACCCTTCGCAGGCTGCTTGATATTGTCCGGCAGGGAGACAAAGATATCCCATTGAGATATTTCAGAGAGATTGTAGAAAAAGAATAGGGAGAAAATATTCCATGAAAATTAAAAGTGTAATATATGATTCTCCTGGTCTCCCTATTATGTCATAGATTACCATGAAAAAAGAAATTGACAATTTAGTATTTCGTGGTATATTTAAAGCATGATAAAGAGAGATGGATATATAAATTTTATTAAAGACGCAATTAACAGAAGCCGGGCAGTTGCGCTTTTGGGCCCACGGCAGTGTGGTAAAACCACTTTGGCTCAGGAACTGGTGGATAACGATTCGCCGAATTATTTCGATCTTGAAGACCAAAATAGCTTAATTGCTTTGGAAGATCCCAAAAGTGTTCTTGCGCCTTTGAAGGGTTTGGTTGTTATCGATGAGGTTCAGCAAAGACCGGAGCTTTTTCCGTTATTAAGAGTTCTTTTAGACCGTAAACCTTTGCCTGCCAAATTTCTTATATTGGGAAGTGCTTCACCGGATCTTTTGCGGCAGTCATCAGAATCCTTGGCTGGTCGTTTAGAGTTAGTAGAAATGGGTGGTTTTGATCTTTCTGAAGTCGGCTTTAAGAAGGTGCCGAGTCTTTGGCTTAGGGGTGGATTTCCTTTGTCATACTTGGCTAAAAGCGACAAAGACAGTTTCACATGGAGAAAAAGTTTCATAAAAACATTTCTTGAACGTGATATGCGACAGCAGGGAATAGACGCACCCGCCGTTACTCTGCATCGCTATTGGGCAATGCTTGCAAATAGTCATGGCCAAATATGGAACGCGGCACCCATCGCTTCTTCGTTGGGTCTTTCAGAGCCGACTGTCCGCAAATATCTGGATATTCTCACCGGTGTTTTTATGGTTCGCCAGCTTGCACCCTGGCATGTAAACATTAAAAAACGGCAAGTAAAATCGCCTAAAATTTATCTGCGGGATACGGGCATATTACATTCCTTTTTGGAATTAAAAAACGAAGCAGAGATGTTGCGTCATCCCTGCTATGGCGCATCGTGGGAAGGGTTTGTGCTTGAGCAATTAATTCGTATTCTTGATATTGACCATCCCTATTTTTGGGCAACGCATCAGGGTGCTGAGATTGATCTGGTATTTAATAAAGGCGGGCGGATGTATGGTGTTGAGATTAAGCGGCAAGATGCGCCTCGCATGACCCCATCGATCAAACATGCGTTGGAAGATTTAAAACTCGAACGCATTGTCGTAATCTATCCAGGCAAACGCCGCTATTCAGTTCACAAAAAAGTTGATGTTGTGCCGTTTGATGAGATATTAAGTGGGATGAAGGGATTGTTATAATAATAATAGCGGAGCCTTAATTGAGAAATCCCGGAATCTCCGAGAAGTCTCGGCACACCCGACACAACCCGGATTTTATGAAAACATTACAACCCTATGATAATCTGGTTGTTTCTCTCCGCAAGGCCTTTGCCGAAGGGCTGGTTTCGGCCCAGAAGGCGCTTGAATATCACCGCTTGAAAACATACTGGACCATCGGTAAAGAGCTCAATGCCTACATCGACAAAAACTCGGATGCTCTGCATCAGGGGCGGGGCTTTTTCAGACAGGTGAGCGAAGATCTCAACCGCAATACGGAGATGAACGTCTCTCATGACACCATCGCCCGGGCAGCCCGGTTTCACAGGCATTATCCGTCTTTTCCTTCCCAAACATCGTTGACATTCACCCATTACCTGGCCTTGTTGCGCATCCCGAATAAACGCGCCCGCCGGCGCATGGAGGCCCGGGCCGTCAAGCTGGGGCTCAGTGTCCTTGATCTTAAAACGGAAATATCCCGGAGGACTTTGGCGAAACAAAAGAGCCTCTGCGCTCCTTCTGCGGACAAGCTGGCGGTCGAAAGGGGAGAGCCGTTCGTTTATGCTGTCCGGGCAGAAAAGGATGTCGCCGGGAGGAAGTTTTTCCGTGTGGATTGCGGGTTCAGGATCCAGCGAGAATTTCCGGCCCGGAAGATCAAGATCAAGGAAGGCGGCCGCATTGTGCGCGTGGTCAAGACCGGGGATGATTATGCGCTGCGTTTCTGTCAAAAGGCGCGGGCCAGGCGCTATACCTATCCGGCTGTTGTCACACGGGTGGTAGACGGAGACACCATCATTGCCTGCGTGGATGTCGGGTTCTCTATCTGGATCACCGCCCGGTTCCGTTTGCGGGGGATCAATACGGCTGAATTAAAGACCGCGCAGGGCAATCAGGCCAGGAGCTTTGTGGAGGGTTATCTGAAAGATTGCCCGAAGATCATCATCCGTTCCACCAAGGCGGGAATGTACGGCCGCTGGCTGGCGGATATCTTTGCCTTGAAAAAAGAAACCGATCCTTATCTGATCGCCCGGGAAGGCGAATATTTTAATCAGGTTTTATTGGACAAAGGTTTGGCGAGGAAATATGATCATTAGGGCGTCCCCATTTTTTTGTCCCCATTTTTTTTAGCAAATTTTTAACAAATATTTCTTGCTATAGTACGAAATATTATATATTTTATTGGGGTATGTATATAAACATAAAAAACGGCAGGATTTTGAATAAGACATTATTAAAAATCATGTTTGTCTAAATTAAGAATAAAAAAAAGCCTAACACATCCTATAATG
>CAYZIY010000006.1:0-121460 GCA_964478715.1 uncultured Planctomycetales bacterium
TAGATCAATTTACACAATTTATTTGACATTACCCTAAAGAGATGAAAAATTGATTAAGCAAAGATAGCAGTAGGAATACTTTTTAAAATTAATCTTCCAGATCATTCAATATAGTTGAGAGATCTGGATCTACAATTTGAGGCTCTAAAGTTTTTAGAGTTGCTTTAAGGAGATAATAATCTCGGAGCAACTGGACGGCACGGAAGTCTAGTGTGGTTTCGCGGGTATCATATCTTAATGCAAAACGGATTGTTCTCTCCAGATAGTTCAGACATTAATATAAAAAGTAGTTATATAGAATTATATTGGGGGCCGAGGTGGGATAAAAGACAGTTATTTTTCTTTCGGTTCTTCTTCTTTGATTCCGTAGGCCTCTTCAAAGGCTTCTTGAACTTCTTGAGGCGGTGGGTTTTGATTTAAAATTTTCTCGATGTCTTCATCCATCATTTTATCTTCCGATGACATTAAGATAACTTCTTTTTGAAGGACAACTGATATGGCACGCAGACGATACAGTTTCTGAAGTTTTTCGCGCATGCGGTTGTTGCTGGGATCTTCGCGAATAGCTTTTTCAATTTCAGAAATACTTCTATCCAATTTTTTCATTTTTTCTTCAAGTTCTTCGGGTGTCTGTTTGACATACTCCAGAGCTTCTCTGGCCCTTTCGTTTTCCAATAGGCCGATATCATCAATATAATTTTTCATATAGACTTCCCATTGTAATTTCGTGTGCGGGCTATCTGCTTTACTTCTTACAGAAGCGCCATATTTGACAGGATCATCTGGAATGATTTTTTCCTTTTTCTTAGGCTTAGAGGCGATGGTGGGATTGGGAGCATGAGATTCTTTCCTGTTTTGCATGCGACTTGATGAGTATTTTTCTTGATTTAAAAAGAAATTAATTATGCCATTCGTCAACATGAGAGTGAAGAAAAGAAAGAATACCGCAAAAATAGCAATACGTCTGTACGACATAAATAGATTAAATTTCCTCCCAGGAGATGGGTATATCTTGATAGCCTGTTTGCCCTCCACCGATCAATCCTTCGAAACCTGGAGGAACAACACCTTCCTTTACCGGATCGTCAAAGGAAAATCGCTTACCGGTAATGACAGAATATGTTTCCATGGAGTTATTGGCGATAACGCATCCTTTGGTTACTGATAGGTCAAGAATGGATTCATAGTGCACAGAATCATGGCTATAGATTGTTCCGCTGTGCTTTCCTAGAAAGTAAGAATCTTCTTGATAATTTTCCCAGGTCACCACATTCAAATAGGAATTCTCCGTACCGAATTCTAATGGTTCAGTATAGTGCACTGAACCGGTGCTTACGATGGTCAAATTCTCATCATTCGTCCAGGGAGTCCCGCTGAAAACTATTTCAACATCCCCGGCGCCTTCGGCCGGATTGCCTTCGGCATCTATGCCTTCCACAAAGATTACTTTTTTACCCGAATACCCGTCATTGGGCCGTATCTCAATAACTTCTCCTTCTTGGATTTGAAAATAAACTCTTTCGGATTCAGGGTAAGAGCGGTAAATATCCCGATAAAATTGCACGTAGTCAACAAATTCATCAGGGCTGGAAGTATTAATATCTAAATCATCTAAATCCTCGTCCAAATTGCCGGTTTGATCAGGGATAGTCAATGTCGTCAAAGAAGAGTCAACGTTTTCATAAAGCTCATCGAAAGAGGCAAAAAGACCACGAAATTTTTGTTTACGGAATTCACCGCTCAGGCTTGTTTTGTCTTGAATATCAAGTAGCGCGGCGGTACCGGTGAGATACAGGTTGCCTCCAGAAGCAATGGTATTATCGAAGGCATCCGGCGCAAGAGCGGGAAATCTTATGCGGATTTGCCTCTGGTGGTTATTAACTGTAGCCGTGGCCGTGACAATGCGAAAAGAAGGATCTGTCTCCTGATCTTTTGTTACATAGACAGTAAGGCCTCCGATGGATTCTGTGACAAGATTTGCGCTATTCAAAGTAGAGGGATCCTGAATAATATTATGAATTCCTCCCTCCGCCGCCCAGAACGCCTTGGTGGAATCACGATATCGGGTGGCATGGCTTAATTCGCTGACCGAAGAAAGGGCGAATCCCGCTGTTAATGTAATCAAAACTGTCAAAAAGATATAAGTTGAAATGAGAACCATTCCTTTTTTGTCTTTTAAAAATATTTTATGTGTGTTTTTCATTTTTCATCTCCTTTAGCCCTAGCGAAGAACAACTTTCTTCTTCAGCGAGAAATTAACATCTGGGCTGGTTGATGATGTTCTCGTGGATGTCATTTCTATAAGAATCGTTTCTAAATCGCTATTATACGCATATGACACGGAAGAAATATTTTGGGCCAACACATATTCATCCGTCTCATTTTCAATTTTTCTTACAATTTGATCTGTATCAGCATTGTATTCATAAGAAATATCCCCTGCATCCGGATGATAAAAATTTAAAGTGCAATCTCCTGTTCCTTCAACAAAAATATTGCTAGCCTCTCGGAGTTCCCGCGTCATAAAGATCAGCGCGTGACGGACCACCCTTTGAGTAATGACACTGTTCTCATAAACAGCCCATGAGAGATTACCGGCTGAGAAACCCGCATGAGCGACAATAACAACAACTGCAAGAATCGCTGTGGTTACCAGTATCTCTGTTAAAGAAAATGCTTCATCCCTATGAAATCTATTTCTCAGCATGTGTTATTTTAATCTTATGGCAAGGTTGAGTTAGTTATTTCTGTTGTTAGTGTTATATCATATGTTCTTCCACAATGATCCCACCTGATACAGGCTTCGACTTCAATGGGATCAATTTCGCCATTTGCCGTGACCAGTATATTCGCGTTATTAAGGGCATTTAAGCCTTCAGCGCTAATCCAACTATCCCAGTACAAGGTATTGGTTAGATCCGAATAAGGTGTGACCTTAGCCTCCTCAAGAATATATTCTCCATAAGTTGTCGCCACAGTGATGTCTTGCGCCAATTGGGACATCTTCATGGCATTAGTGTAAAATAAAAGAACGCTAAGGACACCGATCACCAGAACAAAAATGGCCAAAAGGATCTCCACCAGCGTCATTCCATTATTTTTTAAAAGGCGCATAGTAAGCACTCTAAAGAATAAAAAATCCCGCTAACCGCAGGTGAGCAGGATTATGGCATATCTAATACAAAAAGTATTATATACTCATTTGTAAGCGTTAGATAATGCAACCCAGCCGTCTTTTCGTTTTATAAGAAGAAGACCTGTAGCTTTGCGTCTCGCCTTTTCAGGCGGTTTGCCTTTTATTATCTCCTATCAAAGTATAGCATGTCTAGGATAAATACCAGTTTTTTAAAAAGAATTTATTTTAGTTCGGAAAGCGTTTTTTTGAGGGTTCTGAGCTTGACTTCAAGAAAATCGAGACGTTTCCGCTCTTTCTCTACCACATTTTTAGGGGCTTTAGTCAGGAAGCTTTTATTCTTCAGGCGCTTAGAGAGGGATTGAAGGGCCGCTTTTTGGGATTCGAGCTGGGTTTTAAGGCTAGACTTCTCTTTTTCAATGTCTACAATTCCTTTAAGGGGAATGTGAATCTTGATCTTCTGAGCAAGGCTGGTCACAGAATCCTTTTGCTTTTGAGACTTCATCGTGATAGTGATATTTTTTAGATTCACGAGTTTGATGATGAGCGCTTGATATTGTTCAAGGATTTCCCTATCTTTTTCTTGGCTGGCCACGAACACGCATTCGATTGCGGTGCGCTTTTCAATATGCCACTGGGCCCGGATATTGCGGATGCAGCTGACAATATCCATAATCAGATTCATTTGGCTAACAGATTTTTTATCTATCAGCGATCTTTCTACTTTGGGCCAAGGCTCTTGGGCCAATGACCCTTCTTTTTCTGTGACAATGTGCCAAAGCTCTTCGCTGACAAAGGGCATGAAGGGATGCAAAATCTTAAGAAAATGATCGAGAATATAGATAGCCGCTTGCTGTGTTTGGATTTCTCCAAAACGGTCTTTGATGATCTCCAGATACCAGTCACAGAAATTTTTCCAGAAGAAATCGTAAATTAATGTCTCGGCTTCCGAAAACCGATAGCGCTCTATAGCCTTTTCTGTCTTTCCGAGAGTCTCGTGAAAACGGGAGAGAATCCAGCGGTTGGGCAAATCAAGATCTTTGATCTTGATTTGCCCCTCAAGAAGCTTCTCTCGGGGCTCGGTCACATTCATCAAAACCAAACGGGTGCCGTTCCAGATTTTATTGGCAAAATTGCGTCCAATTTCAAATTTTTCTTTGGAAATATACAGATCCTGACCGCTGTTAACGATTAGACTAAAACGCAAAGCGTCGGCTCCGTATTGTTCAATGATCTCCAAAGGATCAATCACATTACCGAGTGACTTAGACATTTTAATTCCCTTGGTATCGCGGACCGTGCCGTGAATATACACATCAGAAAAGGGAATTTCGCCCATAAATTCCAATCCGGCCATGATCATGCGTGCCACCCAGAAGAAGATAATTTCTGAGGCGGTAAAAAGTGATGACGTTGGATAAAAATAATGGAGATCTTCATTCTTTTCGGGCCAGTGGAATGTGGCGAAAGGCCACAGCCATGAAGAGAACCATGTATCAAGTACATCCTCCTCCTGCTTGAGATTTTTTGACTGACATTGAGAACACTGCGTCGGCACTTTCATTTCAACCAGAACCTTTTGACAATCCTGGCAATACCAAACGGGGATTCGATGGCCCCACCAGATCTGGCGCGAAATACACCAGTCACGGATATTCTCCATCCAGTTCAAATAGACTTTGCTCCAGCGATTGGGGGTGAATTTGACCCGGCCCTTCTTGACGACATCAACGGCCGGCTTAGCCAGGGGCTTCATCTTGACAAACCACTGCTTGGAAAGGTATGGCTCAACGATATCATGGCAGCGGTAGCAGTGGCCAACGGCATGCTTGTGAGGATCGACTTTTTCTAAGAGTTTTCTTTGCTTAAGAGCCTCCAGTATTGCCTCTCGCCCTTCGAAGCGATTCATGTTGGCGAATTCACCGGCGTTTTCATTGAGGCGGCCATCGGGATGAAGAATATTAACAAATTCCAGATTATGGCGTGTGCCCATCTCAAAGTCATTGGGATCATGGGCCGGTGTGACCTTGACAGCACCGGTTCCGAATTCGGGATCGACGAACTCATCAGCAATAATTTGTATTTCGCGATTTACTAGTGGAAGAATAAGAGTTTTCCCAATGAATATTTTATAACGCTTGTCCTTCGGATTGACGGCAACAGCGGTATCTCCCAGCATGGTTTCTGGACGGGTGGTAGCGACAATCAGATATTCTTTCTCGTGATCTTTAAACGGATAGCGGATATGATACAGTCCGCCCTGAATATCGCGGTGTTCGCTCTCTTCATCTGATAATGCCGTTTCACAGCGCGGACACCAGTTGATAATATATTTTCCTTGATAGATCAGACCTTTTTGGTAAAGCTTCACAAAAACATGTTTGACTGCTTCACTGTATTCATCGTCCATCGTAAAGCGGGTACGCGCCCAGTCGCAGGAAGCTCCCAGCTTTTTAAGCTGATGAAGGATGGTGTTGCCGTATTGATTTTTCCATTCCCACAGCCGTCGTGTGAATTCTTCCCGGCCGATTTCCTGACGGATTTTTCCTTCTTTGGCAAGCTGTTTCTCCACGACATTCTGAGTGGCGATTCCCGCATGATCTGTGCCGGGCATCCAGCAGGTTTCAAAACCTTTCATCCGTTTGTAGCGAATGAGTATATCTTGAAGCGTATTATTAAGCGCATGCCCCATGTGGAGAATACCGGTCACATTGGGCGGCGGGATCACAATCGAATAAGGCTTTTTTAAGGGATGAGCCTGAGCGTGAAAAACATTATTTTCTTGCCAGTAGCTCAGCCACTTCTCTTCAGTCTCTTTAAAATCGTAGCGGGTGGAAATTTCCATCACTTGTTTGATGCTTTGTCTTTTAGAAGTTTATACTCGATACTGTCAACCAGGGCTTCCCAGCTGGCTTCGATAATGTTTTCATGGACTCCGACGGTTGTCCAGGAATCCGTCTCATCCTGCGATTCGATCAAAACGCGCACCTTAGCTGCTGTTCCAGCTTTTGTATCAAGTACGCGGACCTTGAAATCGGACAAGTGCATCTTCTCTATGCCCGGATAAAATTTGGTCAGGGCATTGCGAAGAGCTGTATCCAGCGCGTCAACCGGACCGTGACCGTCGGAAGCGGTAAATTCTTCTTTCCCCTTAATATTGATACGCATAGAGGCTTCAGCAAAGACCCGGCCGTCGTAACGTTTTTCAACGGTTACTTTAAATCCTTCGAGCTTGAAGAAGGGCTCAATCTTTTTAAGGGCCCGTTTCATGAAAAGCTCAAAAGACGCATCGGCCGCCTCAAACTGATAGCCGCTGTGCTCCTTTTCCTGAAGACTTTTTAGAAGTTTTTTCGCCTCTTTGGATTTTTTATCGATTTTGACGTCAAGTTTCTGGGCCTTAAGGACAATGGGCATCTTGCCGGCCAGTTCAGAGGTGATGAAGCGGCGGTGATTACCGATAGCCTGCGGATCAATGTGTTCATAAGCTAAGGGATTCTTCAGCATGGCATCAATATGGACACCCCCCTTGTGCGCAAAGGCCGAATGACCAAAAAAAGGATGATTATCCGCTACCTTGATATTGCTGATCTCGCTTAAATAATAGGATGCCTCCGTTAGGTGTTTGATTTTATTCTGAGGGATTGTTTTTTGACCCATTTTGGTTGAAAGAATGGCGATGATGATCGACAGATCGGCATTCCCGCAACGCTCTCCTAGCCCGCTGAAGGTTCCCTGAACATGGCCGCAGCCCATTTCAACGGCAGTGATACTGTTGGCAACTGCCAGCCCCAAATCGTTATGTGCATGAATCCCAAGAGGGACATTAATATTCGGCTTGACTTCACCGATGATTTTTCGCACATCTTGCGTGAGGGTTCCACCGTTTGTTTCGCAGAGAATAATGCAATCAGCTCCGGCGTTTTGGGCAGCCAAAATTGTGTTAAGCGCATAATCCGGATTGCGTTTATAACCGTCAAAAAAATGTTCAGCATCATAAAAGACTTTTTTCTTTTTCTTTTTCAAGTAGCTGACGGAGCTTGAAATAATATCCAGATTCTCTTCAAGAGACACTTTCAGGACATCCTGGACATGCAGATCCCAGCTTTTTCCGAAAATGGTGACTACCGGAGTCTGCGCGCTGATCAGATCGCGTAGATTTTTATCCTGCGCCGGAGTAACCCGCGCGCGCCGCGTAGAACCGAAAGCAGTTAGAAAAGAATTCTTCAGTTTTTTCTTTTTCATCAGTTTGAAGAATTCTTTGTCCTTCGGATTGGATCCCGGCCAGCCTCCTTCGATATAGTGGATTCCCATCTCATCCAATTTCTCGGCGATTTTCACTTTATCATTGACAGAAAAGGAAATGCCTTCTGTTTGGGATCCGTCTCTCAGGGTTGTGTCATACATTTCGATCGGTGGCATATTCTAGATCCTTTCTAAATTAAACTTTTTGTGCAAAGCCCGGATGGCTTTATCTGTTTGCTTGCGGTTGATGATGCAGGAGATACTGATTTCTGAGGTTGTGATCATTTCAATATTGATTTTATTCTCCGCCAGAGTTTGAAACATTTTGGCCGCAATGCCCGAATGGGACCGCATTCCTGAGCCCACAATGGATACTCGGGCGATTTGATCGTCGCAAAGCACATCGCCGGCTTTAATCTTCTTGGCAAGCGATCGGGTCATTCGCAATGTTCTGGAAATATCTTTTTTTGCAATGGTAAAGGAGATGTCTGTTTGCCGGCTGTCGTGACTGATATTCTGGACGATGGTATCCACATTGACGCCTTTTTTGGATAAGGCTGTGAAGATTTCAGCGGCGACACCCGGTTTATCCGAGACGGCACACACGGTAATTTTTGCTTCTGCCTTTTTGCAGGTAATTCCCCGTACGGACACACTTTCAACTTTTTGATTGCCTTTATCAATCATAGTACCTTCCTCCTTCGAAAAACTTGATCGCACATGGATAGGAATATGAAATCGCTTAGCGACTTCAATGGACCGGGCCTGCATGACCTGGGCGCCTAGAGAAGCCATCTCGAGCATTTCATCATAAGTGATATGATGGATCTTCTTAGCCTTTTTGACAATGCGTGGATCTGTCGTGTAGATGCCTTTGACATCGGTGAAGATTTCACACATCTTTGCATTGAGCGTTTTGGCCAAGGCCACAGCCGTCAAATCGGATCCCCCTCGGCCCAGGGTCGTGATTTCGTCGTTTTGCGTCACGCCTTGAAAACCGGCGACAATGACGATTTTATTTTGATCAAGATATTTGCGGATGCGCTTGGCATCGATTCTGACAATCCGCGCTTTGGTATGTGATTTGTCTGTTCGGATACCAACTTGCCCACCGGTCAAGGACACTGCCTCAAACCCAAGTTGTTGAATAGCCATCGATAAAAGGGCACTGGAGATCTGTTCTCCGGTTGACATAAGCATATCCATCTCTCGCTCGGGGGGATTTTGGGTGATACTGAATGCCAGATGTTCTAACTCGTCGGTGGTGTCTCCCAGGGCTGAGACTATGACAACAATCTCCCGTCTGTTGTTGGCATAGGAGACGATGCGCTTGGCCACCTCTTTAATTCTTTCGACATTGGCCACCGAGGACCCTCCGAATTTCTGGACGATGATTGTCTTTTTCATAGTTCTCCCCTTCTGAATCTTTGGAAGGCCAGTCCGACTTCCCAGGCCAAAAATAAAGCCGCGGCAATCAGAATGCCTGAGATACCGATCAGAAGATAATCCCGCGATTTTGCATATTGACTGATCTGAATCAATAACGCGGTTATCGAGGTTATTAACATAAAAACGGCCGGCAGTAAAGAAAAAATTGTAGCCTTTTTCTTTGAAAGCAGCCAAGCGCTGATTACAAGAAGCGCCAGGGCAGCCACCAGTTGATTAGATGCGCCGAATGCGGGCCAGATTTTCTGCCATAAAGGATTGCGAGCGTTATCTTTGCCCAGGGCCAGAGATCCTGCGAAGAAGAGAACGATGATTGTCGATAAGAATCTATTTTTGATCAAAAATAATTCTTCTGTTACATAACGGGTAATGCGGGTGGCCGAATCCAGGGTTGTAAGAATAAAAATATTAAGAATGGTTAAAGCGATGAAATTGCCCCAGGGTCCAAGAAGGGGGCCGGTTATGTTCCCGAAACCCTCTCCGTAAACGATCACCGGATTGGTGCGATTGACAATATGTGCTTGGAATTCCGGCAGACTGAATCCGCTGATAATAATGATGATGACTAGTGCGGCCAGGAATCCTTCCAGGAGCATCCCGCCAAAACCTATCCCTTTGGCAAAACGTTCGTTGGTGATTTGTTTGGATGTTGTTCCCGAAGAAACAATAGAATGAAAACCGGAATTTGCGCCGCAGGCGATCGTGATAAACATCATCGGCCAGATAAATCCTATCGAGCTGTTGGCCGCAATAAAAGCTGGAGCCCGTACGGGGGGATGTGTCAGAAAGACGCCTATCACTCCCAGAAGCAAACCGCCAACCAAAAGAAAGCTGGATAAATAATCGCGCGGTTGGAGTAAAATGTTTACAGGGATAATGGACGCAAAAAAGCAATAGATGATCAAGATGGCGGTCCAGAATATTTGGGCATCACCCGCCACATCAATGGGAAAATAATGACCGGCTACAATTAATCCGATGAGTCCGGTCAAGCCCATAAGCGTGACCAGAATACCGTTGAATCGAAAGTGGTACATGCCTAAGCCCACGATTATAGCCAGAGGAATAATCCCTAGCGAAGGCAAGACAACCTTGGGCTGAGTGACCAGGGTTTTGGCTCCCAGATAAGCAAAAACAGCAATGACTAAGATCAGGGCCAGCCAAATGAAGATCGACAAAATAATTTTTGCTTTGCGAGAAATGGATTTATTGGCAATATCTCCGATCGTTGCCCCTTCTTCTCTGATCGATGTGATCAATGACCCGAAATCATGAATGCCTCCGATGAAGATAGATCCCAGCACGATCCATAATAATGAGGGAAACCAGCCCCAGATCATGCAGCCGATGACCGGGCCGATGATCGGGCCGGCTCCAGAGATTGAGGCAAAGTGGTGCCCAAAAAGAACCAGCGGATTTTTGGCAGGAACAAAATCTACTCCGTCAAATTTAGAAACCGCCGGAGTGGTTTTTTTGGGTTCGATGCGCCAAATTGATTCGATTTTTTGGGCATACGTCCGGTAAGCGATAAAGAAAATAACAGCAATGAGAATGAGTAAAAAAGCCGAGTTCATTTTAGCAATATTTTTTGATAAAGATTTGCATCAATTCTTCACCGTTTTTCATCACATACCCTCTCTTTTGGGCTGACTTTTCGCTGTATTGATCGCCACCGTTGGGTTCTAAGCCTTTACCGAACATGGCAAAAGGAACAGCATCGGAAGTGTGGGTGCGTTTTTTAATCGGTGTGGGATGATCCGGAACAACAAGCACGCGAAAATGTTCGAAGCAGTCAAAATGATTCAAAACAGTGCCGACCACCTCGCGGTCAAATCGTTCGAGGCAGTGGATTTTCATCTTGAGATCTCCGTTATGGCCGGCTTCATCTGTTGCTTCAACGTGAACGAAAACAAAATCCCTATCTTTGAGCGATTCCAGGGCATAAGACGCCTTGGCTTGATAATTTGTATCGTAATAACCGGTGGCTCCAGGAACTTTAATGACGTTCAATCCGGCCAACCTGCCGATTCCGTTAACCAAATCAACGGCAGAAATGATCGAACCTCTGACACCGTACTTTTCTTCAAAAGACGGTAGTTGCGGTTTGAGTCCTTGCCCCCAAAGCCAGATCATATTGGCAGGATTTTCTTTGAGATCGACTCTGACCTGATTGACCGTATGATTTTCAAAAATCTTTTTGCTTTGCTCCATGAGTCTGAGAAGCACTTCGGACTGCTTACCTTTGGGAAGGTAACGACTGATATCCTTTTCGAGAATATCATGAGGCGGTGTGCATTGAAGATTCAACAGATCTTTGATGCGCGTAGAATTAAAAACGGCCAGATGCCGGTAGCTTTTGCCTGCGAAAAATTTAAGATTATTATTAGAGCAAAGTCTGTTGAGGGCGTCGATTAGCTGAGTGGCTTCTTCGCTCGAAATATGACCGGCGCTGTAATCAATCATTTTATGATCGCTGATGGTGACCAAGTTGCAGCGAAAGGCGATCTCATGCTGCCCCAGATCAATACCCAGATTGGCTGCTTCCAAGGGAGCCCGTCCGCTGTAATACTTCTGCGGATCATAGCCTAAGACAGATAAATTACCGACATCGGAGCCCGGTTTCATTTGACGGGGAATGGTATGAACGATTCCGCTGACGCCATGCTGTGCGATATGATCCATATTGGTGGTGCGGGCCACTTCCAAGGGAGTCTTTCCTCCCAGCTCGTCAATGGGTCTATCGGCTGCACCGTCTGGAACAAGGACAATATATTTCATAATAAGTCTTTCAGTTCTTTGAGCAGATGGTGAATCATTTTTCTTCGACTTTTTGCCCGGCAAATAATTTGTTGATTTTTATCGATTAACACACCGCGATACTGATTGTTTCTCATCGTGTTAGCGACAATCAGATCGCAATGAGCTTTGCGCAAGAGGTCTATGACGCCCTGAAGCTGGCTCACTCCCCTGAGGCGGTCGCAGAGCTTGAAGCCAACCAGTTTTGTGCGCGGTTGTCTTTTTTTGATTTCTTCAATTAACTTTTTTGTCGGAATCAAATGAATTGTCAGTGATTTCTTGCGAGAATCAATTTTTTCTTGGGCTATGTCTTTCGGCTGAAAATCAGAAACCGCAGCCGCGTGGATAATTGCATCATAAATTCTGCTATCAAGCTGTCTCAAGAGGGCATTCTTAAATTCGTCATAGGTCTGAATTTGGATTCCGATCCTCGGCTTTTTCAACGGTCGATGAATTATCGGTCCGAAGAGAAAATCGACTTTGACTTTGGCTTTGCTCAATTCATCTACCAGTTGACTGCCCATTTCACCCGATGAAATATTGGTTAGTACGCGCACGGGATCGACAGGAGCCCAGGTTGGCCCTGCTGTCACCAGAACTCTTTTGTTCTTGAAGATATTAAGCGTAGCCAATTTGCTGAAGAACGGTTTTGTAATCTGCTTTGACCGTCACGGGTTTCTCGATGTTGCTGATCGCTACTTCGGGGTCTTTCAATCCGTGTCCGGTTAAGGTGCAGACGATGCGGCCTTTGTTTTGATTGAAGAATCCGGATTTTTTTAATTTTATGATTCCGGCAACCGAGGCGGCTGAAGCCGGCTCAACGAATATGCCTTCTTTTGAGGCCAGGATTTTATAAGCGTCGATAATTTCTTCATCGGTCACTTTATTGATCAATCCCCCGGATTGATCCCGGGCGGTTTCGGCCATTTTCCAGCTGGCCGGGTTTCCGATTCGGATGGCTGTGGCGATCGTCTCAGGGGACTCTATAATTCTTTGATCAACAATGGGAGCGGATTTTTCTGCTTGGAATCCCAGCATCCTTGGAAAACGGGATGACTTTTTGTGTTGGTGATATTCCTGATAGCCCTTCCAATAGGCCGTGATATTTCCAGCGTTTCCTACAGGAATGGCGTGAAATTGGGGTGCGTCTTTCAGCCAATCAATAATTTCAAAAGCCGCTGTTTTTTGTCCTTCGATGCGATAAGGATTCAAAGAATTCACCAGGGCAATGGGATGCTCATCAGTGATTTTTCGCACAAGCTTTAGGGCTTCATCAAAATTACCCTCAATAGCCACAACCTGGGCCTGGTGAATCATCGCTTGAGCAAGCTTTCCTAAAGCGATTTTTCCTTTGGGAATAAGGACGATGCATTTTAATCCGCACTGTGCCGCATAGGCCGCAGCCGAAGCCGAGGTATTGCCTGTCGAAGCGCACATAACAGCCGTTGATCCCTCTTCCAAAGCTTTTGAGACAGCCATGGTCATTCCGCGATCTTTAAACGAGCCGGTGGGATTCAGTCCTTCGTATTTGAGGAAAACTTCGCAGTCGATCTCCTGGGATAAATATTTTGCCGGAATCAACGGCGTATCGCCTTCCTGCAAAGTAACGATTGGTGTTTGATCCGAAACCGGAAGAAATTCTCTGTATCGATTAATGACACCCTGATACCCCATTACAGTTTCTCCATTCTGATTGCGACTGGCTTGCTTTTGACAGACGATAATTTAGCGATTTTTTCCAAGGCCAGCATCAGCTTTCTTTCTTTAGCATGATGGGTCAGCATTACAATCGGTACAGTTGAGGCCTGTTTGCGTATTTTCTGATTTAAAGAAGCGATGCTGATTCCGTAGCGACCTAAAATTCCGGAAATGGCTGAAAGAACACCGGGTCGGTCAATAACCATCAGGCGAATATAATATTCTGTTTCAATATTGCCTATCTTTCCGACTTTCAATCTTGATTGCGATTGAATAATTTTACCTAGCAATTGCAAAGGCAGATTCTCCTGTTGTGCGGCCAGTTTGATCAAATCACTGATTACACCCATGGCGGCGGCCATCTGTCCGGCGCCCTGTCCGGAGAGAAGGACCTCACCCAATGGATCTGTATCCAGGTAAACAGCATTAAATACATCACTGATGGAAGCCAGCGGATGTTCATTGGAAATAAGCGTTGGATGAACGCGCACTTCAATATGGTCTTTTATTTTTTTTGCAATTGCCAGAAGCTTGATTGTTAAATTGAGACTTTGCGCGTATTCGATATCCAGTCGGGAAATATGATTAATGCCTTCCACATAGATATCGTTGATGTGAATGGATTTCCCCAAAGCGAGAAAAACCAAGATAGCGAGTTTATGCGCGCTGTCCATTCCATTGATATCCAAAGTGGGATTGCTTTCCGCATATCCCTTTTCTTTAGCGCGCTCAAGGGCTTCGTTAAAGGTTCGTTGGTTTTTGGTCATTTCACTTAGGACATAGTTGCAGGTTCCATTGATAATACCGTAGAGTCCTTTAAAACGGTTGCCGGCCAGACCCTCTACGATTGAGTTAATGAGAGGAGTTCCCGCTCCCACAGAGGATTCAAAGTAGACATGCCTTTTATTTTTGACCGCTTGCTGAAATATTTCTTTACCGCAATCCGCCAAAACAGCTTTATTGGCGGTGATCACATGTTTTTTGCTTTTCAGGGCGTCCAAAATAATCTCGCGGGCCGGATGAACGCCACCGATTAATTCGATAATCACATCGATGTCTGGGTCCGCGATAAGATCCTTGAAGTTCTTTGTTTTATTGACTTTTCTGGGCAAAGCCAGGTCTTTCTTTTGGATCATGAGATCGCAAACACTGACAAGTTCGAATTCCGCGTCGAACCGCTGCTTGAAATAGGATTGACGGTCTTTCAATAATTTCAGGACTCCAGCGCCAACAGTTCCGCAGCCGATCAGCCCAAGGTTTAGCTTTTTCATAACTATGCGCCTTTCCCTTCTTTTCTGATTCTGATAAAAGTTTGAATAATTTTCTCTAAAGCCTTTCTGGCCTGCTCGTCGATTGAACTGAATCCGACTCGGGTTTCGAAAAGATCACCCAATGTTGTCTTTTTGGTTTCGATGACATATGCCTGAAGATGAGTTTCCTCAGCATAAGGCGTTTTTAAATCAATGCCCAAACGAGTATCCAGACTAAAATCGTGAGAAGCAATGAAGCACATCCCTCCCAGGCTGATATTTTTCAACTGCGTGACATCGTGGGATTGACTGGGGTCATCCAAATTATAATAAGCGATCAGGAAATGTTTTTCGATGCGAATGAATTGGCGCCGTTCCTGATTTGGTGCATCATTACCCACAACCGGATCCTCCCTCTTCTTTTTTTTAAATTTAATCGGGAAGGCGGGATTCGAACCCGCGACCCCTTGAACCCCATTCAAGTGCGCTAATCCAAGCTGCGCTACTTCCCGAAAAGACTTCTTTATTTGCCCTAATTTCATATTTTGCAAATCATTATCAAGCGCCCCGCTTCAAGAGCTTAAGGGCGAAATTCCTTATTCTACTCCGATTTTAACCTTCTTGTCATTAAATCCACAACGGCCTTGATCGGCTCTTTATTCAGGTAGATAACACGATATATTTCGGTTGTAATCGGTGCCGAGATGCCGTTTCTTTTGCAATAACGATAAAGAGCTTTTGCGGTCGGCACACCTTCGGCCACCATCTCCATTTTGGCCGAAACAGCTTTCCACTTCTTCCCTTTGCCCAGCTGTTCTCCGACAAATCGATTGCGGCTGTGCAAGCTCATGCAGGTTGTGCTTAAATCTCCCAATCCCGCAAGGCCAAAGAGAGTTTTTGTTTTGGCCCCCATGTGGCGACCGATGCGTGTCATTTCGGCTAGGCCCCGGGTCATGATGGCCGCTTTTGTGTTGGATCCCAGGCCCAGGCCGTCGCAGATCCCCACTGCAAGGGCGATGACATTTTTCATGCTGCCGCCTAACTCCACCCCGATAATATCACTATTTGTGTAGATCCGAAAGGTCTTGGAATGAAATAAGTTTTGAAGCTTCTGCCGCAATGATCGACTGCGTGAGGCAATTACCGCGGCACTGGGCATTCCCATGGCTACTTCGCGGGCAATGGTCGGGCCGGAAAGCACAGCCAATGAAATTGATCCTAAATGATTACGGATCACCTGAGACATCCTTTGTAAGGAGTTAGTATCCAGTCCCTTAACAACGCTGAGAAAATATTTATGGGAAAGGTCAAATTTTTTTAGTTTTTTAAGGACGCTAGGAGTATATTTTGAAGGAACGGCAAAAACAATCAAATCGGCTTCAAGGAGGGCCTTGCTTAATTGATGGGTAAAGGTAATCCCTTTAGGGATCCTTCTTCCTTTAAGGAATTTTCTATTTTCGCGCGTTTTTTTTAATTCCTTGATATTTTTCTCAAAAGCCCCCCAAAGAGTAACATTGCACTCTTTTTGAAACAAATAAATGGCTAATGTTGTGCCCCATCCTCCGTCTCCGATAACGGCGATATTCCTAATTCTGGTCATCAGCTCTCCAGGGCCTGACGGGTAATAAATTGCAAACCTATATCACACTCTTTGTCACTGATTTGATCGACCCAGACAACCCGTCCGATGATCCCTTGCTGAAGAATGAGGGCATTTTTCTCCAGTTCTTCACAGAGGCTTAAAGCATCTCGGTCCAGTTTAAGCCACAAAGTGCATCCGACGGGAACCTTTTGACTGATAACAATCCGCACGCCCCCTTTGCTGATATCCTTTGTGTAACCTTCAAGGATCTTAGATATCGTTTCCTCTTTACAAACTTTAAAGGAAATCGGTGACTGGCACGTTAAGCGCATGGCCGAGCGCCTGTCAAGCGACGGGGGACGCTGGGCATTTTGATTTTCGGATTTTTGTTCCATTATACGAAATTGTAATATTAGTTTAAGTTATTATATAATAAGCGCAAGTTGATTCAAGAGAAATTATGGGGAAAGGAGATTGTAGAAGATTGTGAGAAGATTGTGGACCGATGAAGCCAGGAAGCTACATTCCAGGCGGATTCAAGGCGCGAATAACTCGAGCAACATTCTCATTCACCTTGACTAAAGAGAAAAGGTCGTTTTCATAAACTTTTGTGTATAAAGGACTTGAATCTTTACGGGGAGAATAATATTTCATAAAAACAATGTAATCAACACCGTATTTAAAAACAGCCTTGCGAACAGCTTCAGTGATATCACCGCGTGTATATGTTTTAAAAGGCTCCACATCATCAAGTCTTTTTTGCCATTCCACAACAGCGTCGTGGTCAAAACCGATGATTCCGGAGTCTCTGTAGGATAGTATGATCTTGCGCTCTGAGAAGATTCTGAATCCTCCCATTTCCATATTGTAGGGAACCAGCAAATAAGCATTCTTAGGCGTATTGTCCCTTACATAATGCTGCATATTGATCCAATCTCTTTGCAGCTTCCAGAATCCTCCCCCGTATTTTTCCGTTGCCAGGTGGGTGATATGAAAAATCACATAAAATATAAAAAATCCAATGGCCGGGGCAATCGCGATGAAACGCAACAGGAAGCCAATCGGTTTCTTTATTTTCTTAAAAGAAAAAAGAAAGATGAGCAAACTCGGCAAGATCAACAGCAAGACCGCTCCTGCCTCAATAGCCGGCTGGTAATCTTGAATAAAGATCGATACGATCACAGCCAGGTTGAAAATGATTAAGATCAGAGAAAGGATTTGAACAGCTCGCGAAGCGGATGTCTTTTTTCGTTTGTCCAATACGATACAAAATATCCACAGTGATAAAGACACCAGGGATAAACTGGCGATATTATTATGCATAATCAATAAGGGGATTGTCAGCGCGCAAGGATAAGCCGTGCGAAGATCTCTGGTTGCGATTTGTTTCCATAAAAAGATCAAGGTGTAGCCGAAAAGGATCAGGAAAAGGTATTGACGGTTTCTGATGAGATTCAAATTCAACACAAAACCGATCGGGATAAAATAAGTAAATACATAAGTGATGAACAAAAATCCAAAGGCGGTCAGGCAAATGACTTGAGCTTTTTTGTCCTTTCGAAAATCCACATTAAAAAACAGATTGAAAAGATAAAGTGCCAGGCACAAAAGATAAAGATTCCACTGCTCCAGCCATTTGACGCAATCAACAAATAAATGTCCGAAACGAATATGCTGAAAAATGATTGTATCGGGACAGACGATGTTGTAGATGTGCCTCAAATCAACAGTTTCGGCTAGAGGAACTACGGAATGGATGACTTTTGATTGCAGGATCCATATAGCAACGGGCAGACTTAAGAAAATAAAAATCAACGAGGTCTTGATGAGCGGTTTCCAGGAATAGCGTTTCACAGAAGTTAGCAGATAGATGCCTAGATAAGTCATCGGAAAAACAGTGTAGAATAAATGGAAATTGGCCGCGACTCCAAAAAGAGCAGCCGAAAAATAAAATCGATTTCGGTAGAATAGATAGATTCCTGCCAAAACAATCGGCAGAGTAAACTCCTGATGGGAAAAAGTGCGATAAAGGAACTCGGGCACTCTTCCGGAGAGCAAGAAAAAGAAAACACAGAAAAAGGCAACTGATTTTTTGCGGGAGATAAATTTCCAGAGTTTGTACATAAAAAAGAACAAGAAATAACGACTGACCAAATAAAGACTGAAATAAGTTGACGGAATCTGATCGATAGTGATCAGTTTTGCCAGGATGGGATAGAGAAAACAGACAAAGCGGTCCTTTAGGCTTTCCACATAATAATCGCCGGGATAAAGCTCTGGATCAATCAATTTCTTAAGCAGCGGCAATTCGAGATGCTGATCATCCCAGCCATAGATATAGCCGCGCGCGGCCAGGTGAATGCCCAAAAGCAGAAGCGCCAGAAACCAGTCCGATTGAATGACGGGCGCTGATTTGGTAAGAAAACTGTTAACGATTAAGCGTATGGAACGCCAATAATCAAGAAAACGTCTCCCAAGAGCTTGCATGGTAATAATTATACTTCGTTTTGAAAAAAGTGAAACGGAATTTTCGCATTTATAAAAAGGGATTGAAAGGAGGTAAAGAAAAAGCGGGCGATGAGAATCGAACTCACGTAACAAGCTTGGAAGGCTTGTGTTCTACCACTGAACTACGCCCGCAAATGTGTAGGTGCAAAGTGTAAAGTTTTAAGTGCTAATGAAAATCTCTGGACATATTGACTTAACACTTTAAACCTGACACTTAAAACTTCTTAAGTGGGCAGAGGAGGATTCGAACCCCCGAAGGCGATGCCAGCAGATTTACAGTCTGCCCTCGTTGACCACTTGAGTATCTGCCCAAAGATAAGCCGATGAGAGGCTTCGAACCCCCGACCCGCTGATTACAAATCAGCTGCTCTACCAGCTGAGCTACATCGGCATAAAATCATTTACAAAACCAGCGGCCTCGAACCGAGTGCTAATACCGGGATCTGTTCGGCACGAGGTGAGCTACATCGGCATTGAATTCAATAAGAAACAGCTATGCACCCTATCAGTGTGAAATTCTTTGTCGAAGATGGTATGCATTATATCAATATCTTAAGAAAAATCAAGCGATCTTAGAAGAGGGTAATGGCAAGAAAAAGATTTTTTATCGTTTAAGAATAAGTTCTTTTTTCTTGTTATATCTTTTTCCACTCACTAAATGACCTTTTTTAAATTTTTGCTTAAGCATAATATTTCCGTCTTGATAATATGTGGTGAATAGTCCTTCCTTTAAACCGTTCTTGTATGTCCCTTCTTTTTTGAGTGATCCGTCTCTGTAGTAGATTTTTTGCTCGCCGTTGAGCTCTCCATTCTTTCTTGAGGAAGTCTTTTATTGTAAGCTCCAAGTTTATTGTTCGTTTTGTGTCCTATTCTTTTTGAGCCCGTATTAATATAAGAATTAATGAGAATCAAAGAAATGATTACGGCAATGAATGTCAAAACAAGAAAGATATGTCGAATAATATTTTTTGCCATAGGGCTGTCTTGATTCAATTAGTTTAAATCGATATCTCGATAAGCATAAATTACCAGAAGCGGAATAATCAGATACGTCCAGAAGAAATTATAAAGACTGGCGAAGATAAAAAATAGACAAAATTGGAAAAAAGCAATGGCGAGGATTATATATATCAGTCGTCTGATAAAAAGCGCCGTAAATCCAAAAAAGGCATAAGCCAGTCCCAAGTATCCGAGAATATCGGGTTGCCTGGAGATATTCAGCGCTATTTTTTGAACCAGATTAAATTGCACGTTGATTGTCAAATGATTCCGCGTGCTCAATTCCTGCCAGTCCATATAATTGACAAGATACATAAAGATTCCATAGCAAATCAGCACACCCATAGTAAAAGTGAAGACTTCCGCTCCCTCGACTTTTTGCTGAAATTGCTTCATGGTTTTTCTTTCCGAGAAAGATTTCTTTGCCACCAAATTAAAAAGCCCGCACAGCAGAGACTCAACGGCATGGTTGCTAGTAATACTAGAATAACTCTCTTTTGTTTGCTGGTGATGTCCAGACGGGGCACATCTATAATTAAGGAGTCAATGCGGATCATATCCTCTCTCTGTGTTAACCAGCCGATAGAATTTACCGCCAGAGCCGCATTACTGTATTGCCCCAGAAAACTATTGGAAATGAAATCGGCATCCGTAAAAACTATGATTCGCGTGTCGGATTCTTTGTTTTTTTTGGATTCTTTTTTTGGCTCCCAGATGATGGCCCCCAGCGGAATCGGACCCTTCGTATCGACTTGCGGATCAAATTTGACTTTTAGCGTTTTGCTTTTTTCCGCCCAACTTTGTTCGGGTGAGGCGGTTAACACCAGGGGCGCAACCTTGATATTTTCCGGGCGTTTCTCCGTCAACGAAATGGATCGAGGCCGCACAAAGAAGCTATAGTCCAGATTGTGGACAATCTGACGGTGAGGCGGATAGTTATTGGTTGCCGGAATGCCGACATCCTGTCCGATGTGATTGGCCAGGTCCACCACCACATCATCACCTATTTCGAGTCCCCAGGGATTGAGTAAATTGTTAAGGGCTGGATTTTTCTTTCTTTCCATTTCGGATAACAGATTGTGCTCATTGGAAACGGGAGCCGTTTCGATGAAAATCAGAGCCTCCCCTCCTTCATCCAAATAATCCTGGATTATTTCAATTTCTGTTTCGGGGATGGGGTCAGCGGGTCCGGCAATAACAAGCAAGTCGCAATCAGCGGGCACCTTTTTCTTTGTCGCTAAAAAAAGAAATTTTGCTTCACAGTTGTTCTGCTGCAGCAAATTTTGAAAAAGACTCAAGCCCTGAGAGCCTTCGTCATCCAGGGCATATTCGCCATGGCCGGAAAGAAAATATAAAATGCGTTTATCACGAGAGACTCGGACAATGGCGTTGGTCAATAATTCCTCGTTAAGCGGTTGATCCTGAAAGTCGATCTCGGCTCTTTCATTTCTCGATTCGACGATAACCTTTTTTTCTTTACCCGTAATAACCTGTTCGAATTCAGCGGCATAACTCAGCTGTTCAAGCGGGTCAATAATCTCACTTTTGATCAAAGGGGAAGTCCTTTTGTATTCCGCCAGAAGGTCTTCGATATATTTTGGAGGAAATCCGACATGCAAGACCGTAATTATTATTTCACTTTGCAAGGAATTTAGGATATCAAGAGTTGTAGAGTTTAGTGTGTGCTGTTGGTAGGTTGTCCAATCGAATCGGCGATTCAATCGGTGAGCGTAATAATTGCTGATCAAGAGCGCCCCGGAGGCCATGAGCAGGGAAAATAAAATAAGAAAGTCTTTTTTCCAGTCGACGCGGTGAATTAATTGGACGTAATTGACAGAAAAAATAGCTGTGATCAATAGAAGGGAGCCGGCTGCAATGGCGATCTTAACGGCTGTGGATATTTGCAGGGCAATATAGCTCAAGCCGACGGCCCCCAGAATGACCGCAAGGCCGGCAAGAAATAGAATCGGCGCTATTTTTCTCAAAAAATTAATCATGATCATTCTTTTTCCAGACTGATTCTGGTTAAAAACAGCACAAACAAAATACCGGAAAGAAAATAAACGATATCCTGGGTCATTACGATGCCGGAGATGAAATTCTGCGAATGGCTCCAGACGCTGACGTGGACAATAATATCTTTTATCGGAGACGAAAGATGCTTTTGGAAAGTCACCGAAAAATAGAGCATAAAAAGAAACGCATATGATGTGATGGCAGCAACAATCTGGTTTCTGGTCCACGATGAGCATAAAATTCCTATGGCGATAAAAAGTCCTCCCTCCAGCCAAAGACCAAGATAACCGCTAAGGGCTGCTCCGGTATCCGGAGCCGAGAAAAATTCAAGTAGGGCATAGTAGGCGACAGCTATAAAAAGAATAAGACTGTAGTAGATAAAGACGCCAAGGTATTTTCCCAGGACGATGGTTGTTTTTGTAACTGGGGATGTGAGAAGAAATTCAATGGTGCCCGATTGGCGTTCCTGGGCAAAGGTTTTCATGGTGAGAATCGGGATAATAAAGACAAACATGAATTCCATCAGTTTGAACATATCCCGCAGGGTTGCCTCGCGATTATGATCGATGAGGGTAAAGAAAAAGATATTGAAAACAGAAATCAGAACGACGAGCATTAACAGCGCGATCGGTGAAGAAAAATAACTTCTGACCTCTTTTTGAATAAGACAGCCGATTCTTTTCATGAGGACTTCGTTAAGCGCAAAAACGCCTGTTCCAATGTTCGTGATTGATGCGTCATTGGGTCGATCAGGAGTTCTTCCATTGTTTGGTTAGCAACGATTTGTCCCCGGTCAATCACAATAACCTTTCGGGCGATCTGCTCGATCTCTGAGAGAATATGCGTGCTTAAGATAACGGTGCGCTTAGTCTCTAAATTCCGAATAAGATTTCGCACTTGAATAATTTGCCTGGGATCCAGACCGCTGGTGGGTTCATCAAGAATCAGGATTTCTGGATCATGGATGACCGCTTGGGCTATTCCTACTCTTTGCCGATAGCCTTTGGATAGAGTTGCGATGACTTGATTTTTTACATCTTCGATGAAGCATTGTTTGAGCGTTGTGCGAATTTTCTCTGTAATATCTTTTGATTCAATGCCTTTGATTCGAGCGGCAAATTGAAGATATTCGGTGACGGTCATTTCAGGATAAAGAGGTGGAACTTCAGGGAGATAGCCGATCTTTTCTTTAATGGCGATTTGATGAGACCAGGCGTCAAGGCCGCAGATCGCGGCCTTGCCTCTTGTAGGCAAAAAATATCCGGTTAAAATACGCATGAGCGTTGTTTTTCCGGCTCCGTTGGGGCCAAGAAATCCGATGATTTCTCCCTTTTGGATATCAAAAGAGATGTCTTTGAGGGCTTGCCGTGTGCCGAAGAACTTGGATATATTTTGTACCGTAATCATAATGATCTAATTTTAGTTTATCAAATTCCAGGGTGGTTTTCTAACAAAAAATATCAATATTTCAGCGAATTTGCTTCACAAGAAACTGAATCTTTGCTATGATATCGAAAAAATTGGCGTAGTTTGTTGCCATGATTCAATTCTTTATATGCAAGGAGTAAAAATGAAAAAGATCGGCGTGATTACAAGCGGTGGAGATTGCGGAGGATTAAATGCAGTTGTCAAAGGCGTAGCCCAGATGGCTCATCGCCAGGGTATTTCCTGTCATATTATTCCTAATGGATATGCCGGGCTCTATAATCTTTTGGAATTTGACCGGCTGGTGGAGCTGAATCCCGAGCGCGTTGATTCAGTTAATTCCAATCTGGCCGGCTCAGAGGCTGGGCATTCCCGTGTCAAAATAAGAAAAATCAATGATGAAAAGAAATATGATCGCATCAAAGAGGGTTTAAAGAAATTCGGAATCGAAGGCCTTGTGATCAGCGGCGGAGATGATACGGGTTCTGTGATGGTCGATCTGACGGCTCAGGGTATTGCCTGTGTCCATGCTCCTAAGACAATGGATTTGGATCTGCAAACGTATTCTGTCGGCGGTGATTCGACGGTCAGCCGGATTGCCAGTTATGCCGAAGAAATCAAAACAACCGGACGTACTCATAATCGGATTATCGTAATGGAAGTTTTTGGCCGCTATGCCGGACACACGGCTTTTCGTGGTGGCGTGGCTGCTGATGCGGATGCGATTCTGATTCCCGAGATTCCCGCCGACTTCAATATTCTCTACGATCACATGAAAAAGAGATATGTGAGCCGTATTGAGCAAAGCGATGTGAATGCCGGAACTTATCTGATTATCGTGGCTGAAGGATTAAGGGATGCCAGTGGTCAGGAATTGGTTGATGAATCCGCTGGTGTTGATGCGTTCGGCCATAAAAAACTGGCCGGGGCAGCCAAATTTGTCTGCCAGGAATTGACCAAGCGTCTGAGGAATGATGAGCAAATCAAGGAATTTATGAAAAAGACAAGAATGTACGTGGAAGGGCTGTACGAAATTCCCGAGGTGCGTTCGGTTTCTCCGGGGCATTTGGTCCGCTCGGGTCATTCTTCGGCTTTTGACGCGAATTTCGGGAAAGAAGCCGGGGCGGCTGCCGTGATGCTTTTAAGGCAAAAAATAACAGGCGTTACCGTTGTTGGAATTGAGGGAAAAACAATCCGTTATATGGCCACCAAGGATGCAATTGTCCAGCGTCACGTGGATTTAGATATCGTTGGCTTACACGAGAATCTGGGAATCTGCTTCGGGCGCAAGAAAGAGATGATCAAGCCGGAATTCAAGGAAGTGCAAGGCAGGATCGAGAGGCATTTGTAGAGATTTTCTTAAGATGATTCACTCCCCACGCTGGCATCTGTCGGCGTGGGGATTTTTTTGCACGCAACGATTGAAAAGGAATATTATTTGAAGATGTCTGCAAGAGAATCAATAATATCCGAAGCGATTAAAGATGTTTTGGAGCGTTTCTCGGCGGCCCTGTTTCCTGCCCGCCCATGGACTAAAACTCCCCACTTCGCGGCTTCATAATCAGAAAGACCCTGAGCTAAGAAGGCCGCAATGATTCCTGTTAAAACATCCCCTGATCCGGCTGTGGCCATTCCGGAATTGCCGGCTTCCTGGATGGTGATCTTTCCGCTTTGATGGGCAATGACTGTTTTGTGGCCTTTGAGCACAACGGTGCATTGATTCTTTCGAGCAAAATCAGCAGCAACCGTCTTTCTATTTTTCTCAATGAATGATTTTTCAAAACCTGTTAATCGGGCCATTTCGCCGGGGTGAGGGGTGAGAATGCGGGTCTTTGCGTTTTTGTGAAGATTATCTTTGTTACTGGCCAAGGCATTGAGGGCGTCGGCGTCGACAACGGTTGGTAGAGCAACGCTTTCGTAAATCTTCAGGATGAGCTTTTGTGTGCTCTTGTTCTGAGAAAGGCCGGGACCAAGAGCCATGACAGTACATTTCTTTGCAAAGGCAGCAATTTCTTTGTAAGCGCTTAAAGAAAGGGTCTGTTGAGGGGTTTCTTTAAGGCTCCTCGACATGACAACAAAAGGAATCTTTTTCTGAGCAACTGTGTTGAGACTTTTGGGGACACCAAGGGTGGTTAATCCCGCGCCTGAGCGCATGGCGGCAAGAGTTATGAGGCCGGCTGCTCCCATCATGTGACGCGATCCGGCCAGCACAAAAACATGACCGAAATTATTCTTGTGGACGTTCTTTTTATTCCGTAATAAGGGCGCTGGCAACCGCATAATTTTCGGTGTGAGAAATCGAAACGAGAATGGTTTGCGAGCAGTCTTTCTCGCAGAAGACGCAAACCGGTCTTCCGTTTTTCTGGTTCATGATCTTAATGTCTTTCCAGTTAATGTGGGCGTTTTCGCCAAAGGCTTTTAGAACGGCTTCCTTGGCCGCGAACCGGCCCGCATAATGCTGCTGCGGGAAGCGTTGTTTATTGGCGTAGGCGATCTCATCCTCTGTAAAAACATGCCTGAGAAAAGATTCCCCCCAGCGTTCGATCGCTTTCTGGATCCGTTGCACTTCGATAATATCTATACCGCTTCCCTTGATCATGTCAACCTTTGGCTAGAGTCAGCATTTCTTTAACGGCTTTTTTGAGCCCCGCAAAAATAGAGCGGGATATGATGCTGTGGCCGATATTTAATTCTTCAATGCCTGCAATGCGGGCCACGGCCCTGGTGTTTTGATAATTGAGGCCGTGGCCCGCATGAACAATCAAGCCCATCTCCTGCGCGGTTTGGACGGCTTTTTTCAGCTTGGCTAATTGTTTTGAAACTGCCTTTCTTGTTCTGGCCTGCGCATAATTTCCGGTGTGAAGCTCAATGGCATCACAACCTGTCTCTTTGGCGCATTGGATCTGCCTCTCTGAGGGATCAATAAAAAGACTCACCAGAATTCCTTTTCCTTGGAGCCTTCCAACAATATTTTTGATTCTGCGTATTTGTTTGCAAACGTCAAGGCCTCCCTCTGTTGTCAATTCCTGCCTTTTTTCTGGAACGAGCGTTGCCTGATCAGGCCTTAAGCGGCAGGCAATAGCAACGATATCCTTTTGGATGGACATCTCCAGATTAAACTTGGTTTTCACTTGTCTGTTTAAAAGGCGAACATCGCGGTCATTGATATGCCGGCGATCTTCGCGCAGATGAGCGACAATGGCATGTGCGCCTGCCTGCTCAATGATTTTGACGCCCTTCAGAGGATCAGGGTGCCCTTCTCTTCTGGCCTGACGAACTGTTGCGATATGGTCGATATTGACACCGAGCTTAGGCATGGCTCAAGGAATAGGCCGGACTTCAAAATAAACGTACAGCCAGGTAATGATGGCGAGCGCTAAGGCGATAATCTTCAAACCGATATTATTGATAAAAAAGTCTCTGATCATTTCTTATTCTGCGGTTTAATAAACAGACTTTTCAAGATATTGGCAAAACGTTCTCTGTTGACAATCGGAATAAATCGTCCGTCATCGGCAATAGAAATTTCCCGGGTTTCTTCCGAAACCATAACGACAATAGCATCCGTTTGCTCTGTTAACCCCAGCGCAGCCCGATGGCGCGTGCCGATGATTTTATTGAAATTCGGATTCTCGGATAAAGGAAAAAGACAGGCCGCGGCACAGATTCTCTCCCCCCGGATGATAACTCCTCCGTCATGCAGCGGGGATGTCGTGACAAAAATGCTTTGAAGCAGTTCCGAGCTGATCTTGCTGTCAATGATTACTCCGCTTTCGATGTGAGTTTTGAGCTGAGTTTCACGTTCGATTGCAATCAGGCAACCGATCTTTTTCTGGGATAATTTATGAACCGCATCGGAAATCTGTTCAATCAAAGCCACAATTTCCGATTCTTCTAAAGCGACGTTAAAAAGATGTTGTTGACCTAAGCGCGCAAGCCCCTGGCGGAGTTCCTGCTGAAAGATGATCAATACAGCTATAATGGAAATAGCGAAAAGTTTTGTGAGCAGCCAATTGAGAGTATGCAGATACAGAAGCTGGCTTAAAAGAAAAGCAATTGTGATATAGGTCATTCCCTTGAGAACCTGAAAGGCCCGGGTTCCCTGAAAAAAAACCAGAATTTTGTAGAAGACGTACCATAAAATCAAAATCTCAAAAAGCGTTTTAATCGAAAATAAAATAACACTATCGGGGGCAAAAATTAATTTTAATTGTTCCATTGGAAATAATATTTTCTATGCGAAACAGATTGCGTCGCTCAAGCGAACTACTTGCTTCATCTCTCTAACATCATGGACTCTGATGATATGGACTCCCCGGGATATTGCCACAGCAACCGAAGCCGCGGTTCCCAGCATTCGATGACAAACATCTTGTTTTAACACTTTTCCGATAAAGGACTTACGGGATGTTCCGATTAGAAGCGGCAGATTAAGACAGTGAAATTTATCAAGCTGTTGCAAAATCTTTAGATTATGCTCGACCGTCTTGCCAAACCCGATTCCCGGATCAATTATTATTCTATCCGATTTGATTCCGATTTCCAAGCACTTTTCAGCAGATTTTTTTAGCTCTCGAATAATTTCTTTGACGATACTTTTGTAGCGAATATTTTTTTGCATGGTTTTGGGTTTTCCTCTGATGTGCATCAGGACAATGGCGGCATCAAATTTCTTTACGGTTTTGAGCAAATCCTCATCACAATGAGTTCCCAGAATATTATTGACCATGCTGGCTCCTGCTTTGAGAGCGGCTAGCGCTACTTCCGGCTTATAAGTATCAATAGAGAGCGGTTTTCTGGTTATTTTCCTTAAGGCCTTAATAACGGGAACGACACGCTTGATTTCCTCTTGAACGGATACCGGATTTGATCCTGGACGGGTGGATTCTCCCCCGACATCAAGGATATGCGCTCCTTCTTTGAGCTGATGTTCAGCTTTTTGAATAATAGATTTTAGAGATAAAGACTTTTTGAGGCATCCGTCACCGCTAAAGGAATCCGGTGTGATGTTCAAAATTGCCATGATTTTTGTTTCTCGATATAAAGGAATGCGATGTTGGCGGGCTTTAAGCAGATAGGACGGGTGTTTTCTGATAACCGGATTCATGTATGAAGCATTATCGTCTTATGCGGATTGAGGAGGTGGCGCAGCCCCACCCTCTTGTTCCTTGACTTCGCCTGTCTCGATTCTCAATAATTCTTTGGCTTCCTCAACGTCAAGAACTTCTCTTTCCATCAATGCCTGGGCCAGCTGGTTGAGCTTTTGTCTGTTTTCGTTTAAAAGCTTTTTCCCGCGACTGTAAGACTGTTCCACAAAAAGGCGGACCTCATCATCAATAGCTTTCGCTGTTTCCTCGCTGTAATCCTTTTGTTCCATCATATCCCGGCCCAAAAACAACTGATGATTATGGCGGCCCAATGTGAGGGTGCCCAGCCGTTCACTCATTCCAAATTCGCAGACCATTTTTCGGGCGATTTGAGTGGAGGCCTGCAGGTCGTTTTGCGCGCCGGTGGTGATATTTTTCAGGCAGATTTCTTCCGATGCGCGACCCCCCAGCGTTACCGCGATCTTGCCAAAAAGTTCCTCTTTGCTCCAATAGTGCCGGTCTTCGATGGGAGGCGTCATGGTATATCCACCGGCCATGCCTCGGGGAATAATCGAAACTTTTGTAAAGGGATCAACCTCTTCAATCAAAAGGGAAAGCAGCGCGTGACCCGCTTCATGGTAGGCCGTGATTTCTTTTTCTTTCCTTGATATCTTACGCGATTTTTTCTCCGGCCCCATTGTGACCCGTTCGATAGCGGCCACAAATTCATCATTACCGATAGCTTCTTTATCTTTACGGGCGGCTAAAAGAGCAGCCTCGTTACAGACATTAGCCAAATCGGCGCCAGAGAAATAAACTGTCTGCCGAGCGATTTTTTTAAAATCAACATCAAGCTCCAGCTTTAGATTTTTAGTATGCACTTTAAGGATTGCCTCTCGTCCGAGGATATCCGGAAGCGAGACGACGATTTGCCGGTCGAATCGGCCGGGTCGAAGCAGGGCCGGGTCCAGGGTATCCGGACGGTTGGTTGCCGCAATCAAAATAAGTCCGGCTTGTGTGTCAAAACCATCCATTTCGACAAGCAGCGCGTTTAAGGTTTGCTCCCGTTCGTCATGGCCGCCGCCGATTCCCGAAAATCTCAATCGACCAACCGCGTCGATTTCATCAATAAAAACAATACAGCCCTTGCCGGACATTTTCGAAGCCTTGCGGCCTTGCTCAAAAAGATCCCGAACACGGGAAGCGCCAACACCGACAAACATCTCGACAAAATCTGAGCCGCTTAAGGAAAAAAACGGGACTCCAGCTTCACCGGCAACGGCTTTAGCCAAAAGCGTTTTTCCTGTTCCCGGGGGACCTATCAAGAGGACGCCTTTGGGTATTTTTCCTCCGAGACGCTGGAATCTTTTTGGTTCTTTTAGGAATTCAATTACTTCCTGAAGTTCTTCTTTTTCTTCGTCAACTCCGGCCACATCGTTGAATGTGATTCGTCCCTGCTCATTATTGGTATTGATTTTAGCGCGCGATTTTCCAAAGGACCAAATCTTATTGCCCAGCTGGGCGCCCCTGTTGGACATCCACCAGAAAAACAGGATCAAAAGACCGATCGGCAATAGGCTCCCCAGAATGCTCCAGAGAACACTGGGCTTTTCGACCTTAAAATCGTCGACATTTTTTCTCAGCAGATCCAGAAGGACTTTGTCGTCTTCGGGAATGGTTACCCGGAAGCGTGTTCCATCCGAGCGGACACCATCAAGCATGGTTTCGGTTTTCACCACAGAGGCAATTTTCTGGGTTTTTTTGTTGCCTTGAAGGAGTTTGTAAAACTCGCTGTATTTTATCTCAACGGGATTGGTCAAGGATCCGGTTGTTTGAAACTGACTGAGAAGCAGCATCATCGCAAAGATAATAAATACCCAGAGAAAAATATTATTGTTGGGCTGCGGCGGAAGATCTTTTCTTCCCGGTTTTCGCTTGGGAGTATTTTTTTTGTTAGGTCTTTGATTGTCCATTTTTCATCTTTTAAGTATAGCGCTCATTATATGACGGAATGTGCGCTAAATCAAGGCTTTCTTATAGAGAAGATGACAGCGGATGGTTTTTTTTGGACCCAAATACCAAAAGGCAGATGCACGCAAGAACCGACCGGTCGCTGGATGATGAGCTGATCTAGCTCAAGAAGATGTGAAAAAGAGATTCGACGGGTGTGCCCGACAATTTTTTCTATGGCTAAGCGAAGAATCATTCTTTGCAGAGAGACAGGTTGTTGTCTCCATTTATCCAGAGATAATACAGTTTGGCCCGCTGGTTCTTTCTTGACAATTCTGTGGTAGATTTTTTCTCCCGATTGTCGAAGAAAAGAGTAGTCTTCAAGGGCTGTCCGGCCCAAATAACTCAGAATAGTTCGCATTTGACTTTGATATTCTTTTTCAAGATGAGGTAAAAGTTTATGGCGTATTCTGTTTCGTAAAAGATTTGTGTTTCGATTGCTGGGATCATGGCAATATTTGATTTTATTCTTCCTTAGATAATCTTTGATTTGGGATCGACTGATGTTTATCAGCGGTCGAATGAGGCGGATGTGGTCGCGCTCTGCGCAAGGACTTATTCCCTTAAGGCCTTGCAGACCTGTTCCCCTGATAATACGCATGAGAACCGTTTCCGCCAAATCATCCTGATGGTGCCCTAAGGCGACGGCGGCAGCTTTATGTTTTATGGCTGCCTGAATCAGGAAACCCAAACGCCTCTCCCTGGCCTGTTCTTCTAGGTTTCCCTTTGCTTTCTTGAGATCCAACACTTTTTTGCAAATAATAACACATTGATTTTCTCGCGCGGCTTTTTCTGTAAACTTCTGAAATCTATCTGAATCTTTAAGTAATCCATGATTGAAGTGGGCTACAAGGAGTTGTATGCCCAGTCGGTGTCGTAAACGGATCAGGATATTCAGCAGGGCTATGGAATCAGGTCCTCCGGAGACAGCGACAATGATCCGCTCTCCTTTCTGGATCATGACATGATCGTTAATCGTTTTCTCGATTTCTTTAAGCATAAAATTAAAAGCGATCCATCCATTTCACGCCAAAGACCGTGATCAATGTGAAGAGGCAGATGACAACAGCAATGGTGGCAAGGACTTTAAGGATCAATTTCCCTGGATACCCCGTTTTTCTTTTCGGGCTTCCCGATAGGCTTGACGCAGTTGATCGGCGTACTTAGTATTGGGCACAACGATTCTCAGCTGGGCGTAACCGTTTTCAAGGACGAGAGAATTGACGAATGATCCATCCTTTAGAAAGGCATAGGCAAATGTGGAATAGTCGTTATCTTTCCTGAGATCATCAAATTCGAGACGCACATGTTGGCCCTCAAGAAGATCTTTAACATAATAAAGAGCTCTTTCATTTAACGGGATCAGGGGGCTGGCTTCCCTGATAATGATTCCATGTTCGTCGGTTTTGATTTCTTTTTTTTCCGGTAAAGGCAGAGCCTTGAGGCCAATCAGCCGGATTTTCTCCCCGCTTTCTAAGATCAACAAATCCGTGCTGAGGACTTCTTTAATGAGCACGCTTTGGTATCGTTCATCTGTATGAAAAAGCGGCTCGCAAGACACAAAATCTTGCGGCATCGCGACGATCAGTCCACAAGTAAACAAAAACGTAATGGTGAGGCAGCGAAGTTTCATTTTCTTTTTTCTAGGCTATATTGTCCAGGTCCGATGATGGCTAAACTTATAAATATAATAAATAGTTTTAAAGGATGACTGAAGACCGAGAATTCCTGCCCATTATTGATATGCATCATGGTGGCGACGAACATAGTTAGCGCTAATAATACATTGGCCCAGCGAAAAAGAAATCCTGCTGTCAGCAGAAATCCTCCAAGAAATTCGGCAACAGAGGCCAGGAATCCAAAAAGTGTGGGGGCAAAATAAATTCCGACACTGGCCGTTGCCATTCCTAAAGATTTCCAGACCTCGGGTCCTCCCGTTATTTTGGGCCATCCGTGAAGCATCATCATAATGCCTAATCCACAACGCAGGATGAGCAATCCAGTGTCTTTATTTTCTTTCAAAAAAATATTACGCATCGGGACCTCCTTCTTTTTTCTGATTAACATGGTTCTTAAGCCTGCGAAGAAATTCTGGATGAGCCTTGTGGCCAAGCCGTAAAGACATTTTACAATTTTTCCATGCTTTTTGGTAGTTTTGTTTTTTGTAATAGGCTAAAGCCAAATTGTAGTAGGCTGTCGGAAAATCTGGATCTATTTTTGCAGCTTCCTTGAAATACGCAATTGCTTTATCCAGATCTTGTAGAAGATAGTAAGATTTTCCAATACTGTTGGGGATAAACGGATCATCAGGATCAAGGGCTTTGGCCGTCTTAAGCGTTTTTAAAGCCAGGTGAGGCTTACCTGCGTTGTTATAAGCAATTCCCAGGTTCAAATGGATAGGCGCGTTTTGCGGAAATCTGCCGAGGCCTTGATGAAGAATCTGGACAGCGTCTTGAGGCCTCCCTTTTTCAATGTAGAGATATCCGAGATTGACAAAAGGAAGCGCGATAGTCGTATTTTTTGCAAGAAGAGATTCCCATAATGTCTCCTCATCCTTATACCGGTTTGTTAAGTGAAATGATTTCACGGATAAAAAAGTGATCATCATTAGGCTCAGGAAAAAGCTTCCGATAGATCGATGGAAATTTCTCAAAAATAAATATCGTTTTCTTAAGCTTTCCCAGAAATAAAAAAAGAATGTTAAGAAAAAAAAGATCAAATACGGCATAGCTGGATAAGTAAAATGATCCGCGACAAAAGAAAACTTCATCCCATAAAAATTAAAAAATCCTAAAACCGGGAAGAGTGCGGCTGTCATCATAAGAAAAGATAACAAGGGCTCCCTTTTGTTGTTTTGAAATAATCTAAAGAGAACAAAGAGGATTGCCGCTAAGGCCAGCGGAAAAGCATAAGACCAGAGGTTTGTTAAATCCAAATTCCAGTGGGGATAAAAAAACAGGAATTCACCAAACGGAAAAAGAAAACGACTTGAATAAAAAAACAGAATTTGACAAGACAGTAAGAGCCGTTGGGCAATACTAAAATCCCACTCAGGGCCGTAAGCTCCCACTCGAAATCTTTCCAGATAGACGGTATGCAAAGCCGCCACAAGACCCATAATGAGAAATGGTCCAATCCTTTTGGCATCTCGTCTAGTTGGTCTCTCTCCTTTTCGCAGGGTCACAAAGATCGGAAAAAGAATGAAATGCACAACCGCTGTCTTGCACAAGAGCGCCAGGGTGAAACAGAAAAACGAAAGAGCGTACCAGCCTGTTTTATTTTCATCATCATATCGCATAAAACTTAAAGCGGCGCAAAAAAAGAAAAAAAGGCTAAAAATATTTTTTTGCTCCATTACCCAGCAGACCGTCTCCACCTGAAGCGGATGGCAGGAGAAAATAAGGGCGCCCAGAAATGCGAATTTCGGGAACAGCCGACGAAAAAATTCGAAACACAAAAGCGTATTGGCGATATGGAAAACAAGACTGAGGAGATGATATCCGAGAGGATTCAGCCCCCAGAATTTTTCCTGAATCCAGAAAAAAGAAAACACCAGGGGGTAATACTGGTGTATTTTATGAGAAAACCAAATATTTTTCAGACCCTCCAGATTTTGCAGATAAGGATTGTTGAGGATGTAGGAATCGTCATCCCAGATAAAACCATTACCGAGAGAGGATGCATAAATCAAAAGGGGCAAAAGGATCAGTATGAAAATTTTAGACTCTCGATTGAATGATAACATAACGGATCCCTGTGGAGAATCAGGGCGTTAGCAGCCCTTGTGCCAGCAGGATCCCCAGGACTAAAATGATCACCGCGCTCAAGATCATATAGACTTGATCATCTTTTCTGGGGTTAAGATCATGGACTTTTGTCTTTGCCCACTGGTCGCCCCACCTTTTTCCGAGGCGATCGAAATACATAATAAAATATTCAAAAATGGCAAGAAACGGAATGATTAAGGTCAGATTTCTTGAGAGACCCTGCAGGAAATCGATATCGTCATTATTGTCTTGAACAACTTTGAGATTGATTAGGGCTTTGCCAGGACTTCTTCCGGTAAAGGAATCTCGTAAAAGAAAATAGAGAGCAAAAATTATAATGAAGATATTCCATCGGAAAAGAACCACCAGAAAGAAATGGATGACAAAAGTCAGCATCAGATCAATCAGATAGGCGCAGACTCGCTTATAAGCGCTCGGTTTGTGAAAAATTTTCTTTGCAGTCGGATTGATTTCTTCCTGAATGGCCGGCGTAATTTCAGGATGAGAAATATGATTTTCTGGGTTTGGAGTGAAAGCGGATTTTGATGACTTTATTATCTTGCTTTTTCTTTTTTCCGAAAAGAGCAATACGAAAGCCGTACCAAAGACGATAAATAAAAGAACGATAATAATAAGCAGGAATACGGATCCAATGGTTTGTTCCCGGAAATTATTGCGGTTGATGTTTTGTTTGAAAGCAGGGTTCTTCTGAGCCTTGGTGGCTTTAATTTGATTCAGAAGATCTCTTTTGAAGGGCTCGTGAACTTGATACCCCAAATGTTCTGCGGTTATTAAGTCCTGATGGCTCTCGGAGAATCTTTTTTTGGCGAATAAGGCAATACTGCGACTGTAATAGGCGGGGGCATAATCAGGATCGCGGTTCAGCGACATTCGATAAAATTTGATCGCTTCATCATAATCTTCTGCCGTCAAATAAAGATTTCCGATATTGGTATAAATATCGGCCCGTTGCGGATTGATCTCAGTGACGCTCGCGTAATCATTGAGCGCCATCTCCAACTCTCCCAGAGTATAGTACACATTGCCTCTATTGAGATAGGCTTGGAGCAAAGCGGGATTAATTTCAAGAGCCCGGGTTAGATAATCGACAGCTTTTTCAAAATCCTTATTTTCAAAGGCGTGAGTTCCTTTATTGTAAAAAATCAGCGCCATATCGGGGTGGTAGTGACCTGAAATATCATAAGCTTTGAGATAATATTCCAGCGCCTGCTCCTGTTTTCCTAGAGCGGCATAGGCGGATCCTAAGCCCCTATAGGCTTGCTCGTCATCGGGATGATCCTCCAGAACAGTTTTGTAGTATTTGATGGCAATATAGGGATCATCAAGGGAAACGCTTAGTTTGGGAGGCGGTGTCTGACGGAAATGTGTATCGGATTCCCGATTATCCTCTTGGTCAATACGATCTTTGAAATCCGATATTTTTTCGATTTCATCTCGGTAGTACTTAAGTTCAATCTCCTGAGATGTCTTGATCTTAATGAAATCCCTGTTCTGCTCTATGATCTGACCGGAAATTGTATTGCCGTTCTTTAGGGAAATAATTTCAGCAAAGATGCCGAAAGAAGGAAGCAAAAGCAAGAGTGAAAATAAAAGAAACTTCTTTATTAAATCGCAGAATTTTTTCATGCTGGTAGCGGCGGGCGAGGCCTCGTCCAAATAATAGCGGGGGTCAGAATTGAACTGACGACGCCACGGGTATGAGCCGTGTGCTCTAACCAGCTGAGCTACCCCGCCATGGAATCAATCTTATTTCATCGGGCTTGCTAAAGATCTTGACCATCTATGGCTAAGTCTTTGTGATGAAAGATTTTAAGCGAATTGAGAGCAAAGATCAAGGGTTTTCTTCTAAAGTGTCAAGCCAAAGCGCAAGCCTTAGAGGTAAAAGATCGTATACAGCAGGATTGTGATCAAAATCAGTGAAAGGATATAGAAGTCGTTATAATAAATGAAATCTCTTATCTTCTCGGAGACGGTGTAGTCAAACCGGGTTGTTTCTTGCTCAATCTGTTCTTCGTTTCTCAAGTCAAGGACTTCGCTTCTTTTTAGACGCAAAAACTGTCCGGCTATGCGATAAGCCTGGAGCTTGCGCTGTTCGATAAAATCCATGATTTTTTTTTCCGAAATGCCCAAAGCCTGGGCTGCTTCTCGGACAGATATAAATTGATCAGCCATTTCGATGAGACCTATTTAATTTTTGTGGAGGCCGCCCATTCGTCAATACGGGAGCGTTCAAACTTCCAGGCATTGCCTTCCTTTTTAGCGGGAATTTGTCCGGAATTAGCCAGCTCAATAATCGAATTTTGCTCAATCTCCAGATAACGCGCTAGTTCATCTAATTCAAGAAACTCATCCATCATTTGGCATTTTCCCTGGAAGATGGCCCCTTCAACGACATTGAGTTTGGGAGTCTGGATATTGCCGTTTAAGACCGCCGTAGGCATTAGAACAAGCATTTTGCGTGCGAGAATATCTCCCTTAACTTTTCCGGCGATAACAATATTCTCTCCATTGATATGAGCGGATACATTTGCCGTTTGACCGACGGTGAGAGTTCCGCGTGTTTCCAGAGTTCCCTCAAATTTCCCGTTAATTTTTAGATTTACGGGATCTTTAAAGGATAAGGTGCCCTGCATTTTTGCGTTGATTTCGATGACTTTTTCATGATCCTCGTTTTGACTGTTTCTGCGGTCGCGTAATGCCATTTGACCAACCTCCTTTTATGAGTCTATGCCAGCGATTTTTCAATGGAACGCAATCCCGTTAAAACAAAAAATACAACTAAAGCAACAAAAATGGCCGCTCGGTAATATCCCACCCCTACAGCGATTCCAATTGCGGCCGCAATCCAAAGGGTTGCTGCTGTTGTTAAACCTTTCACTCCTGAACCTCCCTGGATGATTGTTCCGGCACATAGAAAACCTATTCCCGTAATAACAGCGGCAATAATGCGCGTGGGATCGACTCTTGTTGCTATGCTACTTATATCAGAAACAAAAAAAGAAGTCAATACAATCAATGCCGCACCTAACCCTATCAGAATATGTGTTCTTAAGCCCGCGTCCTTATGCCGGATACCGCGTTCGGCTCCGATTAAACCACTTAAAACAATGGCCAGGACAATCCGGATGACTAATACAAAAAAAGATATTTGCATGACAAAACCCTCCTTCATGGTGTTGATGTTTAAGCAAAATGAAATCCTAAGCCGGCGATCATGGCGGCATTATCCATGCAGAGTTCGAGGTCAGGAATAAAAACATGAATTTTTCTCAATCGACATTCTTCGGTGAGCCTTTGACGCAATAGGGAATTGGCGGCTACGCCACCACCAACCAAAAGTATTTTGACATTTTTTTTCTGACACGCTTGAAGACTGTTGGCAACCAGAGATTCCACAACACAGTTTTGAAAAGCAAAACAGATATCCGCTAAAGACAACTTATTATTTCTATTTTTTTGAACAAAATAGGCCACAGCCGTTTTAATTCCGCTGAAGCTAAAGTCTAGGCTTCCGGGAAAACGGGCACATCGAAACTGAATCCGGGAAGTCCCGCCTTTTTTGGCGAGTCGGTCTATAGCCGGTCCTCCGGGATAATCCAGCCCAAGAATACGGGCTACTTTGTCGAAGGCTTCTCCGGCGGCATCATCACGGGTTTGTCCGATCAGAACCTGATGTCGAAAATCCTTTAAATAAAAAAGCGAAGAATGCCCACCGGATGCAACCAGGCCGATAGCTGGTAGTCGAGGAGATCTTTTCTGTTTATTTATAGATTGCCTTTTCGCTGTTCTTTTTTTAAGGAAATTGGCATACAGATGAGCGTGAATGTGGTTTACATTGATGACGCGAATTCTTTGGGCGTAACCAAGGGCTCTGGCAAAAGCGGTTCCCACCAAAAGAGACCCGATCAAGCCTGGATTATGAGTCATGGCTATGGCATGGATATTCTTTAGAGATAATCCGGATTTCCTGAGAGCCTGCTCAACGACAATGTGAATAAGCTCCATTTGCCGACGGGAAGCAATTTCGGGTATAATCCCCCCGTATTTCCGGTGTTCTTTGATGCTTGAGGAAACGGTGTTGGATAGGATGAAGCGTCCATTTTGCACAACGGAAGCAGCTGTTTCATCGCAAGATGTTTCGATGCCCAGAATGTTCATTGTATTTTAAGGATTTCTTCAACGGGAACGAATTTGAACCCCTTTTTTTCATATTCCTTGATCTGTTGCGCGATAATTCTTAAGGACAAAATGCGGTCATGGGCAATACCTATGGCATAGCCTTTTTCACGGGCAATTTGCGCTAATTGCGCAAATTGCCCGGCAATATAATCGGCATCGCTTTCGTTGTCCAGAAACACATCTCGAGAACCGTTCAAAATGCCCATCTGTTTGGCTACTTTTTGGCTGATCGAATGCTGTGTCACAAGACTGTCTACAAAAAAAAGCCCCCTCTTTTTCAATTCCCCGAGTACAATACGCATAAAGTTTTCATCTTCTGTGGCTTTTGAACCCATGTGATTATTGATTCCTTCAATATGAGGAACGCTGGATAATATCCGGCGAAGGAGTTTTTTAATTTTTTCTTTTGACATATCTGTTTTTATGATGTAATCGTTCGGATATTTTTCATAACTTATATGCGGTTCCAACGGCAGGTGCAGCAAAACGTCCTTATTCTGTTGATGGGCGCAGGCGGCGATATCCTTGGAGTAAGGCAAATCAGGAAGAACGGAAACGGCAATGGGGGAATCAATGCCTTGTAGCTGTTCGCAATGATTTATATTATAGCCCCAATCGTCGATGATAATCGCTATGAGTCCCTGGGTAGGAGAAATTTTTTCTTGATCAATAACGGGCGTTTTTTTTATATATTCTCTCTGCTGGTAGAGGATGAAAAGGCTCTCCAGGATAACAAGGAGAGACAGGATGATAATCGTTATCGATGAGGCACTTAACAGATTGCTTTTTCGAAGCGGTCTCCTTCTTTTCATAATGACACATCATCGATCAGGGAAAGCCGAAATTTTCGGTTGTCAGCTTTCAAAATTTTGATAAACCTTCAGTCCTTTAATGATATTAATGGCGCCCTGGACCTGATTATCGTCTTTCAGTCGCTTGGAGATTATTTCTTCGCGGCGAATCTTTTCGGCTTCATTAGGGTCATCGCTTTGCTCTTCAACGGTTTTAAAAATTTCATCGGCCTTGTCGATATTTTCAACATCTTCGCCTTTGAGCAGTTCTTCGCCAATGCGATAGACTCTTTCAATCACGACATCGGGCGTGATCCCTGTTTCGTGAATGGACTGCCCCGAAGGGGTGAAATATTTACTGGTGGTTAATCTCAGACCCGCTCCGTCAGGCAACGGAATCACGGTTTGAACCGAACCTTTTCCGAAAGACTGGGTTCCGACAATAATGGCTCTCTTGTCATCTTGAAGGGCTCCTGCCAGGATTTCACTTCCGGAAGCTGACCCTTCGTTAATCAAAACAACCAGGGGCCAATTTAAGAAATTTTTATTCCTATTTTTGGACATGATTTCTGTTGTCTGAGAGGGCCGCCTTCCTTTTGTGCTGACAATGCCGGCTCCTTCAGGGAGAAGTTCTTCGGTAATATCAATGGCGACATTCAGAAGACCGCCTGGATTATTGCGCAAATCAAGGATCAGGCTGTCCGCTCCTTGATCTTTAAGTTGTTCAAGGGCTTTGACAAATTCTTGGTGCGTATCTTCTCGAAATTCTGCCAGACGAACATAGCCGATGCTTTCTTCTATAATGCGAGTATATTTGATGTCCTGAATATGAATTACCTTGCGCGTGATTGTGAAGTCTAGCAGTTTCAAGCTTCCCTCTCTCCAGACGGTGATTGTCACATCTGTTTTGGGATCTCCCCTCAATTTCTTTACGGCATCAGCCAATGACATATCGCGGGTGATTTCGTCTTCAATTTTGACAATTCGATCTCCGGCTTGAATTCCGGCCTCCCAAGCAGGCGTATCTTCCAAAGGCGTAACAACGGTTAAAAGGCCGTCACGGATTGTGATTTCGATTCCCAGGCCGCCGAATTTTCCCTTGGTTTCTGTCTTTAACTCTATGTATTCTTCCGGTTTCATGAATTGACTATGAGGATCAAGAGACTGAAGCATTCCATTCAAAGCCCCGTAAATCAGTTCCTGAGGACTTGGCTCTTCCGCATATTCGGTTTGCACAGTAGCCAGGGCATAGCTAAAGAGCTCGACCTGGGTATAAAGATCGCCCTTGATTTCTTCTTGTATTTCCTCGATGGTGGCTGGCTGTCGCTCGAGAATTTCATCAGGATTGATCGTTTCATTCATCTGGCTCAAACTTATTTGAGCAGGCAAAAGAAAAAGTATGCAGATGATCCAAGCAAGAATTCGTTTACTCATGAGATGTCCTCCTTTGTATCATTTCGTTAATTATTTTGGGGTTGGCTTTTCCCTTTGATTTTTTCATGCACTGTCCGACTAAAAAACCTATGGCTGATTGTTTTCCACCTTTGATTTCCTCAACGATCTTCTTGTTTTCCTGAAAAACCTCTTGTATGATTTCCTCAAGACTCTCTTCATCCGAGACTTGCAAGAGATTTTTTTCCTTAATAATGACATCAATTGATTTTTGAGTGTCAATCACTTCTTTCAAAATATCTTTCGCCGCCAAGTTGCTGAGACTCCCAGATTCCACTTTTTCAATCAATTCGGTGATATTTTTGGGATCCAGGGGCATTTCAGCCATACTCATTTTTCTCTCATTCAATTCCTTGAGAATGGGTCCGTTGATCCAATGGCAGATTTTTTTTGTGTTTTTTGAATGGGTTGTGCATTTCTCAAAAAAGTCCGCCAGACTCCGGTCTTGAATAAGAATTTGATTATCCGCATCTTCAAGTTGATATTGTTTGCGGAAACGATCAAATTTGTCAAAGGGTCCTTCTCCAAGAGATTGACGCAACTTTTCAATGACAGAGTCATCGGCTATAAACGGGACCAGGTCCGGCTCTGAAAAATAACGGTAATCATGGGCTTCTTCTTTGGTGCGCATCGATGCTGTGATCTGCCGAGCTTCTCTCCAGAGACGGGTTTCCTGAATAATCTTTTCGCCTGCCCGCAAAAGTCCTTGTTGCCGCGTAGTTTCATATTCCAAGGCACTTCTTACTGCTCTGAAACTATTAAGATTCTTAATCTCTGTTTTTGTTCCGAGCTTGTCTTCACCTTTGGGTCTTAAAGAAATATTGGCATCACAGCGCAGGGAACCATTTTCCATATCGCAATCAGAAATATCCAGATAAGAAAGAGTTAATTTTAAGGCGTTTAAGTAATCATAGGCTTCTTGGGGAGAGCGGATATCGGGCTGGCTGACAATCTCTAGAAGCGGGGTTCCGGTTCGGTTATAATCAACCAAGCTGCAATTATGATCTTGATCGTGGATCAATTTACCGGCATCTTCTTCCAGATGCGCACGTAAAATGCCTATTTTTCTGGCCCTTTCATCATGTCCGATCGTGACATATCCGTTATGGGCGACCGGCATGTCGTATTGAGATATTTGATAAGCCTTGGGTAAATCCGGATAATAATAATTCTTTCTGTCAAATTTAATCACGGGATTAATAGAGCAGTTTAAGGCCAAGGCAGCCTTGAGGGCAAACACAAGAACTTCTTTATTAAAGACCGGCAGGCTTCCCGGCAAACCCAGGCATACGGGGCAAGTTTGAGCATTGGGGCTTGAGCCGAATTGATTGACGCACCCGCAGAAGATTTTCGTTCTTGTTTTAAACTGCAGATGAACTTCTAGGCCGATAACGATTTCGTATACTTGACTCATAAAGATGGTTTCTGTTTGCGCCAGTTTGTTTTCTGTTCATAAGCATAAGCAACGTTAAACATTGTTGGCTCATCAAATGGTTTCGCCATAATTTGTAATCCGATCGGCATATTTTTATGATCAAATCCGCAAGGCAAAGAAAGCGCGGGGATACCGGCCAGATTGGCTGAGATCGTGTAAATATCCGAAAGATACATCGCTAGAGGATCTGACGACCTTTCTCCAATTTCGAAAGCGGTTGTCGGTGAGGTGGGGGTTACAATCACGTCTAATTCCTTAAAAGCTTGATCAAAATCGCTTTTGATTAGCGTGCGGACTTTTTGAGCTTTCAAATAGTAGGCATCATAATAACCGGAGGACAAGGCATAAGTTCCAAGCATAATTCTTCGCTTAGCCTCGCTTCCGAACCCTTGTCCTCTTGTTTCTTCATAGAGATCGATGATCGGAGTGCGTCTTTGCCGTTGGGGGTAGCATCTAAGACCATATTGGACACCATCAAATCGGGCCAAATTCGAACTGGCTTCGGCTGTGGCTAAAATATAATATGTGGCCACTGCATATTCGGTATGCGGCAATGAGATATCGATCAGCTGGGCCCCTTGCGTCTTAAGAACATCCATTGCTTGGTTCACGGCTTGCCTGACATCATTGCTGAGTCCTTCGACAAAATATTCTTTAGGAAAACCGATTTTAAGTCCCTTGATGTTGGGGTTCAACATTTCACTGTATTGAGGGACGGGAAAATCAACGGAAGTCGAATCTTTAGGGTCGTATCCGGCAATGATTTCTAAAAGCAATGCTGCATCTTTTATATTCTTTGTGATCGGACCGATTTGATCCAGGCTGGATGCGAAGGCAATGAGGCCGTATCTCGAAACTCGTCCGTAAGTTGGCTTGACGCCGATGACTCCGCAAAAAGAAGCTGGCTGACGAATAGAGCCTCCGGTATCTGATCCAAGAGCCCAAATAGCCTCGTCTGCGGCGACGGCAGCAGCGGATCCGCCGGACGAGCCTCCGGGAACGCAATTGATATTCCAAGGGTTTCGCGAAGGACCCTCACAGGAATTTTCAGTGGATGAGCCAAAGGCAAATTCATCCATATTGGCATATCCCATCGGGAGACAGGATCTTTCTTTCAGTTTTTCAATAACAGTTGCATCATAAGGAGAGCGGAAATCATTGAGAATCTTTGAAGCGCAGTTAGGAATTCGGTTTTTAATACAAATATTGGCTTTGACTGCAATCGGTAATCCCGGCTCGTTTCTGTTTTCGATGGGGTCTTCGAAAACTTCCAGAAAGGCCTTGATTTTCTTCTCTCTGACATCGATTGCTTCTTTGATAGAAGTATAAATCTCTGAAGAAGTCGTGCTTTTGTTCTGAAGCTGATTCAAGAGTTCGCAAGCGGTTTGTTGATGAAGTTTCATTCAACCACCCTGGGAACTTTAAAGAAGTCTTGATGCATGTCTTTTGCCATTTTTTTGATCTCAGTGATATCGAGAGACGGTTTGAGAGTGTCCGGGCGATAAACGTTTTTTAGTGGCAAGACATGGCTGGTTGGCTCAACTCCGGACACATCAAGCTTATTGAGCTTCTCGACATACGTCAAGATATCCTCAAGCGTCTTTTTCAGCTGAATGATTTCTTCATCTTTAAGATGAATTCTGGAAAGATGTGAAATATATTCAACGTCTTTTTTAGTTATCTTTTCTTGATTCATAAGACTAATATAATAACATCGTAAATGGCTTAGCACAAGCGCATCTAAAGCAATCGTGACTTGAGATTCTCAGAAAGCGCTGTGGGCTTGAAATCTTTTGTTAAACAAACGAGAGTTACTTCAGCTTCTACGACGAGGCGTTCGGTTTCTTTCTCTCTAATGGATTGATCGAATATCATACGAGCGGCGGTCACTTTTTTAAGACGGGCATCACATTGGAGAATTTCTCCATAGCAGGCCGGAGATTTATAAGAAATGTGACATTGGCTGACGGCATAAAGAAAACCCTGCTTGTGGAAATCTTTTACGCTCAATCCGCGCTTTTCCAGAAATTCTGTCCGTGCCTCTTCCAGATAATTCAGATAGCGCCCATAATAGACCACGCCTCCGGCGTCTGTATCGTGGTAATAAATGCGTTTATCCATGGTTCTCCTTTAAGGTTGATTTTGAATAAGCCAATAGCTGGTTGTTGACCGAAAATTGATTTTGTGCGGCCCGAATAAATTGATATTCTTCGTTGTGAGCATAAGCTGGCGGGCTGTATCCAGCAGTGTTAAGCTTAAATGATCCCATTGGCGGGTTATTCTCCAGGCCTCAACGATATTATCAGCGATTTCTTTTTCGCTATTGACGCATCGATTCTTCAGCGTTTGCAAAATCCATTCGAATTCGGCAATCGTTGAGCGGGGAGGTTCCAGAAACTCATCGAGCATGGCTTCTTCCGGATACAAATAGCGCGAGTGCATTAATGATAAGCGATAGGCATATGTTTTCGCATTATCTTGTGCCACCGAAACTATTGGCGTCCAAAGGCAACACAACATAAAGAATATCAAAAGCTTATAAAACTTCATATCGGAAATAAATGTATTAAAATTGAAGAATGATTCATTTTACTCATTGGCAGTGCGCTGTGTCAAGTCTCAAATGAGTCATCGTTGTGGATTGCGTCTGCGCTTGGCAATGAGGGAGAAAAGCAAGCCCAAAAATCCTCCGCCGGCGTTAAAAAGAATATCGCGTAGATCATAATATCTTTGCGGCAAAAGATGTTGGATTCCTTCATCCAGCCATCCGCAGCCAGCTGTCAAAATAAAAGCAAGGAGATAATGTTTCGCGCGGGGCTGTTCATCATTGAGAGCCCGCAAAATCAAGAAAGACAGCACTCCATATTGAAGAAAATGAATTTTTTCTTCGGGAATTTTGATGAAGCAGACAATCAAGCCACCAGCTATCAGGATGAGAGTAAGTAAAAGATAGTTCAAGAGATCGTGGTTTATTCTCTCAATCAGGACAAAGATCAATATGGCCGTTACGGTTAAGAAAATTCCGGCATTGATGGCCGCCGAAAAGGGAATCGCTTCGCGCAGAAAACCGCTGATCGATCGCGCCAATGGAAGCGTCGCGTAAATAAACAATAACCAAAGGCCGGCAATCATCCATTGTTTCTGTTTTTTATTCATGGCCCCCTTTACTTATCCAGATGGATTTTCCGTCCGTTTTAAAAACGATATCTCCATCTTGATCGGTGCGAAAAAAGCGATTTTTAATCTTAGCGAGATCTTCTTCGCCGGGAATGCCCCACTTGTTTTTACCGGTGCTCATCACCAGCACAGCTTCTTTAAAAGCATTCGCGAATTCCCCGCTAATCGGTCCGCCATGATGCGGAATTTGGACAACTTTTGCTTTCTTGATCTGAGGATATTCCCTTAAGAGTTCTTGCTGTTGTTCGGGCTGAATATCCGCCGTGAAAAGGACAGAAACATCTTTGTATTCTAATAAAAGGACCATGGAGCTGGCATTGACGCCCTGGTTGAAGTGTTGAGGATGTAAAACGGTCAAATCGAGATCTCCCGGAAGTTGGCTGACCGATGTCCCTTTCAATCCAATTTTTACAGGAACATTCTGAGAGCGGATCAGACCCAAAAGCTCTGCATAGCCCTCCTCTGCTCGGGTGTCACCATTAATCAAAAAATGTTTGACCCTTTTGCTTTCTGCCAGCGGTAAAAATCCTTCGAAATGATTTTTATGCGGATGCGTAATGATTCCCATATCAATCGGGATAACCTCTTCATTTCTCAAATACGAAAGGAGATGGGGAGCCGATTCTTTTGACCCGGCATCAATCAGGATATTCGCGTGCTCGGGGTATTTGATTAAAATGGCATCAGCGTAATCAACAGAAATGAAATGAATAGAAAGATACTCATTCTTATTCGATTGATTTATCGCAAAAATGATCAGAATGATCAAGATGCAAATAAGATTAATAACAGGAAACCTATTTTTTATGGACATAGGGCAATAACATATTGCTTAAATGGATATATTGCTCCAAAGAGATTGTTTGCGGTCTCTGCCGGGGATCGATGAATATCTTACCCAAGCAATGTTCAAGGACATCTTTTCTGTGATCGTTTTTAAGGGAATTAATAATGGTTTTTCGTCTTTGCTGAAAAGATTTGCGAACTAAAGATAAGAAAAATTCTTGATTTCTGACGGCCGGAAAAATATTTTTTCTGGGATCAAAACGGCAAAAGCATGACTCTACTTTCGGCTTGGGTTGAAAAGAGCTGTTCTTGATTTTGAATAAGATCGTGCCCAAGGTGTGGAATTGACAAAAAATACTGAAAGCGCTATAGTTTTTATCTCCCGCCTTCGCGATCATGCGTTGGGCCAATTCGGTTTGAAGCATCAGGAAGATCTGATTGAAGCGTTCTTTATGCGTAAAAATTTTGGCGATAATCGCAGAGGCAATACAATACGGAAGATTGGCGATGATTTTAATTTTTTTTGGCAGTTTGTTGAGATCAAAGCGCATAAAATCTTCCTGAAATAAGGTGAAATTTTCCTGCGGAAATTTTTCTGTCAATAATTTACAGAGACAACGGTCTGTCTCAACCGCATAAAGATGACCTGCGTTCTTTAAAATGGATCCTGTCAGTGCTCCTCGACCCGGTCCAATTTCCAAGACCTTTTCGTTTTGACTCAAATCACTTATGTCGATGATTTTCCGGATGATGTTTTGATTGATAAGAAAATTCTGACCCCACCTTGGTTTGGATTGAGAGCGCAAAAGAAGTTCCTTATGCTTTTGAGAAATTCATGAGCCGATGGGCAAGCACAATAGATTGTTCCATCGATGTTTCATCCGCTTGATTTTTTCCTGCAATGTCATAGGCCGTTCCATGGGCCGGAGACGTTCTGATGAACGGAAGACCGATCGTTAGATTGACCAATTCTTTAAAATAGAGCGCTTTAAGAGGGGCGAGCCCCTGATCATGGTACATAGCAATGATCCCATCATATCTTTTAATATGTTGCGGACAAAAGAGTGTATCGGCCGGCAGGGGGCCTTGCGCGGAAATTCCCTTTCGGAGAGCTTCTCTTATCGCCGGTAAGAGAATGGTTCTTTCTTCATTACCCATGTGGCCTTGCTCACCGGCATGAGGATTAATGCCGCATAAAGCAATTTTTGGCTTTTTGATTTTAAACAATTTTCTTAAGGCCTGATGAGTTAATGTCAGGGTTTTTAGTATGTTTTTCTTAGAAAGTTTTTCAGGAATTTGCTTTAAGGGAATGTGCCGGGTGGCCAGTACCAATTTGATGGATTTGGCGACAAACATCATTTCATAATTTTTAATCATAAATGATTCGGCCAAAAATTCGGTGTGACCCCGAAAATTGTATCCCAGGGAACAGATCATCTGTTTAGAGAGCGGTGCCGTGACCAGAGAATCTATTTTCTTGTTTTTCAACATTTCGCAGGCTTGTTCCAGATAAGCCATAGCCGCTTTGGCTGCGTGTCGATTTGGACGACCGATGGAAAAAGATTGAGAACTCAGCGGTGAAGGATCAATGATTTCAATATTCGGCCTCCTTCTTAATCCGTAGCTTTTTAGCAGGTTTTCGTTTGCGATAACGATAAAATGCGCACCATGACTGAGCGATCTCTTGTTTAGCGTTTTGACGATAATCTCCGGGGCGATACTGCTCGGATCTCCACCGGTGATTCCGATTGTTTTCTTTTTAAGCATACGTATGGTCATGCAGAGTCCTTAAAATTTTCTATTCTTTGATTTCAATGTAAGCTTCTTTCTTAAGTTCTTCCAGCCATTGAGTCAAGCGCTTCAGGTACTTTTCTTCATAGATTCGGGATTGAATCTCATCCTGAACCTCTTCCAGAGTAGCTTGCTGGGCGGGCACCTTCTTAATTATCTTGAAAATGAAGACTCCTGTTTCTGTTTCTATGGGTTCGGACACTTGCTGAGGTTTTAGGTTAAAAATTATCTTTTCGACTTCCGGCAAGAGCGTGCCTTTTTGGACTGTTTTAATGGAAGGAGAATCCGAATATTCTTCGATTAATTCAAGAAAATCCGTACCTTGGTCAATTTGAGCCTTAATATTATTGGCCAGCTCAAGGATTTTTGTGCGATCATCATCTTTAAATTGGAGATAAATCGAATCAACTTTGGCCTTTGGCGCAATGGCAAACTCATCCTGATGTTCTTGATAGTAAGCGGTGATCTCCTGAGGTTTGATGAATATCATTTTTCGGACAAAATTATCCAACATATATTTGATCTTGATATCGTCTTTGATTTTATTTTCCAGATCTGTCACCGTTAGGTCTTTCTCGACGACATTCTCCAGAAAATGCTGCTCACTGGGATATTGCTCTTTGATCTTTTCGATCTTCTGCTCTACATTGCGATCGGGTATCACGAGTTCAAGCCTATCGGCTTCATCCAGGATCAACTTCTCTTCGATGAGTCTCTTGAGGCCGTCATTTTGATAATAGGCAATTTGTTGCTGAATCTCTCGCTCGGGGAGACCTTCGGCTTTCAGTCTTAAATAAATCGAATTCATGAATGTCCGAAGGTCCTTCATCGTGATCACGTGATTGTTGACGAGGGCAATAATAGCATCTTCCAGCCCCCGGGCTGGATGAGCGCCTGTCAGAAGGCAGCAGAGGAGAAAAAATAATGCGAAAATATTTTTCATAGTTTTTACACCTTTTTTATTATATGAGTGATTGATTCTTTTAAAAGCCGGCAATAAAGATCAAAACCGACGGAAGCTATGTATCCGTGCTGTTGCTCACCCAGTAGATTTCCGGCCCCGCGAATCTGCAAATCTTCAAATGCGATATCAAATCCGCTTCCTAAACCGCTATGCTTTTGAAGCGCGTCAAGACGCGTTTTAGAGACCCGTGAAAGATGGGCCCGCGGGGGGGTGATGAAATAGGCATAAGCCTTATTCAAATAGCGCCCCACTCTTCCGCGCAATTGATGCAGCTCGGCCAGCCCGAATCGATCCGCCCGATTGACAATCAGCGTGTTGGCATTGGGAATATCAATGCCTGATTCGATAATCGTTGTGCAAACGAGAATATCAATCTTGCCTCTGAGAAAATCAAGCATGATTTCCTCAAGAAGACGGTTGGGCATCTGCCCATGGGCAACAGCGACTCTTGTCCCGGGGCAAAGTCTTATTATTATCTTAGCGATTCTCTCGATATCGTCAACTCGATTATGCAAAAAAAAGACCTGCCCTTTTCTCCTGAACTCTCTTTGCATGGATTCCTTAAGCAGGTCTTCATCAAATTCAACAATATGGGTTGATACAGGAATGCGGTCCTGCGGGGGGGTGGAGATCACAGACATATCTTTTGCTCCAGAGAGGGACATGTAGAGAGTGCGCGGAATGGGTGTGGCGGTTAAGGTTAGGACATCAACCAGTAATTTCAAATGCTTAATGCGTTCTTTGGCGCGCACGCCGAATCGCTGTTCTTCATCAATGACTAAAAGCCCCAGATTTTTGAATTTAATATCACCCGACAACAGGCGGTGAGTGCCGATGATCATATCGACTTGACCTTGGGAGAGGTCCTCCAGGATTTCTTTCTGCTCCTGTCGGGTGCGAAAACGGCTGAGCATTTCAACGCGGACTGGAAAATCCTGACAACGCCTTCTAAAATTATAAAAATGTTGTTCAGCCAAGATTGTGGTGGGAACGAGAATTGATACCTGCCGGTTGTCCATCACCGCTTTAAAAGCGGCTCTCATAGCGACTTCCGTTTTGCCGTATCCGACATCACCGCAAATAAGCCGATCCATAGGAAAAGGCGCCTCCATGTCTTTTTTGACATCTTCTGTGGATTTGATTTGGTCAGGCGTTTCCTTATAGGGAAATTTCTTTTCAAATTGCGTTTGCCAGGGCGTGTCTTTAGAGAATGCATAACCGGAAAGACTGGATCGAATCGCCTGCAGGCGCAAAAGTTCGGCCGCAAAACGCTGTATTCTTTTTTGGATTCGGGCTTTGATCCGCTTCCATTCCCCGCTTCCCAGTTTATACAATCTCGGAGGGTGTTTGGAAAAACCGACATATTTTTGAACCAAATGGATATCGTGACGGGGAACGAAAAGCCGGTCTCCTCCCTTGTATTCAATGATCAGATGTTCTTTCTTCTTTTCCTGGAGAGAGAATTCCTTAAAACCGATGAATTTCCCGATACCATGATTATTGTGAACGACATAATCTCCCTTTTTGATATCGACAAATCCGCTTAAGGGCGTTTCGCTGTTAAAAATGCGTTTTTTGGATTTTTTATTAGCGAGGATGATGACGATCTCATGAGACCAGATGGAATCGCCTGTTTTAGGGTTGATACTGCGGATGAAGCGGATGATATCATCATCCAGATCTATCCGGATGGGACAGTCAAAATTGGTGGGAAAGATATCAATAATCCCGCCGCGTTGGGAGAACTCCCCTTCTTTGAAAACTTTCCGTTCTTGCTCATATCCCAAGCTGATGAGTTCGGATTTTATCTGATTTAAATCGATCTGTTGGTCGACCAGAAGCTTGAGAGACTGAAACATCTTACTTAATAAATTTCTGCCAGGCTAAGACAAGCGGGGTCGCGATAAAGATCGTCGAATACGTACCGCTGATGAATCCAATCATAAGACACAGAGCAAAAGTGTTAAGAACTTCGCCGCCCAGAAGATAAAGAGTGACGACCACTAAAAGAGTTGTGATGGTTGTGATGATCGTTCGTCCTAGAGATTGATTGACACTGGCATTAAGGACTTCGCGGAAGCTGAGTTTTTTTAGCTTCAGCATATTTTCCCGTACCCGGTCATAAATAACGATGGTGTCATTGATCGAATAACCGGCTATCGTCAAGAGAGCCGTAATAACCAAAAGATCGACTTGTCTGCCCAGAGCCACCACTAATCCCAATGTGAGGATAACATCGTGTAAAAGGGCGATCACGCCGGCGGCCGCAAAGTCAAAGTGCTTGAAGCGGAATCCGACATAAATCAAAATTCCAAAAAGCGCAAAGACGATGGCCAAGATCGCTTTTTCGCGCAGTAGCTTTCCAACGACAGGCCCCACTTTTTCAATACGCAGGATTTCAAAGGAGTTTTCGGGCGCCATCTTTTGAAAAACATCTTGCACTCTTTGGTATGTATCCTCTGGTGTGCGGATAATGATATTCTCCGGATTTTGATCAAAGCGCTGAATAACAGCGTCTCTCACCCCGGCTTGCTCAAGAGCGCTTCGCAGTTCTGCGGTTTCGACAGGCTGCTCAAAACGATATTCCTGAAGCTGGCCACCGGCGAAGTCTATTCCGTAGGCCTCGTCTTTCTTGGAGAAGAAAATATACATCCCGCCGATAATTAAAATCAGTGAAAGGGCATAACAAAAATATCTCTTGGCGACAAAATCGATTTTTGTGTTGCCAAAAAGTTGAAACATAGGTAGTTTTTTAAGAATTTTAGCATTGAGGAGTAATTCAAAAATGGTTCGGGTCACAACGAAAGCGGTAAAGAGACTGGCCAGCAGACCCATGGTCAGGGTGACGGCAAATCCTTTGATGGGACCAGATCCAAATTGAAACAAAATCAGGGCGGCAATCAAGGTTGTGATATTGGAATCAAAGATAGCCCGGAAGGCTTTATGATAGCCGTTATTGATAGCCGCTCGCAAGGGTCGTCCGTTTCGGATTTCTTCGCGGATTCGTTCATTAATAAGGACATTGGCATCGACAGCCATGCCGAGAGTCAAAATAATACCGGCGATTCCGGGAAGTGTCAGGGTAACTTGAGAAGCGGGCATCATGACATTCAAAAAGCCCATCAGTCCCAGAATAATTAAAAGATTCAAAACCAGAGCGATATCTGCTACAAAACCGCTGGTCAAATAATAAAGGAGCATAAAAGCCAGGACAATGCACCCGCCTATGAGGGTAGCCTTAATGCCTGCATTGATGGAATCTTTCCCCAGAAGAGGACCGATGGTGCGTTCTTCCTCAATGCGCATGGGGGCAGGCAGGGCGCCGGAGCGAAGTGATAAAGCCAGCAAGCTTGCATCTTCGAAGGTAAACAAACCGGTGATTTCGGCCTGACCGGAGAGAATCGGTTCGCGGATATTTGGCGCCGAAATAACCTTTCCATCGATAACAATAGCCAATTGCTTGCCCACATTTTCTTGTGTCAATTTACTGAAGGTTTTGGCTCCTTGCGAATCAAAAGACAAAGAAATTTTTGGTTCCCCAAAGCCGGATTGATTAAAATCAACACGGGCATCTTTTACATGCTCGCCTTCAAGAGTCATAGTATCTTTGATAAGAATCGGCTCTCTTTCCTTTGTTTCTCGGTCCTCGATATATTTCAAGACATATCCTTCGGGGACATCGCCCTTAAGAGCTTGTTTTAGTTTTACAGGATCTCCTACCAGCCGGAACTCCAGTTGGGCGACTTTGCCGATAATGGCCAGGGCATTATCGCGATCAGTGACCCCCGGCAGTTGAATAATGATATCATCCTCCCCCTGTCTTTGAATCACTGGTTCGGAAACACCCAGAGCGTCAATCCTGTTTCTGAGAATTTCCATTGCTCTTAAAACGACATCACTTCGAGCGTCATCATCCAATTTTTCTGTTTCGACTTTAACGATCAAATGCATGCCGCCTTTAAGATCCAATCCGAGATTGATCCTTTTTTCAAGTGGAAAAGTGAAGTAGATCGAAGCTAAAAGCACCCCCAGGATCAATAGGATTTTCCATTTCAGATTTTTTCCCATAAAGCGAAGCTCCTTTACTCTTCTTTTGGCTTTGTTTTGACTGTACTGACGGCTTCTTTATCAAGTTCTATTTTTACATTATCGTCAAAGCGGGCGATAATCGTTTTGTCTTTGACATTGACGACTGTTCCGTGTAGGCCGCCGGCCGTTATGATTTCATCGTTTTTCTTTATGTTCTCAACCATGTCTTTGTGCTGTTTTTGCTTATCTTTTTGAGGTTTAATAATAAAAAAATAAAAAATTATAAAGATAAGTAAAAATTGAAACAAAACCATGGGATTTATTCCTTGTTCACCAGTCATAGGAAAATGATCCTTTCGTTAGAAGTTATCGAAATCAATTAGGATTTCTTTTTCGTTTTCTTTACCAAACTGCGGACCGTTTCGGTCATTTGAGCGCCGCGCTGAATCCATTTATCGATTTTGTCATGATCGACATGGATCAAGGCGGGATTTTGGGCCGGATCGTAGTAACCTAAAATTTCCAGCACCCGTCCTTCACGAGGCGCTTTTCGGCTAATTGCAACGATCCGACTGTTGTGTCTTTTTTTTGCTGATTTCCCTGCTTTTTGCAAGCGAATACGGACTTCCATCTGTGAGCATCCTTTCTTTAATCAATGTGGTTGCTGGCAAGTTCAATGGCTTTGACTTGCGCTTTGGCTTTGTTAATGGTTTCCTGAAATTCTTTGCGCGGATGGGAATCTGCCACGATTCCTGCGCCCGCCTGTATATAGGCCTTCTTCTTATCCATGATAATGGTTCTGATGGTGATACAGGTATCGGAATTCCCATAAAAATCAAAATAACCGACGCAACCGGCATAGGGACCGCGGGTATGAGGTTCAAGATTTTCTATAATTTTCATAGCCCGGATTTTGGGCGCGCCCGATACAGTCCCGGCCGGAAAAGAAGCCTGAATAACATCAAAATAGTCTTGTCCAGGCTTAAGCTCCCCGCGGACATTACTGACGATGTGCATGACATGGGAATATTTCTCAATATTCATAAATTCGCTGACATGAACACTGCCTTTTTTACAAACCCGACCGAGGTCATTCCGACCCAGATCAACAAGCATGATATGCTCGGCCTTCTCTTTGGGATCTTTAAGTAAATCTTTGGCTAACTGCTGGTCTTTTTTTTCATCCATTCCCCGGGGTCTGGTTCCGGCAATCGGGCGCGTTTCAACGTTTCCATTTTCGACTCGGACCAGCATTTCGGGTGATGAACCGGCGATATGCAATCCGTCAAAATTGAGATAAAACATGTAAGGCGAAGGATTGACGGATCTAAGAGCCCGGTAGACATTTAAAGGGTCCGTTGCTAATTTCACATGGAATCTCTGGGAGAGAACTGTTTGGATAATGTCACCGGCACGGATATTTCTTTTAGCGCTTTGCACGATCGATTCAAAGCGCTTTTGACTCATATTTGAGCGAACCTTGATTCTTGATCTCAATCGAGGTCTTTTCCTATTGATGGACTGGCTATTAATTGAGGTCTTAAGTTCCTTAATGATTTGATTGATTTTACGTATGGCCTGGTGATAGGCTTTGATTTTAGAGAGCTTTGATCCATCTGGATTGACAGTTGCGCAAGAAACGACTTTAATCTTGTGAGCGAGGTGATCAAAAATGATCAACTGTTTGGCCAGGATAAATACCATGTCAGGTAAATTCAAATCGTCTTTTGCTTGAGACGGAATTTTTTCAAAGAAACGGACAATGTCATAGCTCATAAAGCCGACCAGGCCGCCGCAAAAACGCGGCAGGCCTTCGACCGCGACAGGACGATATTGTGCCATGAGCTCTCTGAGAAATTCCAATGGTGTATCAAAGATATTCATGAAGTTTTCGGTCTTTTTTGATTGATGATATCGAATGATTCGGGCTTTGCGTCCTTTGCTGGAAAAAACGAGCTCCGGATCTTTGGCTAAGAAAGAATATCGGGCTACTTTTTCTTCCCCCTCAACAGACTCCAGAAGAAAAGAATATTTTGACTTTTTAGTCAATTTCAAATACGCGGAAACCGGAGTTTCCGTATCTCCCAGAAATTCCCTGAAGACAGGAACTAGATTTCCTTTCTTGGATAATGACAGAAATTGTTTTTGTGATGGTATAGCTTGGTTCATAGCTGAATTCTTCGATAAAAACATGTCTTACGTCCCGTGTGGCAGGCGCCTCCAATCTGACGGACTTTTATGAGCAGGCAGTCGCAATCGCAATCATAGGAGATGCTTTTGACAAACTGAAAATGACCGCTGGTCATCCCCTTGACCCAGAATTCTTTACGGGAACGCGACCAGAAGCATGTTTTCTTTATTTTGAGAGTTTTCTTCAAGGATTCAAGGTTCATGAAAGCCATCATCAAAACTTCTTTACTGCGATAATCTTGGACAATAGACGGAATAAGCCCCTCTTTGTTAAATTTTAATTTTTTTAGATTTCGCTTTGTGATTTTGATTGTACCGGGATTCATCAGATGCGTGTCCTTATTTTATTTTTGTTTAAGTAATTTTTCATTTCTTCAATGGGTATTTCATTGTAATGAAAAACAGATGCGGCTAAAGCGGCATCAGCCCCTGTTTGCTTAAAGACATTGACAAAATCTTCCTTTGTTCCTGCCCCGCCCGACGCAATAACAGGAATATTCACCGCTTTACAGACAGCCTGCGTCAAAGCGAGATCATAACCGTTCTTTGTGCCGTCAAAATCCATGCTGGTCAAGAGGATTTCTCCGGCCCCGCGCTCCTGCGCTTCTTTAGCCCAGGACACGGCCTCTTTTTCGGTTTGCGTGCGCCCTCCGTGAATAAAAACCTTCCAGTTATCATTACACTTTTTAGCATCAATGGCCACCACAATGCATTGACTTCCAAAAAGTTGAGCCGCTTCTATAATTAAATCCGGATTCAAAACAGCGGATGTGTTGATGGAAACTTTATCAGCTCCCGCATTCAGCAGGTTTCTGATATCGTCTACATTATTGATGCCCCCTCCCACGGTTAAGGGCATAAATACCTGTTCCGCCGTATTTTTGACAACCTCAATAATAATTTTGCGATTTTCGTGACTGGCTGTGATATCCAGAAAAACAATTTCGTCGGCATGTTGGCGGTCGTATGCTTTGGCCACTTCTACTGGATTGCCGGCATCGCGCAGATTGATGAAATTAATACCTTTAACCACGCGGCCGTCTTTAACATCCAGGCAGGGTATTATCCTTTTTGTGAGCATAATTCGATTACATCCCGCAAGAAAACTTTTCGTTCATAAAGAGCTTTACCGATGATCATGCCACTTAAGCCCTCAGCTTCAATTTTTTTTAGATCCATTATGTCTTTAAGGCTGCTCACGCCGCCTGAGGCAATGACCGAGACGGATACGGCTTGAAGGATTTGCTTGATTCCTTCAATATTGGGCCCCCTGAGAGTTCCATCACGGGTTATATCTGTATAAACAAGGGTTTTAAGTCCCATTTGCTCCAGTTCTTTGACGAAATCGACGGCATCAATATTCGAAATACTGGTCCATCCGCGGGTCGTAATCTTGCCCCGCATGCAATCGATGCTTACGGCAATGCGGTCACTCCATAGATTCAGGATTTCTTGAAGGCAGAGACGGTTTTCGATCACCCTTGTTCCCAAAATCACTCTCTTAACACCCATATCGATCAGCTTGGCAATGTCATCATTTTCGCGAATCCCTCCTCCAACTTCGATAGGGATATCAATTTCATTCATAATTTTTTCAATGATTTCGCCGTTTTCCATCTTGCCTTTTTCAGCTCCGTCCAAATCGACAATATGCAGCATCTGAGCACCAGCCTCAGCCCAATCTTTAGCAATCTGAAGAGGCCGATCGCTGTATATGGTTATTTCCTGGAATTTTCCCTGGGAAAGGCGCACCACTTTTCCCCCGCGGAGATCAATCGCTGGTATGACAATCATCTTATCCTCTCTCGATAAAATTTTTAATGATCGCTAGTCCTAATTCCTGACTCTTTTCCGGATGGAACTGAACTCCGTACAGATTTTGGTGCCAAATGCTGGATGTGAAATCATTTCCGTAATCAGTTATGGTTGCTGAGATTTCCGTATCTTGGGGCTCAACGTAAAAAGAGTGACAAAAATAAGCATAGGAATTATTTTCCACTCCGTCATAAAGCGGACATTCGCTTTTTTTGATATTTAGATTATTCCATCCCATATGAGGGATCTTAAGATCATGATTAAAGCGGACCACCCGGCCTTTAATAATCCCCAAGCCCTCGACACCGCCACTCTCATCACCTTTTTCAAATAACAGTTGGAGACCCAGGCAGATACCCAAAAACGGTTTACCTTCAGTAATGGCTTTTTCGATCGCCCCGATTAAGTTAAGGGATTGGAGTTTCTCCATGGCTGGTTTCATAGCTCCCACGCCGGGTAGGACAATCCTATCTGCTTTTTCAAGGTCTGATTTATTTTGTGTAATATAAGTTTTTTCCCCCATTTTTTCAAAGGCTTTTTGGACACTTCTCAAATTTCCGGAATCATAATCGATGATGGCAATCATTAATCGATGATTCCCTTTGTTGAAGGGATTCCTTTACGGCGCGGATCAATCTGTGTGGCTTGATCCAGGGCCAAACCCAAAGATTTGAAGATCGCTTCAAGATTAGTATGCAGATCATTGCTGATATTGGTGACCTCTACATTGATATTGGCTCCCAGGCTATGGGCCAAAGATTCCAGGAAATGCTCCAGATATTTAAAGGCGTATCCTTCGGGATCGCTGGCTGCCTCCAGTTGACCTCCCCGCTGGTTGATTGACAGATAGCCGCGTCCGCTGATATCGATAACTGTCCGAGCCACAGTGGCTTCCATCAGAGCGCAAGCACACCCGAATCGGCGGATGCCGGTCTTTTCATCGAGGGCTTTTTTAAATATTTTGCCCAAGACAATACCGATATCTTCATTGACGTGATGAATATCTACATTGGTATCAGCTTTTTTGACAGTCAAATCTAAGTTAAAAAGGCCATGAAAAGCAAAGAGCTCCAGCATATGGCTTAAAATCCCTATGGGGGTTTTGATTTTTGTTGATCCTTCTCCGTCAATATTTAATTGAGCGCTGATTTCTGTTTCTTTACTGTTTCGTTCTAAAGATGCGGTTCGTTTTTTCATGGTGATTGCTCCCCTATTATTCAAAACGGATATTGACCGATTCGTAGTGCTTGGTCAATCCCTCAAGCTTGGCAATTTTCTCTAAAGGCTCTCGCGCTTTTTCCAGAGCCTTTTTGGAATAAGAGATGATATGGCTGGTTTTTGTAAAATCAGAGATGCATAACCCGCTAAAAAATTTAGCCGTGCCCAGCGTCGGCAGCACATGACTGGGCCCGGCGACATAATCACCAACGGCAATCGGGCTGTATGGACCAAGAAAAATAGCACCGGCATGAGAGATTTTATTAGCAACGGCCGCAGGATTATTGGTTAAAATTCCTAGATGCTCTGGAGCGATACGGTTGGCGATTTCGATCGCTTCATTAATGTTCTTAGCATAGACCATGTAGCCTTTAGGAACTTTGCTTTTAACCTGTCGCATTAATTTTCTGGATGTGGTGATCAAGATCGCCAAACCGCCTAAATGTTCAGCTTGGGCTTCAAGATCCGCCACCACATAATCGGGATTACTGTGACGATTGGCTATGACAGCCAATTCCGAAGGTCCGGCCAGCATATCAATATCGGCAAATCCGAAGATTTGACGTTTGGCTTCGGTAACATACATATTCCCCGGGCCGATGATTTTGTCAACCGGAGGGATTGTTTTTGTTCCAAAAGCTAGGGCGGCGATAGCTTGCGCTCCGCCGATGCGATAAATTTCGTTAACTTTTAACAAATTAGCGACCGCCAGAATATGAGGATTGACGTGTCCCTGGCGATCAGGCGGAGTGACTAGAGCGATTCGCTTAACACCAGCTACCTTGGCCGGGATCACAGTCATGTAAACTGAGGAGACGAGCGGAGCCGTTCCGGCCGGCACATACACCCCGACCGATTCCAAAGGTTGAATGCGTTCTTTTAGAAGAACACCGTCCTGGCTATTAACGCGGCATGGTTTCTTGCATTGTTTTTTGTAAAAGAGCGTGACATTATTGATGATCATTTTAAGCGTTGCAATAAATTCACTGTCGATATTCTGAAATGCCCCGCTGATTTCATTTTCGGCCACTCGAATCTGACGGGAATTGATTTTTGCTTTGTCAAAAAGCTTGGTGTATTTGACAATGGCCTCATCTCCGTTTTGACAAACGTCATCGAGGATTCTTTTGACTTTTTCTTCGATATGTTTCTTACGGCTGAACCGATTTCGATTATAGAGTTTCAGAAGATTTTGTCCGGTTGTTTTGAGTGTTCTCATGATGTTAATTGCCCCTTGATGATTTGTACGGCTTCTTTGATTGCTTTGTCCAAATAGGTGTGGTTTTTACTGCCCGCCTGGGCCATTTGAGCACGGCCGCCCCCGCTGCCTTGGATAATCGGCGAAACATCTTTGATAATTTGATCGGCCTTGATATCTTTTTTAATAAGATCACCGGAAACAGTCACTAATAAGTAAGCATTATTTTCGATGTGCGAACCGAGTATAACGGCTGCGGACTTCTTTTTACTCTTAATTAAATCGCAGATTTGTCTCAAGAGGCCCGTAGAAAAATTTTTAAAAATATGACTGACAATAACTGTCTGACCCACCTTTTCAGCTTTATTAATGATCTGTTCGAGATCCGACTTGATCAAATCCAGCTGAATTTTTTCAAACTCTTTACTCATGTCCTTTATTTTTTTTGCCTGAGTTTTAATACGATCAACGATTTCAGACTGAGGAGATTTCAGTAGATAGCCGATTTCTTCGAGCAGCTGCTGTTGGCTTAAAACTATTTCAAAAGCGCCTGCTCCGGTTTTAGCTTCAATTCGCCGTATTCCCTGAGCGATGGCGGTTTCGCTGATGATTTTAAAAAGACCGATTTGGGCGATCGAATCGATATGAGTGCCTCCGCAGAGCTCCAGGGAGATATCTCCTATAGAAATCATCGTCACTTTTTGTCCGTATTTCTCGGCAAAGAAAGCCAGAGCGCCGCGTTTCTTCGCTTCATCCAGAGTAAGTGCCTCCTTTTTGACATCCAGGCTGGAGAGAATATACTGATTTACCGTTTTTTCAATTTTTGTGATTTCCTGCCGGCTCAATCCTTTCGGGTGCGAAAAATCAAAACGAAGCCGGTCGTCGGTTACTAAAGAACCTTGTTGCCTGATATGTTTTCCTAAAACGCTGCGCAAAGCGGCTTGCAGTAGGTGCGTGGCTGTGTGATTGCGCATGATATTAATTCGCCTTTGACTGTTGATTTGCGACTGAATGGTCTCGCCTTTTTCAAAACAGCCTTTTTTTACAGAACCCAAATGGATAAAAATGTCAGCGATTTTTTGGGTATCCTCGATTTGAATTTCATTTTCGTTTGCGCTGATAAGGCCGGTATCCCCTATCTGGCCCCCGGATTCTGCATAAAAAGGGGTTTGATCCAAAATCACTTTCACTTCATCGCCTTGAGCGACGCTTTCAACTTCCTGGGTTCCTTTAAAAATTTTAAGGATTTTTCCGGCGGTCTTGTATTGCGTTGTTCCAAGGAATTTTGTTTTCGGCAAATCAAGATCCATGCCCAGATTCGTGAAAACATCGCCGGTCATCTTGCTTGATAAACGTGAGCGCGTTTTCTGGTCTTCCATCAGGCGGTTAAATTCGTCGATTCCTTTTTCAATTTCTTTAGGATCGATATCGAGTGACTGAGCGGTCTTGATGATTGTCGGCAAAGTAAGACCGTAAGTGTCACGATAATTGAAAAAGATCTCCCCTAAATCCTGACCGTTTTCAATGTGCTGTTTAAGTTCTGGGATACGATCTTTGCGGATGCGAAAATAAGCCTCTTCGCTTCTTTGAACAGCTTGGGTGATTTCATCACATTTTTCCGTCAATTCGGGATAAGGCTCTTTCATGACATCAACCACAGCAGGAACTATTTTATGAATAACGGCTGATTGGGCTCCGGCATTAGCGGCCAGATCGCAGGTATCAACGATCAGGCGCTTGATAACATATCCCCGGTTTTCGTTTGAGGGAATTACTCCATCGCAGATTCCAAAGACAACCGCGCGGATGTGATCGGCAATCAGATATTCCTGCTGTTGATCTAAAGAACCAATTTCCTTTCGGATGGCTTGACGAATCCGGACAAACAGATCAATATCAAAATTATTGGTCTTTCGCTGCATGATACAGGCCAGGCGCTCTAATCCCATGCCGGTATCGATGTTTTTATTGGGCAAAGGTTCAAGCCTTCCGCTCTCCATCCGGTTATATTGAGTGAAAACAAGATTCCAGATTTCGCTGAAACGTCCGCAGTCGCAGGCCGGTGAGCATTCTTTTTTCCCGCAGCCGACATCTGTTCCAAAATCATAAAATATCTCAGAACAGGGACCGCAGGGGCCATTGGGTCCTTTGGTTTTCGCTTCGGCTGGCCAGAAATTGCTCTTGTCGCCGAGCTTGACAAGTTTTTCTTCGGGAATATGGATTTCGTTTAACCAAATATGTTCCGCTTCCGCGTCATCTTCATAAACGGAAACCCACAATTTTTCTTTGGGGAGATTCAGCTCCTCGGTCAGAAATGCCCAGGCCCAGGCAATCGCTTCCTTCTTGAAATAATCGCCGAAGGAAAAATTGCCCAGCATCTCAAAAAATGTATGATGAAAAGCGGTATGACCGACCTCTCCTAGATCATCGGTGCGCAGGCATTTTTGAGATGAAGCTGCTTTTGTATATTCGTCGATTTGGCCGAGAAACTGTTTTTTAAATTGCTGCATACCGGCCGTTGTAAAGAGGACGGTGGGGTCATCTTTGGGGACCAGCGAGTCGCTTTCAACAATGGTGTGGCCGCGGTGTTTAAAAAAATCGAGAAATTTTTGACGGATTTCGTTAATTGTCATAATTGATTGATGGCTTCTTCCGAGAGATTAGGATCAAACCCGCGGCGCAGTAAATAGCCATATAATCGCTGTTTTCTTATTCTGGGATTCAGCTTATTAAGCGTTTTCATTTTTTTACGTATCAAAATCTCGATAATTTCTTTTTCCGATGATTGGCATCGGAGAGATTCCATTTTTTGCGAAATTAACTGCTGATCAAGACCTTTTTCAGTCAGTTCCTTTTTTATTCGAAGTGGACCGTATGATTGGCCATAACGGTTTTCGATCCAGTCCTGTGCGAATTGAGCATCATCAACAAGCCCGGTTTTTTTAAGGTCTTTAAGGACATTTTGGATAATGATTTCAGAGAACCCCTTTCGCCTTAATCGCTTTTGCAGTTCATTTTCACTGCGAGCGCGGAACTTTAAAAGAACCAGGGCCGCTTGTTTTGCCTGACGAAGCGGCCTTGGAATCATATCGCTCATCTATTCTTGCTTTTCTTTAATGACCACATATCCGCGGTTGGTCCGAAGAAGACAGTCTCCTTGGCATTTTATTGCTTCCAGACGGAATTCCTCGGCATCCTTTACGGGTTTATTATTGACAGATGTAATGATGTCTCCTTTGCGTAATCCGGCGTCCCCAGCAGGGGAATCTTCTTCAACGCCATTGATCACAACCCCATCGGCATCTCCTCTTCTGAGCCGATCTGCCAAAGATTCGGGAATATTCTGAAAACTCATTCCGCGCCAGGTGTTATCCGCGTCTCGGTCGTCTTTTTCATCATCGACCAGCACCTGGCCTTCTTCATCGAATAAAGGCCGTTTGCCGGTTTTCAGATCTACGAGCAGGGTTTTCTGATCGCGCAAGACCTTAATCCTGATTGACTCACCAACGGGAGTTTGGCCTACCAGATTGACAAGATGGGATACGTTTTTGACTTTTTCTCCTTCAATCTCCAAGATCACATCGCCTTCCTGAATGCCGACTTTTTCGGCCGGACCACCTTCTAGGACCTTGCTGACTAGAGCGCCCTGAGTGGAATCCAGATCGAAATAATCCGCCAGACTTTGATCAATATCTTGAATGCTGACACCGATCCACCCATATTCGACATCTTCCCCTTTGATCAGGCTTGTAATAATGCGTTTAGCGGTCGTTACCGGAATAGCAAAACCGATTCCCTGATATCCGCCGGATGTGGAAAAAATAGCCACATTGATGCCGATGACTTCTCCTTTGAGATTAACCAAAGGACCTCCGGAATTGCCCGGATTGATGGCGGCATCTGTTTGGATCAACCCTGTATAATTTCGATCCTGGCGGCGGCCTTGCGGTAATGATCGGTTTAGTGCACTAACAACTCCGACGGTCACTGTTGGTTCTGGATTGGCGATTAATTGCCCGAAGGGATTACCGATCGCCACAACCCATTGGCCGATTCTGATATCATCCGAATTACCAAGCTTGGCTACCGGAAGCTTTCCCGCCTCAATTTTGACCACTGCCAAATCGCTTCTCGAATCGGTTCCCACCAGCTTTCCTTCAAATTCACGTCCGTCCGGAAGGGTCACATTGATTTTATCGGCTTCTCCAACAACATGTTCATTAGTGAGAATATATCCTCGCTGATCGATGATCACTCCGCTTCCCAGCCCATGCTGGCGTCTTTCGTATTCCGGCAGATTACCGAAGAAATCTTCAAAGAAACGGTCAAAGAAATCGTCATGAAACGGTGAAGAAAAGCGTCGCTGGATATTGTATTTTCGCTTGACTTCGACGTGGATGGAAACAACCGCCGGGCCTATGGCCTCAGCGACTTTTTCTACAGCCTGGGTAAAATTCCCCTGCTCTACGGTTCTCGCTCCTTCGTTTTGAAAACCGCCGGAGTTAACAACCGGATTCATTTCCAGACGGGATGATATCATCAGTCCGATGATAATACCGCAAACCAAAATTAAAACAGAAATAGAACGTTGATTTCTATTCATTGAAGCACCCCCTCCTGCTTAATGGAACTACTTTTTCATCTTTTCCATAATCAATTTTTCAACCTTGGTTAATACTTTCGGATTTTCCTTAAGAAAAGCCCGGGCGCTTTCCCGCCCCTGGCCAATCTTTTCATCCTCAAAAGAAAACCAGCTGCCCGATTTATTGATTACTTCAGATTTGATCCCCATATCAATGACATCACTGATACGCGAGATTCCCTCGCTAAAGTGAATTTCAAACTGGGCTTCGCGAAACGGAGGAGCCACCTTGTTCTTAACAACTTTGGCCCGCACGCGGGTTCCGATCATCTCTTCGCCTCTTTTTAAAGATTCGATGCGTCTAAGATCAATGCGGACCGACGAGTAGAATTTCAGAGCCCGGCCGCCGGTAGTGGTCTCTGGAGAACCAAACATGACGCCTATCTTCATGCGAATCTGATTGATAAAGATCACGCAGGTTTTTGATTTACTGATAGCCGCCGTAAGCTTGCGCAGGGCTTGGCTCATTAAGCGGGCCTGTAAACCCATGTGGCTGTCGCCCATCTCTCCTTCAATCTCGGCCCGGGGAGTCAGGGCAGCTACCGAGTCAATGACAATCAAATCGACTGCATTAGAGCGAACCAGCGTTTCGGCAATCTCCAGCGCCTGTTCCCCCGTATCCGGCTGTGAGATTAAAAGTTCGTCGAGATTGATCCCGATGGTTTTGCCGTAAGCTGAATCAAAGGCGTGCTCCGCATCGATAAAGGCAGCCACACCGGCCATCTTCTGAATTTCTTTGATAATGCTTAGGGTCAATGTGGTTTTTCCGGAAGATTCCGGACCGTAAATCTCGACCACTCTTCCCCGGGGGACGCCGCCGATTCCTAAGGCCAGGTCCAGAGATAAGGAACCTGTTGGAATGGCCGGAATATTGAGCGCTACATCACTGTTGAGCTTCATAATAGAGCCTTTGCCAAATTGTTTTTCAATTTGAGAAAGAGCCAGCTCCAGAGCTTTGTGCCGATTGGAAGCGTCCGGCTGTGGTTGTTGAGCTTTTTTACTCGATTTCATAGGAAACCCCCTTATTACATCTATTGATTATGAGCTTGCGACGGATTTTTGATTATACCTAAGCGAATGTTCCTTGTCAATAATTTATCGGCATACTAACACTATCAAAATAAAGGAGTTACATTTATTCTGTTCAAGCGAATATTATAATAATACTAATTTTTCTTTATGCACTTTTGGTAATCGAAAGGAATGTTGGGCTGGGATTGTGGAAATATTTGCAGGAGCATCTTGACGTGTCTTTCAGCTTCTTGGCATCGGGCCTCTCGGGAGTAAAGGCCGATTAAGCGATAATGAGCATCGACACTTTGAGGGGCAAAATGAAGCACCTCATGAAATAATCGGATAGCCTCCTCGGTGTTCTCCATTTTCTCAAAGGCAAAAGCCAGGTTGTAGAGCACATCCACATCAAAGGGATTGATCCGCAAAGCTTTATTGTAAGTCAAGGCGGCATTTTTAAGGTCACCCGTGTTAAGATAAAGATTGCCGAGATTGTAAAGGACATTGGTGTCATTTGGTTGAAGACGTAGAGCATTGAGATAGCTTTCTCTGGCCTGATCCATCTCTCCCCGACGAGAATGAATCGGACCGGATTTGGAGAATGTAAGGAACTCAACGATCTTGGGATTTAATTTCACGGGCTTACAGATGGCGAAAACGACGGCAACCCCCAGCAGGCTTGCCGAAAAAGCTTCCCATTTTTTCTTTATCAACATATCAAAAAGAAAAACAATAGCCGCGCTTTCAAAAATAATCAAAAACGGCAAGATGCTGATCCGGTGTCTGAGAATCAAAAAATAGATGAGAGTAAAAATCAATTGACTTAAAATCAGAAAGACGATCAGCCAGGCTTTGGGATTCTTTTTAAGGCCAATGATCATCCCCAGAAGCGCTAACGGTAAAATTATGCGAAAACCGTTGTGATCAAGTTTTTTCTTCCACTGTCTTTGAAAGATCAAATCCAGGTCATAGGTAGCCTGATGATCAATGAAAAAAAGCTTGAGCTTGTTAACAATCAAATCAAAATACCGTTGGGGATTTTCGCGGATAAAATCCACGGCTAGATTTTGCCAATAGGCGGACACCTCTGAGGGCTTGAGCTCTTTGCGGAGCCTGGATTCGGCGATGATGCGCGGATCATCCACATGTCCCTGGTGAAAGGGCCTTAAAAACATTGGATTGTTAAATGTGCCTGTGGATTGAGGATTATTGCCGATATAAAAATTAATGCCGCTATGGGCGCTTAAAAAAACAAAATCATTCCCCAATTTATAGTTGCGATAGGAAACGGATGCCAGCACAAGTAAAAGTCCCAGAGCGCATAATGCTAAGCGTTTTGCGATAGCTCGCGCAGATCGGCGTTTGCGAAAAAGAATAAAACAAAATGAAAACATAACGAAAATAAGAAATTTACCGTCGGCGAGAGCACCTGATCCCAGAAAAAGACCCAGCAGGAACCAGCGCAAAAAACGGGAATGTTCATCCAAATAGAGGAAGCCGCAAATGACGACACAGCTTAAAAAGATGATCAAGGGAACCGGCATCAGGAGCCAGTCATAATAAATCAGCGGAAAGCTCAGCGCGGTTAAAATACCGGAAAGGACAGCCACTTTTTGGCCAAAGAGACGTTTGGCAATGACATAGATGAATATTACATTGACCGAACCGAGGACGAGGTGAAATCCGCGAATCAGCTCAATATTATCGCCGAGAAGGCGCATCAAAAAGGCCAGGAAATACGGATAAAGCGGCATGCCATGGAAGGCGCGTTTAGCCAGACCGGTTTGGGCAATGATCTGGCGGGCCCAGTCCTGATAAAAAAGGACATCACTGCTGGGATCATCGATAAAGAAATAGTGAGCCTGCAGGAAAGCGCTGTAAGTAAAGCGCACAGCCAGGGAAACCATAAACAGGATGGCCAGAAAGAAAATTTCTTTACGATTTGCGTTCATGAAGCATTTGGGAGATCAGCGCCACCGAAATGATCGCTGCGGTATCGACTTTGAGAGTTGTGGGGCCCAGAGTAACCGGTTCGCATTTATGCTTGAAGGCCAATTCCAACTCGTCTTTAGTAAAATCGCCTTCGGGTCCTACAAAGATAATAATCCGCTTAAAAGAATAATTTTTCTTAAGCAGGTTAGCTATGGTCTTTTGCTTCTCGGATAAAACCGCGATTAAAGCCAGATGGCCGTTGTTATTGATTAATTCAAGGGCTTTGGGGAAAAGCACGGGATCTTTGATTTCCGGAACGGTTTTTCGCTGACATTGTTTGGCCGCATTAATTGCGATTGCTTGATAGCGCTGCTTTTTTTTGCGCGCCCTCTCTCCTTTAAGATTCACTTCACTGCGTTTAGTCTGAAGCGGAATGATTTCATCGACACCGAGTTCCGTGCATTTTTCGATAATGGTTTCAAACTTCGCTCGTTTGGGAATCGCGCAGGCCAGGCAAATTGGGGGTCGATCAGGTATATTCCTTTGAAAGGCTTGGATTGTTAATTCAACGAGACTGTCAGAGAGCTGAGTGATTTGTGCTTGCCCCTGGCCCCCTTTTCTGTCAAAAATCTCTATATCATCTCCCTTTTTATGGCGCAAAACATTTTTTAGATGATGGATTTCCTTATGATCAGTTAATTTTATAAATTTTTGATCCGAGAATATTTGAGGGATGAAGAAACGGTGCATAATTATTTAATGGACCGAGGGGGAGTCGAACCCCCGACCTCCTGATTGCGAACCAGGCGTTCTCCCAGCTGAACTACCGGCCCATAATTTATTATTAGAAATCAAACTCAACTTTGAGGCTCCGAGTATATTGGAGAAAGCTTATTTTAGCAAAGCTGAAAAATAATAACAAGGACGTTATAAATCTTTCGGATTACCAGGATTGCTTCGTTTTCCTTGAAGAATTTCGGATACAGCCCAATACGCGATATCTTTCGTATTTGATGATGGATTTATCGATATTGCCCGAAGAATAAGTTGAACACCTGCTCCGTGATAGCCCAGATCAATCAATAGGGCTCCCTCTTCCAAAAGATCATTGAAATGAAATGGAGGATTAAGCATGTCCTTTATCTTGGATCTGTCTCTGGAAAGTATATGCTGTTTTAGCAATTCGAGATCGCTCTCCTGAGTCTTAACGGCGGTCATCCTTGTTTCGTAATTTTGTGCTTTTTCAGGAAGATCGAAAGTATTCCTTCTCACAAAGATAACATTGGTCTTATTGACGAATATAAGCTGCCAATCGGGATCGTGATTCAGATAGTCGATAAATTTCCATAGAAAATGCTTGGCGGTATCCAATAAAACGATATGCAGATTGTGAGTTTTCGAAAATTGCGGCCACAGTTCTTCATGTGAGATGATGACGTCATAATATTGATCCATGAAATTTTTATCAAGTTGACGACCATCCTTGACCGGTTTCAGATTGGGATAAGCAGACCACAAAAGATAGCCTCCGTAAACGTGAGAATTAAAGACGGGTCCGGAGATCTTGGTTTCCTTAAGGAACTCAACAGCCTCCCCAGGATTACCAAAATAGATTGCAGAGCTGTAGAAATTAACTACGCGTCCATCAAGGTAGAGTCTTTTAGTAAATTTGCGATATCCTTGAAAGGCTAAAAGAGAAATTAAAAGAATTATGTAAAAAGCCGGATGGCGCAGTATAGAAAAAATTTTCTTGTTCATAATTTTGAGGATAAAACTTTTCGAATTCTGGAAGGTTTCGGTAATGATGACGCATGAAATCAAACCGAAATACACAGATGCTCTTTTCGTATAAAGAAATAAAAATAAAGCAAACATAAAATGCAGAAGAAAAAGAAAGCGAAATTTCTTATTGATTGCAAGAGAAAAGATTACCAAGGCGATAGTCAGGTGAGCCCAGAGTCCGCTGAGTTTCAATAGATATAATGGAGGCCGAGCTTCAGCGATAATAAGACTGTATCGGCCATAATGAGAAAATCCGGGCTTAAGAAAGAATTTGAACCAATGCAACACCCCTTTTATTCCATGGGGGTTTATGCAAAAGGCTAAAAGCAGGAGAGTATAGATTGATATGTTTTGCGTGAGGCGTTTTATTATTCTTTGCTTCTCTGAATCACGAACAAATAATTGAACGAAATCATGAAAGATGAAGACGACCCAAAGGAGATTTCCATAAACAAACGCACCGGGGTGGATGTTGTACCAGATAATACCGAGAACCGGAAGCCAAAGAATATGTTTAGACTGATCGTCTTTTTGGTGTTTCAATAATTGAGTAAAGAATATGATGATACAGGGAAAATTGATCAAAAGCGGACGCAAGAGGCATCGCAGCGACAGAGGATAAGATAACAACAGGCAAATGACCAGTAAAAAATAAAAGGATATTTTTTTACGGTAAATAAGAAAAAATAATGCCATTACGCAAATCAAATAAATCAATCTGAAAAGAATCAAGCCTTGTAAACCCGCGATACGATAGGTTCCGTAAAGCAAGACATCTCCCAGCCATTGATTATGGATCCAGGGTATTTCTTTTTCGTTGAATGAAAAGGGATCTACGAGGGGAATAGTTTTATTTTGAACAATCCACTCCCCTGTTTTAAGATGCCACCAGACATCATCGGTTTCAATTGGTTGATAGAATATCAGGGCAAGATAAGCGATGAATAAAACAAGGGCTGCAATCTGATATTTAGAATGGCATGAACTATGTGGTTTTTCTAACAAAGCTTAAAAACTATGAAGTTGAGGGGTTGTTTGTGTGTGGATTTCGAATCTCGGGTTTGTTTGCTGATCAAGCGGTGTTTGACAGGGCTGGGTGTTGTCAAAGCAAGAACGAAGCGTTAAGTCCAAATAAAAATCGCTGACAGCCGGATCGTCATTTCGTTCAAAACTGGTAACAAAACCACCAGCTTCAATGGCAGGGTCGAGAACCTGGCCCACAACCGGGGCCACGGCAGTGCATATTGTCCATCCGCCTCTGCATCGATGAATGTTCTGTCCTATTTGGGTATAGCAGGTGATCACGCCCAAATATTCTTCAAGGGGTACCTGTAACATGCAGGTATTCGAACACTGATCATTGGCGCCGCTATAGCCGCCGTCGTCACACTGTTCTCCAGCTACCAAATAGCCGTCTCCGCAAACTGCATCAGCAATAAGTTCCCGATAACGGCTGCGGATACAAAGAGTGGATGCGTCGGGCATGCGGATACCCAAATCATTCGCGTGTCCTGTGGCCATTTCGGCTCTTTTTGCGATTTCCATCATCAAGCCGGTTGTGCGGCTGGCAACCAGAGCATCACGGGATGCGCCTTGCTGCATTTGCCGCATGGAAGAATCTGTAACCACAATGCCGATGCCGACAATACCGGCAATGATAGCTACGATAAGCAGTTCGGTTAAAGATAACCCGTTTTTTATGAGCAGACTTTTTCTCATGATTTCTTCCGGAACAAGGTCATTCTGTCCAGGTAATATTGAGCGTGATTTTGCGCAGGGCCTTAGGGTTTCCTCCGATAGCGATGTTCGTGCATGTAATTTGAACATCTCCGTTAAAGTTACTTAGTTCAGCCGGAAGAGTTCCTGTCCATGATTGAGTGGTTCCCGGAGCCGGAGAGCATGTTAAAGGAAATGATCCATCCCAGATGTCCTGATTGACTTTAGACCGCAGCTCTTCCAGTATCTGTTTGCCCAAATGAGCTGCAATGATATCGCGGTCAGAAACGCCTCCTTCCTGCCGTGTCGCGCGAAGAGCGGTAAAAGTGCCCACAACGGCTACAGAGAAAATCAGAGTCGAGACAAGGACCTCGGCCAAGGAAACGCCTCGAATATTATTTCTTAATTTCTTTATCATTTTAATTGTAGGGGCAGGCACCGGTGGTGCACCGGGGGTTTATATTGCCTTCAACATCCAGATTATTTTCTGTAACGATGATTCGGAAGCGGGATGTATCCGCCAGAGAAGGACTGGCTGCTTCGCAAATAAACATCATACTGTTTCCGCTGCATTCATATTCAACATTTGATTCCGGTAAAATATTGATATTTAAATTTGCGTTTATGGCTGCCACTCCTTGAGCTCCTCCATTTGGCCAGAATCCACCGAATTTGGCTCGATAAGCCATGTTGGCGCCGTGAATGATGACCAAATTATTGGTGGCCGTGCGGGCTGAAGCCAGCACCATGCTGCGTTGAAAATTTGGAATCGCCAGCCCGGCGATAATTCCCACAATGATGACGACAACAAGGACTTCCGTTAATGTGTATGATTTATGGCTGGTATATTTCATAATAAAATCCTAAGGACAAAAGCCTGAAGCAGAAATGCAGTTCGGATTTGTCGCGTCAAGAGGTTGATTGAGGTGAATATAGATTAAATAGGAATTACTAGGTTGAACTGTCGCGGGATTCATATTAGGACAAGTTCCTGTCGGGCGACAAACTCCGCAAATATGAATCTCTACCGGTACTCCTAGCCCTGTTGAACAGGCATATTGTTCATTATTATGAGGAATAATATTAAGATTGAGATCCGCATTAATTCCTTGAATATCTTTCTCAAAACCTGGTCCCCCAAAAGGAGGCCAGTATGTCTGCGTTTCTAATCTTCTAGCCTGTGCGGCCGCGTGGATCAAAAGGAGATTATCGATCGCCTGCCTGGCGTAAGAGCGTTCCCGCATTCTTGTTAAGTTGGGTAGGGCGAATGAAACCAGTACCCCGAGGATGACAAGAGTAACCAGTATTTCTGTCATCGTAAATCCGTTACGCGCATATTTTAAGGGACCTAAAAACATAATGATAATCTCAATTAGAAACCAAGATCCCCGCATGGGGAGCCGGCTGCCATATCCCGGCATATAATTTTCCCGTTACTGCAGATCGTGAAACCGTAGTCATTCGTTCGCCGGTCAATGCTGGCGGCCTCAACTCCGCTGGGGCAGACACCCGGATTACCGGCATTGATGATATCCGGCGCCAAGAAATTACTTGAAGCCGCTTGATCGATATCTAAAGGCCAGCCGGCATTATCGCTGGAGTAGCTGTTATGGTCAAGGCGCCAGCGTTCTTGAGAGGCCAAGACGGCTTCAAGAATGCGGCGCCCTTCTTGTGCCCGCTGGCGTTCGATGATTTTTCCCATTTTCGGCAACATCAGGCCAGCGATTATTGCGGTCATCAAGATTACGACCAATAACTCTGTAAGCGAGTAGCCGCTTGAATATATTTTCTCAGAAAATATATCACGGAAAACTCTAAAGGAATTAGTCATCCAAGTTATCGAACTTGCCGTTACCTGCTTTCGCGCCATCTTCTTCAATTTCTATCCAGTCATCATCATTGCCTGGTGTCGGTGTTCCGCTTCCGGCCAATCTCCGAGTAGCTCTAATTCTGAATGTGGTATCGGTATTATCCTCCGCAGTATAATTGAATAATCTTCTGGCTGGATCATTGGGATTTTCAACATCGCATCCTGGGCAAAGATTATCATTGTTTTCTGGATCTGCTGTTTCATCGAGGCAACTATTATAGGATCCTTTAACAAAATAACATCGCTGGAGTGACTGGCGCAACTCACCGAGTGTAGAGAGCGCTTCCATGGCGCGGGACTGCTCGATTGTGTTGGAAAAACGCGGAATCGCCAAGCCGGCCAACACACCCATAATAATAATAACAATCAGAACCTCAAGAAGCGTAAAACCTTTTTTGGATAACATCATACTTCCTCCTTCTTTTTCTTTATTCTTTATGGAATAATTCCAAAACATATTGACAATTCACTTTAATAGCATATTTTTCTTATCCGCACCCACCTCCTCTCGAGGATATATTTTTTTAAAGACTCGCGATATCAAATATTGGAAGATACATAGCTACAACGGCAATCAAGATAAACACACCCACTACGATGATCATCACCGGTTCGAAAATAGTCCCGAAGCGTTTTAAAAATGTCTCAACGGTTTTTTGATAAAATTCAGATACCTTGTTGAGCATTTTGCCCAGTTCACCGGTTTCCTCGCCGACCATAATCATTTGAACCGTCATCGGCAGGAAGAATCCGCTCTGGCCCATGGGCTCGGCGATCAATTTTCCTTCACGGACACTGCTTTTGATCTCTCCGATGGCTTTTTCGGCCGTTAAGTTATTCACCAGTTTTTGAGAAATATCCAAAGCGTAAAGGATGGGGACGCCGCTTTCAACCAGAATCGCCATTTGCGAAGTGAAGCGTTCAATCACAAAAATCTTATAAATTTTGCCGAATTTCGGCAATAAAAACAGGATATTCTCAATATTACGCCGGCCGTTAAAAGTCAAAGTATATCGATGCCCTATATAGAGTATAGCACCAAGACTGGCCAGTATCACGAGAAATCTGGTTCTAATGAGTTCAAAAAGACTAAGGAAAAAAAGCGTTAGTCCCGGCATATCCACATCAAAGGCGCCGTAAAGATCCTGAAACTTCGGGGCGATAACGATCGCAAAAAAGCAGATCGCCCCAAAAGCGAACAGGATGAGGAAAACAGGATAGATAACTGCCGAAACAACGGCCCGATTAAAAGCGTCTTGCTGCTCCAAATAGAATGCGAGTTTTTCAAGTACTTGCGGCATATTGCCCGAAGTTTCTCCCACTTCGCAAAGACTGACCCAGAATTGATTAAAAACTTTAGGATGTTTAGCAATGCTTGAGCTAAAAGAATTGCCGGCTTCTACCTCAAGGGCCACCTGAGTCAAGACATCAGCCAGCTGTTTGCTTTCGACCTGTTCGATAATGATCTTAAGACTGCGTAAAAGCGGAACGCCGGAATCCAGCATAGTAGCCATTTGATGGCAGAAAATCAGTAAATCTTCAAGGCAGATACCACCGTGCGTGTAGGCTTTTCTATCGGCTCTTTTTTTGATTTGGGCCGATGGTGTGATGCCGGAAGAATAAGCCTCTATGGCAACAATATAGTATCCCTGATTTTGTAAACGCGTAATCAGAGTGTTTTCATCAGGGGCATCATCAGTTCCCTGAAGCGTTTTGCCTCCAACATCTTTGACTGTATAGGAATAACGTGGCAAGCTTGACTCCTAAAGTTTAAATCGTTACACTTAAGATTTCTTCCAGACTCGTAATGCCTTCAGCTACTTTTTTCATGCCGTCTTCAAAAAGGGTAATCATGCCGTTTTTACGGGCCAGTTCTTTGATTTCCACATAGGAAGCCTGTTTGTAAATGATGCGGCGGATATCGTCAGTGATATTCAAAATTTCCGTGATAGCGACTCGCCCCTTGTAGCCGGTTTGGTTGCATTCTTCGCAGCCCTTAGGGCGATAAATAAGATCCGCATTGATTTTGATGTCAGAAAATTGCTGTTTTTCGGGCTCATAAGCCTCTTTACATTTTTCGCACAAGCAACGGGCCAGGCGCTGAGCAACAACCATGTTCAAGGAAGGCATCAGAAGATAGGGTTCGACTCCGATATCCAAAAGCCTTGTGATGGCCGACGATGCATCATTAGTGTGCAGTGTGCTTAGAACCATGTGGCCGGTTAAAGCGGCCCGTACGCAAATTTGAGCTGTTTCCAAATCGCGCACCTCACCGACCATCATAATATCCGGATCCTGACGCAGGAATGACCGCAAGGCTGAGGCAAAAGTTAAGCCGATTTCCGGCCGGACATTCACTTGATTCAGTCCGTTAATTTTAAACTCTACTGGATCTTCGATGGTCATGATATTCTTTTTCGGATCAATCAGTTCTTTGAGGGCGGCATAAAGAGTTGTAGACTTGCCGCTTCCCGTAGGCCCTGTTACAAAAAAAAGTCCATAAGGAGATTTGATTGATTTTCTGATTTTCTCCAGAGATTTGGGATCAAATCCCAGGTGAGATAGCTGCAGAGGCGCTGCCTTTTGATCTAAAATTCGCATGACTACTTTTTCTCCCCAGACGGTGGGGACAGTTGAAATACGCAAGTCAACGGTACGGTCTTCGAGCCGTACCATGATGGCTCCATCCTGGGGCAGGCGCTTTTCGGCAATGTCCAGCTTGGCCAGGATCTTGATGCGAGAGACAATCGGCAGATGAAGGTGACGGGCCGGCGGCGGGATTTCATAAAGAACCCCGTCGATGCGATAGCGCAATGACAGACGATCTTTGGTCGGCTCCACGTGGATATCGCTTGCCCGCTCATCAATAGCCTGACGGATAATCAAATCTACCAGTTTGACCACCGGGGCTTCTTCGGCCCTGGCGATCAGCTTGTCGAGGCTCAGCTCTGTTTCTGCTTCTCTGCTGAGGATGCTGGAGCGTTGCGTGGCCGATTCATAGGTACTTTGAACTGCTGCTCCGAGCATAGAAGAATGACTTTCGCTATAGAATTCTTCTATCGAATGAATAATATCTGATTTTGTGGCCAGCACAAGATTGACTTCACATCCGGTTATTTTCTTCAGATTATCCATCAAGAGCAGGTCCAATGGATCAAAAACAGCGCAGGTGAGCGAATTCAGATGGCGCGATAAGGGCAAAACCAGATTCTTCTGGGAAAATTCCTTGGAAATTAAATCTTCCAGGCCTTGATTGGGCTGAGGTTTGAGCAGTCCCCCTTGGCGTGAGGCATAAGGGATATTGAGCTGTTTAGCGAGAGCGGTAATCATTTCGCTCTCCTTAATCATACCCAGGCGAATAAAGATTTCACCGATACGCCCGCCCTCTCTTTGCTGATGGGCAATGGCTTCTTTGAGTTGTTTTTCGGTAATGAGCTCTTGGGCTAATAATATTTCACCCAGTTTTTTATAAGTCATATCAGTTCATCTCTCAAAGCGGTCTAAAGCGTTTTCAACAACAGATTCCCGGTGAAAGGAATATTGTTTCTTAAAAAAAGATTCCTGAGTCAGGAGTGCGGATTGGACAGACTTCATATCAGGCAGAATATGCGGTGTAATAAAAATAACCAGTTCCCGTTTTGTCTTATTATCATCTTTATGCCTGAATGCCATTCCCAGAATTGGGATTTTAGAAAGAATAGGAATGCCCGTTCTTGTTTTTTCACTATCGTCTCTCAGCAAACCTCCGATAACGATGGTTTGGTTATCCGGTACACGCAAGATGGATTTTGTTCCTCTTTCTTCCGCGTCTTTGAATGTCTGCCCTTGAAAAGTGCCGCCTGTGCGGGCTTCGATGACCCGGGGTTGAATCGCCATGGTAATTTCTCTGGTTTCTAAATTGGCTTGAGGCGTGACAGTGAGAAAAACACCTGTTTCGACACGTTCCGCTTCAACGGATAAAGTGGAAGATCCTTCCGAGGCCTGGGTAATCGTCTTAATTCCGATAGCTTCATCAGTTGAGATCATGATTTCGGCGGTTTCATTATTGAGAGTGAGAATTCGCGGTCGAGCCAGATTTTTGGTATCCGTATGGGTTTTTAAAAATTGCAAGGTGGCCGTCAGCCCCGAGGCGTCGATGGTGCCGGACGTATAAGTTGAGCCGGTGACCGAGCCTTTACGGACAAGCTCATTTTGATCCCAGGGATAATAATGGGTACGGCTGCCACCGGTAAAAGAAAGCGGTGTCGCTCCCGGTTTAATCCCCATCAAATCGGCAATAGATTTGCTAATATCAAGCATCTCCACTTCGATCAATATCTGTGGAATCGGAACATCCAGTCGGGCGATGGTTTGCTCTATGGCCGGGAAACGGTCGGGATAATCGCTGACAATAAGACTGTTGGTTCGGGGATCTTCAACAACCTCTCCTTCATTCGATAATACTCTTTTTAAGGCTTCCTTAATGCCTTTATCTTCCGATCCCCCTCCGTCGCTTGAGGAGCTTTCCGATGAGTCCTCTTCGCCTTCCGCGCTTTCAATAGTAAAAGTATCTTTTATTTTCGAATTGGATACGCTGGAATGTTTGAGGCGGTAGACCCGGGTAGTTAGTTGGGTAGAGACCGGGCCAAGCGATTTGACAATAAAGATATTGCTATCAGATTGAAGCTCGTAGGTTAAGTTATTAGCCTTTAAAATACGGTTTAAGGCTTCCTCTACCGGGACTTTTTCGAAATAAAGGGTGACTTGTTTGCCTCGGATTTCATCGGCGGCAATGAAATTCATGCCGGATTGCTGGGAAAAGATCTTCAGTACATCCGAAAGCTCAGCGTCTTCAAAGTCCATCGAGATCGTTTTGTCGTACTGGGGATAAATAAAACGCTTTAAGATATCATCCTCAAAGGCCGAAGCCGAAAGGGTTGATATCACAAGGGCAACACTAACAGAAAAAATAACAGCGAATATTTTTTTCATGGCACTCCTCACTTTATATTCTATTTATAATTTATCGATTTTGAATTCTTTTCCCATAAATCTGATCGAGATGCCCGTTGGTGAAATATCAAGGATTTCGGCTTGATCGATGGAATCTCCGATGCTGACAACCTCATCATTGACAATGGCTTGAGGCTTTTTCGTGTCCCAAATGAGACCGCTAATCGTCAAGGATGGGGGTATAATTTCTTCGGGAATTTCTTTTCGAATTTTAGTTTTGGGAGTAACTTTCTCCGTTGTCTCAATCGGCTTCGGCTTCTTGGGCAATTGCGAAACAAAAGGATTCTGAAATCTCAGATCCCTCCTTTCAAGAGCACAAGCCAAATGTGTTTGACCGAAGAAGAGAAGACAGCTTAAGAAAGTGATGAATATCCTCATGGTTGTCCTTCCTTGAAATTGATGGCAACGATATTAATGTTAGCTGTTATCTTATCTTCGCCTGGGGGATCTGTAAAAGAAAAATAACTGCTTCTTCTGGTAGATGAGCTTCCCATTTCAAAATTGTCGACTCTCAAATTTATGTTGGCGTTTTCCAGATCATAAATGAAATAACCGATCTGCTCATACGAATCAGCTCGGACCACCAGTTGCATCTGGATCGGATAAAAAAATTCGGTCTCGCGGGATCTTTGGGGTGTGTAATCAGAAATTTGAATATTGTTAGCGGTAGCCAGCTGGTTGATCTTCCCGATCAAATCATCCACTGTTTCCGGCCCCTGTGGCAGAGATGTTCTGATGCTATTCAGGTCCTTTTCGGTCGCGTTCATTTTTTTAACAGCTTTTTCTTTTTGTGATAATTCATTGATTTCTTGTATTAAGGTTTCTTTTTCCTTTTGGATGTATCCGGATATTTTCATTGCCATAAATAAAACGGCCAGAATGATAACGATATTGGCCAAGATGTCTTTGCGCATTTTCAGCTGATTGATGATCTTATTGATATCAATGTCTTTAATATCGTATTCTTTAAGATCCTGGAAAGTGAGCATTTATTCGCACCTGATTTCAAAATGGGTTGACACGATATCATCTTCCTGGTTTTTGCGAACCGAGACCAAAACAATATTATCAAATTCAGCAGAAAATTCTTTGTTACGCCGCAGGGAATCGACGAATTCATTGATCACTTCCACCTGGCGTGATGAGTTTTTGTCATAAACCTGTCCTTGCAGAGAAACCACGGGGGATATTATGTTTGCGTTTTGATCCGTTTGGGATCTGGCGCGTTTTTCTCTCATTTCAATTTTCATATTATTGAGCCAAGCCCCTTTCGGAAGAAGCTGGGGGATCATGTTCAAATAAAAGGCGGTGTGCGTTTTTACCGGAACACTCTTATAACCGTTGATTTTTCTTTCTAGTTCGATTTGCTTGCTTTGAATATCGCGGATTTTCAAGGCTTCCAATGGCGTTATTTGCTGGATAATACTCTGCTTGCGCTTCCTGACTTCATTTAATTCTCTATTTTGCCAGCTATAAAATATGCCAAGCAGAACAGCGCAAGCGACAGCGATCTTGATGGTGAGCTGAAAATCTACCGGTGCCCATTCGACAGGGGCTTCCTTTTTTTTGGGTCTTCGCTCTCTTTCGGATAGATCGACTTTAAAAGGAAGCGGAATTTCTTGGCGCAAAGTTATACCCATTGCCTGGAGACAACCCAGATCAATGCCCTGCTTCGATTCAAATAAACCTTGAGAACTGACAGCGGTTGTTTTGACACCAAGCGCTGTTTCAAGATCTCCGGTTCGGCTTTGATTGATATCATCTGTAAGGAATAGAATCTCATCGACCTTTGCTTGAGAATGTTGACGGCGATAGTAGTCGAGCGATATTCTGATTTCGTTTATCAGGTTGGTTTTTAGCGCGGCCTGGTCAGCGCTCAGGCTGCTTTGATCGGAAGAAAGCTTAAAATCTCTGATGAATTGTGGGGATTCGGAGTCGATAATCATAAGACTCCCAAACAGATTATTGAGCTGCAAAACAGCAGAAGTTTTTTTGGGTTGGATGATTTTCTTAGACCGCAGAAGTCTTAAAAGACCGATGGGCGCCGGTTCGATGAATCCGACATCCAAGCCAGACTGCTCGATCAGTTCCCGGTATTTCCTGACAATCTCCTTGCGGACAGCAATGAAAAGAATTCTGATGCGTCGGTTTTTGTTTTCTTTGACGGTTTGGGTGTGATAGCTGAATAATAATTCATCGAGTTTAAAAGGAATATAGCGACGCACTTCAAATTCGACGACTCCTTTGACTTCTGAGCTGGTCATCCAGGGGATGTAGAAAGATCTCAGAATTATTTCATGACTAGGCAAAGCCAATAAGACATCTTGGTTTTGGACTTCGTGATCTCTGAGGCATCGTTGGATGATTGCAGCTAATTTGATGTCATCGTCAATATTTTGAATGGAAGGCTGCTGCGTATTATCGAAAAGGCTATGTGGAGCCGAAAAGCAAAAAAGGCATTCTTTCTTTTGAGTCTGAACCATATTCAACGAATTGATTCCGAAATAGATACCGAGTTTCTTTTTATTCATTATAGTGTAAAGAATGGTTCATCATTTAGTATAAGCGATTTAAGAGCGTGCTTTACGGGCTCTCGAGCGCAGCCAACGATCAATTTCTTTCTTATCGAATCTCCAGACGCCTCCGATCTTGATCCCCGAGATCTTTCTTTGATTGAGCCAATTGTAAATGGTTTGCTTCTGGAGCTTTAGGTAGTTTGCCAGCTCATCGACATCCATTAAGCTGTTAAGTCCACGCGGCACAGGAAATATCTTCCTTTCTGGAAGTACGGTTCTTTGATTAGAATTAGTTAACCTTCTATTTTTTATTACACTATAATAAACTTACTTGGTCAATTATAAAGTTCCCTATTTTTCAAAATGGTCAAATTTTGGAAAAATGAAAATACTTCTCGAAGCGGATTTTGGCTGGAGTCAAGCGAAGGAATCTCAATAGGATATCGTGATGCCTACCTCATCGGTTCCGCTGGGTCCGGCCCCTGCGGAATTAGCGACATTGACCGAAAAATCTTTTCCATCTAGAGTTTCGCTGGGAGGAACGAAGGGTCCAGGATTACCCTGGAGCGTTCGGTAAGTGTAATGGTACCACAGGGCTCCCTTGGCTAGTTCTTCGGCTTTGATGCGGTCGATTTGATGTTGTGAATAAATTGCTTTTGAATAATTGGTGCTCACGACCCCCACGGTTACAATCATCATCGCGATGGAAAGAATGATCACCAAAACCAAAACGACACCTTTACTATTTCCTGAAATCTTCATGCTTTTCATTTCCTTTATAATGAATATAGCTGAGACAGTGAGGGCATTGGATGATTTCATCGCCGTAAGTCATTTCAAAAAAAAGTGTACAATACGGACATTGTTTGTGGTTCGATCGATACTGCTCACATCTTTTTTCCTCTCTATAAGTATAATTGATCCAGGCGGCAGCAGCAAGCACAATCGCGATAAAGACAAGCAAAGCAATGGCTTGGGAGAATTCGATTTCGATCATGGATGAGATTCGTCCAAGGTTAATGGTTGCGGCGGCTTCACCGAGGGTCCGTTGTTTCCAAGCGGCAGTCTTTGTTTGGGGAAAATATCGGTCCATTCTTTACCGGTAGGCCACTTTTTTGATTCCTTTATGCTGATATTTTTTTGATCATTTTGATCAAAGGTCGGCTTTTTTTCGGCCCGATAGAGATCTTTGACCAGCGAAGGTTTTAAAGATAGATCCTGATCGACTGTCAGTGAAGCGGAAAGTTTCTCTGGCCGGATTTTTTTAGACGCTTTCTTCTTGCTGAGTTCCTCTTCCCTTAGTATGGATCCGATAAAAATTGCCAGAGGTTTTTTTTGTTCTTTTTTGCTGCGAAAGACGATAACAAATAAACTCAGAACGAGAGCGTGAACGGCTAAAGAAAGGCAGAATGCATAAAACAAAAACGATCTCGAAAGCCTCATAAGGCTATCCTTAATCTTTTCGGTCTGTGGCGATGTTGACTCGTTCGATCTCAAGTTCCCGGCATAAATCCCAGATATCAATGATGCGCCCCAGCGAGGCCCGGCGATCCGCTTTGATCAAGATGGGTCGCTTGCGGCTGTCCGCTTTAGACAGTCGGGTCTTTAGGTCGGCCATAGTGGCGATAGAATTTTCCAGATAAACGATATTCTCGCTGGTCACGACAATTTCGATGTTCTCCTCGTCGATAACTTCGCTGGTGATGGCGCGCGGCAGCTTGACTTTAATACCGGATTGAAAAACGAAAGACGACGAGAGCATAAAAAATATGAGCAGCTGAAAAATAACGTCGACAAGCGGGGCGAGATCGATCTGCTTAAGTCCGGAATCAAGTTTTGTTTGACGTTTAAATTTCAAGAAATATCCTTTTCGTTGTCATTGTCCTGATTATGGTGAGAGACTTCTCTTTGTGAGAGCAGATTCAGCAATTCGGTGGCGCTGTGTTCCATCTGCAGAATAAAGGCATTTACGCGATTGACAAAATAATTATAGAAAACGAAAGCAATGATCGCGATGATTAGTCCGGCGACCGTTGTTAAAAGAGCTTCCCAGATACCGCCGGCCAAGTCTCCGGGAGTAACCGGATTAAGAGAGGTGGCTCTCTCCTGAATAGTATGAAAGCTGGCCGCCAAGCCGGTGACGGTCCCCAAGAGCCCCAGAAGCGGTGCAATATGGGAGATGGTAGATAAAGCAGGCAACTTTTTTTCGAGGCGGGGTACTTCATAGAGGCTGGCGTCTTCGATGGATTCCCTGATTTCTTCTCGAGACGCGCCGAATTTGATGATTCCGGCCTGCAGGATTTTAGCAACCGGTGATCGACTGTTTTCGCATGCAGAGAGCGCCTCTTGCCAATCATTATTTTTAAGCGCGCCAAAAATGTTCTCTTTGAGTTTTTTGACATTGGTGGTAATGGAACTGTAAAAAACAAAACGTTCAATAATAATGGCCAGTGAGAGCACGGAGCATAGAAGCAGAACATACATAATCGGTCCACCGGCCATCATCAAACTCCACGCGTCAATTTTCCATATCCCCATTGTTAGACCCCCCCGTTATTGATTGAGTGAACTGTTTTGATCGATCCATTCCAGGCGTTCTTTGGCAAACTTTGATTCATCGACCTGCTGATTGACGATTTTTTCATAGACAAGCTTGGCATTTTTCCAGTCTTCTTCATCTTCAAAAATCCGGGCCATTCTCAGATAAGCCTTAGTGGTCCAGTGAAGTTCATCCGGAAAAAGATAAGGAATTTTCAGATAAGCCTCAATGGCTTTGTTATTTTCATTTATTATTTCATAAGTATCGGCAATCAAAAAATAAATTTCAACCTCTTTGATCGTGCTCAGACCCTTAGCAGCCTTAAGCGCTTTTTCGTATTCATTCAGGGCCTTGGCGTGCTGATCTTGCTGTAGGTAAATATCCGCACTTTTAATAAAAGAATCACGCATAAATTCGGGACATTGTTGAGCGATATTCAGATAGATATCGACAGCTTGATCGTGAGGAATATCGCGGGAGAAAATATTGGCAATGGCCAACTGAGCTTTAGCGAAGACTTCTCGATGGGTGGTGTCGGTGATTTGTTTGTACTGATTCAGAGCCAAATCAAATGATTCCTTCTTTTCATAAGCCTGACCCAGATAGAGTCTAGCCTGATCCACGCTGCCGCTGTCGGGGAACTGATCGATAAGTTGAGTTAGGTAAGTGATCACCTGGTCCCAATTTTCCTGAGCAAAGTAATATTGCCCCAGCCAAAACAGAGATTCAAGCGCTGCTTCACTTTGCGGATATTTATAAATAATAATCTTAAAACGCTTTAACGCTTCTTTGTCATTCCCCAGGCTGTAAAAACACTTAGCGATATTGATTTCTACGTCCTTTAATAAATTTTTTCGATGAGAATAGTTCATTAAGATTAATTCAAAATTATCTTTTGCCTCATGGACTTCCCTTAGATTAAAATAAGCCAAGCCCATCAGATAATGGGCGTCTGGCTGGAGCTCATGGGTATGGGGAGCCTGATCGATAAAAGCCTGCAGTTCCTCTTTGACCGCCTGCCAGTTTTCTTTTTTGAAATAGGTCAGGCCCAAGTAGTATTTTGTTTCCAATAAATAGCGACTGTCCGGATAATTATTTTTAAGACTTTGAAAAACGATGGCCGCTGAATCGGTACGTTCCATTTTGAGTAAGACAATTCCCTGACGGTATTGCACGTAGTCGGTATAGAGGCTCTCGGGAAACTCTTTCAGAATACGATCGTAAATATTGAGAGCCTTGGACAATTTACCGGTGTCGTGATACGCATCGCCGATTTGTGTTAAAGCGCTGATTTTGATCGATTTACTTTGTGCTTGGTCGACAATGGTCTGAAAGCTTGCGATCGCTTTTTCTATCTCTCCTTGTTTTAAAAAAATCCATCCCAAAGAAAAGTATGCTTTCTGGACGATGTTTTTCGCTTGAGGTTGGTCGTCTACGGTTTTGATAATCAAACGATTTTGTTTAATAGCTTCATCAAAACGGTTCAGTAGATATAATTCATTGGCTTTACCCAATCGGGCTTCTGGAATATGAGAACTTTGAGGGTATTCAGTGATCAATTGGTTGTAGACGGATAAAGCACGGAGATGATCATTTTGTTTGGCGTGAAGTGTGGCTTGGGCTAAGAGGACGTCATCCGCCGGAAAATTATTGACTTGGGCTATATCCAGCGCTTTGGTTATATGCATTTGCGCATTGTCGAAATCATTGAGCTTTAAGAAACTCCATCCTGCGCTGACATTGGAAAGCAGACAAATGTTTTGGTCGCTGCTGATCTCCATGGACTTTTTATAATATTCGATGGCTTGAGGAAAATCTTCATGATAATAGTAGCATTCTCCCATTAAGAAATAAGCTCTCTCGGCTTGAACGGATTTCGGGAACTGAATGATAAATTGTCGGAAGGTTTCAATCGCTTTTTCATAAAGGCCGGAAAGATATTGCGATTCGGCAGCTTTAAAGAGACTTTCTTGGTAAAGTTCATGATTCTTAAAGCGGTTAACAAACTCCAAAAATATTTTCTGAGACTCTTGATAGTTGTCTTGTTCGAAATAACTCCAGCCTAATGAATGCAAGGCGGTGGGGACGTATGGTGAATCAGGGTATTCGTTAATCAACTGATGATAAAGCTCCTGGGCATTGGAATAATCTTGACCTTTCAGGTAAGTCTCTCCCATCCAAAACAGAGTCGCGTCTTTGAGAGAGGAAGTTTCCAATAACCCGCGGAAAACTTCAAAGGCTTCAAGATATTTCTCTTGAAAGAAATAACAACGCCCGATTAGCAGTTTGGCTTCATTCTTTTTACTGGATCGCGGATACGTTTTTAGAAAATCATTCAGATAGCGAACAGCCGTATCGTAAAAGCGGTCGTCATAAGCGCGTTGAGCGACATAAAAAAGCTCTAGCTCGCTTTCGGCATAAATGCTGACGCTAAAGGGATAATTCCCTAACGCCGTTGAACAAAGCAAAGTTAGAAAAAGGACTCTTAAGAAGGATGCGCGTGCCATTTTCGTGATCATTCGCCGTATTATAACAAGTGTCAGAGGCATTGACAATCGCTTTAGCTTTATAGTTTCAACAAACCTTTTAGAAATCGTCCGGTATAACTGGCCTCATGGGAGCAGATTTCTTCGGGAGTTCCGGCGCAGACGACCTTTCCCCCTCTGTCACCCCCTTCGGGCCCCAGATCAATAATGTGATCGGCCGTTTTTATAACCTCAAGATTGTGCTCAATAACTAAAACGGTATTGCCCTTATCGACCAGACGGCTGAGGACTTCGAGTAATTTATGGACGTCGGCAAAGTGAAGGCCTGTGGTGGGCTCATCCAGGATATAAAGAGTGCGACCTGTCGATTTTTTGCTGAGTTCAGAGGCCAACTTGACTCTTTGCGCTTCTCCGCCGGAAAGAGTTGTCGCCGGCTGTCCCAATTTGATATAATCGAGCCCCACGTCATGAAGTGTTTTTAAAATTCTTTTGATTCGGGGAATATTCTCGAAATGTTTCAGGGCACCCTCAACAGACATGTTAAGAATATCGGCAATATTTTTATCCTTATAGAGGACCTCTAAAGTTTGCTGAGTGAAGCGTTTTCCTTGGCATACTTCGCATTCTACATAAACATCGGGCAGAAAATGCATTTCGATTTTTTTGATTCCATCCCCTTTACAGGCTTCACAGCGGCCGCCTTGAACATTGAAGCTAAAGCGTCCAGGTTTATAGCCCCTCATTTTGGCTTGGGGCATTTGACTAAGAATCGTCCGGATATGGCTAAAAACACCGGTATAGGTGGCCGGATTGGACCGGGGTGTGCGGCCGATGGGAGATTGATCCACAACAATAACCTTATCTAAATGCTCTGTTCCCTTTAAGGCGTCATGATTTCCGGGCTTTTCTTTTGAATGATAAAATTTTTGAGACAAAGACTTATAAAGCACATCATCCACCAGGGTTGATTTCCCCGAACCGGAGACACCGGTAATGCAAACAAATTTCTTGAGCGGAATCGAGACATTGATTGATTTAAGATTATGCTCTCTGGCACCGATAATTTTCAACTCGCTTGGTTTCTCATTTTTTCTTCTTTTTAAAGGAAGGGGTATGTTAAGTTTACCGCAAAGATAACGGCCGGTAAGTGATTTTTTAGATTTCAGTAAGCCGCGGACATTGCCCGCATAAATCACGCGACCTCCGTGTTCTCCGGCTCCGGGGCCAAGATCAATGACATAATCGGCAGCGCGAATGGTCGCTTCGTCATGCTCCACGACTATGAGAGTATTACCCGTATCTCTTAAGTCTTGCAGCGTGGAGAGCAGCCGTTCGTTGTCTTTTTGATGAAGTCCGATGCTTGGTTCATCCAGAATATAAATAACGCCCACCAGGCCGCTTCCCACCTGAGTCGCTAAACGAATGCGTTCGGCTTCGCCGCCAGAGAGCGTCGCACTCTTACGATCGAGAGTTAAGTAGTCGAGACCGACATTGATGCAAAAATCTAATCTGCGAATAATTTCTTTAAGGATCTGTTCGCTGATGACTTTTTTATCCCGGGACAGGTGGAGATTCGTAAAGAAATGTTTGGCTTGACTAATCGAAAAGGTGGATATTTCGCTGATATTCTTTTTATTAATCTTAACCGCTAGAGATTCTTTTTTGAGACGCTTTCCGTCACATTCCGGGCAGGGTGAAACAGACATAAATTTTGAAATTTCACTTTTCAGCCAGTCGTTGTCGGTTTCATTAAACATACGTTCAAGATAAGGAATGATGCCTTCGTACTGACGGGACCAGATCACATCTTTGGATCCGTAGAGAATCATCTTTCTTCTGGATTTAGAAAGCCTTTTGTAAGGAGTATCAAGCACTAAATCATGAAGATCGGCCAGCTCGCGCATGACGGCCCGGTAATACATCAGAAATCCGCGGCCTCCCTTTTTCCAGGGAGCAATGGCATTAATCCAGGGCTTATCCGGATTGGGAACTAAAAGCTGGGGGTCAATCTCCATTTTTGTTCCAAGACCCTTGCAGCGAGGACAGGCTCCGTAAGGAGAATTAAAGGAAAAAATTCTTGGCTCAATCTCAGTCAGGCTCATGCCGCAATCCAGGCAGGCATAATGTTCGCTGAAGATTTTATCCTGACCCTTTTCTAATCCACTGATGATCACTATGCCGTTGCCGGTTTTTAGCGCTGTTTCAATGGAATCGGTTAGTCTGTTTTTGGCCTGAGCTTTTAGCACGAGACGATCAACCACGACTTCGATGTGATGGACTTTGTATTTATCGAGATTGATTTTTTCATCAATGCCAACAATATTTCCATCGATCCTTAAACGACTGAAGCCTGCTTTGGTGATCTGTTTTTGGATATCACGATATTCCCCCTTCCGGCCTCTAACAAGCGGAGCGAGAATCATAATCGGCCGGTGTGTTTTTTCCTTCAATAGCGCATAAACGATTTCTTGGGAGGTTTGTTGTTCGATTTTTTTGCCGCATTGATAACAATAAGGGGTACCGATGCGGGAAAAAAGCAAACGGAGATAATCGTAGATCTCTGTTTGGGTGGCGACGGTTGAGCGCGGGTTGCGGCTGGTTGTTTTCTGTTCGATGGAAATGGTTGGAGAAAGCCCTTCGATCGACTCGACTCTCGGTTTCTGTAGCTGCTCCAGAAATTGGCGGGCATAAGCCGAGAGACTTTCGACATAACGTCTTTGTCCTTCGGCGTAAATCGTGTCAAACGCCAAAGAAGATTTGCCCGAACCGCTTAGACCGGTCACTACGGTGAAACGATCCCGTGGAATCTTAAGGTCAATATTTTTCAGATTATGTTCTTTGGCACCGCGAATCAGAATTGATTGATTGCTCATAGAGGAACCACATGCTTGAGTCTGTTGACGACGAACAGCGAAGGAACTCTGTCAGGAGAATAACCCCCGCGCAAAGAGAGCATTTACGCAGGGGTTATTTTGCAATAAAACCGTTCTACTTATTTCTTTCTTTTTTTAGCTTTCTTCTTGGTTGTCTTTTTCTTGGCAACTTTCTTTTTGGCAGCCTTTTTTTTCTTCTTTTTGCCGCCACGAACCATTTTGGCGCAGGAGATGTCTCCGTTTTTATCGATAAAATAGAGATATCCCGCCTTCTTCTTAATGCCTACCTTCGCGACCTTTTTTGCTGAACCGCCTTTTTTGCTGCCGCGGGCCATCTTGGCGCAAGAGATATCTCCCTTTTTGTCGACAAAATAGAGGTAGCCTTTCTCCTTTTTGATCCCAACCTTTGCGACTTTTTGAGCCATGTCTTTTTCACCTCCTCTCAGGTACCGATTTTAATGAAACCGAAATATTGCTTCAGGGCCTGGATGCCGGATAAGACCGCCAAGAAACTTGTTTTCGGATTATCCGGACAGGCAATATTTTCGGTCTTAGATTTTATTTCACCAAAATCACCGGTGACGTGAATCTCGTGACTATTTTTCTTAAAATGGGGCGATGTCAGAATACGAATTTTAATTTTTTCTGTTTGCCCGCAGGCTAAAGCCAGAGTAGCGGCCACATTGATATTTTGAGGAAAATATTTTACGGCTTTTCTCACTTTACCTTCAAAAATGAGAGTTTCTTTCTTTATCTTGTTCAGCTTAATATTGCGGCGAGTACAGTATTCATTTTGCGCGATTCCACTAGTCGGCTTACGGGTTGTCAAAGTCACTTGTTTGATATGACATAAGCTGGCCGCTTTGATTGCATCGCATCCGCAGATCGCTCCTGATGGAAAAATCATTTGGCATTTCTTTTCTTTAGCCATGTCAATTAGCTGCGGATGTTTTAGCAGTTTGCCCACGCTCATTATCAGGATATCTTTCTTTGCCTCCAGGGTTTGCTTGACGATATCGCAAATCACATCGGAAGATACGGCCTCCACGATCAGGTCGCTTTGGTTGATAACACCTTTTAGAGATGTCTTGGCCAGTTTAGGTTGGCCAAGTTGGCTGGATATATTCTTGGCTATTGAACTGTCGATATCATATAAACCTGACAGTTTGCACTGGGCGCTTAGTTGTTTTTTAACGGCTATGGCTATACGTGAACCAATGGCTCCGCAGCCAATGATGCCCACTCTTTTCTTTTTTTGTTTTCTTTTCATCGAATATTTAAAATTATATTATCGATCAGACGCGTTTTTCCGGCAAATATTGCACAGGCAATCAAAACCCGGCCTTTGAGCTTTTTGAGAGGCTTAAGCGTTTCATCCGAGACACATTCGACGTAATCAATCTTTACCGCCCTTTTTGTCTTAAGACGGTTGCGGATCACTTTCTTTATGACCGAAGCGTTCTTCACTCCTGATTGAATAAGCCGCCTTGCTTCTCGTAAAGAAGCGAATAACATAAGCGCGTCCTGGCGTTCTTTGAAGGAAAGATAAACATTCCTTGAACTCATCGCCAAGCCGTCGTGTTCCCGGACGATCGGCAAGGTTTTAACCTGAACGTGAATATTCAAATCCTCAATCATCTTTCTGATGATTACAGCCTGCTGGGCATCTTTCTGCCCAAGATAAAGTCTGTTACATTGAACGATATTGAGCAGCTTGCAGAGTACCGTAGTCACTCCTCGAAAATGACCGGAGCGTGACTTTCCGCAAAGGCGGCTGCTTAGCTCATTCACGTCGACGTGTGTCAAATAGCGGTCGGGATACATTTCCTTTATAGACGGACAAAATATTATATCAACATTTTCTTTTTTTGCCAATAATTCGTCATGTTTTTCATTCCGGGGATATCTTTGAAAATCTTCACCCGGCGAGAACTGAAGTGGATTTACAAAAATACTGACAAGCGTTATGTCGTTTTCCTTCTTGGACCGACGCATTAAGGAAAGATGCCCGTCGTGAAAATATCCCATCGTTGGGATAAAGCCGATAGAATTTCCTTTTCGCCGTTCACGATGGAGAATTTGTCTTAAGGACGAAATAGATCTAACGGTTCGCATGCGTCTCCTTGTTGAAAATATCCGCAGCGATTTCTTTTAAGGGTATCAGGACAAAATCCCGTGACCACATCCGCGGATGAGGTATGGTTAGATTCTCAGCGTTAATTTGAGCGGATCCGTAAAGAAGAATATCAATATCAATAATGCGTGCACCATTAACAACGCTTTTCACCCGCCCCATTTGGCTTTCGATTCCCTTAATGGTTGCCAGCAATCGAAAGGGGTCCAGCGAGGTTCGTGTCAGGATGACCATATTAAGGAAGGGGCCTTGCTCAGGGCCGCCGACAGGATCTGTTTCGATGATCGACGATTGCCGGTTAATGGCAATTCCTCGATTTTCAAGAAGAGTTAATGCCTGCTTCAGATTTTTGTGGCGCGGACCCAAATTGGATCCGAGAGCCAGAAAGACAGTTTCCATTTACAATACTTTTTTCAGTCGGTCAATGGCTTGGTTGATTTTCTTTTTATCGACCGTTAGAGTCATGCGGACAAATCCCTCGCCCGATTTTCCAAATCCGCTTCCTGGAGTCACGATAATATCCGCCTGATTTAAAAAGGCCTTGGCGGTTTCCATGGATGTTTTAAATTTTCTGGGAATTTTCGCCCAGACGAAGAAGCTGGCTGACGGGGGAGTAATTTTCCACCCGTAGTCTCTCAGTCCGTTGATCAGGGCGTCGCGGCGCTCCTGGTACAGAGCACGGAGATCTTCCACTTCTAAAGCCGCGTTTTTAAGAGCCTTTAGGGCGGCTAACTGAATTGGTTGAAATATGCCGGAATCAATATTGGATTTGACCTTTGCCAGAGCCGCGATGAGCCGCGGATTACCGCAGGCCCATCCGATGCGCCAGCCGGTCATGTTGTATGTTTTTGAAAAAGAATGGAATTCAATGGCGATGTCTTTGGCCCCTTCGATTTCCAAAAGGCTGACCGGTTTTTGTCCGTCAAAATATATCTCCGAGTAAGCCAAGTCGGAGACAAGAATCATTTCTTTTCTTTTCGCTAACCTTACGAGATCTGCATAGAATTCCTTGGGGGCAGTGGCTGCCGTCGGATTATTGGGATAATTGACGATCATCATCTTTGCGTCTTTGATGTTTTCGATTTTGGCAAGATTCGGCAGAAAACCGTTGCTCATTTTTAAAGGAACCGATACGATTTTTCCTTCCGCAAGAATGACCGCTGATTGATAGGCCGGGTAGGACGGATCGGTTAAGACTACTTTGTCTTTTGGATTAAGGATACCCAACGGAAGATGAGCGATACCTTCTTTGGAACCGATCAGCGGATAAATTTCTTTATCAGCATCCAGGGAAACGCGAAATCGATTTTCGAACCACTCCTGAATCGATGCGCGCAGTTGCGGCAATCCAGCATCGAGGGCATAGCGGTGATTTTCCCGATATTGCGATGCTTCTTTGAGGGCTTCGATGATCTTTTGCGGAGTGCCGGTATCGGGATCACCGACGCCAAGATCAATGACGTCCCGTCCGGCTGCCTTGGCTTCTCTTTTGGCTTTATCGATTTCAACAAATAAATAGGACGGAAGTTTTTGCAGTCTCCGTGAGAATTCAAAAGGTACGCTCATGAATTGATGCTCCTTTGCCGAATGGGCATGTCATTTACGAAGTTAATCCCAAGACATCCTGCATATTAAAGAGCCCCTTCTTTTTTGAAGCGATAAATTTGGCTGCCACAAGGGCTCCTTCTGCGAAAATGTCTCGAGTTTTGGCATGATGGCTGATGGTGATGGTGTCTACCGGGCTTTCGAAAATGACATCATGGTTTCCGATAATTTCGCCTTCACGCAGGGCATCGATTTTGGTCACCTTTGTTCCGGTAGCGTCGTAGATTATTTTGGCTAATGTTTTTGCCGTTCCTGAAGGAGAATCTTTTTTGTTGACATGATGAGATTCATTAATACTTATTTCGTACGCGTTGGATATTTTTTCAGCCACGATTTTGGCTAGTTTAAAAAGTATATTAACACCGACAGACATGTTGGAAGCGAAAACAATGGCAATTTTCTCGGCTGCTTGTGAAATTTTCTGTATTTGCGAATCATCAAGACCCGTTGTTCCGATAACCATCTTGACGTTTTGTTTAACGCAGTCATCAACATGAGCCATGGTGGCCTCAGGAGAGGAAAATTCAATCAGGATATCGGACTTTTTAATTTTTTTACAATTACCGGCAATTGGTATCTTTTCGATCAGCCCGCCAATGGCCGGATGATTTTTATGTTCTATAAGAGAAGTTATTTTGAACTCTTTGTCTTCCTGGGCAAGATGAACGATTCTCAAACCCATTCGACCCTGACATCCACTGATTCCAAGTTTAATCATTTCAGCAATATCCTTATGCCTTAAGGTACGAGATGTTTTTCGTTAAACCGTATTCCTCAAGGGCTTCTTTTAATTTTTTATGATTATTATCCAACATAGGGCAAAGCGGTAATCGCAGTTCGCCGGAACACATTCCCAGCATTTCCGCCGCTGTCTTGACAGGAATCGGATTGGTCTCCAAAAACATGGCTTTGACCAGCGGCAGCAGGCGGTAATGTAAAGATTGAGCCTGTTTGATATTCCCCTGTTCAAATGCCTCGATTAGGGTCGCGACATCGGCGGGCACAAGATTGGCTACGACAGAAATCACTCCTTTTCCGCCAATGCTTAGAAGCGGAAGCGTTAAGGCATCATCACCGGAGAGCAGGATAAAATCCGGCGGGCACATACTGATAATTGTTTGCATCTGATCCAATGAGCCGGCCGCTTCTTTGACCCCGATAATATTTTTGCAGTCTTGGGCCAGCTTGGCCATAGTTTCCGGTTCGATATTGCGAGAGGTGCGTCCCGGGATATTGTAAAGGATAATCGGAATATTAACTGAATTCGCAATCGTCTTAAAGTGCAAATACAGTCCTCTTTGCGTTGGTTTATTATAATATGGAGTGACGATCAAGGCGCCATCTGCCTTGGCTTTGGCGGCGTGCTTTGTGAGTTCAACAGCTTCTGCTGTCGAATTGGAACCGGTTCCCGCTAAAATCGGAATTTTCTTTTCAGCCGCCTCGACACATACTTCGATGACTCGTTGATGTTCTTTTGTTGAAAGCGTTGGAGATTCGCCGGTTGTCCCGCAGGGTAAAATAGCACTCGTTCCATTCTTCATATGAAAATGGACAAGCTCTGTTAATTTATGTTCATCAACCTGTCCGTTTAGAAACGGAGTCATGAGGGCGACAGTGGAACCCTTAAACATGAATATGTCCTTTCGCTATCAAATTGACTTTTCCTTTTAACCAGACATCGGATGCTCGTCTGTCTTTCAAATTGAATTGTATATTAAGCATTTCTTTGTGACTTGTCAAAACTTTTATTGCCACGTTCTTTTTACTGAAGACGGAGAGATGGGATTTGAGGAAGGATATAATAGCTGATGCGACAGCACCTGTACCGCAGGAGAATGTTTCGTCTTCAACGCCACGCTCATAGGTGCGCACTTTTATGGTACGCAGATCAAGTTGTTCCACGAAATTAACATTTGTCCCGCGAGGGGAAAAAAACCGGTGGCGGCGTATGAGGCGGCCGGTATCTCTGACATTGATTTTGTCTATATCGGCGACAAAAACAACAGTATGGGGTACGCCGGTATCCAGGTAATGGAGGCAAACGGTTCGTTTGTTGATTTTAAGCGGAATATCCGGTTGATAATGTTTTGGGTCAGTAAGACGGGCGCAAATATTGGCTCCCTTTATTTTGGTTTCCATCAGACCGGCAATGGTTTCGATCCGATAATGTGATTTCTCAAGCTTCTTTATTAGGCGCAGATAAGCCGCAAAACAGCGGATACCGTTTCCGCACATTTCCGCTTCGGAGCCGTCTGCGTTAATGATTCGCATTTTAAAATCGGCCCGCTTTGATTTTTCACAGACCAACAATCCGTCGGCTCCCAACCCTTTTTTGCGGTGACAAATTTTAACGGCTAATCTTTTGAGATTGCATTTGGGGCGATCAATGATGATAAAGTCATTGCCGGTTCCCTCGAATTTGGCAAAAGATATCTTTTTCATTTTAGAAAAGACGGAATAGATTCGTTTTTGATTAGATCTTTGAAACTTTCTCGCTTGCGGATGACAAAAAATCTATTTCCTCGCACTAGGATTTCAGCGGGTCGCGGTCGGATATTGTAATTACTGGCCATGGTATAACCGTAGGCACCCGTGCTCATCACGGCCAAGAGATCGTTCTGCTGAAGTTGAGGTAAACGACGGTCTTTCCCGAAGAAATCGCTGCTTTCACAGATGGGGCCTACTACATCAACCAGAAGCGTGCCCCCCTTCTTCTTTTTTACGGACACAATTTCATGGTAAGCTTCGTATAGGCTAGGACGAATGAGATCGTTCATTCCTCCATCAACGATATAAAATTTTCTTAGTCCGTTATCTTTATAGTAGAGGATTTTTGTCACAAAAATTCCCGCATTTCCGGTGATGAATCGGCCGGGCTCCATAATGACTTTTAGTCCCGTTGCTTTCAAGTGAGGCAAAATTGCTTTTGCCAAATTTTTTGCGGTCTGTGCTTTTTCCTTTTTGTAGATTATCCCCATGCCTCCACCAATATTCAGGTATTTTAGTAAGATTCCATCCTTTCTGAGAGCTTCCATAAACGATCCGATTTTTTTAATGGCATTGACGAAAGGATCCAGCGAGACGATTTGAGAGCCGATATGAAAATGCAATCCGATAATTTGCACATGAGAATAATTTTTTTGCATTTTAAGAATTCGATGAGCACTGGCTGGATCAATTCCGAATTTCTTCTTGAGAGTTCCTGTTGTGATCTTATCGTGCGTCAACGCATCTACATCCGGATTGATTCGCAGGGCGGCCCGAACTATTTTCTTCATGGATTGGGCTATTCCGTTGATAGTCTGAAGCTCTGCTTCTGATTCGATATTGAAAAGCAAAATACCCTTGCTAATAGCCAGACGGAGTTCTTCCTCTGTCTTGCCGACAGAAGCAAAAACAATTTTCTTCGGATCAGCCCCGGCCTTAAGGGCTTTCCTTAGCTCTCCGCCGGATACGATATCGATCCCCGAGCCTTCCCTGATGAGAGATTTGATAACGGCCAGGCTTCCGTTTGACTTCATGGAAAAGCAGATCAAGGGCTTCACCGGCGCAAAGGCATCGCGGATCTTTCGATAATGATCAATTAGTGTCTTGTGACTGTAAAGGTAAAAAGGCGTGCCGACTTTCCTAGCGATGGCAGCCACTTTGACATCTTCACAGTAAAGTTCATTATTTCGGAATGCGAAATCGTGCATTGTTATTCTTTAATGGATTTCTTTGAATTAACTGAAGTTGTCGGATTGATGATATTTTTCAGCACTTTCGGGGTTAAAGCCGGGTGGAATGCCTTGAGCATTTCGGTGCTCATGTCGAGAATATTGATTTCACTTGCCAGCTTTTTTCGTATCAATTTACCGACTATCGCATGCGCTGTTTTAAATACAACACCTTTTTGCACTAAGTAATCGGCAATGTCTGTTGCATAAAGAGATTCATCATACAATTGATATCGCAAACTTGCCGTATTGAATTTGATATTTTTGAGAAGCTCTGTCAATGTTGAAAGAATCATCTGCATGGTTTCGATCGAATCAAATAGCGGCTCTTTATCCATCTGCAAATCTCGATTATAGCTTAAAGGCAGTCCTTTAAGAACAATCACAACGCTGGTAAGATTTCCAATAAGCTTTCCTGCAGCTCCGCGGATCAGTTCAAGCACATCCGGATTCTTTTTTTGCGGCATAAGCGAGCTTCCTGTGCAAAAGGCGTCGTCGATATCGATGAAATCAAATTCCTGAGAACACCACATAATGAGATCTTCAGACAGACGTGATAAATGGACGCCAGCGATAGATAGTGCGCTTAGAATTTCGAGAATGAAATCTCGATCGCTGACTGTATCAATGGCGCTTTTGGGTGCGCTGACTTTAAGTTTCTTTACAAAGACACTGTATTTTGAAGTCGGAATAAAGGTTCCCGCTAAAGCGCCGCTTCCCAAGGTCAGTTCAATCTGGCCAAGGGCATTTTGAAGCCGCTTTTCATCCCGCGCAAACATTTGCTTATAAGCCTTAAACCAGTCACTCGCTTTAATGGGAATTGCATGTTGCAAATGGGTGAAACCCGGCATGATGACAGATTTATTCTTGGTCGACAACTGTTTTAAAGTTGTTTGAAGTATTTGAAGAAGCTTGATGGTAACCTGGCCTTGCTCAAGACAGTAAAGTTTTGTGTCAAAAACGATCTGATCATTGCGTGATCGGCAGGTATGCAATTTTAAAGCGACCTCTTTTACCTTGGGATCTTTCTCAAGAAGATGCTGAATATAGCTGTGGATGTCTTCGAATGATTGATCTATCTTGAAGCAACCTTTGCCGATCCTTTGCAGTATTCGGCTCAAACCGTCTTTCAGCGCTCTATGTTCATTGGTTGTCAGAAGACCAGTTTTTTTGAGAACCTCAATGTGACAGAGAGACCCGATGCAATCGGCTTTCGCAAGCTTATAGTCGAAATGAATCGATTTCGAAAAATCTTCAACAAGCTTATTGGTCTTTTTAACGAATCGTCCGCCCCATAGTTTTGTCATTTTAGCTCCTTTTGAAGTATCAGCTATCAGACTTCAGGTGCTAGCAACCGTTAGTTTCTAAAGTCTGACTGCTGACACCTGGTAAGGTAATCCCCACAGTTTGATAAAACCTTCAGCTAATTTCTGGTCAAATTGATCTTTATGGCCGTAGGTTGCTAATTCTTTTTTGTATAAAGAATTTTTTGATTTTCTCCCTACGGGTGTACAATTTCCTTTGTAAAGTTTTAAGCGTACAGTTCCCGTCACCCGTTTCTGGGTTTCATTAACAAAAGCATCCAATTGCTTTCTGACGGGTGTTTCCCAAAGTCCGTAATAAATGAGCTCGGCGTACTTTTGAGAAATTCCGTATTTATAGTGCAATGTCTCGCGATCCAGGACCAGGCTCTCCAGTTCTTTATGTGCAGCATGAAGGATAGTTCCGGCCGGTGCTTCGTAAATTTCACGGGATTTGATTCCCACAAGTCGATTTTCAACCATGTCCACGCGGCCGATTCCGTTTTTTCCTCCGATCGTATTGAGTTTTTTTAGCAGATTTACGGGATTTATAGATTTTCCGTTTAGTTTAACCGGAATCCCTTTTTGAAAATCAATAGTCAAATAAGTAGGCTTGGCCGGCGCCCTTTGCGGACTTGTCGTAATCTGATAGACTTTCTCTGGAGGCTCTTTCCAGGGATCTTCCAAAACACCGCATTCAATGCTGATTCCATAAATATTTCGGTCAATGCTATAAGGACTCTTTTTTGTAACATCAATAGGAATCTTATGCTTTTTGGCATAATCGATTTCCTGCTCTCGAGTTTTAAATTTCCAGATTCGCACCGGAGCCACAATCTCAAGATTTGGATTGAGAATCCGGGCGGTTACCTCAAAACGCACCTGATCATTCCCCTTGCCTGTGCATCCATGCGCGATTGCCTGGGCCATTTCTTTTTTGGCGATTCGCACCTGATATTTTGCAATGAGCGGACGCGACAGTGAAGTAGCCATGAGATATTTGTCTTCATAAATAGCCCCTGATTTCAGTGCCGGAAAGACGTAATCGGTTGCGAATTCTTTTATTAAATCGAGGCAATATACTTTGCTAGCGCCCGTCTGAAGCGCGCGATTCTTAACGGCCGGCAGATTAATCTGCTGCCCAACATTAGCGATAAAAGCGATGACGTCGTAACCTTTATCTTTGAGCCATGTGATTGCGCAAGAGGTGTCAAGACCACCCGAATACGCCAAAACAATTTTCTTCATTATGATTCCCCCAATAATTTGATCAAAATCGATTTTTGAGCGTGCATGCGGTTTTCTGCCTGGTCAAAGACAATCGAATGATTTCCATCGATGACCTCATCTGTCACCTCTTCGCCTCGATGCGCAGGAAGACAGTGCATAAAGATGAAATCTTTGTCCGCATTCTTACAAAGAGCGGCATTGACTTGGAAATCTTTAAAATCATTTTTTCTTTTTTTCTCTTCTTCCTCCTGGCCCATGCTGGTCCACACATCGGCGTAAATAACCTGCGCACCCGCAACGGCTTCTTTTGTGGAATTTGAGATATAGATTTTTGCGCTTGTTTCCATAGCAACGGTATTTGCTGATTTAATCACACCTGCATTCGGTTCATAGCCTTTCGGTGTTGCCACATTTACATTCATTCCGACTTTTGCAGCGCCGATAAGAAGCGAATGACAAACATTGTTTCCATCACCGATATAAGCGCAATTCAATCCTCGAAGCTTCCCGAATTTTTCCTTAATCGAAAAAAGATCAGCCAGACTCTGGCACGGATGATAGAGATCCGAAAGACCATTGATGACAGGAATATCCGCATATTGTGCCAGATCGATCATATCCTGATGGGTAAATGTGCGCGCCACGAGGCAGCTTAAATAGCGAGTTAATGTTCGCGCTACATCAGCCACCGATTCGCGCTCACCGAGCTTTATTTCTCGAGGGCTTAGATAAAGGCATTTCCCGCCCAACTGCCAGATGCCGATTTCAAACGAAACGCGTGTGCGATTGGACGGTTTCTGAAAAAGTAAGGCGACCGATTTATTCTTAAGCTGGTCAGTCAGCTTGTCTTTACTCGCCTTTAATTTTGCAGTTTTTTCAAGAAATGCTTTGATTTCTTCAGACGAAAAGTTATTGAGGGTCAGAAAATCCTGTTTCATTTAGGTACCGTAGATTTTTCTAAAAGCTTTCTCCAAAATAATGAAAGCCTTATCGATTTGTTTTTTGGTAACATTCAGAGCTGGCATCAGTCGCAGGACTTTACCTTGCGTGCAATTGATCAAAAGCCCCTGTTCAAAGCAAGACTGCGTTATCGGTTCGCCGTCTGTTTTGAGTTGAATTCCGATCATTAATCCTAAGCCGCGGGCATGATCTATAATCGGAAATTTCTTTTTGAGATTGTCAATCTTATTCATGATGTATCCATGCATGACTTTGGCATTTTGGCACATTTTATAAGTTGTTAAAGCCTTAAATACTCCCAACGCTGCTTTACAGACTAAAGGGCTTCCGCCGAATGTTGACGCATGCATGCCCGGCTTAAATGTGCCGGAGATTTTCTCTTTAACAACGAGTGCGCCAATCGGAAGTCCGCCGCCCAGCCCTTTGGCGAGCACCATGGCATCCGGCTCGACTCCGTAATTCTTAAAGCAAAACATTTCACCGCAGCGTCCGATGCCTGTTTGGACTTCATCGAAAATCAGCAAAATATCTTTCTGGTCACAGAAAGCGCGGAGCTTTTTGATATATTCTTTATCAGCAACATGAACACCGCCTTCCCCTTGAACCAGTTCGAGCATGATGGCAACCGTTTGGTCAGAAACTGCCGATTGGACGGCCTCAAAATTGTTGAACGGAACGGTTTTAAATCCCTCAGTCAAAGGATAGAAATCTTCCTGGTATTTTTTTTGTCCCGTGGCTGCAAGGGATCCCAGGGTTCGGCCATGAAAAGAATTTAAGAGGGTAATGATCTCGAATCGCCGACCTTTACCATAGGCCCGCGCGAACTTAATAGCCGCTTCGCATCCTTCTGTTCCGCTGTTGCAGAAAAATACTTTTCCTTTAAACGAATGACGGATGATTTCCTTGGCCAATTTCACCTGATTCGGATGATGAAGATTGTTTGGCACGTGGATCAATTTTCCGATCTGATCCCGAACAGCGGATATCACCTTGGGATGACAATGTCCGACATTGCTCACACCCCATCCCGGAAAGAAATCCAGGTATTTCTTACCGTCGATATCAATGAGCGTCATTCCCTTTCCTTTCACAAAGATAACCGGAAGTCTTGTGTAGGTTGAAAGAATATAATCGTTATAATCGTTAAGAATTTGATTCTTTTTCATCTTTGACAATCTGGGTTCCGATACCTTTATCGGTAAAAATCTCCAAAAGCAAAGCGTGCTTGATCCGGGCGTCGATGACGTGTGTCTTATGAACACCCCCTGTCAGTGCTTCCAGGCAGGCATTGACTTTTGGGATCATGCCACTGTGTATAATTTCTTTATTTTTCAGTTGATCCACTTGCTTTTCTGTCAATGTAGAATAAAGGGAATGCGCATCATTGCTTTTTTGCAAAACACCCTGGACATTTGTTAAAAGCACAAATTTTTCGGCCTTGAGCGAGACAGCAATGGCGCTTGAAACTTCGTCTGCATTGATATTATGAGGTTGCTTTTTCCCGCAAATACCCATGGGGGAAATAACGGTGATACGGCCTTTTTTCAAATGGTTTTCAATTGCCTGTCTGTCAATTGAGGTGATGGATCCCACATATCCTAGATTACGGGAGGCCTTTTTCTTTTCCACATGAATAATGTTTTCCTGGCCCTTGAGTCCGGTGACATCTCCTTTTAAATTTTTGATTTGATCAACAATACTATTATTGAGCTGCTCTAGCTCATCGGTAACAATTTTTAAGGTCTTTTTGTCGGTAACCCGGATGCCATCATGAAATACGGATTTGATTCCAGCTTCTTTGAGCCGTGCGTTAATATGCGGCCCTCCTCCATGGACCAGAATCGTGCGGATTCCGACATAACTTAAAAACACAATATCTTCAAAGACATATTTCCTGACAGTCGTATCATTAAGAATGCTTCCACCGTATTTGACAACAAAGACCTTGCGTCGAAAATTGTGGATATAAGGAATTGCCTCTACGAGGACGGCTGCTTTTTTAATTATATTTTCCATTGATGCGAATGTATTCCAGAGATAAGTCTGATGTGTAAACTGTAGATCGCACGTTTCCCAAATGACACTCAATGTTAATGGTTATCTGCTTGAATTTAAAAGAACTAAATGTGATCTTTAGCTGGGCATCGCTGATGCCTAATCCGAGAGATCCAACGGCCGCAGCCACGCGTCCCCAATTGGGATTATTGCCGTAAGCCGCTGTTTTGACCAGATTGGAATTTGCAACGCGCAAACCGATTGTCCTCGCTTGCGATGCTGTCTTAGCGCCTAAAACATTAATCGTGATGAATTTTGTTGCTCCTTCAGCATCTTTAACAATTTTTTTCGCTTGATTCAGACAAACCGATTTTAGAGCCCGGCAAAAGGTGTTAAAATCCTTTCCTTCTTTTTTGATCGTCAAATTATTCGCCATTCCGTTTGCCATGACGACAACCATGTCGTTTGTGCTCATGCATCCGTCAATGGTGATGCAGTGAAATGAGTTATCTACAGCTATTTCTAGAGCTTTTTTTAACAGCGAAGGTGTGATGGAGACATCTGTCGTGATGTAGCAAAGCATGGTCGCCATATTGGGAGCGATCATCCCGCTGCCTTTGGAAATGGCCCCCATCTTGATGAGTTTTTTACCGATAAAAAAACAGACGGCCGTCTCTTTGATTCTTAAATCTGTTGTTAGAATTGCGCGGGCGGCCTTTAGTCCTCCCTTTTTGCTTAGTGAATCCACAAGCGGTTTTGCTGCTTTTTCAATCTTGGCAAGAGGAAGAGGCTTTCCGATAATTCCTGTAGAAGCTACCAGCACATCAGAGCGCGGAATTGTGAGTAGGCGACCAAATAATTCGGCAGTCTTGCGGGCGTAAACATGACCGAAATGACCCGTAAAACAATTCGCATTGCCGCTATTGGTGACGATCGCTTGAGCGCTGGCGTTTTTGAGTGCTTTTTTCGTAACAATAACAGGTGCTGCTTTAACAGAATTTTTTGTAAAGACACCGGCTGTGACTGCCTTTTTCTCACTGACGATCAAGGACAAATCGGGTTTTCCTGATCGCTTGATTCCACACCATAATCCACTAGCCTTAAAACCGGTAGGCGCCGTGACATTTCCTTTGATAATATTCATGACAAACCCGCGCTTTCATCAAAACCGTACATAATATTCATATTTTGAAGGGCTTGGCCGGATGCTCCCTTTAATAGGTTGTCGATTGCGACCGTAATAACGGCTAAACGATGATTTTGGTTAATGGATAAACCAATGTCGCAGTAGTTTGTTTTGACCACATTTTTGATTTCCGGCTGACATTGATTTGCATAAACACGGACAAAGTCCTCTGTTTTGTAAAATTTATGATAAAGCTCAGGGATTTTATTCATCAATGTGCCATTTTTAAATCGAACGTAAATGGTTGCCAGTATTCCCCGATGCACAGGAATAATATGTGGAACGAAATCGATGGGGATCGACATTCCGCTTAATTGTGATAAATAGGCTTCTACTTCGGGTGCGTGCTGATGTCGAAGCACCTTATAGGCTCGGATGTTTTCGCTGATTTCGGAAAACAGGAGTTTAACGGCTGTTTTTCGTCCAGCTCCGGAAGTGCCGCTTTTAGCGTCAATGGTGATTGATTCAATCGATCTGGCTTTAGTGGCCGCAATGGGGGCTAGTCCGAGAATAGCCGCTGTCGGATAGCAACCTGGATTGGCAATGAGTTGAGCTTTTTTTATATCTTGACGATAGAGCTCTGGAAGTCCGTAGACGGACTTCTCAAGACTTTTTTTGTCTTTATGAGCTTTGCCGTAAAGCTTTTGAAAAAGCTTAGAATCTTTGAAGCGGTAGTCGGCACTGATGTCGATGACCCGCAAACCAGCTTTCAGAAGCTGCGGAGCAATTTGCATTGCCAAGGTATGGGGAACGGCCAGAAAAACACATTCACAACTATTGATGGCTTTGCGCGGATCATATTTTTTGCAAACTAGTTTAGTTTGGCCTTTGAGTTGCGGCCAAATCTCAGAAAGTTTGCCTGTGGTATTATTAGCGCTGACATAAGTGAGACGTGTTAACGGATGCTTGAGAAGAAGAACAGCCAGCTCTCCTCCGGAGTATCCACTGACACCGACGATACCTACTTTGATAAACGGTTTATTCGATTTAAACATTGTTTGTAACATTTTATGTTCTATTAAGTTGTGAAAATTTAGAATTGGATATTATCTTAAAATAAAAAACCTATCTCGTCAACGTTTTTGTCGGGGAGATAGGTTTTTAAGTCTTTATTGGGATTGTATGCTTAACGCTTAACCCACTGGAACTTCCTGCGGGCGCCTTTCTGCCCCGGCTTCTTTCTTTCTTTCATCCTGGGATCGCGTCTAAGGCAGTGAGCTTTTTTGAGTATCGTTTTCTGCTCTTCATCGCAGAGAGCCAGCGAGCGGGACAGCCCCAGCTTGACGGCTCCGGCCTGACCGGTCATTCCTCCGCCTGTTACTTTGGCTGTGATATTAAATTTTCCCAAGGCACCGGTCAGTTTTAAAGGCTGGACGATATCAATACGGTCTGTTTCACGCGGAAAATAATTTTCGAAAGGTCGTTTATTGATCACAATTTTTCCGTTTCCCGGAGTGAGAACAACCCTTGCGACAGAGCATTTTCGACGTCCCGTAGCTTCATATTTGACAATCTCTACCATAAAATTAGACCTCCAACGGCACCGGTTTTTGAGCCTGATGAGGGTGATTTTCACCGGCAAAAATCTTTAATTTCTTGAGCATCTGTGCGCTTAGGGCACCTTTAGGCATCATCCTTTTAATCGCTAATTTTAAAGCCTGTGTGGGGCGCTTGGCCATCATTTCTTCCAGGCGAACAGTCTTTTGACCGGAGGGATATCCGGAATAGCGTTGATATTCTTTATTTTTCATTTTCTGTCCTGTCACGCGGATCTTTTCCGCATTGATTACAACGACCATATCACCTGTGTCCACATGCGGCGTATAGATGGGTTTATGTTTTCCGCGAAGAACGCTGGCGATTTTTGATGCCAAGCGGCCCAAAATCTGGCCATTAGCATCAACCAGGAAGCATTTGCGTTCAACTTCTGTCGATTTGATCATGCGCGTTTTTGTCATCAATTCCTCTTTTACTTACCGAAAATACAACTATTAAAAGCTAAAGTATAACATTTCTCGTTAGATTGTCAATACTTAACTAATGTCAGTCATACTTAAGTGATGTACATGATGTTAGCGTTTCACTGTCAGTACTTAACTTTAACGAGACACAATCCTTTGGCCGGAGCTGTTTTAGGGGCAAAGACTCTATTTTTCTGTTTTAAGATTTTCTTTATGCTCCCCATTGGGAGGCGTCCGGTACCAATCTCAAGGAGCGCGCTAACGATATTGCGCACCATTTTGTATAAAAACCCGTTGGCTTCTATTTGGATTGTGACGTATGATCCTTTCTTTTTAATTTGAATACTTTTGATTTTCCGGATCGTGTTTTGAGAACGCTTTTTATTATGCGCATCAGCCGCTTGGAACGATTTAAAATCCTTTTTTCCAATAAGGGCTTTGGCTTCCTGCCGCATGTTTTTCAAGTTCAAATCATAGGGGTAGAAATAATAAAAATTTCTTTGCTGCACAGAAGGCGTTGTCCGATTAAGAATATTGTAAGCGTACACTTTTGATTTTGCTTTATATTGGGCATGGAACGTGCTCTTGGCCTCATCTACGCGGTGGATAACGATATCATCAGGGATATTAGCGTTGATCGCTTTAAGCATTTCCTGAACACTCATTTGAGAGTTGACTGCAAAGTGAGCTACCTGTCCGCTGGCATGTACTCCGGCATCCGTTCTGCCGCTGCCATAAACTCGCATTCTTTTTTTAAAGATTTTATTCAGGGCTTTCTCAACTTCGCCTTGTACAGTGCGCAAGCCTTTTTGGATTTGCCATCCATGAAAACAGGTTCCGTCATATTCAATCGTTAATTTTATCGTTTTCATGATTGCTTTTTGATCCAGTGCTCGGCAATTTGAATGGCGTTTAAAGCTGCTCCTTTGCGAATATTATCAGCAACAATCCAGAGATTCAGACCGTTGATGACAGATTCGTCTTCACGGATACGGCCCACTAGGGTTGCGTTATGATGCTGGGCTTCTAGAGGCATAGGGTATCGGTTGCTCTTAACATCATCAACTACTTGAATGCCGGGTGCGTTCTTTAGAAGCTTAATGGCTTTTTCGCGGGAAATCTTCTTCTCCGTTTCTATATTAACAGATTCGCTATGAGCATAGTAAACAGGAACGCGCACGCAGGTTGCCGTTACTTTAATGGAGTCATCGCCCATGATCTTTATGGTTTCATTAACCATCTTCATCTCTTCTTTGGTGTAGAAATTCTCTTGAAAGACATCAATATGCGGAATCAAATTATGAAGAATTTGATAAGGAAATTTATGACGACTGTCCATTTTACCGGCGATCTGATCGTCCAAATCCATCAGCCCTTTAGAGCCGGCACCGGAAACTGACTGATAGGTCGAAACAACAATACGCTTGATTTTCGCAAAATCATGAAGCGGTTTGAGTGCAACAACCATTTGTATGGTGGAGCAATTGGGATTAGCGATAATCAGGCCCTTTTCTGCTGGGATATCCTGCGGATTAACTTCGGGAACAACCAGAGGCACATCGGGATCCATTCGGAAAGCACTGGTATTGTCGATGACGATCGCTCCGGCTTTAGCCGCGATAGGCATAAATTCTTTACTGAGAGCAGCTCCCGGAGATGACAGAACGATATCTACGCCTTCAAAGGCTCCATGGTCAAGCCGGACGGCTTTGAACATTTTGCCATTGATTTCTGATGGCTCGCATTGATTTGGATGTTGAGACATGGGTCGCAGTTCATCCACAGGGAAATTCCGCTCCTTCAAAATTGTGAGCATGGATTGCCCGACTACCCCACGGATTCCGACGATCGCCACATTAAATTTCTTCATATTTTTAGAGTCCTTTGACGACAAGATCTCCCACTTCCTGAGTGGAATAACCCATCCGGCCTGCGCCAAGATCTTTGAGCTTTTCGCGTACGACTTTTTTGACCGAATTTTCTACCTTATCTCCGGCCTTTTCTTGCCCTATTTCTCTTAATAGCATAGCTAAAGCACAGATAGCCGCCAGGGGATTAATGACGTTTTTCCCAGTGTATTTTGGTGCTGATCCGCCGATAGGTTCGAACATAGAAACGCCATGAGGATTAATATTGCCTCCGGCGGCTAATCCCATCCCTCCCTGGATCATGGCCCCCAGATCTGTAATGATGTCTCCAAACATATTGTCGGTGACAATCACATCAAACCACTCGGGATTTTTCACAAACCACATGGTTGTGGCATCAACATGGGTATAGTCCGTTTTGATATCGGGATAATCTTTAGCCATTTCATTAAAAGTCCGTTCCCAGAGATCAAATGCGTAGGTAAGCACATTGGTTTTTCCGCAGAGAGTCAGTTGTTTTTTCTTGCCGTATTTTTGGGTATATTCGAAGGCATAGCGCAGACAGCGCTCCACTCCCTTTCGCGTATTATGGGATATTTGCAAAGCTACTTCATCTGGTGTTCCCTTATTTTGAAATTCGCCCATTCCCTTGTACAGTCCTTCGGAGTTTTCTCTGACAACTGTAAAATCGATTTGTTCAGGCTTTTTATTTTTGATTGGGCAAAATCTGTCATCATAAAGTTGGACGGGTCTCAAATTTATATACTGGTCCAGGTCAAATCGTATCTTCAAAAGTATACCTTTTTCCAAAATACCGGGTTTGACATCCGGATGTCCGATCGCCCCCAGGTAAATGACATCAAATTTTTTTAGATCATGAACAGCCGATAGCGGCAGTATTTCTCTTGTTTTTAAATAACGCTCTCCGCCAAAGTCGAAATGGGTTGTTTCGTATTTAAAACCGCACAGCGATGAGACAGCTTCCAGAATCTTTAAACCTTCGTTAACAACTTCGGGTCCTGTTCCGTCTCCCGGAATGACAGCAATTTTATAGGACTTCATTTCCATACCCTTTGTTTATTGAGTTATTAGGAAGTAAATTTCTTGACGATCAAGGTTGCATTGTGGCCTCCAAACCCTAGCGAGTTTGATAGAGCCACATTGATTTCTGCCTCACGAGCCTGATTGGGCACATAGTCCAGATTGCAATCAGGATCAGGTGTTTCGTAATTGATAGTCGGGGGTACTGTCCGATCGTTGATGGCGCAAACACAGGCGATAAATTCGATCCCACCGGCGGCTCCCAGCAGATGGCCGGTCATTGATTTCGTGGAACTGATCATCAGTTTTTTAGCATGAGAATTAAAGGTGGTTCTGATAGCCAGGGTTTCAACCTTATCGTTGAGCTTGGTTGAAGTTCCATGGGCGTTAATGTAATCAACATCGCCGGGATTTAGTTGCGCGTCTTTGATAGCCAGCTGCATGGCTTTAATGGCTCCGCTTCCAGTGGGATCCGGGGCTGTGACATGATACGCATCGGATGTTCGGCCGTAACCAATTACTTCGGCGAGAATTTTAGCCCCCCTTTTTTTAGCATGCTTAAGCTCTTCCAGGATCACGACACCCGCACCCTCGGCCATGATAAATCCGTCACGGTTAAGGTCAAAGGGCCGGGAGGCTTTTTCCGGTTCGTCATTTCTTCTGGACAGGGCTTTAAGAGCCGCAAAACCGCCGACTCCCAAGACGGTTGTCGCATTTTCCGTTCCGCCGGCAAACATGACATCGGCTTCATTAAATTGGATCAGGCGCATCGCATCGCCTATGGAGTGGGTTCCGGTCGCGCAGGCCGTTGTGACGCATGTGCAGGGCCCTTTGGCTCCCATTTTGATGGAAACTTGTCCGGCCGCCTCATTGACGATCAATTTCGGAATAAGAAAAGGGGAAATTCTCTTGGGTCCCTTCTCCAGAAAGACGCTGTATTCTTTCTCGATTGTTTGCAAACTGCCGATTCCGGAACCGATGATAACACCCACCCGATCCGGATTTTCTTTATCCATATCCAATCCAGACATTTCGATGGCTTCTTTGGCGGCCACAATAGCATATTGAACGAATTTGCAGGTATGGCGGGCTTCTTTAGGATTAAAATGTTCTTCGCTTTTAAAATCAATAACGTCGCCGCAGATCTGTGAATCCATTTCAGAGGCGTCAAAATGGGTAATCTTCCTGATGCCGCTTTTCCCTTTTTTTAGAGAACTCCAGAACTTATCGGTCGAACAGCCTACCGGAGAAATGGTTCCTAATCCGGTGACAACAACACGCCGTTTTTCCATCATAAACATTCCTCTTGGTTAAATGAATTTGCCCCGATGTGAATCGGGGCAAATTATGATTGCACTTTAATTCTTAATTCCACCCTATTTAGCAGCTGATTTCTCTTCGATATATTTGATCGCGTCCCCAACAGTGCTCATCTTTTCTGCATCTTCATCGGGAATCTCAATATTAAACTCTTCCTCTAATGCCATAATCAGCTCAACAGTATCCAGTGAATCAGCGCCCAAGTCATCGATAAACGATGCCTGGGGAGTTACTTCTTCCGGTTTCACGCCCAGTTGTTCCGCAATGATTGATTTGATTTTGTCTTCGACTGCCATGTAGCTGCCTCCTTGTTTTTTTGCAATCCTTTGCTTACATTGCCATTCCACCGTCAACGACGATGGTTTGTCCGGTAATATAATCGGCGTGTGAAGATGCTAAAAACAAGCACACACCCGCAACATCTCGAGGGGTCCCCAGGTTCCCCAGAGGAATGGTTTTGAAAATTTCTTCCCGAGCTTTATCGCTGAGCTTTTCCGTCATTTCCGTTTGAATGTATCCGGGGGCCACGGCATTAACGGTAATACTCCGGCTGGCGACCTCTCGGGCGATTGATTTGGTGAAACCGATGATGCCGGCCTTGCTGGCGGCGTAATTGGCTTGACCTGCGTTTCCCATGATTCCAATGATCGAGGCGATACTGATGATTTTTCCTTTTGAGCCTTTTGCCGCTGCTTTCAACATCGGTTTCAATACAGCCTTGGTTGTGTTGAAAACGCCTTTGAGGTTAACGGCTAAAACGGCATCCCAATCTTGCTCGCTCATTCGCAACAATAAGCCGTCTTTTGTGATGCCGGCATTGTTAATTAATATATCAATCCTCGAATGTTTGTCAAGAATTTTGTTGATCATCTCGACAACGCTTTGGCTGTTTGTGACGTCACAGGCAAAACTGTCGGCTTGAAAACCGTTCTCTGCAAGCTCTTCGGTTGTTTGGGCTGCCCTTTCTGCATTGATATCGCTAATCAGAACAGTGCCGCCCTCTTGGGCAAAGACTTTTGCAATCTCTTTGCCAATACCTCGAGCGCTGCCAGTGATCAAAATAACTTTATTCTTAAGAGGGAGACTCATAAATAGAAAAATGAAATGGTTTGTTTAATGATGACAACATCATACCAATATAAATTCCTTTTGCAAGGAAAAATTATGGAAAAATATAAGGGGAAGGCTGGGCGGCCTTCCCCTTTGAGCGGGATCACTGGTTGTGGAAATAAGATTAAATTTCTGTAATCAGATTAATACAAGAAATGGTCAGGGGCAATAATTTTCTTAGGAATTTTGTGAAGAAATACAAAGCGGTCATATTAAAGGAATTCAAGCTCTACATTGAGAAGACCATTTTTTAAAGATCCCAAACGGCGAAAAGCGTTCTTGGTCAAGTCGATCACCCGGCCTTCGAGAACGCACTCTTCCGAAGGTCCGCGGTCATTAACGCGCACAATGACGGATTTCCCATTTTCGAGATTGGTGACTCGGATCCGGCGGCCGAATTCGACACCCCAGATGGCGCAGGTCAATTCGTTGTCATCGAAGATTTCATTATTGGCCGTATGTCTTTTGATGCCTGGAGACTTTTTAGAATAATAGGATGCCTTGCCGATTCTTTTATAAGAGATCGACGGAGATGCCGTAATCTGTTGTTCGCTTTTGCGGGGTGCCAATGCGACAATCAGAGCCAGGCAGAGGATTATCAGTATTTTTTTCATAATCTGTTGTGAGTAAATTTTAGAAAGGATAACATGAGCCTGATAGATGTGCAAGAAAAATTTTCAATTCAGAAACTTACAAATACTAGCTAATAAAGGACTTGTGAGCGAGCATTTTCTTAAGGGTGGGTACTTGGAGAAATTTTGAAAAATTCGTTTTATTAAATGAAATTCTCATCAATGAAAATCGGCGTCTTCATAATCATCATCCGCAAAGGAAGATCTCTTTTTTCCGGATGAATAGACTGTGATGTTTTGTCCTTCCTTGAGCGCGCGAGTCCAGATCTTTTTCAATCCTTTTTTGATCATGCTTCGGGTCAAAGGAATCAATAAAATCAGCCCCAAGGCATCGGTCACAAAACCCGGTGTGAGAAGAACAATTCCTCCGGCAAAGATCATTAGACCGTCTAGCATTTCTTCAGTGGGCATGAGTCCTCGATCAAGTTGTTCTTGAATCCGCTCCAAGATCAGGAGTCCCTGGAGTCGGGCAAGCGTGGCGCCGATAAGACCGGTCAAGATAATCAACATGAGCGTGTTGATGGCGCCAATGTGCGTGCCGACTTTGATCAGAAGGGCTAACTCTACGGCTGGCACAAGGGTAAACAGTAAAACAAGATACCCGAACATTCAGAATCTCCCTCCCGCCTCTATCTCTAGAGACACAGACTTCGCGTATGGCAAGGCATCGGGTTTTTCGATATGGACACGAGCTTTTTTGACAGGCTTGTATTGCATGACAATTTTGAGCACATCATCGGCCAGTTTTTCTAGAAGATAGAAACGGCTGGCTTCTATTTCTTTTTTTATGTGGTCGGCTAATTCTTGATAATTCAGTGCTTCAGCTAATTTGTCGCTTCGGGCAGCCCTTTGGGCATCATACCAAATCACAAGATCCACAATGATAGGTTGTTTGCGTTTACGCTCTGAAGATTTCGTTCCAATAATGGTTTTTGTTCTCAGACGCTTGATTGTGATTTGAGCGGATTTTTCCATGAGTGTCTCTATTATTAGGGAAGCAAGGCGGCCTTTTTCTATTTGATCAGACTCAAGAATTCACTACGGGTTGAGCTGTCCTTGCGAAAGGCTCCCAACATGCAGGATGTTTTCATGACCGAATTTTGTTTTTGCACGCCCCTCATCATCATGCATAGGTGTTGGGCTTCAATGACTACGGCAACTCCCAGGGCATCGGTGGCCTGCATGATGGTTTCAGCAATCTGCTTAGTCAAAGATTCCTGAATTTGCAGTCTTTTAGCAAAGACATCTACGATGCGGGCAATTTTGGATAAACCGATAATTTTTTTATTAGGCAGGTAGCCTACGTGGCATTTACCAAAAAAAGGAAGCAGATGATGCTCGCACAGCGAATAAAGCTCGATGTCCTTGACAATAATCATTTCATCATTATCTGATTCAAAAATGGCATTATTGAGGATTTTTCTAAGATCCAGAGAATATCCTTGCGTGAGAAAGGCCATGGCCTGGGCGGCCCGCTGTGGTGTTTTGACCAATCCTTCGCGCGAGGTATCCTCACCGATTTCTTTGAGTAATGAGTGGTAAATATCTTTCATGAATTTTTCGGAAATGGTTTTCGTTCTTTGGATGAGGAATCATATCATAAATTTGAAGTGGATGTCAAATATCTAAAGAATAGATCGAACATTTCGGTTGAGGCCCTGCGGTTGTATGCTATAATACGAATTCTATGATCCCCAAAACAGATTATCATATTCATACCTCATTGTGCGGGCATGCCATCGGTGAATGCCGGGACTATGTTCAACAAGCCGAGAAAATGGGTTTAGAGGAAGTAGGATTCTCCGATCATGCGCCGTTTGTTGATCGCGTGGATCCAGCGGTCACCATGTCGAGAGATCAACTTCCTTTCTATCAACAGATGATGGAAGGCCTTAGGAGAGACAGCTGCACGCTTTCTATCAAAATCGGAATTGAAGCCGATTTTATTCCCGGATTCGAGAAGCAAACGAAGGAACTTCTTGATGGCTATGCTTATGATTACGTGATCGGCTCCGTGCATTTTCTCAAAGACTGGGCGTTTGATTGCCCGAATGAACGGCAAAGTTGGGATGGAAAGGATGTCAATCAAGTCTACCGGACTTACCAGAAAACCCTTCGAGAGGCCGCCCAAAGCCAGCTTTTTGATATTATGGGTCATGTGGACTTGGTCAAGAAATTCGGACACCGGGCCAGTGAAGACATATCCGCTGAAATTAAAAAAACCGCTGAGGTGTTCAAAAAATTCGGGGTGGCTATTGAGATCAATACTTCGGGATTAAGAAAGCCGGTTGGCGAGATTTATCCCGCTTTAAAAGATTTGACGATCTATGCCCGGGCCGGCGTGCCGATTGTTTTTGGTTCCGATGCCCATCGACCTCAAGAGGTGGGGGCCGATTTCGATCAGGCCCGTTTATTGGCTCTTAGGGCGGGATTTCAACAATATTGTATTTTTGAAAAAAGAAAGATCGTTGGGCAGATACCGCTTTGAAGTTTTCCGGTAATTTTTTCCTAGAGTGGTCTTTTCTTCTTCAACTCTTTCTCAAGATAATCTTTAAGGATATTCAAAAAATTTCTTTTTAGGGACTTCTTGTTTCTTAAGATCGCGACCCGCTCTCCTTTGAGAAAAACGGGAACAGAGGATTTTTCGCTTTTCCCCGGCAGGCTGATGCCGATTGTTGCATGACGACTTTCGCCGGGACCATTGACGACACATCCCATAACCGCAATGGTGATCTGCTCAATTCCCGGATATTTCTTTTTCCATACCGGCATATTTTTTTGAATATCCTGTTTGATACTTTCGGCCAGCTTTTTGTAGCCATCACGGGCCGTTCTCCCGCAGCCGGGACAGCTGATCACCCGCGGATAGAAATACCTTAGACCCAGAGACTGTAAAAGAATTTGACAGCTATGTGCTTCCAGGCTGCGGCTGGCACGCGGCTTAGGGGTCAAGGACATCCGGATGGTATCGCCGATCCCTTCCTGTAAAAGAATAGATAAAGCAGCCGTGCTGGAAATGATTCCTTCTTCCCCTGAACCGCTTTCGGTTAAGCCTACATGCAGTACATGATCGCATTTTCGGGCAAGCTGCCGGTAGGCTTCTATGGTTTCCTGGACTCCGGATAATTTAACGCTGAGAATGAGTTGATTTCTCTTGAGTCCCAGGGCCAGGGCTTTTCTGGCACTCCTTAAGGCGCTTTCGACCGCGGCTTGTACAAAAATATTTTTGGGATTTTGTGGAGATTTCTTTTTGGAATTTTGATTTAGGAAACGCTCATAAAGTTTCTTATCCAAAGATCCGCTGTTGACACCTATGCGGATCGGTTTGCGGTATTTAACGGCCAGGCCGATAATATTTCTGAAATGATCGGCCTGGCCGACATTGCCTGGATTGATCCGCCATTTGGCTAATACTTGAGCGCATTGCGGATATTTTTTTAGCAGGTAGTGTCCGTTGTAATGAAAATCGCCGATCAGAGGAACATGGCGGCCGGTTTTTTTAATCTCGCTTGCAATCAAGGGAATAGCGCGTGCGGCTTCTTCATTGTTAACGGTTAAACGCACAAGCTCGCTGCCGGCATCGAATAGTTCCCTGACTTGGCGGATGCTCTTTCTGATTTCTGCTGTTGGCGTATCGGTCATTGATTGAATCACAACGGGATGAGCCGAGCCGATCCGCACACCGCCCACATTGACTGTCGGCGTTTTTCTTCGCTGTTTAGGACAAAGCACTTGCAGATATCCTTCCTCTTTTATGTTAAATTCTATCACATAAGGGGCAGGCCGCAACTCAAATAATAGCATTCATTAGCGGACCAAAACATGATACAATAAGTTTTAAAAAAGAAACAAAAGGAAAATAAAATGGCTCAACTCATTATCGATGATCATGTTTACGATTTGCCTGACGGCTCTTACGTGCGCCCGGCTTGCGAAAAGGCCGGTGTCGTTTTTGACTGCAATGCCGGTGTTTGCGGAAGCTGCGTGATTCATGTGACTAAAGGGGCTGAAAATTTAAGCGAGCTCAGCAAAGAAGAACGCGATTTGGGAATGGATAAAGAGAAACGCCTGGCATGTCAAGCTGTCATTAAGCAAGGTGATGTCGAAGTGACATTTTAAGTTATGCCATTCTCCCTGTCAAGAAAAGCTCTTGATCATTATCCGTTGCGTAAAAAGATAATCTCAAAGGACTCGGGCGCCATATCGATTTTTGTTGGTCGGGTGCGGCAAACCAACCGCGGTCACAGGGTCAAAAGCTTAGTCTATGAGTCAATCCCTGAAATGACACTGTCTCAGGGCCGCAAGATCATTAAAGCCGTAAAGGATAAATACAAACTTCAGGCGATTGGCTGTATCCAGCGGGTAGGAACCTGTCGACCCGGAGAAATAACAGTGATCCTTTTTGTCTCTGCCGCTCATCGCCGTGAAGCTCTTTATGGGTGCCGTGAAGCGATCAATCAATTAAAGAAAAATCTTCCGATTTGGAAAAAGGAAATCTATGCCGGCCAAGGGATCAGCAAAAAGAAAAAGACGAGATAAACCTCGACCAAGAAGCATTGTGACCAGGCAGGGCGATGAGGGATTAACCCGGCTTTACTCGGGGGAAAGGATTTGGAAAAGTTCTCTGCGGGTTGATCTTTGCGGCGATCTTGATGAATTAAATGCCATTTTGGGGATGGCGGGACTTAGAGCGCGCAGCAAACGGATAGAAAGATATCTTAAAATGATTCAAGATAAAATCATATTGATCAGCGGTGAAATCATGACGTTGCCGCAAAGAACAGGGATTCTTAAGAAAAGATTAAGAAAAGAGGACATCCGAGATCTTGAGAATATTATTGATTGGTTTGAGCAAAAGGGTGAGCGGCCCAGCCAGTTTGTTGCTCCGGGCGGGAATTTTTCTTCCGCGTATTGTGATTACGCTAGAGCAGTAGCGCGGCGTTGTGAGCGAAAAATAGTTCAATTGATCCAGCGCAAGGGTTTAAAGAATTTACTGCTTCTGGTTTGGCTCAACCGTCTATCTGACTGCCTCTATCTCTTTGCTCGCTATAAAACAAGAAACGCTAAGTGATGCTTTCAGACGATTTGATTAAAAAGAGCGATGCAGTTATCACAAGAGATGCAAAATTGTCTCGCTTTACGACATTTCAACTTGGCGGGCGTTGCCCTCTCTTAATTGAGTGTGGCCATCCGGAACAGCTTGAAACTATTAGTCAGGCTCTTTATCGGCAGAAGCAGAAATTTATTGTCATCGGCTTAGGCAGTAATATTTTGATTTCCGATCAAGGGATTGATTGTGCGGTAATTCGCTATTTGAGCCGGTCACCTCTGATTGAAAGAAGCCAAACATCTTTGATTGTCGCAGCTTCCACTTCCGCGGATGACCTGGCCAACTATGCGGCCTATGCGTCAATGGATGGGCTTGGTTTTCTTTCCGGGATTCCGGGGACCGTTGGCGGCGCGATTGTAGGCAATGCGGGTGCCTATGGCCGTCAGATAAGCGAGGTGATTGAAAATATCACTATCATGGATCAAAGCGGAAAACTGGTTAAGGCTCAATCAGCAACATTGGGTTTCAGTTATCGCAGTTCTCTTCTTCAGCTTACCGGCGAGACCGTTATTTCCGCTCGCGTGAAGGTGAGAAACGGAAATCGCGGAAGATTGCTCGATGAACGTAAAGCTATTCTTGAGCAACGCAAGGAAAAACATCCCGATTGGAAAAAGATACCCACAGCCGGTAGCTTTTTTAAGAATATCGAGCTAAAGGATAGCCCAGATCAGAAAAGCCAAAGAAAATCCGCCGGGCCGTATTTAGAAAAGGCCGGAGTTAGGGAATTTAAAGTGAATGGTGCGGCCGTTTTTGACAAACATGCCAATATTATAGTCAAAAACGGTCGTTGCAGTGCCCAGGATGTTTATGATCTCTCTGTAATGATGCGAAAGGCTGTGCAAAATAAGTTTAAGATTGAGCTTAAACGCGAAGTGCGTTTGGCAGGCTCATTTAATGCCAGCGAAGCAAGCGGCAAAAGGATTTTCTGGTAACGCCTCTCATCGGTTATTCATTTATCCCCCGATTTCATACATCTCCATCTTTTTAAAAGACAAAGAGGCTTTCTTCAAAGAATATCTCTGCTCACCGTAGCGGTCATCACGATTTTGCCAGATCTTCACAAAGACTTGCCGGATGTCGTTATCAGAAAGATTCTGCCTCAAAAGACTTCTGCAATCGATTTTATTGGCTCCAAAGAGACATGTTAGAAATTTACCGTCAGCAAGCAAGCGGCCCCTGCGGCAGTCCCCGCAAAACGGTTGCGTGACCGCTGAAATAAAGCCAATTTCTCCCTGGCCATCAAGGTATGCGTAACGGCGGGCCACCTCTCCTTTGTGATTTGGCTCAAGCGCAGTCAGGGGATACTCTTTGTGAATCATCTGAAGGATTTGTTCGGAAGGCACGACTTTTTGATCAGACCAATGATTTTTATTGCCCACGTCCATAAATTCAATAAATCGTAAAATAAAATCAGGAGTCCGGAATCGGCGTACCAAATTCAAAAGATCCTTGTCATTTTCTCCTTTTTGAACAACCACATTGATCTTGATCGGAGAAAATCCTGCGCGCCGGGCCTGTTCGATCCCCTCAAGAACCGATGTCAGAGATCCCCGGTAGCCGCTTAAGCGATCAAAAAGGGTTTGATTAAGTGCATCGCAGCTTACGGTGATCCTTTTGAGTCCCGCTTGCTTCAATGCTTTTGCATAATGTTTTAAAAGAAGTCCGTTTGTGGTCAAGGCGAGATCATTAATGCAAGAATCTCGGCGTATCAATCTGATCAAGCGGGGAAGATCTTTTCTTAAAAGAGGCTCGCCGCCTGTGAGCCGGATTTTTTCAATACCCAGATCCGTAAACAGTCCAATAAGCCGCAGGATTTCTTCAAAAGACAAATAATTGTCGGGATGAAGGAACTCAGCGCGAGCGCAGGTGTTTTCAGGCATGCAATAAGGGCAGCGCATGTTGCAGCGATCTATTACTGAGATGCGAAGATCTTTCAGCGGACGGCGAAAAAGATCACAAAGATTTTGTTTTTGAGTTTCGGGGATAACAGACATACCTTTAGGGAGTTTCTTCGTTGGCGTGATGATGGGGCCTGTAGTTTCCGTAAAGGTCGCTATTGATCGCGATATCAATCTTTCCCAGCTGGTCCAGGCAATCGGGGACGGCCGGAAAGACGGCATTGAGACATTCCTTGATTGCTTTGGGATTGCCCGGTAAATTAATGATCAAAGTTTTCTCCTTTACGCCGGCCAGCTGGCGCGAACAGATAGCGGTTGGTACCGTCTGAATTGAGACAAATCGCATCCGTTCGCCGAATCCGGGTAAAATCTTTTCACAGACATTCTGCATGGCTTCCGGGGTGACATCGCGCCGGGCGATTCCTGTTCCGCCGGTAGTCAAGATCAAGAAGCACTCCGGTTGCTGACTGAAACTCAGCAAGGCCTTTTCGATTGCTTCCTGATTATCCGGAATAATCCTTTTCTCAGCTTTAAACGGGGATTTCAGAAAAGTCCTTAAGGATTCTTCGATACATGAGCCGCTGACGTCTTCGTATTCTCCGCGGGATGCTCGATCGGAAATCACAATAATGGCAACGAGGGGATTGTGTGTCATGGATGTAGATCAACTAAAGAATTTATCCCCTTTAGCCCAGTTGGACCCGGGAATCTCATCGATCACCAGATAAGTGTGATCTTTCGGTTTATTGGCTACGGTTTCCAATGTTTGAGAAAACTGCTTGGCGATTTCCTCTTTTTGGTTTTGGGATAGTGTTCCCACCAGTTTCAAATTAATGTAAGGCATACAAGCTCCTTTATTGCACGAATGAGGTTTTTAGGTTAGTGATTTTTGCTAAGCAGAAAAATGCCCGTGCGCCCGAAAAGATTCGGCAAAAACCGGATGATTTTTCTGCCGGCAATGACGATTACCCTCTTTACCTTTATCTTTTTGATTTTGCAGAATTTTTCAAAGTCTTTGATGCTTAAGAAACGTAAATTCGGCGTCTCATACCACGGGTAAGGCAGTTCTTTAGTGATCGGGACCCGTCCCTGGAAAAAGACTTGCAACCGTGCCCGCCAGTGGCAAAAATTGGGAATGCCTACAATAACCTGGCGGCCGACACGCAGGGCTTCTAAAATCACATTCTCCAGATAGAGGACTTCCTGGAGGCTTTCATTCAAGATCACATAATCAAACCGGTTGTTGGAGTAATCGGACAGTCCGGAATCGATATTCCCATGAGAGACGGTGAGACCCTTTTCGATACATTTGTAAATAGCTTTCTCATTGATTTCAATGCCCGTTACTTGGGCTGACTTTTCGTTTTTAAGGTATTCCAGCAGCTGACCGTCGCCGCAACCGAGATCCAGAACGCGGCAGGACGGTTTCACTAAATCCATAATAATGCGATGATCGAAGCGCATGACTTTATCCTAAAATTGTGATTGCATATTGTTGAGAAAATGCGAAATTAACTGTGTCTGTCCCTCGTTTTCCACCAAGAAAGCATCATGTCCGTAGCTAGAACTAACTTCGCAGTAGGAGACATCCAGATCATTGATCTTCATGGCCTTGACCATTTCCTGGACCTGGTAAGAAGGATACAGCCAGTCACTGGTAAAAGAAATGACCAGATAGCTACAACGGGCCGCGGAAAAAACATCCGCCAGTGGGCCGCCTTTAGCCAAATCAAAATAATCTAGGGCCTTGCTGATGTACAGATAGGAATTGGCATCAAAACGCTGAACAAAGCTGTCCCCGCGGTATTTGAGGTAGCTCTCAACCTGGAAGTCTGTTGTGAAATCAAAACCGCTGCGTTGCTTTTCAATCAATTGACGGCCGAATTTTTCCTGCATCGATCTATCACTCATGTAGGTGATATGCCCGATCATGCGCGCGACCGCCAGTCCGCGGGCCGGAATTGATTGTCCATAATAATTTCCGTTTTGCCAGTCCGGATCAGCCATGATGGCTTGACGAGCGACTTCATTTAAGGCAATTTGCTGGGCCGTATGGCGGGTGTTGGCGGCAATGACAATGCTTGAATGCACTTTTTCCGGAAAAGACAAGGACCATTTCAGGGCCTGCATCCCTCCCATTGATCCGCCAGCTACCGCCAGTAATTTTTCAATCCCCAAATGATCGATCAGATGTTTTTGAGCTTGGACCATATCCTTGACCGTAACAAACGGAAAACTCAGGCCGTACGGTTTCTGGGTCTGAGGATTAACGGATGAAGGACCTGTGCTCCCCTTGCATCCTCCAATCACATTGGAGCAAATGATAAAATATTTATCGGTATCAAAGGCCTTGCCGGGGCCGATAAAAAGGTCCCACCAGCCTGGTTTCTGTTTGTTTTTGTGATATCCGGCCGCGTGGGCATCACCCGAGAGGGCATGCAGAACAAGAACAGCATTAGACTTTTCCTTATTGAGCTTTCCGTAGGTTTCGTAAGCCAGGGTGACCGGCGCCAGTTGACTTTTATTTTGCAAGAAAAAAGGCCGACTCTGGTCGGCAAAAGTAAAATATTGCGTTTCGATTTGCCCAAGGCTGTTTGGCAATTGTATGTTTTGATCAGACATAGTTAAACGCCTTCATCAGGATATAGTCGACAATTATTAACAATGAAAATTAGAATAACATAGCCCCGAAGCGATGTCAATCACCCCCCTTATTTGTTGAATGTTTCTTTGACTGATAAAAAATTAGCCCGGATCCGCTTGCGCGATCGGTACAAGCAGGAGTTTTTACAAATAGCGCGCAAGCCGCCGGTGGCGGTTTGCGGATCAAAACCGATTCCGGCACGCGGCAGGAATTCTTTCCAGTCGGTGAGCGGTACGCGCGCGTGATTGTATGGACAGATCTCTTGGCAAATATCACAGCCGAAAAGCCAACCGCGGCTTTGGGCCGCTTCTTTTTCTGTTAAAGGTTTCTTGCGTTCAATCGTCCGATAACTGGTGCATTTAGCAGCATCAATCGTTTTGTTTTCAAAAATCGCCTCGGTCGGGCAGGCGTCTATGCACAATCGGCAGCGGCCGCAGGTTTGCTTTAGCGGACTGTCGGCAGTAAATCGGCTTGTTGTCAAAATCACTCCCAGGAAAAAATAGGAGCCTAATTGCGGATGAATGACCATTCCGTTTTTTCCCAGAAAACCAATCCCGCTGCGCAGGGCCAGCGCGCGCTCGGCGATCGGACGGCTGTCCACGCCCGGATAACAGTGAATCGAGGGATCTTGAGTTTTGATAAAGGCAATAAGCCGGTTTAGCTTTTTTAATATGATGCCGTGGTAATCCTTGCCTGCGGCGTAACGGGCGACTTTTAAAGAAGATGTCAGATGCTTTTGGGGCGTGTTTTTGTATCCTTTTGCGACAATGATCGCCGAGCGCGCGCCGTCAAGAAGTCGCCGGGGATCTTCTTTGAGCGTAAGATGGCGCTTCAGGTAATCCATGTCGGCATGGTAACCGGCCAGAACCCATTTTTCATAACGCTTTACTGAGGTCTTGTCAGCGACAGGGCCGAACCGGCAATCGTCAAAACCCAGCGGCTCCAAGGCAAATTTCTTTACGGATTCTTTAAGCGATGGCATGGCCTTTGAGGATATGAGCGGTGGCATCAGTGATTTGAATGTCGATGAAATCTCTGACTTTGTAAGATCCTTTGGGAAAAACCACAAGTTTATTGGCATCGGTTCGGCCCTGGAAATCATTTTTCGATTTAGCGGTCGATTTTTCCTCAATAAGGACTTTTTCTGTTTTACCGATCAATCTACGGTTTTTCTTCAATGAAATTTTCTTTTGAATCTCGTTGAGTTCGACGGTGCGCTTTGTTTTATCCTGCGCGCCAACATCATCTTTGTGTTTGAGCGCCGCGAGAGTTCCTTCGCGCGGAGAATATTTAAAAATAAAAGCGGAATCGAACTGAACTCTTTTGACAACTTTTTTCGTGTCTTGATAATCCGTTTTGGTTTCTGTCGGAAAGCCGACAATGATGTCTGTGGTGATCGAAACGTCCCTCATCTTTTTTTTGATTTTTTCAACAAGCATAAGGTATCTTTTTTGTGTGTATCGGCGGTTCATGAGTTTGAGAACGCGATCACTTCCCGATTGCAAAGGCAGGTGTATGTGTTTGCAGATTTTGGGATTGCCCGCCACTTCCTCAAGCAAATGGTCGGAAAAATCCTTAGGATGAGGTGAGATGAATCGGATCCGCTTGATGTCTTTTAGTTTACTGATGGCTGCAATAAGATCAGTGAAATTTTTACCGTCATGCGCGTAGGAGTTCACATTTTGACCCAAGAGTGTAACCTGCGGATAACCTCTAGCGGCCAGCTTCTCTGCTTCAAAGAGGATGCTTCCAAGGGGACGGCTTCTCTCGCGTCCGCGCGCGTAAGGGACAATGCAGAATGAGCAGAAATTATTGCATCCCCGCATGATGGAAATCCAGGCATTGGCGCCGGCTTTGCGTTGGGGGTAAATATTTTCATAAGTTTCCAGAGATGAGAGATCAATATCGCTGATCTTCTCTTTCTTGCTGGCAACCCTTTGGATGATTTCCGGAAGTCTTTGGTAGCTGTCCGGACCGGCAATAAAATCGATGTTGAGTTTTTTGTTCTCAATGAGCTTGTCTTGAAGGGCAGTCGCCATGCACCCCAGGATGCCCAAAATGAGCGGCTTGCCATTTCTTTCGTGATGGATCTGATGAATTGCCCCATAGACTTTTCGATGCGCATTTTCTCTGACAGAACATGTATTCAGGAGGACGATATCCGCTTTTTGGGCTGTTTCTGTCAAAGTGAATTGATGCTGAGTGAGAATACTTTGTACAAGCTCAGCATCGTACGCGTTCATTTGGCAGCCGTAAACTTTCAGATAGACTTTTTTTGATTCAAGTGTTGTATTCATAATAGTTTATGTCAATTATTTGCCATGTTTTTACATAGCCGTCTAAATTAGACAAAATTGAAATCTAGTTGTAAATTGCTTGGGAGCT